>JAGKSW010000096.1 GCA_018993265.1 Nostoc sp. TH1S01
TCCAATTTTTCTTAAATTAAGCAAAGTCGCCCTTCAAGGGCGAGGAACCTCAAACCCATGTTTTTGGTAAGTTAAACTCTAAATTTGAATCTGGTAGAAGTGAGGGCAGTGCAAAACACTGTCCTCACTTCTGTTTTTGAAATTAAATTGCAGCGAGAGTTAGTTATTATGCGCCAGGAGCGTTTCTGCCAACCACTTGTGATTTGAGAGTTGTAATTTCGTTAGTTAGCTCTTTCCTGGTTGAAGCCTTGAGTAAATAGCGGTAAATAAACCAAGCAGAGTAACCAATTCCAATCAACTCAAAGGTAGGTGCTACCAAAGGAATATCATTCAAAGAATCTAATATTGCCAAAAGTACCTTAACTGCGACAAGTGCGGTCAAAATTAAGCCAACACTAACTAGGGGCTGCTTGTATTTATTGAAGAAGCTACCCAGGTACTCAGGCAGTGTTGCTAAAAAGCTAGAAATTTGTTCTCCGTATTTCATCCATTCCTCTTGAGGTTGAGCAGGAGGCTGGAGTTTAGTAATGGTGCCTGTTTGGCTGTTGATATCTGGCACTGCTGCTTCTGTGGATTTTGTTTCTGCGAATTCCGGTTCTTGCATTTTAACTTCCATAAATTTGACAGTTGGGTTTTTTAATCCGGACAATTACAACCAAAAGGCTGTGATTAGACAAGGCACAAGTTTATCAGACTGGGCTGGGTAACACATTGTATTCCCTATAACCATAAATGCCTCTAACCTCTACTGCATCAACTCCAAGGTAGACAGTCAGTAGGAGGACAGAAGCCGGAAAATGGTAGGCTGTGTTACCTCATTTATCTGAGTTTTGTGTTTGTCAATCAACTGCAACCTTCAGGGTGAGATTATCCCATGCCGTATCAGTTGCTGATAATCGTACTCATTCAAGTACAATCCATGCAAAAATCAGATCACCTCTCATTTATACAAGGATAATCGCCGATTTTAACTGAATATTAAAGCTATCTTCAGCCGGATTCGTCAATGAATCCATTGGTCATTGATGTTAATACTTAATAAAAATTCTTTTGTATTCACGTACCTAGCTGACAAGCTTGAAGAATAATATCCCCGATTTTTGCTAAAACTTGGGGATCTGAGGCTTTCTTGATCCCCAAGCTAAGCATGAATTGGAGATGAGGAGTATTGCCAATCCCCAATTCGGAATTAAGGTTTAATATCCCTGAACTAGTACAACGCGGCGGAAATAAAGATACCATTTCAAGTTAGTGAAAAGCTTGTGATATGAGCTTTTTGACTTTTGACTTTTGACTTTTGACTTCCGCCTTGCGGTACTAGTTGTATTGTTTGTATCTCGAAATGAGTCTACTTAAGTTCAGCTTAGTCCCAATCTGGCATTTGTGCGCCTTCTTCACCACCAACACCGATGCCAGTGTTAAAAATCTCTGCATCCGTGATATTCATATTTTCCATTGATGCGCCATAGACGTTTGAGTCGTAAATTTGAGCGCGGGTAAAATTAACACCGTTCAGATTGGCTTTTTTGAAGTTAACGTTGGTGACAAAAGTTGAAGATAGGTTAGCTCCTTTCAAATTGGCATTGGTGAGGTCTGCACCTTCGAGGTTGGCTCCTGAAAGATTAGCTTTAGAAAGGTTTGCACCACGTAAATCTGCACCAATTAAATGAGCGCCACTGAGGTCAACTCCTGCTAGATTACACTGCCGACATTCCCCAGTAGATAAAAGCCTTTGTAAATCTTGCGAATTCCCTGCTTTCACAGAGTTTGCAAAAAGGAGGGGAGTTGCTGCTAAGGCTATAGCTGCAAATAGCTTAAGTTTCATAATCTTTCCCCTTTGTGTTGAAGTTGTATCCGTTCTTTTCCTCACGATTCTATTATCTCACTAAATTTCTGGACGATGTTGATTTAACTCACAAAACGAGGGTGATACTTAATAATTTGGTCAACGGCTCAAAAATAGTAGCGATGCGGGTTTTGGGCTGGCGATCGCCGAAAAAACCTAACTGAAATTCCCAATTTTTATCTTGTTAAATCTTTTTAAGAAATTCAAGCATTTATTTTGAATTGTCATTAGTTCTTAACCGGAAGTTTTATATTATTAATTGGCACTCAGTAGCATGGATTAATGGTATATTAAACTACTAAAAAATCACGGATGTAACGATTAACTAGCTGCGGTTCCTCTTGCTGTACCCAGTGTCCGCAATTCGGAATATACTGAATTTGCAAATTACTCACATAGGCATCAGTTCCATAAGTAAGCTCTTTACCAAGGGCAGTATCATTTTCTCCCCAAATCATCAGTGTGGGTACATTTAAAATTCCCCAATTTTGATTGGGTAAAAAGTGAGAAAATACATTGCGGTAGTAGTTGAGCATTGCGGTTAAAGCACCTGGTTTAGCCGCAGCATTTTTATAAGCATCTAGGTCAGATGAAGTAAAAGCATTTTTATTAACTGCTGTGCCTTGAATAGTCTGGGCAATTGTTTGATAGTCAAAAGCTTGCAGCAGTAATTCGGGAATAAATGGTAGTTGAAATAAGAACATATACCAGCTACGTAGTAACTGTTGGGGAGTTGCTAATCCCTGAGAAAATTTGGCTGGGTGTGGTAAGTTAAGTATGATTAATTTCTCTAACATTTCTGGGTGAGCATAAGCAAAACACCAAGCGATCGCACCACCCCAATCATGACCCACTAAAACGCATTTTTCTTGACCTAAACCTTTAATTACACCTGCAACATCTTTGATAAATTCATCCATAATATAAGCTGATTGTGCTTTGGGTTTCTCACTATCGTTATAGCCACGCAAATCCAAAGCCACCACTTGAAAATTTTCAGCAAATACTGGTATTTGATGCCGCCAAGAATACCAAAATTCTGGAAATCCATGTAGCATTAACATTAAAGGGCCTGTTCCTTGGGTGACATAGTGCAGTTTCACACCATTGGTAGTTACATATTTGTGTTCCCAAGTATTTTTAAGGTCAGACATTTGTTGTATTTTTTAAATAAGTAATCTAACTATTGTGGAATTATCTACCAGATTACTATCCCAAACATCTGTTAAAGGGCAGTGCTTGAGGTAGTAGTAATGTCAGAAAATTCTCATAAAAGTCTGAAGTGTGAAGTATGAAGTATGAAATGTATAGTTCATACTCCTCCTGAAACCTATGAAAACAAAAGAAATTCGTGGTGTCTGGCTAACAACCACCGACAGTAAAGTTTTCCGGTCACAACAACGCATTGCAGCAGCGATGGACTTATTGGCGGAGACGGGATTTAATGTTGTGTTCCCTGTGGTTTGGAATAAGGCCGTGACTATGTACCCCAGCCAAACTATGCAGCAGACTTTTGGGGTGGAAATTGACCCGATGTCTGTTGGTCGTGACCCTTTAGCGGAGGTGATAACCGAGGCGCGACGAGTCGGGTTAAAAGTTATCCCTTGGTTTGAATATGGGTTTGCGAGTTCTTACAACTTGAATGGTGGAATGCTGTTACAGCAAAAGCCAGAATGGGCGGCGCGTGACAGTCAAGGTAATTTGTTGCAGAAAAATGGTTTTGAGTGGATGAATGCTTTTCATCCCCAGGTGCAAGATTTTCTGTTGAACTTGGTTTTGGAAGTGGTGAAAAATTATGATGTGGATGGGATTCAAGGAGACGATCGCTTTCCGGCTTTACCATCAGAAGGTGGTTATGATCCTTTAACAGTTGCGCGTTATCAGCAGCAATTTGGCCGTCGTCCACCCAACAACCCCCAAGAGCAACAATGGTTACAGTGGCGTGCCGATATTTTGACCGATTTTTTGGCACGTTTATATGGCGAAGTCAAAAGAATTAATCCTAACTTGTTGGTGTCGATGGCACCAAATATTTATGATTGGGGATTTCGAGAATATCTGCAAGACTCTGCTACATGGTTAAAACTGGGCATAGTGGATATAATTCACCCGCAGATATATCGTCGTGACTTTAATAGTTATAAAGCGATCGCCAATCAACTAGCCAGCTGTCAGTTTAGCGATGCGACTCTACCAAAGTTAGCACCAGGAATTCTGATGAAGCTTGGTAATTACTTTATCAGCCCAGAATATCTTGTGCAGGCGATCGCTTACAACCGCCGACTGGGAATTTCTGGCGAAGTCTGCTTTTTTTACGAAGGTTTGCGCGAAAATAACAATGCTCTTGCTCAAGTTTTGCGAAATGGCCCCTACTCTCAACCTGCGGCGTTTCCGACTTTGGCTGATTTACAGCAACCCAGCAACAGCAATTCTTTGTCATTCTGGCAGAGAATCAAGAGATTCTTAAAAAATCTTTTTTAAAGGACAAGGCGCGTGGCAGATAAATTACAGATAGAACAGGTAATTCAAACTCTCAAACAAGATTTACCCATACTTTTTGAGAAAGATATTACCTATGATATTTATACACAAGATATCTATTTTAAAGACCCAGTAAATAAATTTAAATATAAATTAAACTATCGAATTATTTTTTGGACATTGCGATTTCACGCCCAATTATTTTTTACTCAAATCGCTTTTGATTTACATGAAGTGTATCAATCAGCAGAAGATACAATTTTAGCGAAATGGACAGTACGTGGTGTTTTGCGTGTGCCTTGGCAAGCTAAGATATTTTTTAATGGTTATTCAACCTACAAATTCAATTCTGATAATTTAATCTATGAACATATCGATACCTGGGATAGAAAGCCAGGAGAGATTTTAAAGCAATTTATTCAAAAAGGATAACACTTAAGTTTGATAAATTTCACCTCTGTTAAACCTGAACTCAAGAACACAATACCAGCCGAAGAAAAGTAGGTGTAAAAAAGCAATTTTAACTGAACTGTCTAGCAATTAGTGTCATCGGCAGATACAATCGTCGAACCTGATCGGGAAACAATATGAACCCATGATGTTCATAAAAAGCTCGCGCCTGCTCATCTTTGGCATCAACCACCACCGCCATTGCGGCAATCTCACTCATTAGACTGCGCCGTAAGGCATCAACAAGTAAGAATGCTCCCAGTCCTTGTCCTTGGTAGCGTTCATCGATGGCCAACCGCCCCAGTAATGTAGCTGGAACAAGAGGATACCTTGGCAGCTTTGCACGTAGTGATTCTGGTAAGTCTTCAACCTGAATCGACGTAGCCGCCAGCGTGTAATAGCCAGCTATCATATTTGCGTCAATATCACACAGTACGAATGGCGTTGCTACATATCGGCGTAAATCCTGACCAGCCTGTTCTCGCAGATAACGGTCGAGGCCTTCAATCCCACATCGGAAATCTACTCGATTGTGTCCGGTGTTGAGCAACTCAATGGTATACGCAAAAGCAGGGAGACTCACGCCAGCCTCATACTTTCTTTATAACGGCTAATTGCCCGTGCCAATGGAGCATCGGGTTGTAGAGCAGGCTGATTGAGGAGAGAATCAATGAAAGCGATGCTATCTTCTCGGCTGAGTTTGATGAGGGTGTGTTCCTCAATTGTTTTGATTGCAGCCTCCTGGGCGTGACTGACCACGAAATCGGTGACTGTTCGGCCTTCTAGGTCTGCTGCCCACTGCAACAATTCTTTCTGTTCACGGGTCAGGCGTGCTTCCAGGCGTTCCGGTTTGCTGCGTCTGTCTTCTTTTTTGCCAGGGTTTTGTTTGTTGGACATCAGGAGTGGCTCTTTTTTACTCTCTACCTTTTATGGTACGTTCTCAAGCCGTACAGATCAAAATTGAGTGGGTCAAGAAATATTGATAGCAAAACAATACACAATAGATAATCTCTATTATGTACAGGACTTACGCAAAATCATGAAAAAACGAACCACAAAGGGCGCAAAGGACACGAAGTTAAGAGGATTTGAGAGGGTTCTTGCGTAAGTCCTAATTTATTGTGTATTTCTGAGATTTATCTTTTCTATCAGCTAAACAACAATATCATGGCAAAAAAATTATTGACTGGTCTGAATATAGTCAGATTTCAGCATCCCTTTGATCAAAAAGCTTTGACGGCTTTAAATAAAATGCCTGGTTTACCTTTAGTATTAAAAAAGGTAAATGAATATGGAATTGACCGTTTACTGAGAATGCAAATTATCGGTGGTGAATTTCGGGTGACACAGCAAAATTTTCCGAAATTATATGATGCATTTACAGAAAGCTGTCAAATTCTTGACTTGACTCCCCAACCAGAACTTTACTTGTTTCGTGGGACGGGACATATTCAAACCAATGCTGTTGGTGTAGATAAGCCAATGGTGAGTGCTAATTTAGAAGCAATGGAATGGTATTCACGCGCTGAATTACTATTTGCATTTGGGTGTGAAATTGCACGCATCAAGGGTAAATATATTGCTTATCAACAAATGGCAAATGTGATGCCACTGTTAAAAAATATTATTAATAGTACAACTTTTGGTTTAGGAGGTTTAGCTGCTGGGGGAATAGAAGTCGCTTTATGTAATTGGATTTTGATGTCAAAATTCACATGCGATCGCGCAGGTTTATTAGCATGTCAAGATATTAATATCGCCATCACCGCACTGATGAAGTTGGCTGGTTTACCATCGGAATATTTAAATGCGGATACTATTGCTGAGTTTCAAGCGCAAGCACGGGAATTTTCTCTCATTAGTCTTGATAATTTGGATCAAGTCACTAAAATATTCAGCTTTATGGAGTACAAATTTCCCTGGTCTGTGATGCGAGCTTCAGAATTGTTAAAATGGGTTGATTCGGGAGAATATGAAAAGTTGCTACAATCAGAAGATGTAGACCAACCAGACGATTCAGAAGACAATACAGATACAGAGAAAGATGCTGAAGATTGGCAGTTTATGTCTTCCTGGTAGATTATCATCTCTCAAGTTATATAGCAATCCTATTTGATTAATAAAAACATTCTGTACACCCACAAAATCCTCTTGACTACTCCCTACTCACAACTCCCTAATTCAATTTAGATATATGGTTATGAGTTCTTTGACCTTAGATTTAGATACCGTTCACCTCACAGACGAACAGTTTTATCAATTATGTCAAAATAACCGGAATTTAAAATTTGAACGCACTACCAAAGGACAGTTAATTATTATGTCGCCTGTTGGGGGAGAAAGTGGGAATCGAGAAGCTGATTTAATTATTGATTTAGGAATTTGGAATCGCCAAACTGGACTTGGTTATGTTTTCAGTTCTTCTACTATATTTAAGTTACCAAATGGTGCTGATCGTTCTCCAGATGTTGCTTGGATTCAACTCGAACGTTGGGAAGCACTTACTCCCGAACAAAGGCGCAAATTTCCTCCAATTGCACCAGATTTTGTCATTGAGTTAAGGTCAGCAACCGATGATTTGGTAATGCTGCATTCCAAAATGACGGAATATATGGATGCAGGTGTACGATTAGGATGGTTAATTAATCCTCAACAGCAACAAGTTGAAATCTATCGCCAACAACAGGAAATAGAAGTGCGAAATCTGCCAACCCAATTATCTGGCGAAGATGTCTTACCAGGATTTAACTTGAGTTTATCTTGTTATTAAGTGGGTAAAAACATAAAAATAGATGTTTTAAACTTGAGAGAAAGAAGCTGATGATTTAGGATATTGGACTAAATCTCAACTTCTGCTTCATCAAGAGGTCGTCTGACAAAATCATCTAACTATAATTTGAAATCATATTACTGAAATTACAGAAAGAATTAAGTTTCAGATAAGTTGAACTGAAGCTATCGCAATTCTATTTGATTGCCAAATTTATTCTTCAAGGTAGGAAACGGCGAAAATTTTTTTTCAAAAATCAAATAAGATTCCTATATACTAAATAAAGTGAATTAATTGTTAATCAAACTGTGAAATAAAGTGGGTTTGAGCTAGAAATTATTTATCAGCCATAGCAATCAAATAATAACTTTGCCTCTCTCTCCAGCCATAATGAAGGAATAATGTAATAAAAATTACATTATCTAATACAAGGTAACACAACTCTATGGAAGAGAGATAACATTATGTGTGTTGAATTTCAACCTCTATTTTTGAGATATTTCACACCAAATATCTCTAGTAGTAGATTAAACTGAAACAATGACAAACCCCGAAAATTCCAGGGTGAATATATGTTTGTTGTGCGTTTGCATCAAGAACTAACTTATCTCATCTATAAAATATGAAGGTGGAGTAAAAGGTGACTAGTATTGATAATCACGTCTTCTCTTTTTCAGGAGAAGTATTAATTCCTCAAGCTCCTCCTGAATATAAATCGGGGTTTATCGGCATTATTGGTCGTCCGAATGTCGGTAAATCTACTTTAATGAATCAATTAGTCGGTCAAAAAATTGCTATAACATCACCAGTAGCACAAACTACACGTAATCGTTTGCGGGGAATTCTGACCACAACCGAAGCACAATTAATTTTCGTCGATACACCGGGAATTCATAAACCCCATCACCAACTGGGGGAAGTGTTAGTACAGAATGCCAAAATTGCCATTGAATCAGTAGATGTGGTGCTGTTTGTAGTCGATAGTACAGCAGCTTGTGGTGCTGGAGATCGCTACATTGCGGAGTTATTAACGCACAGCCACACCCCGGTAATTTTGGGACTAAATAAAACTGACCAACAACCAGCGAATTCCCAGTCTATTGATGAAAGTTACCAACAACTAGGTGATGCTAATCAATGGCCATTAGTGAAATTTTCCGCCAAGACTGGTGCAGGACTGCCAGAACTGCAAGAATTACTCACTGAAAATTTAGAAACTGGCCCCTTATACTATCCGCCTGACTTGGTGACAGACCAACCAGAACGGTTTATTATGGGCGAGTTAATTCGGGAACAGATTTTGCTGTTAACCCGTGAAGAAGTGCCGCATTCTGTAGCGATCGCTATTGATAAAGTAGAAGAAACAGCAACTATTACCCGCGTCCTCGCTACTATCCACGTCGAACGAGATTCCCAAAAAGGCATTTTAATTGGCAAAGGTGGCTCAATGCTGAAAGCCATCGGCAGTGCAGCCCGTGAACAAATCCAAAAACTCATCTCTGGCAAAGTATACCTGGAACTTTTCGTCAAAGTCCAGCCAAAATGGCGACAGTCTCGATTAAATTTGGCAGAGTTTGGCTATCGCGTGGAAGAATAGAGAAGTTAGTCAATAGTCAATAGTCAACAGTCAAAAGCTATTGAACTATTGACCATTGACCATTGACTAGATAAAAAAATGTCTACCAATTCTAGCTATTCCTTCAATCTACCAACTGATCAACCTGTATTGCGCGTGTTGATTGTGGAAGATGATCCGATGATGCAACTGGGGCTAGAACAGTCATTAATGGCGCAACCCCAGTTAGAAATTGTTGGACAAGCAGAAGATGGTTATTTAGGCGTACAAGCAGCCTTAAAATTAAAGCCAGATTTGGTAGTCATGGATATTGGTTTACCGCGCCTTGATGGAATTGCTGCTACACAGCAAATTAAAGCTGCGTTACCAGAAACCCATGTCGTTATGCTGACATCTCACACCACAGAGACAGAAGTAATTGCTGCATTGTCTAGTGGTGCAGATGCTTATTGTATCAAAGGTGCGAGTGTAGAAAGACTGTTAAAGGCGATCGCAGCCGCTGTTGATGGTGCGACTTATTTAGATCCGCAAATTGCTAGACGTGTAATTGATAATCTCAAACCTCCCGCAACTCAAGGAAACACTGCTAACCTCTCCACCAGAGAGTTAGAAGTTTTAAAACTGATGGTAGAAGGTTTAAGTAATCCAGAAATCGCTGAAAGACTTTACCTTAGTCCCAATACCGTTAAAACCCATGTCCGTGGGATTATGAACAAACTAGCAGTGGATGATCGTGTTCAAGCAGCTGTAGTTGCACTGCGATCGGGTTTAGTGTAATTAACTTACAGTTGTCAAAATATACTTTTAATTATTATTACGCAAAGAGGTTTCTTCTGGAGGTTGATTAACCAATCGCCGCTGTTTTAACGGGATGAGAATTACAAATTCTGTACCTTGACCAGGAGATGAAATACACTCCAGAGATCCGTGATGATTTTCCGTGACAATTTGATAACTAATAGACATACCCATACCTGTACCTTTACCAATTGATTTTGTCGTGAAGAATGGGTCAAAAATGCGTTTTTGAATATCTTCTGGTATACCTAGGGCATTGTCAGCAATTTTAATAGCAATTTGATTTTTATTAACTACTTCTGTGCAAATCCGAATTCTACTCGGAGATGCTTGAATTTCCTTGAGCGTGCGTTGTTCATCTCGTTCTTCCAAGGCATCAATCGCATTAGTTAAAATATTCATAAAGACTTGATTGAGTTGACCAGCATAGCACTCAACAAGAGGTAGTTTTCCATATTTCTTAATAACTTTAATACCTGAATAATTAGGTTTAGCTTTGAGACGATTTTCTAAAATTAATAAAGTACTATCAATTCCTTCATGAATATCAACTGCTTTATATTCCGCTTCATCCAGACGAGAGAAATTTCGCAAAGAAATCACAATTTGGCGAATGCGATCGGCTCCGATTTTCATCGAAGATAGTAACTTTGGTAAATCTGTCATCAAAAATTCTAGGTCTATAGCCTCAATTTCTTCTCGAATCACCTCAACCGGATAGGGATAGTATTCTTGATAAAGATTAATGATATGGAATAAGTCGTGAATATAATTAATGGCAGGATTAATATTGCCATAGATAAAATTAACTGGATTATTAATTTCGTGAGCTACACCTGCTACTAATTGTCCCAAAGAAGACATTTTCTCACTTTGGATAATTTGGGTTTGAGTGCGTTTTAATTCTTGCAGTGCTTCTTCTAGTTGTTGAGTTTGCTGTCTGAGTGTGGCTTCCGCAGTTTTGCGATCGCGCGATTCAATTACCAGCCGCACAAAGTCAGTAATCGAGCCAATAAAACTTTCTTCTTCTAATGTCCACTGACGCTGAGTTGCTAAATGTTCACAACAAACAACACCAATTACTTCACCTCTAGACCAAATCCTCGCATCTAGCATTGAAGCAATTCCGAATGGGGTTGTATAAGTTGCAGAAAATTCAGCAGTGCGAGAATCAGTATGCACATCAGAAACTGCAATTATTTGTTCTTCCTTGAGAGCTTGAAAATATTTAGGAAAGTCGCAAACAGAGAATTCTAAACCAGAACTGTGGCAATTTTTCCCCTGTTCATATAAGTCAAGACATTCAATTCCTAAACGTTGTTCTGTATATAACCAAACACTGACACGCGCAACATCAAGACCTAAACTAGCTACTTCGGTTATATATTGAATAGCAATTTGAAAATCATCATGTTGCAGTTTTTCACTTTGTACAAGTTGCTGTAGAGCATTACTATGTCTACGAAATCGCTTTTCGGTTTCTTGACGTTCATGAATTTCTTGTTCTAACTGATTTATTGTCTGACGCAGCAACGTAGTTTCAATTTTATCTTTAGAACCAATCAACCGAATTGAACCGACTAAAAATGAATTACCAACCTCGTCAGAGAATAAGCTTTTCTTCGTAGATATAATATGGGTTTCACCTTGGCAATCTGTAATTAATTCCTCATGTTCATCTGCTACGCCAGTGGTAAATACCAGTTCATCTCGCTTCCAAAAAACATCGGCTTCTGTTTCGCAGAAAAAATCATAGTCAGATTTACCAATTATTGCTGCTCGTTCATAGCCCATGAACTGACATAATGCATCATTAACAAACACCCAATTGTGCTGTCTGTCTTTCACAAATATGGGATCTGTAATGCTGTTAAGAATACTCCACAGAAAAGCCTGAGAAGATTGTTGCGGTACAAAGTGGGAAAACGCCATCTTGCTGAGTCCTGCAAGGTACTGACTTTCTTCTATGCAGATCATCCAAAATTACGGATGATTAGCACAAAAGATTGCCTAAATTTTCCCTTAGTATGCCCAAGATGCTTTTAAATACACTACCGAATAATGCCCTATTTCAGCAGGACTTACGCAACTGGCA
>JAGKSW010000097.1 GCA_018993265.1 Nostoc sp. TH1S01
CACACCTTTTTTCGTTCACCCGAGTGCGACTAATTCGTCAATCGCCTGCTGCCGCACTTTACCACGTCCTAGCATTCTTAGCCATAGTGTTTCGGGAATAGATAGTAACTGATGAATTGCAACTATGGCTGTGCGGAAATGCTTGGGTAAAAAGTACACTCCATCTCCCCAATCTGATTTTAATTGCCCACCATACCCAGAGATAATATTTTTGGAGGCGCTGGGTGTGAGTATCCAAAGTTGGGGAATTTCTGCTTCTGGTATTTTAATTTTATTGCGTTTTGCTTCTCGTTGGATTGCGCTCTTGATTTCTAATAACTTAGATATACAATCTCCTATTTCGTCTACTTATGCGGGGTTACGGAATGGTTCAAAGATGGCTGGGGTTGTCGCCATTCTACCTAATATTCCCAAGGTTTTTAAGTTAGCTGTTTGTGTGGGAATTGGTGTGAATAATACGTCTATTTCTTTGACTTCGGCTGCTACTCGACTTGGTGCTTGGACTGTTCCGAATGGTTTTAGGAGTTCTTCTAAATAGTCTTTGGAGAATTGATCATGGATGAATCTTGTCATTCATTTGGCATCAGCAATGATGATTTATGCTATTTTACCAAAGCGATCGCATCAAGAACTCAACTTATATTAAAATAGCGATCGCCCTCAGTTATACTTGCAATTTGGGGATGATCACTTTTTTGATAAGAATATTTATTTCAATCGTAGAGAAACTCTTAGTCCCTGTTGACTAATTTTACCATCAATTCTTCCGGAAGCATTGTTAATTAAAGCAATCGCATATTTTTGGCTAATTTTTGTTCTATTGGAAATATATTGATGTGCATTGGCTTTGATTAATATTTGTGCTATGTTATCTCCATTGTATTTTTGTATTTCACTTCTCAATTCAGCTACAAATTGGTCTCTAAAGTTATCTTTTCCATAAACAATCAAATCTCCTATTAAGTCTCTAATAAACCCCTGTCCATTACGCTTTACATTATTTTTACCAGGATTTACAATTAAATTTCCATTGTCAATACTTAGCCAAACTTCTTGAGAAAAATTACCATCATCTACTGACCAAGGTGTGTAATGTTTTTTGCCGAAAGTTTTAGCAATTAACTCTCGGTGAGAAAGTTTCCAATTACCTTCTATTCGATATCCACCATTTATAAAATTTCCTCTTAAATTGCTGATATCTACCTTGTTGAATTCTGTATCCCTTTGTCTTCCTTCTTTATTCTTTAAAATTATCTCTAACTTACTATCCAAACATTGAGCAGGAATGGTTGCATAAAACAACCAACCATGACTTCCTATATTCATGTCAAAGTTTTGCACACATTGAAATTGTGCAATTAACAAACTATTCTTTGCTATTGCTTTGACTGGTATAATAGACGAACTCATAGTCATAATAGATGTTAAACATAAAGCTGTAAATAAACTAGAAGATTTCATTGTGTTTTCATTCTTAAAAAACGTCATGAATTACTCATTTTAACGACTACACAGCTTATAAAAATAAGGCGATCGCATACAGACCCACCTATTTCATGAGAGCGATCACCAGGACTGATTAATCTTTGATATCAAAAATTAAATTCCGATTTCCACCTCTATCTACTTCATAAAATCCCTTAAATTGATAATTACATCGCTGATCTGCTTGTCTAACTGTGAATCTTCTGTTTAAAACCGACGGAAAGAGGTATTGCAGAGGATACTGGCTGGTGAGACGGATGCAGAGATAGCTGCGGCTATGAATATTGGAGAGCCTAGTGTCAGGAAATTTATTGAAAGGATATGTCATGAGTTTGGGCTAAATAGTGATCATTCTGATAGCCGTCGCTACAAACGCTCAGAGTTAGTTACACTTGTTGCCAAACACAAACCCGACTTACTTGGTGAGTATCAACCTCATATTAACCATCAACTAACAGTAACTGATACTGAAGAGACGGATGATACCAATGTTACTGAGTTCATTTTACAACTTCTGTCAACACATCAACCCATAAATGAGGAATTTACTAAATTTCTCACGCGGGTTAATTTCAACGAACAGGAGAAAAAACAAATGTCTAAAGCTCTTAACAAAATTGGCTATCAACACTACTTAAATAGTGATTTTAATAAAGCATTGTCTTATCTAAAAATTGCCGTGGAATTGAAACCAGATTTTGGTTCGGCTCATTATAACTTAGGTGCGACTTATGAAAAGCTAGATAATTGGAATCAGGCTTGTAAGCATTATAAAATTGCGATGCAATATCAAAATCGGGCTGGTGATGCCGCGATTAATAATTTAGCTCGGTTAGAAATTTTGCAAGGTAATAATGCTGAGGCGATAGAATTGATTGAGCCAATTTTATTTAGGGTGAAAGATAACACTGTCAAAGCAGCATTACATAAAAATCTTGGTTGGGCATATTTTCAGCAAAATTGTTATGCACAAGCAAAGCAACATTTACTCATATCATTGGAATTAGAAACAGATTACGCTCCTGCTTATGGTTTATTAGCGCAAGTGCAAGAAGCGCAGGGAGATAAACAAGGAGCGATATTATCATGGCAAAACTTCCTGGAATCTTACTCTCATGATCAACAATTAAATAAAGTGCGTTGGAAGTTACCAGAGTTAGAAGTTTGGAAATTGAATGCTATGAGAAATGTCAATCAGCCAAATTTCACAAATTGCGAGAGCCCCGACTTCTTTCAGAAGTCGGGGCTCTGATAGCTTCATATCCTGCTGTCAATTAGGTGGAACAGTAGGATCATCATCCTCATCTTCATCTCCTCCATTAGGGTCATATCTAATAATTAATAAAGCAGATATCATAGCTCGTTTCTCCAGTTAAATTAATTGGTAGCCAAACCAAGAAGAAGCGAGAAAAATTTCTCCGCTTTGCAAATTTCTTGTTTAATATACCTAGATTTATTGTTGTTATTATGTCTGGAATTTTCTAAAATCCAAACACGAAAAACTAGGGAATATTGTGAGGTGAATGTAAGTTTTTTTAGCCTGAAGCAAGAAAAAGTAAGGAAAAGTAAGGTGCAGAGTAGAGATGTAGCGCCTTATGGTTAGTATCGCTTGATTCAAGCATGACAACTACCCAGATACTCGACCTTTCTAAAAAAGTGGGGTATCTATGGCTTGCAAAGTGCGGTAAAATTCTACTTATTTATACTTATATATACCTATGCGCTCCGAAGAAAAAATTCCTTGGGAGGATATTAAGCAATTAGTTGATGCTGTCGTATTTCAATCTACTAAGAAGTATCTCACTGACATAGAAGTGAAAGTATTAAAAGGTAGTTGGGATGGTAAAAAATATGAGGATATTGCGAGAGAGCTAAATTTAACCAATACATATATTCAAAATGATGTTGGTGCTAAATTATGGAAAAAACTTACAGATGCTATCGGAGAACCTGTGAGTAAAAGTAATTTTCGCCAAGCACTAAATCGCGCCAGAGAAAAGCAAAAATCACAACAGATATTTCCATCTACTAATCTGCGAGAACTTCCTCATCATCCAGTTCCGCTCAATTCTCCTCTCTATATAGAACGCTACTCCCCAGAATCTCTGCATTACACTATAGAATCTTTTTGTTATGATGCGATCGCCCAACCCGCAGCTCTCATCCGCATCAAAGCACCAAGACAAATGGGCAAAACTTCCCTACTGGACAGAATTCTGGCTCAAGCACACAACTATGGTTATCGTACAGTACGTTTGAACCTCCAGGATGTAGATGAAGTAAACTTTAGTAACTTGGATAACTTTTTGCGTTGGTTTTGTGCATACATCAGCCTAGAGCTAAATGTGAGCGATCGCGTCCAAGATTTTTGGAAACAACCCATTGGCAGTAAAATTAGCTGTAAAACATACTTACAAGACTATGTATTTCCGCAAATAAACACTCCCTTAGTCTTGGCTTTTGATGAAGTAGATCGTATTTTTAGTTATCCTGAATTGTCTCAGGGCTTTTTTGGACTACTGCGAACTTGTCACGAAGAAGCCAACAACCGATATATCTGGAAACAACTACGACTGGTGGTGGTACATTCCACCGAAAATTATGGGCTATTGGATATCAATCATTCACCGTTTAATGTCGTAGAGTATAAACGTATTACATTTTGTCTTTTAGGAGTGGTAACACCGTCGGATTTGAAAGATAAAAAGGGAATTCCTTTCAATATTGGTAAAGCTATTGAATTAGCTGGATTTTCTTTTGAAGAAGCCTAGCAATCCTTAACTAAAGGACTAGTGCATAAAGTCGATGCACCCGAAATAGTTTTACAAGAAATCTTATCTTGGACTGGTGGGCAACCATTTCTTACACAGAAATTGTGTAAACTGATTATTGAAAAAGAAGCAACTATAAATCCAAATATTAACGAAATAGTTGAAAATTACATTATTAAAAATTGGGAATTTTATGATGATCCAGAACATTTGAGAACAATCAAAAATCGACTACTGATCGATAAAATCTTAGCTTATAACCGACTAAAAATTTATCAACAAATATTGCATAATCAACACATAGACGCTGATGATAGCGATGAACAAATAGCATTACGCTTATCAGGGTTAGTAGTTAAACAGCAAGGTAAATTAAAAGTTTGTAATAAAATTTACCAAAATGTTTTTAATCAAAGTTGGGTTGAAAAAAACTTGGCTACGCTACGAGAACTGTTAGATATAGATATCAATGCTGAATTAAAAACTAATAAAATTTTAAATTATACTTTACTAGTACCCATAGCTATTATTCTTGCTATTATCAGTTTAATTTCTTTAGGTTTTTCATACATAGTTGTTGAAAGTCAGCCGTGGAATCAAGCATATAATAGTAGTAATATCGGGGCTATACTTGAGTGTATCAGAGTCTGCTTTTTATTAACATTAGAAGTATATGTAATCTGTTCTGAATTTAGCCAAGAAACAATCCAATTTATTTTAGACAAAAGATTCTATTTAAGACGTAGAGTTACATATTTTGTAGGGTTTATATTTTGTCTAATGTTGGTATTTCATCACTTTTGGTATGGGGCACATCAACTCTTAGGAAATAATCAAGTAACCTCTGACGAATACTTCCATCAGTATCTACTACCTTATATATGTTATTTTCCTTACTCTATCATTAACTTCATCATTATAGGTGTTCCGCTATCTGGCTTAAGTATACACGTAGTTATTGAAGATTGTAACAAGCTCAGTATAAAAATCCGAAAATATAAAAACTACCTGAATCAAATAACAAATGAAATATCTCTATTACCTTATATTGATAAAAATGAGATTATCCAAAAATTTAAACAAATATACTGGAGTTTTTATGAAAAAATTAACCGACCTATGAATTTGCTTTTAGGCATTGTAATTCTGATTTATTTTGACGCAACTTTCAGTAAAAGCACATTATCTAATAGCGCCTACTTGTGGACGCAATTATTTTGTATATTTGGTTTTATAACTCCGGCAATTGTGTTGATTTTGTGGGGATTGTTGGCGTATCAAAAAAATATGGAAAAAACTATTGGTATTCTATTTAATTTAAATTGTGATTTTACTGAAATTGAAAGTCAATATAGTACATTTAATTTATTAAAAAAATTGTCATCTCAAATATTTTCTTACTGACAATTTGTATAATATGTTTTTTGCAGATTATCTACACAACATTTAAATTTTAGTTTTCAATACTTAAATTATGGTTAAAATTTTAAAAAGAAAAGTTACTAAATCTGAAGCGGAGTTACTTGTTAAACAAATCAAGCTCACACCTAATATTATAGGTTATTCCTTAACAGAGTGGCTGGCAGCAGAACACGTAATAGTAGCTGAAGATGAAGACTGTAAAATGCTAGGAGTCTGCTTAAATTATGATATTAATAAATATTGGTATAAAATAGCCTCTTTATTTGTATTTGAGGAATTTCGAGGTAAAGGTATTGGCAAATTATTGTTTTATGAGTCATATAAATATGCTGTAAAAAGGCACAAGAACGCATATACAATCAGTGCTAATAAAATTGTCATAAAAATGATGAGAGATTTAGATTTTTTGTTATTTGACAATTTATTAAATTTGCCCAAAATGGTCAGTAAACATAAATTAGTATTATGTTTGCATTCTCTAATTTGGATAACAAACCTTTATAGAATTCAAGAAGTAATTCGGAAATCAATAGTTTACCAAAATCATACCAACTTTATTTACGGTATTCATATTTTTCAGAATAAATAGATAAAAAACATCATTTGATAAACTTAAGAGTCAAAAATCTCAATAGCAATACTGGTAAAGTTGCAAAAGAACAAGCATCTAGTTTCAGCCAGGAGGAAAGTATTGTGAAAGCCGTCTTAATGACAGCAGCCGGTAGTCCCGAAGTACTGCAATTACAGGAAGTACCAACCCCTAGTGTTCCTTTGGATAATACGCAACTTTTAGTCCGCTTGGTAGCGGCTGGGGTAAATCCGATTGATACGAAACTGCGTAAACGTGGCACTTTTTACCCTGATAAAATGCCGGCAATTTTAGGATGTGATGGTGCAGGTGTTGTGGAAGCGGTGGGTGCTGGTGTGCAGAAGTTTCGTCCGGGGGATGCAGTGTATTTTTGCTATGGTGGCTTAGGCGGACACCAAGGTAATTATGCAGAATATACGGTTGTGGATGAGCGATTTGTGGCGCGTAAACCTGCATCTGTGTCTTTTGCAGAAGCAGCCGCCGCACCGTTAGTTTTAATTACGGCTTGGGAAGCTTTATATGAACGGGGAAGATTGGAACCTGGGGAACGGGTACTCATTCATGCTGGTGCTGGTGGTGTCGGACATGTAGCCATTCAATTAGCGAAACTCAAAGGTGCTGCTGTCGCTACAACGGTGAGTAATCAGGAAAAGGCGGATTTTGTGCAGCAACTTGGTGCAGATTACCCGATATTTTACAAACAAACAGATTTTGTCCAAGCCACTTTAGAATGGACTGGTGGCGAAGGCGTAGACTTAGCCTTTGATACAGTTGGCGGTGAAACTTTTCAAAAAACCTTTCCGGCAGTGCGGGTGTATGGTGATATTGTGACGATTTTGGAACCTGATGCAAATACCGTGTGGAAAACGGCGCGGAATCGCAATCTCCGCATTGGGTTGGAATTGATGCTAACACCAATGTTGTTGGGAATGGATGAAAGTCTGCAACATCATGCAGAAATTTTGTCACAGTGCGCGAGTTGGATGGAACAAGGGAAGCTGAAAATTCAGGTTAACCATCAGTTTCCGTTAAAAGATGCGGCAAAAGCTCATGAATTAATTGAAACTGGTGCGATCGCGGGTAAAATTGTCCTGCTGATTAGTGATGAATGATTGAATAAGTTATTTTTTCAACGCCAAGTTACGCTGAGAGAAACGCAGAGGTTCGCAAAGAAGTTACTCTGTGTGACTTTGCGTTTAACCTTTGTGTTCCTCTGCGTTTTATTTTTGAGCTTTTTTCTCCCCTCGCCTGTGTTAGCTGCACAAACGCAACTAGAACGCACACCGCTAACACTGGAAATTTTACAAGAAAGAATAGGTAAACCAATACTCCGCGAAGGTAATTTAACTTTTGATTTGCGGCAGATGGTGATTGATTTGCGTCCAGAAAATAGCAGTTTTCGGGATGCTTTTTATCAGTTGTTGCGGAAAGAATTGCAAAAGGCTGGTGCGAAACCTTTGGGTTTAGACTTGAGTTATTCTGTAATTCAAGGTGATTTTATTGGGAGTGATTTGGGTTTACGTACACCTTTATATGCTCAGGCGATCGCACCAATTTTCACTGCCACAGAACAAGCACAATTAGAAAGTTTACGTCTGGTTTGTTTACAGGCACTAGCCATTGCTTTACCTAACTCTAAAGATTGTCGCTCACTGTTGGCAACTGATACAAATACCTCTGGCGAAATTAATGTTTTTCGTGGCACTTTAACGCTGGTAAATACTCGGTTTAATGGACAAGTAAATTTCCTGAATACTTTCTTTCTTCAGTCTGTAGATGCTCAAAATGCCACATTCTTACAATCAGCAAATTGGAGTGAAACTAGATTTAGTCGTCTGGTTAGCTTTATGAATGCAACTTTCCGGCAAGGCAGTAATTTTCAAGGTAGTATTTTTTTTGATAAAGTTAATTTTAAACAAGCTCAGTTTCAAGAACTAGCTGATTTTCATGCCATTTTTTTTGCTCAAGCTGCTAACTTTAGTCAAGCGTTATTTAAGCAGTTAGCTAAATTTAATAAAGTGCAATGGCAAGGTAATATTAATTTTGCTGATGTCCGCTTTGCTGGTCAATCGCAATTTACCAAAGCAAATTTTAATCAGTTTGTGTTATTGGCAGAAGCAACTTTTGAACAGGCTGTTAGCTTTCGGGAAGCACAATTTTACCAGCCTGTAAATCTACGTGGTGCTAGTATTCTCAATTTAGCAGATTTTAGTGATGCGAGTTTTGCGAAAACTGCTTTTTTAAATGTGCCAGGATTGAGTTTTAATTCTAACCAAGCCAAAATATTAGGAAATCTTGGTCAAATTGGTAAGCTGTTTTGTGTACCAAGTTTACAAGGTAATCAAAATGTTTTGCGGAATTTAAGCCAGAATTTTCGCCAACAACAACAAATTGCTGATGCTAATCAATTGGAATATACAAAACAGCGACTCAAATTAATTGAGTTAAGTCAAAGGTTGTTGAGAACAAATATTAATAGTGCTTCTAGCACGCGGTTGATCAATTTGGGTTTTTCAGCCACACAAGCAGAAGAAATAATTAACCGTCGTAATATCAGAATGTTTCAAAATAGTTCTGAGTTATTAGCTTTAGCAGATATTGATTTAGAAACATATAATAAACTGAGCGATCGCCTGAGTTTTGGTGAACCTCTAGCTGTGGGTGGATGGATATTACAAGCTTGGAGTTGGTTAGCTTTAAGTTTACTACTCTTACTAAGTGGTTATGGGACAAATTTTTGGTTAGCTTTTGGTGTGGGTGGCGTGGCGATCGCTTACTTTGGTTTACTCTTTTGGCTAGTAGACCGTTGTCGTCGTCTTCATCCTATACCAATAGTTCCCACTTGCTACGAAACTGTTTCGATATTGTTAGGTTTTAGTTGTATAGAATTTTTCAGTTTATTAGCTATATTCCGCAATGCCGAACAGCCTTGGCTAACCTTGGGATGTTTATTTATGATTATTATCCCTGTGCCAATCACTTTAATTATTCGGTTATATCAACAAGGACGCTATCACGATTTAATGGATGTTTCTTACTTCACCGAAGATGGAACATTCCGCCAATTAAGATTATTAATTGGACGTTTACCAGTGATTCCCCGAAATCAAACATTTCGGGAAAGATATATGCCATTATTAAGCGATCGCCGCTGGAATTGGCTGAATTATTATGACTTTAGCCTGAATAATTTAGTGCGATTAGGATTTAATGATATTCGTCTGCGCGACCAACATTTACCAGGAATTATTGCTACCATTGCTTGGTATCAATGGAGTTTAGGCGTACTTTATATTACTCTCATTTTATGGACACTTTCGCGCACAATCCCAGGATTGAATTTACTGATTTATCTTAAATAATTAGTAAATATCTCATCCTTCAATGGAGTTTTTTGTGGCTATCTTAAGAACCTTGCAACCAGGCGATGAAGCATTGCTCGAAAAGTTTTTGTTGCAACACGCCGATACTTCGATGTTTTTGCGATCAAATTGGCGTGAAGCAGGTTTACTCGACCAAGGTGCAAGGTTTCAGGGAACATACATAGCTGCGATCGCCAATGAAACTATAGTTGCAGTCGCTGCTAGACACTGGATTTTAGTAGCCGAAGATACTCCCATAGCTTATACAACTTTTAATGCTTGGCTACCTGATATTGTGCAGATTGGCGGAGTCTGGACACCGCCAGCATTACGCAGCAGAGGTTATGCCAAATGTGTAGTAGCTGGCTCATTATTGGAGGCGCGATCGCACGGAGTTGAACGCGCTATCTTATTTACCAATCGAGAAAACCACGCAGCCCAAGCAGCATATCGAGGTATAGGTTTTCGCACCACAGGCGAAGAATTTGGTCTAGTAATTTTTAGTGATTAATACCAAGTTGCAGTCAAGGATAGTAACCTAGGGTGGGAGTAGAGACTAGGAATCCTATTTCTGAAAGCAACTTAGTATCAGAAGTCGAAAATTGCTGCCAAGTTTACAGCATAATTAAACCCAGCCTGACACCAGCCGTCACCGCCTCGGTACGGGAGGAGACAGCCAGCTTTTGAAAGATTGATGAAACATGGAATTTTACCGTATGTTCGGAAATTTGCAGACGTTTAGCGATCGCTTTATTACCCAACCCAGAACCTAACATTCCCAAAACTTCTATTTCTCTCGGTGTCAATGTTTGCACTGGATTAGCCACAACTTTTTCCTTAATGGAAAGTAATTCTAAATAATCTGGGTGCAGTACTATCAAACCCGATGCGATCGCTTCGATAGCTGTAGTAATTTCTGCTTCTGTGCTAGTACTTGGTAATATCCCCCGAATGCCAGAACGTAATCCTGTTTCCAAGTCGATACTGTCAATATCTTCAGTAATCAGCAAAATTTGCGGTTCTGATGTCAGTGGTAATTTTGCCCACGCCGATGGAAGATTACTGCTGAAATCTAACAGCACTACATCTGGTTGTAATTGCTCAAATTCCTTGGTGAATGTATCCAAATCTGATGTACTTCCCACTACGGTCAGTTGGGGATGATTATTGATCATAGATGACAAACCCAACCGCACCACCAAAGAAGCAGCAATTACCATCACTCGGATCATGTAGCCTCCACAGTGGTTTTCCTGGTAATGTTAACTACAAATTGCTTTTTCCCCCGCAGAACTTGTAATGGGATAAACTCCTGGCTGTGATGCAGATATTTTGCCAAGTCATCAGGTTGAGTAAATAACCGTCCAGAAACCCCAATTAATACATCACCAATTTGCAAACCAAACGTTTCCGCGACACTACCTGGAAGTATGGATAATATTAGTAAACCGAGAGTGCGCCTGTCTAAAACCACAGGTTGCAAGGTTACTCCGAGTTGCCAACGATGATGACCACACAGAAAGCGGTTAACTGTGTTGCTGGGAATTGCCACCGCCAAACCGTTGACAATCATTGTATTGATACCAACGACTCGCCCCAGACAATCAGCCAAACATCCGCCAGAATTACCAGGATAAAGTTGTAAATCTGCGATGACTGCTCGTTGATTATTGCTGTGAACCATCCCCATTGTGAATGCACCATCATCACCTAAAGGATTACCCACAGCCAAAACTAATTCACCAACTCTGAGTGCATCGGAATTACCAATGGTTGCAGTATTTAAGTTCGTTGCCGTAATTTTGAGTGCGGCTAAATCTTGCTGGGGGTCAAAGTGCGATCGCACAGCCGCAAATACCCGACCATCAAATAATTCTACAGTTGCCTGCTGGCTGGTTGCCACATGAGCATTTGTGATAATCAATCCGTCTGTTTGCCAGATAACCCCAGAACCAACTCCCAACCCACCGCTTTTGACTTTGACTGTACTTTGACGCAATTTAGCGGCGACTGCTGACAGTTCATCATTGAATTGTGTAATCATAGTTGCTAAAAATAAACGGAAATTACTTACTCAACGGGGCGTTCGCCAACTAGAATATCTAACTCAATTAATGCCCCACCCCGGACAACCTGCACTTTGATGAGTTTACCAATGCGATCGCTATTATTTAGTAGTGCCAAGACATCGCCTGTATCACTCACGGCTACATTATCCAATGTTACCAACACATCTCCCAGCAAGATACCTGCCTGGTCAGCCGGGCTAGATGCTTCCACATTGACAACAATTACCCCTGTTGTTGTCGGTAAATTTAAACTATTTTTCAAGTTGTGAGGTAAGCGTACAGGCTGCATACCTACACCCAAATAACCGCGAGCAATGTGTCCTTTAGTGAGTAATTGATTGACCACACGCTCAATTGTACTAGCCGGAATTGTCAAAGCCGTACCCCGCCGTCCCGCTGTATTCATTCCCAGCACGTAACCAGCCGCGTCTACCAGCGCCCCACCAGCAAAACCAGGGTAAAGAGTGATATCTGGGCGGATAAATTGGTCAATATTACCACCACTCATACTCCGCCAAGCCCCACTAACTACACTTACCGCCCCCATCGCCGCCCGTATATCACCTTCGCTACTTCTGGCTAATCCCAAAACTAAATGACCAACTTTGAGTTTTGTGACATCACCAATTTTTGCCACTGGAATTGAAACATTTTGCAACTGAAAAATAGCTAGATCAGTACTCGGATCATGACCGAGAAACGACACTGGTACAGTATGTCCATCTGAAAAAGTTACTGTGATTTCTTCATAACTTCCCAGAGATTCATCCGAAGTTACAATGATGCTGTTGCGCCAGTGAATGCCACTTGAGCAAATACGTTTACCAGCATTAACAGCAACTACAGCACTTCCAGCCTGTTCTACAATGTCAGCTAAACTGTTGGATAGAGCCAGCAATGAAGACATAAAATTCTCCGCCAATATTTTTTGATGTTTCTATCTTGTCGCTTTGCATCTAGAGATAGCATCAGAAAAATGGGGAGAATTCCACCTAGAAAAATGGCTAGTACCGCTACGCGGAAGTCAAAAGTCAAAAGGAGCCAGTGCATTGTGCTGCTTTGTCAACTCTCTCACTAGCCTTCATAAGTTAAAAATTTTTCTGATGTAAATTAATATAAATTTCTCCGAAATTCAGTCTTAACAATTGGTAACTGCTGAATATAAGTCATTGATTTGACAGATATATGTTAGCAACTAATTTCAATCACAAACTTATATTGAAATTTTATTTGCAATATGATAATTGTCGGTTTAACAAACTGTAAAAAACCCTGATTTATGCAAAAAAGCTTAATAAAATATTTAGGAAATATCCTGTAAAAGAACTGTAGAAAATAGCATAATCGTTCTTAAAAGCAAGCATCATTTTAGCTCTGCTATTTATGTAGAAAATTTTAATTGATTGGTGCAAACACTAAGGCTAAAATGATATGTTTTAAGCTTTTTTGTTCAGGATTATGGGTGCTGAAAAGACATATCCAAAAAACTAGGAGAAAATTCCATAAAAATTATAGTTAGAGGATATGCTGCCCGCATTAATTAGCCGATTTATGTTCGCCAAATTGGCGATCGCTAAGTTTTTTAAGGAGAATATCTAATATGGCTCGGAAGAAAAAATCATCTGGTTCTAAAAAATTTCAGGATTTACTACATACTAGATGCCCTATCTGTTGCATTGTTCCACCTCACATGCTGGAACATGTGGCTGTGAATGGTAATCCTCAACAACGTGCATGGGCATTTCATACATTAAACGTTTCAGCTCAGTTTCAAGGGCGACGGAATGTTGTGGGGAATATTTTCTTCTCTCCTTCTCCTGGTGAGAAGCGACGCACTATCTACGACGCGAAAAATGGACAACAACTTCCAGGTACCTTGGTGCGTGGTGAAGGGGATCCGCCTAGCACTGATGAAGCAGTGAATGAAGCTTACGATGCTGCTGGTGCTACTTATGACTTATATTATGAAGTATTTGAACGTAACTCGATTGATGATAAGGGTTTGCGTTTAGATTCTACCGTCCATTATGGTGTCAAATATGACAACGCTTTTTGGAACGGTGACCAAATGGTCTACGGCGATGGCGATGGCGAACTTTTCCAACGCTTCACAAAATGTGTTGATATTATTGGGCATGAGTTAACACATGGAGTAACTCAATACGAAGCTGGGCTGCAATATTATGGTGAACCAGGCGCATTAAATGAGTCATTTTCTGATGTTTTTGGTTCTTTAGTAAAACAAAAATTAAAAAATCAAACAGCCGACCAAGCCGACTGGATTATTGGTGAAGGTCTTTTAGCGCCTGGTGTTAAAGGTATTGGTATTCGCTCCATGAAAGCCCCAGGAACAGCTTATGATGATTCTGTGTTAGGCAAAGATCCACAACCTGCACACATGCGCGACAAATATACTGGTTGGGAAGATAATGCGGGAGTGCATATCAATTCCGGTATCCCTAACTATGCCTTTTATTTAGCCGCAATGGAAATTGGTGGTTATGCTTGGGAAAAAGCAGGAAAAATCTGGTATATTGCTTTGCGCGATCGCTTACGTAACCAAGCACAATTTAAAACCGCAGCTAACGTCACTATCCAAGTAGCAGGAGAACTTTACGGTACAGATAGTTCAGAACAAAAAGCTGTACAGAATGCTTGGCAAAAAGTAGGAGTAATTTAGTAAGAAGAATTCAGGAGTCAGAAGCCAGAATACAGAACAGCGTGTGTAGATAGTAGGACGAAAAATTTAGGGTTCGGGGTAGGGTGAAGGGGTGGGTGTAAGCATTCAAAACCCTTACACCCATTCTAAACAGACAACCCTTGTGTATAAGTCCTGTTCTTTTCATTGTTGCTAAACTGGGGGAAGATATTTAAGTACTCACACAGAGTTAATTCCTGTTCCCTGTTCCCTGTTTCCTGTTCCCTCAGTTTTTGTATACAACGGAGAGCAAAACAATGCGGATCACGTTTGAACGCACAGGTGGCTTTGCTGGGATAACTAAGAAAACAACCCTTGACACCAACACTCTTCCATCAAAGGAAGCTAAAGAACTACCATTATTAGTCCAAGCGGCTGATTTATTTCATTTACCTGCACAAATTCCCTCACCTAATCCTCAAAGCGATCGCTTTCAATATAGGTTAACTGTAGAAGACAACGATAAACAGCACACAGTAATTGTTAGTGAAGCAGCCTTACCAGGGACTTTAAGACCTCTGATTGAATGGCTAAATAATGCGGCCAAGCAAAAATAATTGAGAGAAATTAGAGGCTAGGGATTAGAGGATAGTATTCTTTACTAAGAAGAATACATACGTTATACCATTTCACGAAAATCCTGATCTGGTTCACTCCCTAGCTCAGGTATTCTGATATCATTTCCGGTTAATCAGTTATGATTCGGTCAATCTGTGCAGAAACGTTAAAACCCTCTCCTCTGCTCCCTCTGCTCCCTCTGCGGCCTTAATGATAAGTATTTGGCCGGACACGATATGACTCCTGAATTCTGAGTTCTCACTTCTTTTGATTCAGGACTTTTACAAAGTTTCCCAGGCTTTACCTTTATAACCATAGTCAAAAATTTCTGGATGCAAGATTTCTGCCAAAATTTCTAAAGAATCTACTAACCGCGGCCCAGGACGGTTGAAGTAAGAATTGCCATCAGTAATATACACTCTACCTGTTTGGTTCGCGTGGAGTTTTTGCCATTCTGAACGTTGAGTTAATAACTCCGCTGCTTGGCGAGTGCGAATTAAATCAAAGCCACAAGGCATAAATACAATTATATCTGGATTGGTAGCAATGAGTGTGTCCCATTCTACAGTTGCAGAAGGTTTACCTGGCTCACTAAACAGTGATTGTCCACCTGCAAAATTGACTAATTCAGGAATCCAGTTTGCTCCTGTCATCAAAGGATCTGTCCACTCAATACAGGCAACTTTGGGTAGTTCTGTAAGTGCCAGTCCTTGAATTTTTTGTTGAACAATTTTAACTCTTGCTTCTAAGTTTTCCAGTATTTGTACTGAATCTACATCAAAGATATGAGCAACTTGTTCAATATCAGTCCAAACATCTTCGAGAAGATTAGGTTGTAAAGAAATAATTTTTGGTGAAGTTAAGACTAAATTAGCAACTGCTTTTTCCACTTCTGGCAAGCTAACTGCACAAACATCACACTGGTCTTGGGTAAGAATGTGAGTAGGTTGTAACTGCTCTAAAACCTCGGTTTTGATGTGATAAATACTCAGCGCAGATTGCAACAAATCATTGACTTTAGTATGAATCTCGCTGCTAGGCACATCAGTATTAAAGCGGGCTTCAGTGCATACAGGAATATTTGTAATATCGGGCGGATAGTCACACTCATGCGATCGCCCGACAATTACATCCGTTAATCCTAGTGTGGCTAAAATCTCCGTTGCACTTGGTATTAAAGAAACAATTCTGATATTGCTATTAGTCATTACTATATATCCAGAACATCTACTGACAGTCTAATTTTTGCAAACTTTAAATAATTAAGTATCTTTCTGGGGGAGAATGGCCAAATTTATTAACATCCAGATTAACTGAATAAATTGACTATTTAAAAAACTGCCATCAATATATTATTTGACTGTATTGCCTCTCATTTTATGACATATCTTCTTCCAGAGTGATGCTAGCTTCGGTACTTCTATGGTATTTAGTGGTAAGCATTAATCATATTTCCTGAAAAAGGTGTATCTTGAAATTATATAAGCTTGTTAATCGCATAATAGCTATCTGTAATTTATCGCTTCAAATCATAAAATTTTTAACAAACATTTATTCCGCACGTAGTTATATACCAGAGGATTGTCAAAGGTGGATGGGTGATAATAATGTATTTTTAGTGATAAGTATTGCACTGAACTCAAAAATTTTGATGAAAAAAAATATACTATCCGGGTTTGAAAAATCCTGTGGAGTAATTGTAGTCATAAAAGATAGTTTTGTTTCTGCGATAGCTCCGCCAGACATGGTAATTACTTAACAGGTGTAATAGATGCAGTTAGCAGTGGTTAATGATAGCAAACAAGAGATTGTGCAAATTAAAGAAAATGAGCAGCGCAAACAAATTCAATCCCTAGTGCAATTAGCAAGGAGCAAAACATTCCAAACAGGCAATCTCAAAGCTACATTACAAGAAATTACAGAAGTAGCAGCAAACACACTTGCTGTTGAGCGCGTTGGTGTATGGTTATACACCGCTGATCACACCGCAATTGAATGTAGCAATTTGTATGATTTGCGGAAGAAAATATACACATCAGGGCAGACTTTATTCAAAGCAAGTTATCCTATTTATTTCCAAAGTTTGGAAATGGAGCGTAGTCTGGCTGTAAATGATGCCATTAACGACACGAAAACCCAAGAATTAGCAGCATCTTATTTAAAAGTATTTGGCATTACATCATTACTAGACGCGCCAATTTGGTTAGGAGGGCGTGTAGTAGGAGTAGTATGTAATGAACATGTTGGCGAAATGCGCCAGTGGACTGTAGAGGAAGAAAATTTTGCTAGTTCAATTGCTGATTTTGTTGCCTTAGCCATAGAAGCCAGCGATCGCCACACTGTACAAGAAGCTCTACGAAAAAGTGAAGCACAATTTCGCGCAATTTTTGAGCGTTCATCAATTGGTATTGGACTTGCAGATATCAAAGCTCAGATAGTAGATATTAATCCGGCGCTATGCCAAATGTTAGGCTACAGTCGGGAAGAATTGTATGGTAAATACTTTAGCGATTATATTTCGCCCCAGAAAGGAGATTTAGAGCTATATAAACAACTAATATCAGGAATGCGCGATCGCATTGAAATCGAAAAACATTTTCGGCATAAAAATGGCCAGTTAGTTTGGACAAACCTTTCGATTTCGATGATTCCTGGGAGTAATGGTACGCCAGAATTCTTTTTAGCAATTATTGAAGATATTACTGAGCGCAAACAAACCGAGTTAAAACTCCGTGCATCTCAAGCAGCAGCGGAAGCAGGTAATCGTGCCAAAAATGAATTTTTAGCTACTATGAGCCATGAACTACGGACTCCTTTAAATGCAATTATGGGTTTATCACAGTTGTTGCAACAAGGAATGGTAGGTTCTTTAAATGAAAAACAACAAGAATATGTGAGTTGTATATATAGTAGCGGAGAGCATTTACTAGCAATTATTAATGATATTCTTGACTTGTCGAAAGCAGAAGCAGGTACAGAAGAATTACTTTTATCAACTGCATCGGTAGTCGATTTATGTAATTATGCTCTTTCGACGGTGCGCGATCAAGCTCAAGAAAAAGGGTTAAAACTGATCAGCGAAATTGATCCACAGGCTGAAACTTGTAAAGTGGATATTCGCCGCATGAAACAAATGTTAATTAACCTGCTGACTAATGCTATTAAATTTACTCCAGCAGGTCAGGTAAGCCTAGAAATCAAAAAAGTTCCGGAAGGAATTACGTTTACAGTTGGAGATACTGGGATTGGTATAGATACTAATCAATTTCAGTTTCTCTTTGAACCATTTAAACAGTTAGACAGCCGCTTGAATCGTCAGTATGAAGGTACTGGTTTAGGGTTAGCCTTAACTCGTAAACTAGCAAGGTTACATGGTGGAGATGTAACAGTCGAATCAAAACTAGGTGAAGGTAGCCGTTTCACATTATTTCTGCCCAATCATGTAGATTTAACCACAGATACAAATTTGAGCGATGAAAATGCAAATAAATTATTGACATCGCCACATCAATTAAATCAAAAACGCATTTTATTGATTGAAGCAGAAGAAAATATAGGGGTATTTTTGCAAGATTATCTCCAAATAATGGGCTACGAAGTTGAGTGGAATAATAATGTAGATAATTTTGGGGGAAAAATCAAAAAATTTCAACCAAATCTAATCTTGTTAGATACAAATTTTTTCGCAATTAAAGAGACAGGTTTACTGCAAACTTTAAAGCAAGAAGCTGAAGGGCAAAATCTGGCTGTGGTCTTGATGGGTGTTCAGGAAGATGAGTTACGAGAATTGAGTGCAAGTCAAGCAGATAATTATGATTATATTGTGAAGCCAATTAGGATAATGCAACTTGAGTCAATTGTGATGCGATATCTAAGCACTTAGATTGTCCTTGGTTATTTTTCACCCATGATGCAGGAAAGCAATGTGAAAAGATATTCAAACAAAGTATCAAAAATTTCACAGTAAAATTATACTCAGATAAATAGTGATAAATTGCTAGTTGTTAGCCAAAAATAGCCTTTTTTTAGCTTTTCAGCAGCAAAATCTGGCTATATCTGGCTTTTAGCAACTTGGCGTAATCCTGAGTTTGTATATCATCCCCAAGAGAAGGCCTTAGCTACGCCACAGTTGTAGTGACACGAAATATTGAGTCCTTGTTATCGACTAAATGAAAAATTGCTACTGACAATCCACTGATCTAGCGAAGTAAACTAGAAGGAATCTTATGAATCCTATGGTGTAATACCAAACTATGTCGCTAAAAATAGATCGTGGATTGTTCAAATATGACTTTATAGATCATCATGCAGTTTTGTGCGTTACAGTAGATGCGGATGTGAAAGATATTCGGAAGCGTTATCTGCAAATTGCCCGACGTTTACATCCTGATAGTAATGCTTCTGCAACTGCGGTGGAGAAAAAGCTGGCTAGTGAACTTTTATCTAAGCTAGTTAATCCAGCCTATGAATCCCTATCGAACGATCGCAACCGCACAGAATATATGATCATTTTGTCCCAAATGGGTAAGCGTTTGGTACAAGATTCAGCTTCGATAGAACTTACCACAGATTTAGGCAGACAACTAGCTGCGGCTCCCAATATTGATCATTCCTATAAAACTGCGATCGCTAAAATTGCTGAAACTCAATTCAATTCCTTACAGCAAGTAATACCTATTATTGCTCAAATTAGCGAGTTGAACTTAGTCTATTTAATGCGGAGTGCGGGTAAAGCTTTCTCTAACCAAGCGCCTGCACCTAAATCTGCTCCCACTACGCCCGCAACTACAGCCGCTGCACCCCCACCACCACCCGCGCCACCCAAAGAAGACGCAGCAGTAGAACAATACATTCGGCGAGCGCAAACTTTAATTGAGAAAAACCAATTTGCTCAAGCTAAAGTCGAATTGCAAGATGCGCTGAAACTCTCACCCAAGAGTAGCCGCTGTCATAGTTTGATTGGCTTGGTCTATCTCAAGCAAAATCAGCTAAAAATGGCCAAGATTCATTTTGATAATGCTTTAAAATTAGACCCGAACGACCAAATAGCGGGTACATGGAAACCTAAAATAGATAAAGCTTTGGGTCAACAATCAGGTGGTTCTAAAGCTACTTCATCTGCCAAAACTGGGAATACACAACCAGAAAAATCGGGAGGTGGAGGTTTATTTGGAGGTTTGTTTGGTGGGAATAAAAAATAATGGTGTATCAACCAGCAGCGGGAGCAAGGGATTTATTACCTTTAGATGTAGCTCAAAAACGCTGGATTGAAGACAGATTACAGCAAGTGTTCCATCGTTGGGGATATCACAAGATTATTACCTCAACGCTGGAACGGATGGACACTTTGATGGCGGGAGAAGCAATTCAACGCCAGATGGTGATTCAACTGCAAAATTCTGAAGATGAAGAATTAGGGTTGCGTCCAGAACTGACTGCTTCTATTGCTCGTGCTGTAGTTACGCGCATGGAAGCTGTCACTTATCCGCAACGACTTTACTATCATGCCAATGTCTTCCGACGGATATGGGAAAATCGGCACAATCGTCAGCAAGAGTTTTATCAGGCTGGTGTGGAACTTTTAGGCGTTGGTGGATTGCGAGCTAATGCTGAAGTACTGCTACTAGTGGGTAATTGTTTAGACGCATTGGGTTTGCCGGACTGGCAGATAATTTTAGGTGAGGCGGGAATTACTCGCTCGCTTTTACAAGCCTTTCCGGCTAATTTACAAGCAAAAGTGCGTCAGGCGATCGCTCACCTTGACCGCGTGACTATCGATACTTTACCTTTGAGCGAAGATTTACGCGATCGCGCTAGAATCATGCTCGACCTGCGCGGCAAAAGTCAAGACGTATTACAAAAAGTCAGTAGTCTGGGTTTAGATGCAGAACAGCAAGCAGCCGTAAATAACCTCAAATCTCTGGTAGAGTTACTGGAATTAGAAAGGAATTTTCCTGTCATCTTGGATCTCAGCTTGATCCAGACCATTGACTATTACACTGGGATTGTCTTTGAAATTGTCAGCAATAGCGATCATCCAGCCAGAGTTTTAGGCCGCGGTGGTCGCTACGATCAACTTTTAGGACTGTATCATCCCCAAGGCGAAAATATCCCCGGAATTGGTTTTGTCCTCAATATTGAAGATTTATACCAAGTTCTGTTATCAAGTCAGCAATTACCGCAAGATATCCCTGCCAGCAATTGGTTAGTAGTCCCAGAAACAGAAAGTGCTGAAGCGGCGGCTTTTGCATATTCCCAAAAACTCCGTGATTCCACTCATCTAGTCATAGTAGAAATGGAATTAGGAGGCAGAGATGCACAAGCCATCCGTCAGTATGCCAGCGATCGCCGTATTGCTCAAATTGCTTGGATTAAAGCCGATGGCTCACCCACAATAGAAAGTGTTAGTCAATAGTCATTTATTATTTGTCCTTTGTCATTTGTTATTTGTCATTTGTGAATAAAAATAGCCAATGACCAATGACCAATGACCAATGACTTGATCACTAAAGAGAGGGAATCTATCAAATGCCACACACAATTGTGACTGATGTTTGTCAAGGTGTTGCCGACTGTGTAGATGCTTGTCCAGTAGCCTGCATCCATCCAGGCCCCGGCAAAAATGTTCAAGGAACCGATTGGTACTGGATTGACTTTTCTACCTGCATTGATTGTGGGATATGTTTCCAAGTATGCCCAGTAGAAGGTGCGATCGTTCAAGAAGAACGACCAGATTTGCAAAAAACACCTTAACAGGGAATAGGGAACAGGGACAAAATATTGCCAGTTACCCGTTAAGAGTTCCCTGTTGCGACGGGAGTTGAAAAATTCCGAAATCAATTAATTAAGCGTAGTAGCGCATCAGCCTGAAAAATTTGGCTTGAGACCGTAAATCTTACATTGGTACATACTTTGTTGGGTAGAGCGATCGCTCTACCCAACTTACTTTTCTGAACAGATATTTTTCTAGTTAATTTATCAAAACAGAATTTAGGAGTCAGTAGTCAGAATTTAATTCTGTGCGAAGCAGCGGATGAATAAATGGGTTTAAGACACCTACTAAATCCTATCCATTACCTGGACTTTCTCAATATTTACGAGAGTATTCACTCACTTTTTTTATAAACTTTATTACTTCGTCCTTAATTCTCAATAAAAAACAAATTTTAGCGATATTTAGTGGTCTTAAATTAGTGAACGGTCTTTTTCCTCCATTAATTGATTCTGACCAGCGTTGCACTCTCGCTTGTCGAAGTGTCGAGATTCAGAACAAGCTCAGGGCATCGCTCCTGAATTCTTCTTCAAAACCATTTCATGATTTAATTAACAGACATTCGTTAACTTCATAAATGCCTGTTTTTACATTCATACATGATACTGCGACTCAGTATTGTGTAAAAAATTTATATTGTCTTGATATATTTTTTGTAATAGTTGCTAAAATATCTAGTTGATTACCTCAGTTATCATCCTGAGCTAAATCTAAAAAATAAGTAATATTTGCATTTTTCTTAGAAAAACAGATTAAAATTCATGAAAAAACTCAGTAGTTTTTCTAGTGTTAATTTTTTAACTTCTAGTATAGCTACGTTAGCTATTAGCTTGATATCAAGTCAAAGTGCTACAGCTGCAACAATTGCTCTTGGCTTTACCAAGCTAACAGGTTTAACTGGTGGTTCTCCAGCAACTACTGCTGTTTTTCGCGCTGAAATTAAGCCAATCAGCTTTGATAAGGCTTCGATTGTGATTAAAGATGTCAGTAATCGCAAGGGTGGATATGTTGGCGGATTCAGTGGCTTTGATTTAGATGGGATTAAACTGAGTTACAGGTCTGTAGACAGCGCCACCGCAGCAAGAAATATCCCTACATCAGATTTACTAGATGTTTTTGATTTTACTCCCGCAGGAACTCTCTTCACTCCTGGAAGCCAGCGTCCCCCCACAGAGCCAGAATTGTTTGGGACTAAAGATGGTAATGTCAATAATGCTGTGGCGACGCTAGGAAAGTTTGACGCTAACTCTACTACTGATCCTAAGAAAGTTTTTGGGTTTTTCAGCTTGGGAGATAATGGTCAAGTCGAATTTAAACTCAAAAGTCCTGTTTCTACCAATATTCCGCTATACCTTTATATTGGTGAAGTAGGGGACAACGGCGAGGTAGCAGCTGGTGAAGTAATTGTCCCTGATCCACCAACTCCAGTTCCAGAGCCTAGTGGTTTAGCTGGATTATCTTTAGCGGGAATATATTTGGCAGTTCGTTACCGCAAAAAAAATAAGTCTAAATAATTTTCAATAGAGTTATATCTAGTACAAAAAGGCTGAAGTATGAAGTCTGAAGTATGAAATGAAAAAACCCTCATAGTGAGCTTTTCAGCAATTTATCATGGTTGCTTTATTTCCGCCAATCTGTACTAGTATTTGATGAGTAAACATAGGTAAAAGACCTATGTTTTTTTCTTGCAAGCGGTTATGGTAAATAAAATTTACGCGACTGCATCGCATTATAAAATTCGATTAATTTAAGGATTGTATGTCAGGTTCAGTTGATCATTCTGCCCCAATACTCGAAGTGAAAAATGTCCATGCTGGTTACATTAAGGATGTAGATATCTTGCAAGGTGTCAACTTTCGGGTAGATGCAGGAGAATTAGTGACCGTAATTGGCCCCAACGGTGCGGGTAAATCTACCTTGGCAAAAACCATTTTTGGGCTTTTAACACCGCATACAGGCACAATTACCTTTAAGGGTGAGAATATTGCTGGACTAAAGTCAAATCAAATTGTTAAAAAAGGCTTGTGCTATGTACCCCAAATTGCCAATGTTTTTCCTTCTTTGAGTGTGGAAGAGAATTTAGAAATGGGGGCGTTTGTGAGTAATGCACCTCTGAAGCCTGTAAAAGATAAAATCTTTGCGATGTTTCCGAAATTGAGCGATCGCCGTCGTCAACGGGCTGGTACACTCTCTGGAGGAGAAAGGCAAATGCTGGCGATGGGCAAAGCATTGATGTTAGAACCCAGTTTATTACTATTAGATGAACCTTCGGCGGCTTTATCTCCGATTCTTGTCACCCAAGTGTTTGAGCAGATTAAACAAATTAATCAAAGTGGTACTGCGATCGTACTTGTAGAACAAAATGCTCGGAAAGCCTTAGAAATGGCTCATCGTGGCTATGTACTCGAATCTGGACGCGATGCGATTTCTGGCCCTGGTCAACAATTACTAACAGACCCGAAAGTAGGTGAATTATATTTGGGCGCAGGGAAAGGTCATTAAAAAAGAATTCAGCATTCAGAATCCAGGAGTCAGAATCAAGCAGTGGGGCATTTTTTTGATAGATTTTTCAGATATCGCATTGATTTTAGCAAGCTGGAGTTTATGATTTTGGGGTGCATACTAAAAACAAAATATAAATAAATGCAATTAGCTCAAAAGTGGTTGGCTAGAAAAACTAATCAATCAGTACTGTGTTTGCTGGTGGGGGGACTGTTGTTTCGAGCCATAATTGCTTTTTGGCTTTACCCTACCTTTGATGAAGCGTACTACTACCTTTACAGTTTGCATCTGGACTGGAGCTATTTTGATCATCCCGCAATGGTTGCTCTGACGACGGGTTTTGGGCCTTGGATAACGGGAGAAGTCTCACAATTTACGATTCGTATAGGAGCAATACTTTGGTATACAGGCAGTTTGGTATTGTTATATCTGACTAGTAGAAAAATATTTTCTGCCAAGGCTGCTGAGTTTACTTTGGCAATTGCTACCATCAGTCCGATTTTTCAGATTGGCTTTGGTGTATTGAGTTTACCCGATAGTCCATTAATCTTTTTTTGGTCGGCTAGTTTATATTGTGCCGTTGTTGAATTTCTTGGTCAGCGATCGCAAGATAAATCTTGTAACACTCTTGCATATATTCCTAGTTACCGTTTAGCAATTCTGGGAATTTTGGTTGGTTTAGCCTGCAATAGTAAATATCATGGGTTTATTTTAGGACTAGGGTTAGTTGGTTTTTGTTTAAGCAGTCCACCACATCGGGTTGTTGTGCGATCGCCGTGGGCATGGTTAAGTTTAGGATTATTTATCATTACCATCTCCCCAATTGTGTTGTGGAATATGCAGCATGATTGGATTTCTTTTAGTTTTCAATCAGAACGAGCCGTACCTAAAAATAGCTATAACTTGCTAAATGTCGGATTAGTATATTTAACTCAGGTAGCTTATCTTTTTCCAAGCATAGGGTTTCCTCTGTGGCAGATTAGTTTGCAACCAATACTAATAAAAATTAAGCAAGTTTTTTCTAGAAAAACATTTACTTACAAAGATGATTTTCATACAGCAAAATTCTTAATTTTCTGGATTTCTCTAACTTTAATTTTAGGCTTCACTTTTATTGGAGGATATAGGCAGATTTTACCAGCTTGGACAATGCCAGGATTTTGGGGAATCACTTTATTATTAGGACAACAAGCTGTAATTTGGCAGCAGAAATCTCGGCGTTGGGTGCGGCGATGGCTTTTAGGTTCGGGAATTATGGTAGCTAGTATCTTCCTGATTGTACTGCTGCAATTGACAATCGGCATATTACAAAAACCTAGTCAATACGCTCTCATGGGAGGATTTTTACCTGTTAAAAATGACCCTTCTACAGAACTAATTGATATTCAGCAACTACGACGCAGTTTTCATGAGTCTCCAATTCTCCAAGCCGCGCTACAAAATTCTAGCTTTATATTCACCAATCGCTACTATTTAGGCGGCCCAATTGCTATGTCTGTGCAACCTTTAGCCAAAATTCCGATTACTTGCTTTGATATTGGCAATGATAACCGTGGTTTTGCTTTTTGGTCTAAGGCTGAACAATGGGTAGGAAAGGACGCACTATATATTACTACGGCACCTTTTAATCTCAGGCAAGACTTAATGGCTAGTTATCGAAATCACTTTCATAGCTTAGAAGAGATTGAACAAATAGTAATTCGACGCGGTGGAGTGGCCGTGAACGTTGTTTATGTGTATCAAGCCAAAAAACTGCTGAAACCCTATCCTCGTTCTTACGGGATTTGAGTTGGGAATTCATACAGTCTTGTGTTAAAAAAGTTGGGTATTTGTGTGAGCGATCGCAATATTGCCCTAAAAAGGAGTCAGAAGACAAAATTCAGAATTCAGAATACTCTACCCATAAAGGGATAGAGTTTTAATTAAGAAGAATATTTTATTTTTTTTCGCCCACTAGGGGCGAGGGTTTAACCAATATTCATCAACCACTCGTACAGAATTCATGCGCTCATTCTGATACCAATTCACCAAAATCTTGATACACATCCAAGAACTCGTAGGGGCGAACGGCCGTTCGCCCTTACATCTGTATTTGTATCATTTATAAAGTGAAATGGTATGACTCCTGATTTCTGAATTCTTCTGATAAAAAGAAAAATGGGAAGTAAAATCAATTACTTCCCTAATTTTCTTTGGATCATTTGCAGTCTATTTTAGTATTCTGGAACCGATGGATCAACTTCTCGACTCCATGCGGTGATCCCGCCTTTGACATTTGTACCAACAATTCCTGCTTCCTTGAGGATGCTGAGGGCTTTGGCAGAACGACCGCCCATCTTACAATGAGCAATTAAACGGTGTCCGTTCAGGATTTCTTTTACCTGAGCTACGCCATTGCCATTTTCAATATCTGGTAATGGTACTAACACGGAACCAGGAATCTTGGCAATGTCGTATTCGTGAGGGTTACGTACATCCAACAAGACAAAATCTTTTGCACCACTATCTAGCAATGCTTTTAACTCTGTCACAGTCATTTCGGCAATTTCTTGCTGCTGTTTTGCTTCCTCAGCTTTAGCTTGGGGAATACCGCAGAATTGTTCGTAGTCTATCAGCTTTTCTATGACTGGGCGGATGGGGTTAGGACGCAGTTTTAACTCCCGAAATTTCATATCTAAGGCGTTGTACAGCAATAGCCGTCCACTTAAAGTATTGCCATTACCGAGAATAATTTTAACGGTTTCTGTTGCTTGGATAACACCAATGATTCCTGGCAAAATTCCCAAAACGCCGCCTTCTGCACAGGAAGGAACCATTCCTGGTGGTGGTGGTTCGGGATACAAGTCGCGGTAGTTCGGCCCGCCTTCGTAGTTAAATACCGTTGCTTGGCCTTCAAACCGGAAAATTGAACCGTAAACGTTGGGCTTGTTCAACAACACACAAGCATCGTTGACTAGATATCTAGTGGGGAAGTTATCAGTTCCATCCACCACGATGTCGTAAGGTCTAATGATATCGAGGGCGTTTTCGGAACTCAGGCGAGTTTCGTATAAATCAACCTGACAATAAGGGTTAATTTCGTGAATGCGGTTTTTGGCGGATTCAATTTTGGGTTTACCGACCCAAGAAGTACCGTGAATAACTTGACGTTGCAGGTTGGAAGTATCAACAACATCAAAATCCACAATACCAATGCGGCCGATACCAGCTGCGGCTAAATATAACAGCAGTGGTGAACCGAGACCGCCTGTACCGATACACAGTACACTGGACGCTTTCAGGCGTTTTTGTCCTTCGACACCGACTTCTGGCAAAATCAGGTGGCGAGAGTATCGTTCGTAGTCGTCTTTAGTTAGCTGGATTTCATCCAGATTGGGATTTAACATAGCAGTTTTGCTGTGGACGAGCGGATCATTAATCCTATCGAAAAATGATGTGTTTATTTAACTTAAGTAGCTAAATTTATCAAGAAGAATTCAGAACGCAGGAGTCAGAATTCAGAATGAATTTTGACCAACTGATTAGAGAATTCGATGAATTTAGTCTGATTGTGACTTCACCTATGCAGGAATGAAGTATTCTGAATTCTTAATTCTGGCTACTGTTTTATGGTATCAATTGTCTCTGGTTGAAACTGATGCTGGTCGTCAAGGCTCCAACTGAGGAGTTCGCCAGCTTGGCCATTTTGAACGGAAACTATTATATACGAGTATGCAGGCCAAGCATACTGGCGATCGCATTCTGAAGGAATAGCGGGGTGGTCAGGATGGGAGTGATAAATTCCAATTATGTTTAATGATTTATCCCGCGCTGATTTTTGTACTTGTAACATAACTTGGGGTGCGATCGCATATCTGCTGGTTTCGCTACGTTCTGTGTTAGGAGCGAAGTTAGCTGACTCAGCACTCCAGGCGTTTTCTGTGGGGATAATTTCGACTACAGTTTTAATATGATTTTCTAGATAGCCAAGAATAATTCCGCAGCATTCGTTGGGGTAGGTACTTTCGGCGTGGCTGCGGGTAATTTGGATGTGTTCTGGGAGGAGATTAATAACTGCTTTGTTCAACAATTCCGACTTTGCTGGTTAATAAAAATTATGCTAACAGGTGCTTCACTTCCAGTATTCATCAAGCGATCGCAATCAGATGGATAAAGCATTTCTAACTTTTGACATAATCCCCACGCCTTTAGGCGTGGGGATTATGTCAACAAAATATGGAAGCTAAAAATTCAAATTTTTCTTAAATTAAGCAAAGTCGCCCTTCAAGGGCGAGGAACCTCAGACCCATGTTTTTGGTAACACAATAGACGATAATCAGCTGATGTGCATTCAAGTGGCATATTCTAGGAGTGGAGATTGTCATTAATCATTTGTCCCTTGTCCTTTATCAAGGCCTCGACTTCGCTCGGCGTTGACCCTGAGCGGAGCCGAAGGGTCAATACAAATATAGCAATCCTAAATCATTTGTGAAATTCTCTTTCTTCTCTTTCTTTGTGTCCTACCCTGCGGGAAGCCGCTATCGCGTCTATGCGTCCTTTGCGGTTCGTTAAAAAGAATATTTTTCACAACTCAGATAGGATTGCTATATACAAATGACTAAAGACGAATGACCAAATTTAAATAAATAGGGTGAATCATGTCCACCCTAATAATATCAATTCTGATTTATGCAATTTTTTCACTCAGCAACTCAAATCATCAAGCTACCATAGTAACTTTTCCGGTTGCTATCTCATAACGACCGCCAGCAATTTTTAGTTTCTTTTCTTTGATCAGGCTTCTTAAAATTGTTGAACTTTCTTCTAACCTTTTTACCTGATATTGAACATTCGCGATTACAGAATTATCTTCTAAATTACCTGGTTTACTTCTCACCATTTCTACGGCTGGTTTTATTTCTTCCACAAAAGCACCAATTCTACCGGGAAGTGGGTCACCTTTAACAGCAGCTGAGACTGCACCACATTTTGTATGTCCTAAAACTACTATTAATGGCGCACCTAATACAGCCGTGGCGAATTCTAAGCTACCAATACCTTCTGGGCTAACAATATTACCAGCTACCCGTACAATAAATAAGTCTCCAAATCCCTGATCAAAAACAATTTCGGCTGGAACTCTAGAATCTCCACAGCCTAGTATTGCTGCAAACGGATATTGACCAGCAGCAATTTCTTGTAAACGCAATTTTGATTGATTTGGATTCATGCGTTTATCTTCTACAAATCTTTTGTTACCATCCATTAATGCTTTTAAAGCTTCTTGGGGATCTACTATTTGAGGTTTTGGTTCAGGCTTAGATGGTTGTTGGGCAATAGCTTGTTCTTCTTGCCAAACTATACTACTAGCAGCACTTGCACCGACCGCAACACTGCCGATACCTGCTAATTTCAAAAAATTACGCCGCCCGACAAATCCATTAATTCTGCTCATTATCTACCTCACTCCCAACAATAAACCTAGACTAAGTTACAGTGTTTCAAATCAAGTTAAACCCTCTTACCTGAAGACGCGATCGCTCTAAAGCACATTTTGTCTTTTAAGCAAAGATAAATTTGTTGATTTAACTTATAAATTTTCAATGTTTGTCATTTACTGAAATATATCAGAGTGGTGTATTGTTACTAAACATAATTTTCATATAAGAATAATATGGTTAAGTATGGATTTAATCTATGGTTAATTTTTCTATGTACACAAGACTTAAGTCACAAATTAGTGTATGGCAGAAATACACAGCATTGATCGCACTTAGAATTATTGGTGAACGACAAGATCCCTAACTTCTTCAAGAAGTCGGGGATCTGAAACACTACGATGTTCACAAATTAAATAGGATTGCTATATCTACCTGATAATTTAAGTAATTAGATTCACCTTGCCAGTATCGATATCGTAGCAAGCACCAACTATTTGGAGTTTGCTGGCTTGTAGCAATTGATTTAATATTGGCGAACTTTGTTGTATTTTTTTTGACTGGTACTGCACATTGGCAATGACTGCATCAGTGGAATTTAAGTTGGTTAATGCAGGTTGAATACTTTCAGCTACGTTGCTAATCATACCAGGCATAGGTTCTTTTTTCATGGCTGCTGTTACAGCACCACATTTTGTATGACCCAATACGACTATTAGTTGTGTTCCTAATACAGATGTAGTATATTCCAGGCTACCTATAGCTATATCACTGGCGACATTACCAGCAACGCGCACAACAAATAAATCTCCTAATCCTTGGTCGAAAATAATTTCTGTCGGTACTCTAGAATCAGCACAACCTAAAATAGCCGCAAAAGGGTACTGTGCTTTAGCTACTAATTGTAAGCGTGCCAATGATTGATGAGGATATTGGCGTTTGTATTGGATAAATCTTTGATTACCATCCAGCAAAAGTTTTAAAGCCTGAGTAGGGTTAACTGGATTTGGATTAGCTGGATTAATATCTGCGATCGCAGTTTTCTGAATACTACCTGTTAGACTACCACCAATCGCTGTAGCGGCGATCGCTAAACTACCTGTCCCTGCAAATTTCAAAAAATTACGGCGACCAATAAATCCATTAATTCTTGTCATTAATCTACCTGACAACACTTTCGCTGTTAACAGGAAGATATCAACTTTATTCAAGTAGAAGAGTACCTTCTGACACGGTTTTAATCAAATTCTCCTGCTTGCTGATAAACATTGCTTAATAACAAGCTTTTGTAAACTACGGTTTTGTTTAAAATTTAGCCAAAATTCTTAGTTACTCGTAAATACTAATAAATACTACAGATGATGTAGAAATAACCGAACTTAATAATCATTGAGGATTTTATAGAATATTGGGTTTTACCTATAAAATCATGTTTTATTTTTGAAATAGATTAAGGGCGAACCGTCGTTTTTTTAGGTGTGTAAAACCCTACTAGTAAAGTTGTGTTCTCTGTATTTTCATTTGCTTGAACATTAAGGCAAGATTACAAGTGTGAGCGACAAAAATAATCAACATCGCTAAAGCTTAAGAAAATCGCAATTCGATTAGTTATCAATCCAGAGGTAAAATAATATGGTGATTCGTTACTTTCAACCCATCCGCGAACTCGAAAACTTAAGTCGGCAATTCGATTTAGTATTTGATGAACTATCTGCACACACTACTCAAGCAACTGAAACGACAGCAGCAGCTTGGAGTCCAGCTATAGAGTTAATTGATGCAGGTGATAGTTTAATTCTCAAAGCGCAATTACCTGGAATTGTTGCTCAAAATCTTGATGTGCAAGTAACTCGTGATACTGTTTCAATTTCCGGCGATCGCCAGCATCAAAATCAAAATACAAACTATCTCCATTCCGAATTCCGTTACGGTAAATTCCAAAGAGTAGTTAACTTACCTGTTGCTGTGCAGAACGATAAAGTACAAGCAGAATTCCAAGATGGAATTTTAACTTTAACTCTTCCCAAAGTTGAAGAAGTGCGTAATCGAGTTGTGAAAATTAACTTGGGTGAAGTTGCTAATTCTGCCACAAGTGTAGATACAAATACCCAAACAGTAAACTCTTAAAATTTTCTTGACAAAATTCAAGTTAAGACTCAAATCCCCGAATTATCAAATAAGTCGGGGATTTATTTATCCATGAATAATTGAGAAATTCTATAACTAGTGAGCATCATTTCTAATTTGTTGGAATTGATGATGTTTCTAATGAATTATCTGTAGCCACAGGAATTATACCTTGAACTGTCAAAACTGAGCAAGGTGCATGATGCAAAACATAATTACTAACGCTACCAAGAAATAATTCACTAATGCCACTTAACCCGCGCCGACCAATAACTATTACATCAGCATTCCAACTTTGAGCTACTTCACAAATCATTCGACTAGGATCGCCTAGTTCTTGTGTAAATTCTGCTGCTATACCTTGGGCGATCGCTTGATTTGTCAGTAATGTTAAAAATTCAATGCCTTGTTGCTTTAATTTTTCCCATTCTCCTAAATAATATTCCACATTATGGCTTTGGGATGAGGTATAGGTACTATGTATTTCTGGGGCGGAAGTATTCAGTAAGTCATCATTAAAAGGAGAAATGACTTGTAGCACCATCAATTCAGCATTAGTTAATCTTGCTAAAGATAAAGCTTGTTCAAAAACGTGACGACCAATTTCTGTATTATTAACTGCTACGAGAATTTTCTTAAACATAAGTCGAAGCCTTTAGTAAATCATCATTTTGATAAAATAGGACTTACGCACAGTCCACGGAAAATCGAACCACAGAGACGCAGAGAGAAGTTGCGTGCGCGGGTTCCCCGCGTTGAGCAAACTTCGGGAGTTCACGGAGAAATAAGAGTTTGAGAGTTTTTTTGCGTAAGTCCTATAAAAATGAAAAATTAAGAGTTGGGGAGAGGGTGAAGGGGTAGAAGGGTATAGGGGTGTATGTATCTAAAACCCTCATACCCCACACCTTTACACCCAGTCTCCACAGAAAATCTTTGTGCGTAAGCCCTATTAACCAATACTTTCTTCAGCGTTGGCAATTTCTAACAGAGTCTTGAGTACAGAGTCAGGGTTGAGACTGATAGAATCAATTCCCTGTTCAACTAAGAAGCGGGCAAATTCAGGATAATCGCTTGGTGCTTGACCACAAATCCCAATTTTGCGACCATATTTTTTAACAGTAGCGATCGCATTTGTAATGGTTCTGGTGACGGCTTCATCCCGTTCATCAAATAAATGGGCGACTAATTCCGAATCTCTATCAAGTCCCAAGGTTAACTGGGTTAAATCATTGGAACCAATCGAAAAACCATCAAAAATTTCACTAAATTTATCTGCAAGTTGCACATTACTGGGTAATTCACACATTACATATACTTGCAGTCCGTTTTCACCTCGCACCAAACCATGTTGTGCCATTTCTGCCAAAACGCGCTTTCCTTCTTGGGGAGTCCGACAGAAAGGAATCATCAGAATGACGTTTGTCAAACCCATCTCATCCCGCACCCGCTTCATGGCCTGACATTCCAGGGCGAAACCTTCACTATAGCGGGGGTCGTAATAACGCGAAGCACCACGCCAACCAATCATCGGGTTTTCTTCTTTGGGTTCAAATTGCTTACCACCCAAGAGATTGGCATATTCGTTACTCTTGAAATCTGATAGCCGGACGATGACAGGTTTAGGATAAAAAGCTGCGGCGATGGTGCCTATGCCTTGGGCTAGTTTATCAACAAAGAATTTAGCTTTATCTTCGTATTGGGCAGTTAACTCAGTAATTTTGTATCTTGCCAATTCATCTTCTAACTGATCAAAGTGAATTAAAGCTAGTGGATGAGCTTTGATGTGATTATTAATAATAAATTCCATCCTCGCTAATCCCACACCATCATTCGGAATTGCAGTTAAACCCAAAGCCTCTTCGGGATTCGCCAAATTCATCATGATTTGGGTGCGTGTACGGGGCAATTTTTCCAAAGGTAATTCTTGGACTTCGTAAGGTAGTAAACCTTGATAAACTTTCCCTGTTTCCCCTTCAGCACAACTAACAGTAATTTCCGTGCCAGTTTTAATTACAGTTGTCGCATTACCGCTACCTACAATCGCTGGAATTCCCATCTCCCTAGCGATAATTGCTGCATGACAAGTCCTTCCGCCAGAATTAGTGACAATAGCACTCGCCCGTTTCATAATCGGTTCCCAATCAGGGTCAGTGCGGTTAGTAACTAACACTTCTCCGGGTTGAAACTGGTTAATTTGGCGTACATCCAGAATGACTCTGGCTTTACCTTGACCTATCATCTCGCCAACGCTGCGACCTGTTAACAGTACCTCACCCTTTTCTTTGAGTTGATATTGTTTGAGAACATTTTTAGTTTTTTGTGACTGGACTGTTTCTGGACGTGCTTGCACAATAAATAATTCATCAGTCAAGCCGTCTTTCGCCCATTCAATATCCATCGGCGTATAAGTTCCACGCACTTGGGAATAATGTTCTTCAATGATGCAAGCCCAGTTTGCTAATTGGAGAATTTCTTCATCATTGAGGGCATATTGATTTCGTTCTGCGGGTGGAACAGAGATATTTTTAGTTAATTTCAAGCCTTCTAGGTCATAAACCATTTTGATTTCTTTTGTACCTAGGCGCTTTTGAATAATTGGGTGATACCCTTGTTTGAGAGTTGGTTTAAACACTAAATATTCATCGGGGTTGACAGCACCTTGAACGACGTTTTCACCCAGACCGTAAGCGGCGGTAATTAAAGCTGCATCTTTAAAACCTGTTTCGGTATCGATAGAAAACATCACACCAGACACTGCCAAATCAGAACGTACCATTTTTTGTACGCCCACTGATAAGGCAATATTAAAGTGATCAAAGCCTTTAATTTGGCGATAGGAAATCGCACGGTCAGTAAAAATTGAGGCAAAACATTTATGACAGGCTTCTAAAACGGCTTGCAGTCCGTGGACGTTTAAGTAAGTTTCTTGTTGACCTGCAAAGCTGGCATCAGGTAAATCTTCGGCGGTGGCGCTAGAACGCACAGCAACATCAGTGTCAGCACCGTATTCTTCGCAAAGATTTTGATAAAATTGAGCGATCGCTGCTTGTAAATCTGGCGGAAACGGAGTTTGCAACATCAGCATTCTCGCCTTTTTGCCACATTGCCGCAGATTCTGCACATCCTCCACATTTAAATCGGCAAATATCTCTCTCAGTTTTGTTTCGATTCCTGCGGCAGAAATAAAATAGCGATAAGCAAAAGCAGTTGTCGCAAAGCCCGTAGGAACTTTGACTCCTTTCTGCCGCAATTGCTGAATCATTTCTCCCAAAGAAGCATTTTTACCACCAACTAAAGGAATATCTGCAATTCCCACATTACTTAAAGGTAAAACTAAAGCTTGTTCTTGAGCAGTTGAAAGAGATGTTGCTGAATATAAAAATGTGTCTAGCATAGTAGAGTTTCCATAAATGATAGTGAACTCTAAGAACCTTTGGCTGTTGGGCGATTAACGCTTTTAATAGCAACACATTCAGTCGAAAAATTATATCTATTTAAGAAATACTCAAAACGCCAGATTTTGAGCTTGATTTTAGAAAGTGTTGCCTTTCAGAAGTTATCTTTAATTAATTGGCTCTTAGGTGTCACACTCTTATTTATAGAAAGATAATTTGAGGAAGTTGTGAGGATACAGCAACTAAGGTTGTGGCATATCCTAAACTTTCTGCTTCTCAATAATAGAGTTGTTGGGAAATAACTGAGAGTTGGGTTTGAAATTCTAACCCCTGTGGTTTTTGATGTAATGTTCATGCTGCCATCAAGTAGAAGTTCCATAATTCAGCAGCAGTCAACATTAAATGATCATACTGCCTGCAATGTCTTCTTCGTCATGAAATCTTTTATCATGTAGTTTCCCTTCACGCGCCGTACTCAACACCAACACACGTTGACGCTGATCTACTGCGGCTAAGTGCGCTCGTGTATGTCGCCGCGTTATGACTGGCGTGCAGTGATTGATTCTTTACGCCCCATGACTCAACAAATCTGGCAAAAACTACCAACTGTAGAAAAGCAGCGTTTTTTGCGTCATGTAACACCTTATTGGGATGTGCATCGTCATCGCATTGCCCAAAAAGTAGCAGATGTAATCAGAGAAATGCTGGATTCTGGTCAACTGATGATTTCCGCAGGACGAATTCAAGAATATCAACCATTATCAGACGGTGTAGCAGTTACTATATCTGGGCGTAAAACTCAGACGAATATTATCTTACATGTCAATCGGGTAGTGAATTGTACAGGAGTAGCCGCAGATTATCGCCAGTCGCCTCATCCGCTAATTGACAATTTGCGATCGCAAGGATTAATTCGCCCTAATAGTATCGGTTTAGGGCTAGATACAAATACTGATGGTGCTTTATATACAGCAGACAATAATGTTTCAACTTTACTTTATACCTTGGGAACTCCCCGCAAAGGCGACTTGTGGGAAACAATCGCGGTTCCAGAATTACGGGTACGGTGACACAAGGCTTATTCACCTTGCCAGACGATACCTTGATATATCCAGCGCACGACTACAAAGGACGTACAGTTTCTACGATTGGTGAAGAAAAACGCCTCAATCCCAGATTTAGCGATCGCACCCGCAGTCAGTTTATGACTATCATGAATAATCTCAAATTGAGTTATCCCCAAAAGATGAATGCAGCAGTCCCGGCAAATCAATACTGTGGTGATTTTATTCCTCAAGAAAGTTTAGAGACAACCACAAGTCCAACTACAGATGAAGAACAGAAACAAATAGAACTCACTGTGATGACTAATACAGAAATTTACAATGATTACTTTGCTATGTATATCTAGAGCAGATTAAAACTAACACCACTAGGACTTACGCAAAAATCCTCTCAAACTCACATTTCTCTGTGACGCGCCAGTGAGGGAGTCTGGCGACCGAACGCACTGGCTTCTCTGTGTCTAGAGTGGGTCTATGGGTTCGTTATCTTGGGCAAATTTCAGTTCGCTGTCTGCAATGTCTGCTTTTTCGCTGTTCAAAAGTTTAATGATTACTACGCACCTTGCCGAAAAATAGATTTAGCAAATCAAAGAAGTTAATTGCCTTTTAGGAATTTTAACAATTTTGTCCTGACTGTTCACAAGCACCAATACTGACCCAAGTGCTAGAACCATTCTGCTAGTATTCTTTTTTCCAAAAGAGTCAGGACTTACGTGCTAAAAGTCTTGCAAATTAAAATTTTTGAGTGTATACAACATAACGTGTAGGGGTAAAAGAATTGCGATCGCTCTTGGGGAATCATGAGGGCGATCGCTTTATAATAGAATATGAAAAATAAATCACCATCATGTAAAAAATATGACATACTCTTCACCCGAAAGAATTGTCAGACGTGGAAGAGTATTTCCGGAAATTCAGTGGACAGAAGCCCAAAAAGCCCAAGATAGAGTCAGAAGACAAGCATTTTATGAGCGTTGTTGGGCGATTTTTGAGCGTTTGAAACCAGAAATCCTAGATAAATATTACGCTTGGTATATTGCTATTGAACCGGATAGCGGCGATTATTTTATTAATCAGGATAAAGAATTAGCCAGCACAATGGTTAGAGAAAAACACCCCCAAGTGATTCATCATATTTTTGGCATTAACGAAACAGGTATAAGTGGCAGAATTTAACATAGTCCTTGACAGTACAAATACTTATTTTCCTGGTGGAGTGTGTTCGCTTTCTAGCTCATCTGGTGCGGCGATGTCTGAAAAACCTACTAGGCTGACGGGTGGACGGTTGGGAAATTCTACAACAAGGCGTAATTCTCCTCCCATTGCTGCAATATACTTCCGCAAAGTTGACAGCATTAAATCTGTACGCTGTTCCAGTCGAGAAACATTCCCTTGGTCAATTTGGAGAAGTTCTGACATTTGTTCCTGAGTCATTTTGAGTGCAAGTCTTAGTTGCTGTCGAGTCATTTCCTCTGCAATGAGCAAGTTAGATTCTTCTTCAATCTTTTTACGTCGTTCTGGTGATAACTCGTCTAGTTTTTCTTTCAAAGTTTTCCCCATAGATAATCCTCACTTTTCCTCATGTTCACTTTTTAGTTGAGCTAAGTGTGCATCGAATCTAGCATCAGCAGTTTTAATAAGTTTTTTGTAAAAACGACTTTCACTACCACCTGATTTATCACCTGCAACTAGTAATATTGCATAGCATCTGGGGTCAAATGCAAACGCAACACGCCAAACACCATCTGCGGCTTGAAATCTGAGTTCCTTCATATTGCTATGTCGTGAACCATTAAGCGTGTCAACATGAGGCCGTCCCAATTCAAAACCAAAAGTTTCCAATAGACCAGCACGAGCAAGTAACTTATTCTGCACTTCTTCTGGTAGAGCATTAAATTCTGGTTCAAAGTGTGGATGAAACTCAACAACCCAATTCATTATTAATTATGCACTCAAAAACATATGTTTTCAAGAGCATATTAAGGCTTTGAGATTTTTTTTGAAAGCTCTCTTCTTGAAATCGGAAGTTCAGGCGACATAATTTGAAGGGGTGGGATTCTCAACTCAATTATGACTTGCTCGTAGAGAAGAGGCAGAAGCCTTAGCTGGTCTATTGCTGCCAAATTCGTGATTGCTGATGTGTCGCTAATGACAATCACAATCGCCCCAACTCTTGTAAGTTTTTCAAATCTAACTCAAAATCTTCAACATCATAGGAATACAGCGCAATTTTTCGCTGTTTCAGAAGTTGGCGAAACGCATGGAGTGGCATATCTGCTAATCTGCTGGAGTAGCCAAGCGTTAAACGACCACTTTTAAAAGGTCTGATAAGGCTTGAACCGAGGCAGAATCGGCTTGAGGAGACCATACAACTGCTTGAGTTGATTTCAGTTGGTTGAGAAGGTCATGTTTGGTTACTGCATCATCATTAAGCTCCAAGGTACACCCATCTTCTTTGGCTACCTCAAGTAGAAGAAAATGAATCAAGCGTAATTTATCCTGATGAGACAGCTGATTAATGGTAGGTAAAATTTCTTGGAGTGACATACCACAAAATTGAAAAGGTCTAGCTTCTAGTTTATCCCAGTAACATTTTGCATAAACAGTATGGCGATCGCTTCCACAGTCACAGTCTTAAATGCGATCGCTCTTTTGGTCAGTGCTGGCAAGGAAAAATAATGCTAAAAATTAAAATTTATTCTTTTTCAGACCATTCAACTTCACTAACGAGGGAAGCTTTCTTTCCTGAATTGACATCTTTTTTCGGAATAACTCACGGGTAATATAAATTTGATTTGTAAACCACTTAAGCAATTCTGCATTTTCATGCGCTATACTAGAACGCTCATCACCGAGAGGAAGCCCAGGACTACCATCAAAAGGATAAAGTTGATTATGTAGATACGATAGCTGTATTCCTTGGTTATAAAGTTCATCAGCTTTTTCGACAAGTTCAGCATCAAACAGGAACTCGCCTTCACTAGCTTCAGCATAAAATTGAAGGACACGATTATGATGAACCTTGCCATCCCGTACTATTTCACTCAAGTATGACATAAATGCTTGGTAGACTCTGAGCCGCTTTTCATACAAATCTTTTCTAAGGGTCAAGCGACTAACTTGATATTGTTGCCAAGCAATATAGACCGTTGTCCCAGCAATAACTGGTGTAAGCAAAGCATTGAAAACATCAATAATTTCTTTCAATGTCATATTTGGTGAGGATTTGAAATGGTCACTCTTTATTCAATTAATAATATAGTGCTTGAACTAACGCTTGAGGATTTCAAGGAATATATGGAATGAGATTTTTGCTTGATACTCATACATTTATCTGGTTTGTCACTGATAGTCCTTTTACCTGATTCATTTTAAAAGCAGAAAAACATAACGAAAAGTTGAGCGCAGGAAACCCACGCTCAAGACTTTTCAAAAACGAGTATTTCCCATTGAATGAATTTACAATAACTTGAAGCCGAAGTTATTGAGAGTCTCACGCAAATTCTTGCAGCCTTTGAGATAGTCAAGGGTGGCGATTCTCTCGGCAGAGTGTTCTGACCAATCACCTGCGACTTTCATGTTTTGTTCGGTGTAGAACTTTTTCATAATATCGTTGTAACGAGCGATCGCATCTTCTTGTTCTCCTAATTTATAAGTCTCCCGATGCAACACAGCCGCTTGGGGTAGACGGGGTTTAATTGCTGGTTTCTCTTCAGGATTGGGGAAACCCACACACATCCCAAATACAGGGAACACAAAAGGAGGTAAGTTCAATAATATGGCTACCTCTTGCGTATTTTTACGGTTTGCACCGATATAGATTGTTCCCAAACCCAAAGACTCAGCAGCGACGATCGCATTTTGTGATGCAACTGAAGAATCAAATATGGCTTTCACCAACAGTTCTACATAGTCAAGAGCAACATGAGGTAGTCCGCGACTGTCAGCAATATGAGCTAGACGACCTAAATCTGCTAACCAGTTAAGCAGGGTATGACTATTGTCCCAGCGCAATAATATGGAAGAGTAGTTTAATCTATTGTTGATATTCTCTCCTGCTACACTGTATGGTTAGCAGGAGATTTTAATAATGACACGTTTAGTTTTCTCTTCTTCCAACTCGACTTATTTTGATAGAGTTTTTTCGCGTTAAAAACCCGCTGCATCAAGTGATTGTCCTAGAGCGTGTTTTAAAACTCGATAAAATGGTTGAGAACACAAAAAATTAACGAATTTAGCATTTATCTATGATCCTTCCACTGCAAAGTCGGGGCGATTTGACTCAGCGATGAAGCCGTGGTATTTGAGCAATTAATGGCGCAAGGAGCGGTCAAACGCATAAAAGTTGCTCGTCCATACCTCCGTCCTGGTCAAGTAGTTGGCGATAAAGGTTATAGCAGCTTCAATATTCGTCGCTATTTGCAGCAACGTGGGATTCGCTAAACCATTCTATGTAGGTCGAACGAACGCAGACACGGTAAGTTTGATAAATTTCTTTGCCTTCACGTCCAGATTCAGTATCAATTAATACTATTTCTGCCCCTGCCGCCTTAAGACGAGCTATTTGCTGATCTAAGGCCGCCGAATTTTCTGCCTGTTCTCTAGACGAAACACGGGCATAGGCAACCACTTCGGTAATTTTAACAATTTTGTCCTGACTGTTCACAAGCACCAATACTGACCCAAGTGCTAGAACCATTCTGCCAGTGTTCTTTTTTCCATATCGGTGCATTATGTTTGAGGGTATCAATACCATAGCGACAGGCTTCAAAAGCTTCACTCCGATGGGGACAACCAACTGCAACTAAAACGCTGATTTCTCCAACTTGTAAACGTCCAATGCGGTGGTGAATTACAACTCGGTTGACATCAGGCCACAATGACCGAATATCAGCAGCAATTTGATAAAACACCCGCATTGCCATTGGTTCGTAGGCTTGATATTCTAAGGCAACTACAGCTTCTCCATCAGTATTATTCCGTACCATACCACTCATCACCACCACAGCACCGTTAGCTGGAGCATCAGCCTTGGCGTAGACTTCTTCAAGGGATAATGGGGCGAAGGTAATTGCAAAGCTATCTTCGCTTCTCGGTTTAAGTGGTGCGGTAAATGTATTGGTCATAACAGAGTTGATGATAATTTATATAAGTTAGGACTGGCTGATAAAGGTGAGTTATTGAGATGAGTGATCAGAGTTTTGATGACTTACACCAGTCTCAAACCTTGATTTTACGTCTGACTGCGTAAGTCCTAGTACAACAAGGCAAAAGTCAAAAAGAAAAAGAAACAATAGTGATACCACAAGCCTTTTAGCAATTCCAGATGGTCTGTTTATTTACGCCAACCTGTACTAGTATATTGCTCTGAGGCAAAATGCTACATCTTTCTTATACCAGTTTCTGCTTACCTAAAATTTCAAGACTGCAACTTGTCCATAAAACAAATTTCTAATTTTATTTAAAAAATAAATTAGAAATACTTAGAAATACTGACGGAAAATTCAAGGACAGGTGTAAATTTAATTAAACATATAGATAACCTTGTCATCCTCCTGAAGGAAGATTACTATAATTGCAATAATAAAATCTGCGGGATCTTATATCTAATTCCACTGATGAGGTTGTTTTGGCTGGCGTGCATTCACCGCAGAATTTATTCAACTGTGACTTATTTGTTTAAGTTACTTAATAAATTTAGTGAATATAGCATTTAAACCCAAACTTACGGTCAGTGATACTTTAAAGTCAACGTTTTTACAATTTCTCTCTTATTTATATCTAGCACCAAGTAATAATTACCATTTTTTTAACCTGTTAAAAACTAAAAATTTGAGTGCCATAGCCAACGGTAATTGAATAAATTTTAGGAAAAATTGAATGAGAACTTTAGTGTGTAACCATGAACTAGCAAGGCTGGAGGCTTTAGAACAGTATCAAATTCTTGATACTTCACCAGAGCAAGCATTTGATGATTTAGTAGCTTTAGCGGCGCAGGTTTGTGATACACCAATAGCCTTGATTAATTTTATTGATAATAACCGTCAGTGGTTCAAAGCCAAAGTAGGATTAGATATTGAGCAAATGCCTTTAGGTATGGGCTTTTGTCGCTTTTGTATTGAGCAAAAAGATGTTTTAGTAATTCCTGACACGTTGTTAGATGCTCGTTTCGCTAACGAAGTAGTTGTCACATCAGAGCCATACGTGAGATTTTACGCTGGTGTACCTTTATTTGCGCCAGGGGGAGAAGCAATTGGGACTGTATGTGTGCTAGATAAAATACCACGAGAGATTAATTCCAAACAGATAGAAGCACTCCAAGCTATTAGCCGCTTAATAGTTCGACAATTAGAAATTCGGCGCAAATTAGGGGAACTCTCTGAGATTAAAATGGAGTACCAGCAAGCAAAAGTAGCATTGCAAGAAAGTCAATCTACTCTTGAGAGTTTCTTTGATAGTGCGCCGATGATGATGGGCATTGTGGAATTAGTAGAAAATGATATTTTACATATTTCTGCTAACCTGAGTGCGGCGAAATTTTTTGGACTTACGTCCAATGGGGAGCAAAATCGCTGTGAACAGAAAATTGGTATAAAAACTTCATATTTACAGCAGTGGCGACATTATTTTTATAAAGCAGAACAAACCCAACTACCTGTGAAGTTTGAAGATAGTTACGATACTCCGCAAGGCAGAAAATGCTTATCAGTAACTATCTCAGTCATTGCAGGAAGTACATCTGGACAAATTTCCCAAGGAGACGCGGCGCGATCGCAATTTGCCTATATAGTAGAAGACATTAGCGATCGCGAGCAAACTGAAACGCAATTACGCTGGAAAGAAACACTGTTACACTCCATGAATAGTGTCTCACCACTAGCATTTTATGTTGTTGATAAATACACCGATAATATTTTATATTTTAATGACCGCTTCTGTGAGATTTGGGGACTTCTCCACCTCAAATCATTGATAGAAAAACAACAATTACAGCATCAAGATATTTTCAACGAAGTTTGCCAATCAATTGTCGATCTGCCCAGTTTTATCAATTCGAGCCAAGTGTTACAACAAACAGATAACTGTTGTGTATTTGAAGATGAAATTTCCTTAACTGATGGGCGGACTATCCGGCGTTTTTCTACCCAAATTTGCAATCGAAACAATCAATATTGTGTTCGGTTATATATTTTTGAAGATATCACACTTCAGAAACAAACAGAACAAAAATTCCGCGAACAAGCTGCCTTACTAGATATTGCTACCGATGCAATTACTTTAAGAGATTTATCTGATAAGATTTTACTTTGGAATCAAAGTGCCGCCAATCTTTATGGTTGGACAACAGCAGAAGCACTGGGGAAAAATGCCAATCAACTGTTAAACCATAACTCTTTGCCCCAATACTTAGAAATTCGCAATACCGTTTTAAAAGAGGGTTGTTGGCAAGGCGAATTACAAAAAACCAACCGTGACGGTAAAAAACTCATTGTAGAAAGTCGCTGGACATTAGTACGTGATGAATATCATCAACCAAAATCAATTTTAGTTGTAGACACCGATATTACCCAACGCAAACAACTAGAAAAGCAATTTTTACGTACCCAGCGTATGGAGAGTATTGGCACTCTCGCTAGTGGAATTGCCCACGATTTGAATAATGTTTTAGCGCCCATTTTAATGTCTGTACAGTTATTAAAAAATAAACTGCCAGAACAAAATCAACATCAGATATTATCAATCGTTGAAAGTAATGTAAAACGGGGCGCAAATTTAGTTAAACAAGTACTGTCTTTTGTGCGGGGAACAGAAGGCGATCGCACAGTAATTCAAGTTAAACATTTGATTCTGGATATTCAGCAAATTATTCAACAAACCTTCCCCAAAAACATTGAATTTAATGCAGAAATTCAGCCAGATTTATCGTTAGTTTGTGGAGATAGTACCCAATTACATCAAGTTTTGTTAAATTTATGTGTGAATGCGCGAGATGCTATGCATACAGGGGGAAGTTTGAGCATTTCCGCGCAAAATATTTTAATTGATCAAGATTATGTGCAAATACATCTTGATGCTCAAGTTGGTGCCTATATTGTCTTAACAGTTAGTGATACTGGAATTGGCATTGATAATGCTTTATTAGATAGAATATTTGAACCATTTTTTACTACAAAAGAATTTGGTAAAGGTACAGGGCTAGGTTTATCAACAGTCATGGGTATTATTAAAGGACATGGTGGATTTATTACCGTGTCTAGTTGTCGCAATCAAGGTACAACATTTAAAGTTTACTTACCTGCGGTGCAGACAGATGTAACTGAAATATTGGCAGATAAAGAAATACTCAACGGTCAAGGAGAATTGATTTTAGTTGTTGATGACGAGACAGCAATTCAAGCAATTACCACATCTTCCCTCGCCAACCATAACTACCAAACAATTTGTGCGAGTAATGGCCTAGAAGCGATCGCACTTTACACTCAGCAGCAAAATCAAATTAGTGCGGTAATTATCGATATGATGATGCCTAACATGGATGGAGCCAGCACCATCAGGAACTTACAAAAAATTAATCCTCAAATCCCGATTATTGCTGTCAGTGGGCTAGCTACCAGTGAGCAAGTACCGACTGAGCAAATCTTGGGAAAAATAGTCTTTTTACCGAAACCCTACAGTACTCCAGAATTATTGCAAGCTCTGCATAAAATTCTGCATTCACAGTGATAAATCAGTAAACACTTAGTAGGGGTGGTCAGAAAACTTATGACGAATTACTAATCACCATGACTCATCAAGATTCTGCGCTGATTCTGATTGTCGATGACGACGATGTAACACGATTTCAACTGTGTCAACTGATGGAATATGCAGGATATCGAGTGGTAGAAGCTAGTAATGGTGGCGACGCTATTACTACCTACACTGATTTACATCCAGATATGGTGATTATGGATGCCATGATGCCAGTCATGGATGGATTTACCTGCTGCGCTCAATTGCAAACATTGCCGGATATCCAAGACACACCGATATTAATGATTACAGATGCCTATGATCCAGCAACAGTAGAGCGAGCCTTTGCAGTAGGTGCGATCGACTACATTACCAAACCAATTCAATGGACAGTAATATCCCATAGAATCCGCTATCTTTTGGCAGCATCTCGTGCTATCAAGCAATTACGGCAACAAAACCAGCAGGCGCAATTACGAGAATCCCAAATGAAAATTGCCTTAGAAGCCGCTCGTATGGGGACTTGGGACTGGGATACTACCACCAATCAAGTAACTTGGTCAGACAACAAAGAAATATTATTTGGCTTAGAACCTGATAGTTTTGATGGTAAGTATGAAACTTTTTTGAACTATATTCATCCCCAAGACCGAGATTTGGTCAAAGCTTCAGTGATGCAAGCGGTTGAAACAGGCGCAGAGTATGATGTTGAATTTCGCATTGTGCTGGCTGACAATAGCATTCGCTGGTTAGTTAGCAAAGGTGTAGTTTTTCGCAATACTACTGGGGAAGCTGTACGAATGTCTGGGATAGTAATAGATATTACCAAGTGTAAACAAGCCGAAGCCGAACTCAGGCAGAGTGAAGAGCGATTTCAAATCATGACTCGTGCAACGAATGATGTGATTTGGGATTGGGATTTGCTGAACGGTCAAGTTTGGTGGAATCAAGCTGTACAAACACTGTTTGGTTATCCATTGGCAGAATTGAGTGCGGATTTAAGTTGGTGGTATGAACGCATACATCCAGAAGATCAGCAAAGAATCGAGACTGATATGTGGGCTGCTATAAATAGTGGTCAACAATTCTGGTCACATGAATATCGCTTTCGTCGTCATGATAATTCCTACGCCTACATTTTAGACCGGGCTTACGTTGTTCATGACCAGACAGGCAAACCAGTCAGGATGATTGGTGCAATGATGGATATTACAGAACGTAACCGAGTACAGGCACAATTACAATGGCAACACTTGCGATCGCAGTTGTTTGCTGATATCACCTTAAAAATTCGCCAGTCTTTACAAATTGATGAAATTTTGCAAACCAGCGTCACGGAGGTACAAAAATTACTCAGTGCAGACAGAGTGTTGATTGTAAGGCTACGCTCAGATGGCAAAATCCTGATTTTGAAGGAAGCTGTGGTTCCTGGTTTGACAATCGCTTCCAAAATGGAAATAAACGATCTGACCATTGGACAAATGTGTTTTTTCAAAATCAGTCAGGGAGAGATTCATCCCATCAGTAACTTAGAGAAACAGCAAGCAGAAATTTCCTCAGATTATCTTGAAATGCTGCAAAAATTGGGTGTCAAAGCCATTCTTTCGGTGCCGATTTTTCTGCAAAATCAAATCTGGGGCTTATTGGTTGTTCATCAGTGCGTCCATCCCCAGCAGTGGAATAACTGGGAAATTGAACTTTTGCAACAACTTGCAGATCAAATTGGCATTGCTTTAGCCCAAAGCAAAATTCTCGAAACAGAAACTCGTCAACGGCAAGAACTTAGCCGTTCTAACGAAGAACTGCAAGAATTTGCCTTCATCGCCTCCCATGATTTACAAGAACCACTACGAAAAATTAAAACCTTTAGCGACAGGCTAATTACTTCCTGTGGCGACTCTTTACCCGAAACAGCATCTGATTATCTGATGCGAATGCAGAATGCTGTTTTGAGAATGCAGACTTTAATCGAAGATTTGTTAAAACTCTCACGGGTAACCACCAGAGCGCAACCTTCGGTCTGTGTAAATTTAGCCCAAATTACCCAAGAGGTATTATCTGATTTAGAAGTGCTGATTCAACAAACAGGCGCAACCATAGAAGTGGGAGATTTACCAAAAATTAAAGCTGATCCCCTGCAAATGCGTCAATTAATGCAAAACTTAATTGGCAACGCCTTGAAATTTCACCGTCCCCAAGTGCCACCCATTGTCAAAATATATAGTCAGCATTTCACCGATAAATCAGCTCAATCTGTTGTGGGTTTGGAGCTTTGCAAAATTATCGTCGAAGATAATGGTATTGGATTTGAGCAAAAGTATAGAGATCGCATCTTTCAAATTTTTCAAAGGTTACATGGTCGTGGAGAATACGAAGGTACAGGCATTGGCTTAACTATTTGTCGCAAAATTGCCGAACGGCATTTTGGCAAAATTACTGCTCAAAGTAAACCCGGTAAAGGAACTAAATTTATTGTCACTTTACCGATTAATTCCCCTATCTAATTTTTATTCATTATAGAGGGATTACTAAAGTTACTAAAAATCAGCTTTATAAAACAAATACATCCGAAGATGGAAGTAATTTCAGGACAAAGTTCCCAGGTTGATCCTTTGAAAAACACGATCTAAAATGACTACTATATGCTAAAGCATAAGTAAAGGAGGCTAATATAAGACAATACAGTTCAGATAAGCTTTTTTTTCTGTTGCTGTTCCCCGTTCCCTGTTCCCTTGTCTCCAGAAACTTTCTTAACTGAACCGTATTGTAATATAGGACTGATATTTGATTTTTGAAAAAAACTCAGTACAGTTTCTGTTCCCTGTTCCCTACCTTCACGAGTAAGTTCAAAAATCAAATCAGATTGCTATATCTACTCTAAAGGCGAATTTGATGAATTTCATCTCGAATCATAGTTGAAATCTTTACCTTACCTCTCAACTATGAAAGTATGAGTTTTTTACCAAGGTTTAATTCATACTAATAACTATATATCTTAGGAGAAAATTCAGAGTGAAGGGTCGGCAACCAACCGTGACCATCTTGATGGCTGATGATGACGAAGATGACAGCATGTTAATCCGTGAGGCAATAACAGCCAGTCAATTGCCCATCAATTTATATGCAGTCAGTAATGGTGAGGAATTGATGGATTATCTCTATCATCGCGGTCAATATACAGACAGCAGCCTTGCTCCTCGTCCCAGCTTAATTTTACTAGACTTGAATATGCCTAAAAAAAACGGTCTGGAGGTACTCAAAGAAATTAAAACTGACCCCGAACTACGACCAATTCCGATTATCGTCCTGACAACTTCCAAGGCAGAAGAAAACATTTATCACACTTACAGCTTGGGGGCTAATTCTTACATAGTCAAACCGATGACATTTTCTGCCTTAGTGGAACTCATGAAAACGTTAGGGAAATACTGGTTTGAAATTGTGGAATTGCCACTGGCAGTAGCGGGAGGAGGACATGAACAAAAATCCAATCAGAGTTCTGCTAATTGATGACGACGAAGATGATTATATTTTGACTCGTGATTGGTTTGGTGAATTTCAAGCAGCCTGCTGTGAGTTGTCATGGGTAGATAATTATGCAGATGCAAAAGGTGCGATCGCTCAAAATCAATATGATATATATCTTGTAGATTATCGTTTAGGCATCCACAACGGACTCGAACTTTTACACGAAGCAGTGGCTAATGGCTGTGCTGCACCGATAATTTTGCTTACAGGTCAAGGTGATAGAGAAATTGACCTCGAAGCCATGAAAGCCGGCGCAGCCGATTATTTAGAAAAAAGTCAGTTAACAGCACCTTTACTAGAACGTTCCATTCGTTACGCGATCGAACGCAAACAAACAGAACAACAAATCCGCGAACAAGCAGCATTACTTGATGTTGCTACCGATGCAATTTTTGTCCGCGATTTAAACGACCAAATTTTATTTTGGAACAAAGCCGCTGAAACTTTATATGGTTGGCGTAAAGACGAAGCAATTGCCAGAAAAACACAAGAATTGTGGCAAGAAAAAAACTTATCTCGCTTGCAAGAAGCACTGCGGTTATTAATGAAAAATGGCTCCTGGCAAGGAGAATTACATCAAACAACCACATCTAACAAAAAAATTATTGTTGAAAGTCGTTGGACACTTGTGCGCGATTTTGCTCACCAACCCCAAGCCATATTAATAGTAAATACTGATATTACTCAAAAACAACAACTAGAAGCGCAATTTCTGCGGGCGCAAAGATTAGAAAGTATTGGCACACTAGCCAGTGGTATCGCTCACGACTTAAATAATGTCCTAGCACCAATTTTGATGACAGCCCAACTTTTAGAATCACAGTTACAAGATGAGCGTTCTCGCAAGCTAGTACCAATAATCACAGCTAATGCTAAACGTGGGGCAGACTTAGTTAAGCAAGTACTGTCTTTCACGCGGGGAATTGAGGGAGAACGTACTCTTTTGCAATTCAAGCACTTAATCATCGAAATCCAGCATATTGTCAAAGAAACCTTTCCTAAAACTATCGAAATTACAACTCGACTACCACAAAATCTCTGGGTAATCTCCGGTGATGCGACTCAATTACATCAAGTGTTGATGAATTTGTGTGTTAATGCCCGTGATGCCATGCCCAACGGCGGAATGTTGAAAATTATCGCCGAAAATCTCCTGATTGATGAAAATTATGCCAGAATGCACATTGATGCGAAAGTTGGCCCTTATGTAGTCATTTCTGTGATTGACACGGGTCTTGGTATTCCCACAGAAATATTGGATCGCATATTTGAGCCATTTTTTAGTACTAAAGAACTTGGTAAAGGCACGGGACTGGGACTTTCTACAGTATTAGGAATTGTCAAAAATCACGGTGGTTTTATCAGTGTCTACAGTGAAGAAGGACAAGGCAGTGAATTTAAAATATATTTACCCGCACAGGAAATCACAGAAACCATAGAAGAAGTAGAACCAGTTTTTTCTTACGGTAATGGAGAATTAATTTTGATTGTTGATGATGAAGCCGCCATTCGGGATATTACCAAAACATCTCTCGAAACTTACAACTACAAAGCCATTACAGCCAGCGACGGGATTGAGGCCATAGCTTTATACGCTGAACATCGAGATGAAATTTCTCTAGTATTGACAGATATGGTAATGCCGTCTATGGATGGTTTGACCACTATTCGCACGTTGCAAAAAATTAACCCAGATGTCAAAATTATTGCCATTAGTGGACTGGCTTCTAGCGATAAAGTGACTGCCGCTTATGAAATTGGGATTAAAGCTTTTTTGTCTAAGCCTTATACAGCTAATCAGTTATTAGAAGCGATTAGTGTGATCAAAGATAATAACTAGGGTTTGGAAGTCTAGTACAAAAAGGCTGAAGTATGAAGTCTGAAGTATGAAATGAAGAAACCCTTACAGGTTGTTTGAAAAGTCTAAATTATTACTCACCGGGCGATTGGAAATCGCGGCTACACAGACGAAACCCCTCCGGGTGACGCTCCTAACGTCGCTAACGCTGCGCTAACGCCAGTTGCTTGTGGAGGGAAACCCTCCCGCAGCACTGGTCTCACCACCTACGTGGGTTTGAAAATCTTGATTTTGGTTAGTCCACGCAGGTGGACTTTGCTTGTGTAGTAGCGAATTCTATCGCCCAATACTTTTCAAACATCCTCTTAGAGTGAGTTTTTCAGCAATTGATCATGGGTGCTTTATTTCCGCCATACTGTACTAGTGATGATTACAGATTAATTACCCTGTTGAATCCATTCACGCCCTGCTTTCTCCGCAGCTTCGGGCGTATAGTAAAGTTTGCGCTCACCAAACACTGCACCACCAGGACTAATCAATCGAAACTGCCAGCAATCAATCTCGGTGTAAAACACCATCAAAATCATGTTATGAATGCCAACAGCTAAATGAATTTTGGTAGTAGTCATTAGTGGTAGCTCAAACTCTACCCTTGTTTTATCAAACTATTTACAGGCAAGAATGCGATCGCTTCTACAAAATTCTTGCAATTTTTCTTTTGATAAGAGTTGATTAGTCAAGGCTTAATTACCTTCCTTTACTTAATACTTTGACTCCACAGTGCAAATACTTGTCTTAATCTCCAATTAACTCCACTGCATCTCGTCCATCTAAATCTTGTAAATACACTTTGACGACTTCTTCTTTTGCTGTGGGTAACTGCTTCCCAACAAAATCTGCGTGAATTGGCAGTTCTCGATGACCCCGGTCTACTAACACAGCTAAACGAATAATTTCCGGCCTACCATACTCAGTGACAGCGTTCAAAGCGGCGCGAATGGTTCTACCTTTGAATATTACATCATCCACCAAGACAACGGTTTTTCCCGTTAAGTCAAAAGGGATGTCGGTTTTGGCAGGAGTCCGCAAGCCAATTTTGTCAAGGTCATCTCGATAAAAAGTAATATCCAATGCTCCCACAGGCACGCTTACACCTTCTAAAGCCTCAATTTGACGTGCCAATGATTCTGCTAGGGGTACACCTTTAGTATAAATACCTAGTAGTACCAATTGCGATAAATCACGCGTCCGTTCGACAATTTGGGAAGCCAAGCGGGTTAAGGTACGCCGTAAATCTTCTGATGAGAGAATTTCAACTACTTTTGCACACATAAAAAATTTGGTCAATAGTCAACAGTCAAAGGTCAACTCTAACTATGGACTATTGACCATTGACTTATTACTTCTATCATTACCTGTTTGGCAGCAAGAATAGTATAGCGATCGCTATTCCTAGCCACAATAAAAAACTCAAGCGAGTTAATTGCAAAGCCTGATCAATACTAGTTGGCGTAATTGGGTAAATGGCATCTCCTAATAAGGGCTTTTCCTTGGCTACACCACGATACCAATTTGTCCCCCCCATTTGGACACCCAAAATCGCTGCATAAGCACATTCACTCCAACCAGAGTTGGGACTAGGGTCTAAGATGGCATCTCTGCGGCATATTCGCCAAACATGCAACGGTTTACCTGATAACAATGCCAAGGTCATCACAGTTAAACGACAAGGTAGCCAAGTTAAATAATCTTCTAATCGGGCGCTAAACCAACCTAAATAAGTGTAAGGTGCTTCTTTATAACCCACCATTGAATCTAAGGTACTGCTGGCTTTATATGCCAAAGCCAAAGGAACTGCACTTAAATTTGGCAAGCAAGCACTGACAATAGCATAAAACAGGGGAGCCATTGCTCCATCGGTGGCATTTTCGGTGACAGTTTCTAACACAGCACGCAAAATTTCTGCTTCTGATAAGTTTTGGGTATCTCGCCCAACATAATTACTTAAAGCCTGACGCGCCTGGGATAAATTACCCGCAATTAAGGGTTGTAAAACATCAGTGGCGGCGGTGCGTAAACTTCTCAACGCAAAACAACTAGCAAGAATAATACTTTCTATCACTATTGCCAAGATTGGATGTAACCATCTGGCAACTTGAATTATTAACCAACCTATGCAGCCACTACCAATAATTAAAATTATTCCCAGTACAATTCCGGCAATTCTTTGTGTTATGGAATTTTGACATATCGACAAAGCCAATTTCGTGAAGCGAGAAATTATCCATCCCATCATTTGTACTGGATGAGGCCAACCCCAAGGATCACCTATTAAGAAATCTAAAATTGCCGCGATGATTAATGTCATTTGTTGTTTGTCCTTAGTCCTTTGTCATCAGTCATTTGTCTGGAGTGTTACCAATGACTAATGACCATTGATCATTGACTAAACCACAAAACTCGCTTCTTCCCCTAAAGATGCTTGCCAACTGCGGGCATCATAATAAAGATCAGCCAATGTAATACTGTATAAAGCTTCTTTAAGTTTTTGGTTAAGTCTTTGCCAGAGTGTATAAGTTACCCAATCTTCTGCTTGTATTGGTGTTGGGTGGCGTTCAGGAATATGGGTAATGGTTTCACCGACGGCTTCTAATATTTGTCCAATGGAGATTTCTCTTGGTTGTCTTGCTAGTTGGTAGCCACCAATGCTGCCACGAATTGATTTCACTAACCCCGAACGACGCATTTCTATTAGTAATTTTTCGAGGTAAGGAGCTGGAATATCTTGGCGTTGAGCGATCGCTCTTACAGATACAGGCCCATAATCTGGTTGTAAGCTTAAATCTAGCAATGCCTTGACACTGTAATGTCCTTTGGTAGTTAGTTTCATTATTTTTTAGTCAAGAGTCCATAGTCAAAAGTCTATAGTTCATAAATAAATAGTCAAAAATCTATATTTTTTCTTCTCAAGTCCCTAGTCGAAAGTTTATCTTCCAGAAGTAGATAGCCAAAAATCCATAGTTCCTAATCCAAATATTGACTTTTGACTGTTGACTAATGACTAAAGATCAGGTTTGCTTATCATTTTATGTTCCCACAAGCAAGCTGACTAAGTAGATAAACTTTTTTGCCTTAGTTTAAAAAACTTAAACAAGAATAGTTTAGCAGTTTTTTACCAACTATATATACTAATCAGCATTGTCGATATATAAACAATAGATTGTCTTGACATTATTGATAATTGTGCAACAATTCTGGCTAGGATTGTAATATACTTGGCTAGGTTGATATAAAAACGAAAGGATTTTGTTTCTATCAACTCAACCTCAGCTAAAATAAAATCGATTCAACTACTTCAACCATTCATTTTCAATCCAAGTTGATGCCTAAACAGAAAAAAATTGAACCCCTAGTTGGGGAGGATCTGCTCAGAAAAGTCAAAGAGCTAGAGAACCTTAGCAAAGAAGAAAAAGCTAAGCAGTGCGGCTACTATACCGTTACCAAAAATGGTATAGAGCGTGTCAATATGATGAAATTTTTGAATGCTCTCATTGATGCTGAAGGCATTCAGTTAGATAGTGCGCCGAATGCAAATGGACGTGGTGGCCGCAGTGCTAGCTATCGCATTAGTGTACAATCCAACGGTAACTTACTGATTGGTTCTGCTTACACAAAACAAATGAATCTCAAACCAGGTGACGAGTTTCTGATCACTTTAGGTAAGAAGCACATTCGCCTGCGTCAAGTAGATCCAGAAGACAGAGAAGGTATTGAGGAAATCGAAGCTTCAGCATAGTAAATACTCAAGAGTCTAAAGTCAAGAGTCAAGAGTCAAGAGTCAATAATTGCAGTCGAAATCATGACTATTGACTATTGACCATTGACCAATAACTATTGACCATTGAGCATTGACTTTTGACTAAAAAGATACTGGTGGAGTGTTTTGCGGGTGACAGCTAAATTGCAAGTTAATGCTATTTGCTCTTTTTCTAATAAACCCAAAATTCGCTCATGGTTGTCTCTAGCTACCACTGGTAACTGATGCAAACCACGCAAAGCCATGCGATCTAAAGCTTCAGATAAAGGTTCATCCCGCCAAGCATAAAGAATTTCAGTGGTGCAGATATCCATGAGAGTTTGATTGGATAATTCACTGCTGATTTCTGTGGCAGAATTTTGGTAATTTTTCCAGCGAGCCAGAACGCGATTAATATCTTCTAAAGAAATAATCCCGACTAATTGCTCGGCTTCATTCATGACTAAAGCACTGCGTGTGCGATCGCGGGTCATTTCCATCGCGGCTTCTAATAATCCTAAAGTTGCAGGCAATTTTTTTGGGCAGGAAAGTACAGCATCTTCCACTAAAATTTCCTGCACAATTTCTGCTTGCTCATCTTTCAAATCAGCCAAACCAAATTGTTGAAGTTTCGAGTTAGAGTTAACATTTGGTTTGATTTGATCTATTAACCACACACTTAAACCCACCGCCGCCATTAACGGTAAAACAATGCGATAATCACGAGTGAGTTCAAACAGCATAATAATTGCTGTTAATGGCGCTCTCACACTAGCCGCCAGTACCGCAGCCATCCCCACCATTGCATAGGCTGGGGGTGCAGCCATGTATGCGTCAATTCCTGGGACTACGAGACACAAAATTTTGGCATAAGCCGAGCCGAACGAAGCACCTAAAAACATGGCTGGGGCAAATAAACCACCTACAAAACCGCTCCCAGCACTGATTGCAGTCATCAATAATTTGACTACCAGCAACGCCAACAACAGATTCAGCGAAAACTTCACATCTTGCAGCATGGCTTGGACAGTACCATAACCAATGCCTAAAATCTGTGGGAATTGCAAAGCCACTATACCTAAAATTACGCCACCGATAATTGGATGAATTGATTTGGGGATGCTTTTAAAAAATCCCAAGCCAGGAATTGAACCAGCAAAGCCAGCTTTGGCTAACCGAATTAATTCGGTATAGAACAAGGAAATTAAACTAGCGCCCAAACCTAAACCAAGATACAGAGGTAATTCAAAAGGACTACGGACTTGGTATGCAGGTAAAGCAAAGGCTGGTTGCGCTCCTAAGCCAATTTGGGCAATTAACGCCGCCACAACAGCAGCTAGTAACACCACACTCACCGCCGAAGTGGCAAAAGATGTTGCCCCCATAACTACTTCTAAAGCAAAAAATACCCCGGCGATCGGTGCATTAAATCCAGCGGCTAAACCTGCGGCTGCACCAGCACTTAAAAGTAACCGCTGACGCTCTTGGGAGACTTGGAGAATCAAAGACAACAACATCCCGAAGTTAGCGCCAATTTCCACACTCGGCCCTTCTGGCCCTAAAGAAGCACCACTTCCCAAAGAAACAGATGCGGCAATCATTTTGGTAACTGGCCTTAAAGGGCGCTTAATTGCTGTTCCTTGGGACGCGGCGATTAAAGTTGACAAACCAGGGCCAAAATCTTGCGTACGCCAGCGCATTAATCCAACAAGCAAGCCACCCATAATTGGGACACAGGCTAAAGTCCAGCCTCCCCAAGTACCAATCACACTCATCACATCTTCCAGCATCAGATGGTGAATTAGCTCAATTAAATAGTGAAATGTCACTACACCCATGCCAGTACCACCACCAATCAGCATGGCTAAAAACAGCACAACTGTTTCTGGTGTAGGTTGAAAACGGTTAATTAGATGCGTTAAGCGGTGAGAAGGTGTAGGAAATGCAGGTTGTTCCGTTACCTTCCTTAAGTTGGTGGGAGGCAAGAGAGTCATTGAAGGTTGGGGTAAATGTCAGAAAAAATTTAAATTATTATCTGTTACTTCTCATTGTGAGCCATTATTTATCAACCAGACAAGTGAGTGAGATTGTCTGGATTTATGCAGAAGAATTCAGAAATCAGGAGCCAGAATTCAGTATGTAGACGCAGTAGCAGCTTAAGCGTGACTATTTCGCGTTTTAGCAAATGCTGTGGCAAAACTACTATTAAATATTTTACGTAATGAAAACTCGCTGCCTTTGTGGCTAGAGTATTCTGAATTCTGTTTTCTGACTCCTTTTTATAAAGCTTTGATTAAGAAAAGTTGTTGGGTGAAAGTTTTATAGGATATACGCTAGATGACAGAAAATTAATATTCAATGGTCAGCGATCGCTGGTATGGTACAAATTAGCAGTTTCACAATTTTCTTTAGATAAAATACAGTATTAATGTATTGAGTAGATGTACCATAAGTGAGCAGCAAACAGCAGTCATCCTCACTTAAATATAGCTATACTCGTGTTGCGACCATTGAGTTATTTCTAGTAGAAGGCTTAAAGGATGATTGACTGTGCCAATTTGAGATTTTTTGGTTCATATCCACCCCTAGTGGTGAGAACCCCAAAATCCAAAATCGTTTGGTTAAGGTCATCCTACCTAAATAGCAGGCCTACTAAGCATTACTCAGAAATTCCATATAACTATATTTTATAGAGCGAGTAGATGGACTAGGCGGACAAGGTAAATGAATACACCCATATTTGATAATCATTATGTTACTTGCCCAATTTGCCACAGAAATGCTAGACCCAAACCAATAAAGACTTACATAGGTTTGTTTACCTGTCCGTATTGCCAGGAAAGATTAGTAGTCTGTCGTAGCGGTCATTATGTCCGCGATCCTTTTACTTTTAAGCAGATGATTCTGGCTTCGTCCTTACGCCGCCAAAGCAGCCCTTTTGCCAGAATTATTCGAGATTTTCTGCCGCTAAAACGGCCTTTGCTGACTTTAGCACTTGGCGGTGCAGTTTTATTGAGTGCGATCGCCATAGCCCAGCAAAGCACTAACCACGATGATTTGGTTGCGCCGAAAAACGAAAGAATTCAAGATTAAGAAAGTATGAAGTCTGAAGTATGAAGTCTGAAGTCGCGCTTTGCGCGGCTTACCGTTCGGCTTCAGGCGTTAGTGATGGGTAGAGTTGTATAAAATTTAAGACTTCAGAGAAAATTCTGATAATTTCATACTTCACACTTCACAAACGCGGTGTTTCTTTGGTAACGAGTTTCCAACCTTCAGCTTGATCAATAATTTTCATTGATTGTAGCTGGAGGTTGTACAGCGCAGCAGCATTGAGTAAAAAGTATGGTTTGCTGTTGTAATGCCAATAATATTGCAGTTCGCCCACAGTAGCAGGAATAATAGTGCGATCGCTATAAAAATCTAAGGAAGAACGATGGTAAGGAAAAGATGTATAAATCTTTTTCACAACGGGATTAGCACGAGATATCATCGTCGCCACTGGTTTGACTGGGTAAGCTTCTGATAATTCCCAAGCCCAATAGTTAGATTTCACTAATAAAAATAACGAAATATAACTTCCCCAAAATAAAATCTTTAAAAATTGCCCATCACCGCGTTCTGCTAAAATTGCTGCCAAAATCATAGTGATAGCAACTGCGGCAAAAATCAGTTGTAAATCAGTTTTTGGTGGTATACCCCAACTGAAGTACATACTACTAGCAGAAGCCAGAACCGCCAGTACAGACAACCCTACTACCCAACTCCGGGGATAAGATGACAGTAAAGGTAAGTTTTCTGTCTGTGCTAATAGCGCCCCAAAAGCTAAAGCTAAACCTGGGTAAATTGGTAATATATACCAAGGTAGCTTGGCATCCAACAGTGAAATACTTATTAAGTAAAAGCCACACCATACCTGAATTAATTTAGCCCAACTGAGGTTGCGATTTTCCCAGACATAACGCACAGTTTGTGGTAAAAACAGTAACCAAGGCCATGTCCACTTCAAAAGCTCAATCATGTAATACCAAGGTGCTTGAGAACTGTTGAGGAGAAATGTCTCAACTTGGTTGCGCGATTGATTCTGTAAGCTTACTTCCACAAAAGTATAACCATAGTGCCAGATTTGGGCAACATACCAACCCACAGCCGGCAAAATCCCAATCAAGATACCTGTCCAGAAATAGTAACTCGTCAGCAATCTGGGCGTATCCCAAAACAAAAATATCATAGCGATCGCACCCAGCAAAAGACCAAAAAACCCTTGCGTGAGGCAAATTAAGCCAAAACTAATGCCAATTCCTAAGCAATAACGCAAATCACGGCGCGATCGCAACACACACAGCATCATTACTAGCAGAAAGCAGACTACTACGCCATCTATCGTTGCTAATCTGCCATAACGTACCACAGGCAGCATTGTCAGATAAATTAAAGCACTGTAAATAGCCGCCCAACGTTGACGAAATATTTCTCGACCAATGCAATACAGCAAAGGTACAGAAAAAGCTGTTAAAATTGCTCCTGGTAAACGTGTTGTCCACTCATTTACGCCAACAACAGCATAAGTCCCAGCAATTAACCAATGGGCAAGAGGTGGCTTGTGATAGTAAGGTTCGCCGCCTAAAGTCGGATAAAGCCAACGCATAGAACCTGTGGGCGCACTCCAAATTTCACGGGAAATTTGAGCGACAGTCCCTTCATCCCAATCTCGCAGCGGTAAGCTTCCTAGATTGATGCTAAATAATAGCACCGCTGCCAACAGCAATACTAATATCCAAACTCGATCAATCCATTTTTCCAGCGCACGATGCTGCTTTTCTCGATGACCCCAAATAAAGCTTCCTTGTTGCATATTCTACGATCATCATTTTACTTGCTAGTTTGACTGCATAGAGAGCAAAGCGCATCTCTAATGTTGCACCCTGTCACAACATTTGTCTTTACAATTACTAGATTCCAAGGTTAACTCAATTTTCTCTGATTAGCGATAAATTTTTTGAGCAAACCTACTCTGTTTTTTCACTTTATTTAACACTAATTGATTGATAGAAATGATACAACTGTTACCAACCAGGTGTGTGAATTATTCGTTAGGAAGCAGTCGATGAGTCTACCTTTTATACTAGATATAACAATTGGATTAGTATTTATTTACTTAATATTAAGTTTATTGGCTTCGGAAATACAGGAATTAATTACAACAATCTTGCAATGGCGTGCTGTGCACTTAAAGAAATCTATTGAAATTTTGATAGCAGGTGATGTGAGCAAATCAGATGATGATAACGTCATTCAACTAGTAAACGATTTATATAATCATCCACTGCTCCAAAGCGTTAACCAAGAAGCTAAAGGATTTTTAACGACCTTACCGCGGAAATTTATTTGGTTCTTATCCTCTTTTCTCAATAAAATTTCTTTCCCCGGAGAGAAGAGAACAAAAAGTATTTTTGGCTATGTCAGAAATGGTAAAGATGATGTGAGAAAGCAAAAACACAGTGCGCCTTCTTACATACCTGCGGAAACTTTTGCTACAACCTTGATGGATACATTAGGGCTGCCCAAGCTAGTGCAGAAATTAACAGAATCAAGATTGATAAATTTTACACATCAACAATTAGAGGAATTTAAAATTATATTATCCAGGTTAGAAGCCAAGGTAGACAATACTGATGAGAATATTCAGCAGTTTTTAGCAAATACTCGTGATGAGTTTACCAAAAATGTAGAAGAAAGTTTTCAACTAATTCTTGCTGATTTTCAAAAAGATAAAATAGATTTATATACTAGCCTCAATCGCATGGCTAAAAGTGTAGATAGATATATTGGCTGTTTTGCGGCTGATATGCCAGAGCATGATTTACTCAGTAACGCTCTCCAGCGATTAAAAGTTTTAAGAGCAGATACTTTTGATGATATTGAACAGACCATTTGTTTAAAAGGATTGCGCCCGAATATTAACGAAGTTGTGCAACTAATTAATGTTGGTAGTGAAATTCAACAAGAATTTATCAATGAGTTTCAAGATAAAGACAGCGAAGCATATCAAACCTTTCAATATCTCAGCCAAAGATTAGAACAGTTCAGTCAAAAACTACCACCATCAGTGGTGAGTAACATGGCGACACTCGCCAGACGCGCTCAACTGAAAGCCAAGTCCACAGAGGATGGAGTTAATATATTACGCCGAGAAATTGAGCAAACCTTTAATAATTCAATGGAAAGAGCCTCTGGTGTTTACAAGCGGAATGCCAAAGGTGTAGCGTTGTTAATTGGATTTGCGATCGCGATTATTGCCAATGCAGATACCTTCCATATTGTCAGTAGATTATCGAAAGATACAGCTATTCGCACAGCGATTGTCAATAATGCTGGACAAATAGTGGAAACTAATACAACCCAAGATTTACAACGGCTTAAAGAAGCAACAGACCAAGTTTTGACAGATATTTCTCTGCCAATTGGTTGGAACCAAGTTAACCTAGATCAACAAATTCCAAAAGCCAGTAGTAGTGAAAAATCTACTATGTTTCCGATTAAAAACTATTTCACAATGGTTGCGGGCTGGTTTATCAGTGGAATTGCAATTTCGATGGGTGCGCCCTTTTGGTTCGACTTACTGAGTAAGATTGTCAATGTGCGTAATTCCGGGAAAAAACCCGCGGCTTCTACTCACGAACAGGCTACTGAAGGAGAAAGCACTTATTAAGTGAGTCAGGAAAAAGAACGCACTCCTTATCGATTAGGTTCTGACCAAGCCCCTTCGGGGCGGGAACAGGCACTCTTGGGACAGGGAATAGGTAAAGAATTAGCCTCGAATTTTGGAAGCCCCTAAATTTATTTATGAAAATTAGTAAAAACATTTTTTCGAGACACGTAGTGCGAGAAAGAATACATCCTTATACAAATCCCCATTATTTAATTATGGGTGCGACCC
>JAGKSW010000098.1 GCA_018993265.1 Nostoc sp. TH1S01
TCAGTTTGAGGTGTTTTCTTAGCCATTTGCAAAATTATCTAATTTCAAATTTCTGAGGTGTTTATGTCAACAAACATTCAATGGACAGACTTAACAGATAATATCATTCGTGCCAGAGATGGTGGTTGGTGGTGTCAAAAAACTTCCCCAGGCTGTGCAAAATGTTATAGCGAGAAACTGAATCAAAACTCTTTCTTTGGTGGAAACAAACTGCCATATTCTGGTCAACCACCAGAACTAATATTAGACACCGAAGTTATCCGTAAATGGGGATTTCAAAAGAAGTCTAAAAAACACTTTGTTGCTTCCATGACCGATGTTTTTGGTGAGTGGGTTCCGCGTTCTTGGCAGCATGGAATGTTAGACGGAATGTTTGTTGCTCCTAAACAAACTTTTCAAATCCTCACCAAACGCCCAGAAATTATGTTGTCAACCATTAACGAATGGCTTGATGGTCATGGACTAGACAAATTACCTCATAACATCTGGGTTGGCACTTCAATAGAAAATCGTCAAACCCTCTCTCAACGCAGCCCAATTCTTGCACAAATTCCGGCTCATGTTCGGTTTTGGTCAGCCGAACCATTGTTAGAAGATTTGGGTGATATTAGTCAATTTCTTCAAGATATTCATTGGATTATTTGCGGGGGTGAATCTGGTGCTAACTCCAGACCATGCCATTTAGAATGGCTGCTGTCAATTGTTCAACAATGTCAATCTTTCCAAAAGAGTGTGTTTGTTAAACAAGTAGGATCTCATGCCTACTTTCAACAACAGCAATTTAAGACCCGCGACAAGAAAGGTGGGGATATTTCTGAATTTATTCAACAACTACAAATTCAAGAATTTCCCTGTCTCCAAATTGATTAAAAGCAAAATCCCTCAATTCTTCAAAGTAAACCGAGGGAAGACATTTATGAAAGTGAGGTGTATAACCATGAGTTTAACAGTAAATGAATTAAATAACCGCGCAGATTTTGGTGTTTTTATTCCTGGCTTTTTTGATGATTACCCACTTGAATCAGCAGAATTTAGGCTGTACGCACATATTCAAAGAAGGGCAGGTGTAAGCGGTTGTTTTGAATCTATTCCGAAGATGGCTCAACATTGTTACATGGCTCTCAAAACTGCTAAAAATGCCATCAAACTTTTATTAGCAGCCGGAATGATTAAAATCCAAGAACGTATTGGAACTACCAACATTTACACTCTCACTCCACCAACTGATTGGATTTGTCCCGACCAAGTTCAATTACTTCGTTCACAAATTAAGGCCACAAAAGAAACCCCAGTCAAAAATAACCCCAGTCAAAATTGCACGGGGGGTGGGAGCAATTTTGCACCCAGTGGGGGGGTCAGTTTTGCACGGGGGGTGGGGTCAAATTTGACCCACAAAGGTATTCCCATTAAGGTAATCCCATCTAAGGAACTCACATTAAGTGCAGATTCACCCACCCAAGAGCCGTGTGTGTGAAGAAACTGAGTTGGATTTACAACTAAACCACGAAGAACCAATTCCCAATTCTTTTGTTTCGTTGTCAAATCAATCCGAGACTTCGCATCAAACAGACAATCCCTCATGTAGACCTACTCTGGCGGCTCTTTCATTCGATAAAAACGAACAATCGAACAATAAACCAAGCAAACCAAAATTTCAGTCGATTGATGATTTGCTCAACCACATCCTGCTCGACCCCAGCATCATGGCATCTGAGCCATTACCCGCAGTTTACAAAAACGAAATCAAACTGCGTTGTTGGCGTTTCCCTTGGCGCACGAATACCAGAGACAAGATTTACCAAACCTGCGACCGCCGTTTGGTGGAATTAATCGCCAAGGAACGAGCCGGGTGGGACAAGGTTGATTGGCAGCAAAAAATTCCCACTGTGATCAAATCCATCAGCAATTGGGAAGTGAGTAAAGCTGGTTTAGAAGAACTGCTGGTTTATTGGTCAAAAGTTACCGAATCAGCCCTGCCACAAACTGAACAATCACTAACCAGTGACCAACCTATTGGCTACTACTCAAATCGTTCTCTTGATTGGCATAAAGCCACCTTTAGTGAACTTCTAGACCGCATGGATGAAGTCGGCCTTGAGAGTGCGATCGCCTTTTTTAGTACCCGTTATGACCAACAAGACCCAGGTGCAACGCTCAAATGGTTGGACTGGTTAAAACTTACGCATCCCCAAATGTATGTGTACTTACATCCGCAAGCTGCTTAAAGAGAGCAGGGGGGGCTGGGGGAGATGTGCAGCAGGGAGAGAATTTACTATCCCTTCTTCCCCAATACCCAGGACTCAGAAAGCTCTTTCCTCCCCTGCCTCCCCTGCCTCCCCTGCCCCCCTGCTTTTTTACACGAGGTAAATCATGACACACGAACTAAACTTCACATCCCAACAAGACCGCTTGCCCCCACAAAGCATTGAAGCTGAAGAAGCAATACTCGGCGGCATCATGCTCGACCCCAATGCCATGAGCCGAATCAGCGATCGCTTGATAGCAGATGCTTTTTACATCAACGCCCACAAGGATATCTATCAAGCCGCACAACGACTGTACAGCCAAGGACTACCAACTGATTTGCTTTGCATTACCAACTGGTTGTCTGACAATGGTTTGTTGCTTCGCATCGGTGGACGCAATAAATTGGCCAGTCTCGTTGACCGTACTGTGTCAGCCGTGAACATCGATGCTTTGGCTGATTTGGTGATGGAGAAATACCAAAGACGGCAGTTGATTAAAGCTGGCACTGAAATTGTTCAACTCGGTTATGCCACTGAAGTAGAATTCACCAATGTCATGGACGAAGCCGAACAAAAAGTCTACGGCATTGCGTCTGAGCATTCTGCCTCTGACTTGGTTCACATTTCCCATGCTCTAGCCAACACTTTCACTGAAATCGAGGCGCGTCATGCGGGTACAGTTGCTCCGGCACTGTCTACCGGATTTTATGACCTGGACAGTTTACTCGGCGGTGGTTTTCGCAAGGGGCGGCTGTATGTGCTGGCGGCTCGTCCTTCCGTTGGTAAATCTGCTTTGGCTGGTAATCTCGCTCTCAATGTTGCCAAAACTGGTCAATTCCCTATTTGCGTTTTTAGCTTAGAAATGTCAATTGAAGAGTACACGCAGCGATTTTTGAGCAGCGAATCTGGCATTGAAAACAATTTTCTCGAAAGAGGGGCTATTTCTGAGAGCCAGTGGCAACCCTTGAGTGGGGCGATCGCTCAACTGAGTGAACAACAGATTTTCATCAACGACGAATCTTGCCCATCTCTCAATGAAATCCGTAGCCAAGTCCGCCGAATTTCATCCCATTACGGTGGCGTTGGGCTTGTGATCGTGGACTACTTACAGCTGATGGCTGAAGCTGCTGATTCTAGGGCCAACATGACTGAGCGTGTTGCCGAAATCAGCCGAGGGTTAAAGAAACTCGCCAAGGATTTGGATGTTCCAGTTTTGGCTCTCTCCCAGTTAAGCCGTGAAGTTGAACACCGCAACGATAAACGCCCCATACTCAGCGATTTGCGCTCCAGTGGTGCTGTTGAACAAGACAGCGATGTTGTGATCATGCTCTACCGCGAAGAAATGTACAACGAAGATACCCCAGATCGAGGCATTGCTGAGTTAATTGTTCGCAAGCAGCGCAATGGCCCTACTGGCACGGTCAAGCTTTTGTTTGACCATCAGTTTATCTCCTTCAAGAATTTGTCTCGTGGTCGGGGCTTTTAAAAGTAGTTGTGTTCTGCTAATTCGGCTTTACTACTACCACCATTACGGTCACGCAGGTATTCCCAAATCCGCCGAATTTCTTCTTGAAACACTTGGCGTTCTGCTCAATTTATTTTTGACGAAATTACTGGTTACAAAGTCCCACGCACTGAGTTTGATAGTAAAGCGATTGCACAACAATGGTTAAAAGAACCTGAACACATACTGGAATATTCTCAGGATTGACAATTAATGCCCAGCTACATAAGTATTTACGTAGCAAATTAGAAAAGCTAAATCTTGCTCAACAGGAGAATTTAAATTGAGTTACGATAATACTGCTAAATATTTAGCCGAATTATATCCTGCCGACTTTGCTAACTGGTTATTACCAAATAAACCTAATCAAGAAGTTACTGTTTTAAAAACTGAACTTTCAATAGAACCAATTCGGGCTGATTCTGTCATATTTCTCCAAACAAAAAGCCGCATTCTCCCAGAGCGAATTCCAAACTTTAGCTAAGTCTAATCCTCCTGTTCCCTTACGTATACTCGACTATTATGTGAGACTGAAGCGGCAGTATCGTAAGCCCATTACGCAGGTAGTAATTTTCTTGCAGGAAACTGACGATGAAGTTGCTTTCACCACAGAATATACTGATGAGATGACAACTCACCGCTATCGGGTTGTGCGGTTATGGGAACAAGATGCGGCACAGTTCCTGAATAATCCGGCTCTTTTGCCCTTTGCACCTTTAGCGCGAACTGATTCTCCGTCCTCTCTATTATCCCAGGTTGCTCAAAGTGTCGCTAAAATTTCAAATAGAGTTGAAAGACAAAATATTGCCGGGTGTACCGAGATTTTTGCTGGTTTACGATTTACAAAAGACTTAATTCGTCAATTTTTACGGGAGGACATTATGCAAGAATCTGTTATTTATCAGGATATTCTGCAAAAAGGAGAATTCAAGTTATTATATCGTCAACTAAATCGACGCTTTGGAGAAATTGATACATCAACTATTGAGCGAATTCGCGCATTATCTACTGAGCAACTAGAAGCACTAGGAGAAGCTTTCCTAGATTTTGCATCTGTTGATGATTTAGTCACATGGTTAGATCAACTGCAATAAAAGCAACAAAAGCGAAGTAATCTGATTAAAACCTTCGCTTTTAAATTCATTATTCCTCCGCCCCTATCCCTACAAATTATTAAGGGCTTAAGCACATCTGTTAGGGTCAATAACTAATAAAAGTACTGGAGACTCATCCTCCTACCTTAATCATTTTAGTCACACATATTCTTGCGTAAAATTCCAAACAACTAATCATGATTTCAAATTCAAAGTCCGAATTCTACCAACAGTTGAAAAGTGTGAATCAACCGATGCTTGGCGGCTGATTACTACTGAAAATTTGGAAAGGCGATTAGAGAATGGGCAAGGTTTTACCCTACAGCAACTGAATTTCATTCTGTTGACCATCATTAACCACTGCGCTGCTCGACAAGCCAGCATTGGGTTTACTTTTACTGAACTTGGGGTTACTGCGATAGGGTGCAACGGGCTGAAATCACAACCACATCCTCATGCTGCGATCGCTCTTATGGACGCATACATTCAACTACTGGAGTTTTAGCAATATGAAAGCAATCACAGTCCGCCAGCCTTGGGCATGGGCAATCATTTACGCCAATAAAGATATCGAAAATCGAGGTTGGGCTATTCATTACCGGGGCGATATTCTCATTCATGCTGCTAAAGGTTGTACCAAAAAAGAATACCACTCTGCTCTTGAATTTTGTCAAAGCCTGGGTGTATCGCTGCCAGAGCTAAACAGTCTGAGTCGGGGTCAAATCATTGGTGTGGTTACAGTGGTCGATTGTTTGTTCTCACCGACTGCTTCTGGTTGGGGGATGGCTGAACAATACCATTGGAAGCTGGCGAATCCACGCTCTATTACTCCCATTCCTTACATTGGGCAGTTGGGTCTTTTTGATGTGCCGGATGAACTGGTCAAAGCGGTGATCGCTTGACCTTGATAGAACTCGCCTCATGTTTACCCAAATACGGGAATACTTATTATGTCACTGGCGACACCCGAAAAATCAAGCGAGAAAGGACTCAAAAGCCCAAATATCGAATCAGTTGGTTGTCTTTACTCGTACTTAGAAACTAAAAAGCTACAAGACGGTTCAACAGCATTATACCCTCGTGTCATTGGTAAACGTGACCCAAATAACGATAAAGTGAGAGCGGCAATGAGCATTGATAAATAACAATTGTATAATCAGTAATAGAGCAATTTTCCAGTTTTTTTCAGCAGGAACAGACGAGATAGATTAGTAAATACTTTAGAAGAAATTCTATGTTTGATTTTGAAGTTTGGGATAGATTATTACGCCAATATGTTGATCAAGAAGGACGTGTAAACTATGCCGCTTGGAGAACGGAACAACCCCAAGTTTTAGATAAATGGTTATCAAGCCAAACAATATCTTTCCTTAAATCCAACATCAACAATTTGGAGAAATTGGCATTTTTGATTAATCTTTACAATGCTTTGACTATTTCCAGTATTTTAAAAAGGTACCCATTAGACTCAATTCTGCCTAAAATCTTTGGGGTTCCTAACTGGTTAGCTTTTTTCTGGTTCTTCCAACGTCGAGTTTATTATATTTTTGGTCAGCATTATAGCCTAGCTCAAATCGAACACCAAATCCTGAGAAAAGAGTTGCAAGAACCACGAATTCATTTTGCGATTGTTTGTGCTTCTGTCGGTTGTCCATTACTGCGTTCGGGAGCTTACTTTCCTGAACAAGTTATGCAACAGTTAGATGAAGATGCCCATCGTTTTATTAATAATCCACAAAAGGTTTATTACAACTTTGATAATCAAACACTCTACTGCAATAAAATCTTCAAATGGTATCGCCAAGATTTTTTAAAAGTTGCGCCTTCTATCCCTGAATATATTCATACGTACTTAAAAATAGATGTCTCATTAACTGCGGCAACTCCAATATTTTATCTAGATTATGACTGGAGTTTAAATCAGCGAATCTCTTGATAAAACTGCTTGAGATAATTGGCATCAACGCCAATTCCCCACAAAATTCCAATGTAGAGGTAAATTGCTGTGGCTTTCCAACTACCCCAGCGTACTACCCGGCGATCTGAACTTTGAACGGTGCGGTTAATTAAAACAATTCGTCCTTTGTTTACTAATCTCAAGCATAAATCTCCATCCTCCATAATTGGTAATGCTTGATTGAATCCACCGCATTCTTGAAAGTCACGTTGACGACAGAACATAACTTGATCTCCAAACAGCAGGCGCAATCCTTTAAAAAATAAATGCGGTCTAAAAATTAGTGGAGCATAATAAGTTTTTAGGTAGTTATGCAAAGATATACCCCAACGAGTAGTTCGAGAGCCTGTCATTAAAGAAATGAATCCTCCACAAGCAACGCTAGGCTTTGCCAAGGTATCTTGAATGATAGCAGCAGCATCATCAGGAATCCATGTGTCTGCATGGAGAAAACAAAGTATTTCTCCGGTTGCTGCTGATGCTCCATAATTCATCTGAATTGCCCGTCCGCGTTGTTCACAACAGAGAATTTGTATATTTAATTGTTGATTCAATGATTCTACAACTTGTTTAGCGATTGCTACTGTTTCATCTTCGCTACCACCATCCACTACTATTACTTCTTTGACAGCTGGTTTCAATATACTCAGTTGGTGCAAGGTGCGCTCCAAGCTACTTGCCTCATTAAAAGTAGGAATAATGATTGAAACTTCAGACATAATAAAAAATTTTGAACTTTTCAACTAAAATAATTAGCTATTTATTTCCTGTACTAATACATCATCCTTTGGATATGTTTCCTAAAATTGCATAGTTTGATTGAGTCTGTATACAATGCAAAAATTACTAAATAAATCCAGTGTAAATTTAGCTCATTTTAGATGCTAATCAGCATGGTAAATTCTTTTGAGGAGTTTTCCCCAGAGTACATTATAAGGATGTACAAGATTTGTTAAATTTTCGTCACTTTTGACTATGGGTCGTTCCTCATTAGCCCACTGAAACAAACCACCGCTCAAATTAAAAATTTGCTTATAGCCTTTACTCTGAAGCTGTTGGGCAACTTTAGCACTCCGATACCCAACTGAGCAATAGACAACGATTGCTGTAGCTTTTGAAACTGTCGAGAGTGCTGTTATATTACTTGTATTAGCATCAATATGCACAGCCCCTTTGATATGACTGACAGCATATTCTGCTTGGCTTCGTGCATCAAGTATAAACGGCTGTGGTTTTGTAGGATCTGTTAGCCAATAAGCAAATTGTTCTGTTGTAATTTGACCAACAGTTGGAAAACTTATTTGGATAAAAAGTTTAAGTAAGCTGAAAACCATTGGCTCTAATCTTTCATTTTTTTTGACATTCATATAGTTCTATCCACTTTGACCTTTAAATACTATGTCACTCAACTAAGGATTAAAGTTATCCAAAATTAAACTTCCTAATAAAACTGAGATTTTTTGCAAGCAAAAAAATGAGGAAATATTTTTAATGTATGAGCAGGTACAAGATTATTTTAAACATGGGATTGAATTAAATGAAGGAGATACAGTATTTGATGTAGGAGCTAATATTGGTCTATTTTCTTTATGGGTATATAAATTGTGTAACAAAAATGTAAATATTTATGCCTTTGAACCTGTCCCTCAAATATTTCATATTTTAGAACAGAATCTCAAAATACTTAATACAGAAAAAATTAAAGCTATTCCTTATGGACTTTCACAAATGTCGAAGGTTCAAAAATTTGCCTACTATCCTAATACTACATCTATATCTACTGCATACCCAGATGGTTCAAAAGCGGAGAGAAATAAATTCAAAAAAGCTGCTTTACAGAAAATCAATACTATCAGGGAAAACAAAGAGTTTTCTTCTCCTTTATATTGGTACACTATCATACCTACTTTTTTGCTTTATTTTGTGCTTCAATATAAATTGAAAGAGGCTTTTATAGTAGAACAAGTTACTTGTTATTTAAAAATTTTAACAGAAGTTATACGTGATTATAAGGTTCAAAAAATTGATTTATTAAAAATAGATGTAGAAAAAAGTGAACTAGATGTTCTATTAGGAATAGAGGAAGAAGATTGGCAAAAGATTAAACAAATTGTAATTGAAGTACACAATCTCGAAAATAGAGTAAACCAAATCTCAGAATTATTAAGAAGTCAGGGATTTAATCACATTACAGTAGAGCAAGAACAATATCTTATTGGGACAGATATCTGCAACATATACGCTTTACGATGAATGTGACTAGGAATTCATTGCTGGGGCAGTTTAAATCCCAGATGTAATTGCAGAAGATGAGGCAACGGGTTACGTTTTCGCAAATTACATCACAGTATTAGAAAACTCTGCCCCAGATTCCACAATGTCACCAGTTCTCTCTAACTGCTGCTCATCATAAAACCAACGTTGCCAAACTTGCTTGATTTTTACAACTGCCTCATCCCCTCTTTGAGTTCTGCTCCTGAATCACTGTGAAATTTCCCACAACCCGCGCTTTTACGGACTGTAGCATGAAATCTATTTTGTGGGGTTTATATTACTTAAGTAAAGTAAGGCGCAAAGACGCGCTCGCTCATTAATTTTTTCAAGAAATTGCTGTGTTCTTGTTAGCACAATCTTTTCTAGGGAAATTAACAGATTATTCTATGCTCTCATCACTTCCTCAATCGCTCCACCCTAATTTACCCCTCACCGCCCTTGCACCCATGCAAGACGTGACAAACCTCAAGTTTATGAAGGTTATTGCCCACTACGGCAGTCCTGATTACTTCTTTACCGAATACTTCCGTGTCAATGAAACATCAAGGCTTAATCCCAAGATTCTGGCATCTATCACAGAAAACGATACTGGTCGCCCCGTTTTTGCTCAAATGATTGGTGAAAGCATTCCCGATTTAGTCCGAACAGCAAAGGAACTCTGTGGTTATAATATCGCCGGAGTTGACTTAAATATGGGTTGTCCCGCACCGAGAATCTACCGTAAACAAGCGGGAGGTGGATTACTGCTTGTCCCAGAAAAAGTAGATCGCATTTTGGCTGAACTCAGACAAGCAGTTAATGACCGACCTTTGAGTGTCAAGATGCGCTTGGGCTTTGAAAATAGCGATACTTTTTTCCCAATTCTCGATATCATCAATCGCCACAGCATTGATTTGTTGAGTTTACATGGTCGCACAGTCAAAGACCGATACCAAGGCAGGGTGAACTACGACTTAATTGCCCAAGCCGTCAGACACCTCAATTGTCCAGTTCTGGCTAACGGAAATATCTACTCAGCAGCACAAGCTCTATCTGTGCTTTCTCAAACAGGTGCAGCCGGTGTGATGGTCGGTCGTTGGGCAATTGGTAATCCTTGGATTTTTCATCAAATTCGCCAAGCATTGCTCTGTGAGACAATTACGCCCCCTCCTTTGTCCGAAGTCCGCAATTACATTGACTGTTTATGCCAAACCCCTGAAGCCATCAATATTCCAGAACGGGCGCGTGTCGGCTACTTCAAATTGTTCCTTAACTATATTGCCCCAAGTGTCGATACTGAAGGTCATTTCCTGCGGTTGATGCGGCAGGCACAGACTGAGGTCGAACTGTTTAATTTATGCGTAGATGCGAAGCAGCTTGTCGTAAGACATCGCTTTTTGCTTTCTGACTCTACGCAGACTTTAGCCCTAGCGCCTTACTATGGCATTTAACTATGGTCTGCTTGCTAGCAACGCGATGTAAGTGAAGTGGCAAAGCTGGGGGGCTGGGGAAGCTGGCAATACGGTTCGGATAAGAAATTTATTCGTGAAGGGGGAGCTGGGGAGAATCCTACACCAATTCGCAATTCGCAGTTCGCAGTGTAAAGAATTGCGAATTGCGTTAGCGACGAAGGAGCGTCACTGACAATTGCGAATTGTCTTGTCCCTCTGCTCCGAAGCCCCCCAGCGGCCTCCATGAAGAGATATCTTAACCGAACGGTATTGCAACCCCATCTGTCTACAGTATTTCGCTGATATGGCTGTGGATTACTTATCAAAATATTACTATGCAGAACATGGTTTTAGGGAATATTTGGCTCCACGATGTCAAAACAATTCAAAATTCAAAATTATCAATTCAAAATTACAATCAGTGGGGGCTTGAAACCCGCCACCTAGAAGCACCACTGATTTGAAAAATCAGTGGGGGCTTGTACCCAGAATTAATCAATTAAAAATTTTTATTTCTTCTTAATTTTGAATTTTGAATTTTGAATTTTGAATTCAAAAAATGGTCAATTTGCTAATCTACTAGATCCCTCTAAATTCTGACCCTTCGACAAGCTCAGGGCATCGCTTCTGACTCCTGAGTGCTGAATTCTTACCTTTTCATCATCAATGCTCAATCCCACATTCCGCACTTCAAAATGTAGTATAAGATTCTACGTAATCATTACCGATTACAAGTAAATAATAAGACACAGAAATGTTTAGTAAACCCGCAGAAATAAATCTGTGTGACGAAAACGGTGAGGCTAAAGAGCTGAGAAGAAATTGATTTCAAGCTTTGTATAAAACTAAATATACATTGGTTAAATTCAAGTGAGACAATCAAAAAAAACTCAAAAATATTTCAGGACTTACGCAACTGGCACAAATAGTGGGCAGGGCGCAGCCCTACCAGGGGACAATTTAAAT
>JAGKSW010000015.1 GCA_018993265.1 Nostoc sp. TH1S01
ATCAAGTGTTTTGAACCCGCGCAGGCGGGTTTTGTCTGTGTAGCCGCGACTTCAGTCGCTAGGTGCAAGATATGAATTAAATTGATATTTTTCCTGTGCTTTCTTAATGGCGTAAAGAAAAACCTCACGACATTCTAACCGCGTTAAGCGAAACTCGCGGTTATTGCAGCGTGTCGTACCTACACCTGTCAGGAGCAGAGGTGCAGGGGAGCAGGGGAGAGGGTTGTTTTTAATGACTCAAGACCGAGGACGACTGTAATTTAGATGAGTTTGAACTTATCAAAGCTTCATTGATACTGGTCATGAATAACTGATTTAAAGAAATTCCTGATGCTTTAGCCATACAGGGAATTACACTTTTAGTAGCAAAAGAACAATATAAACCCGCTTCTAAAAACCAAGGTTCTCCTTTTGGATCAATGCGGAAATCAAACAAACTGTAGTGGCGACAACCCAAAGCCTGATGGCACTTTTTAGCCACTTGCTGAACTTTTGCGGTGATTGGGTCGTGAGTATCAACAATCCAAGCTGTGATGTTGTCTTTGGCGGTCAAATACAAGTTACCATCATCGTTTTTGCGGAGTTTATCATCATAGTTACGGATGGGTTTTTTCTGGGGGTCTACTAAATACTCTTCTAAAGGTAAACCGATGAGTTCCCCATCTTTCACCAAAATGCCACATCTGACTTCGCGTCCGAGTTCGATAAATTCTTCGACAATGACCTCAGACGCATATTTAAAAGCTTGTTGCAATGCAGCGTCATATTCAGCCACATCTTTTACCAAGGCTATACCTAAAGAGTTGTCCGAAGTTGCGGGTTTAACAACTGCTGGCGGTGAAATTGTTGGTTTGTCGCCTGGGCGGAGGAGTTCACCACGCGGTACTTTTACCCCAGCCGCAGCGACAATTGCTTTGGCTTTGGCTTTGTGGGATGCGATCGCCATGACATCTGGAGTATTACCGATGTAAGGAATTTTCAGTACGTCAAATAAAGCGCGGTAGTGAGTCATTCCCGGAAGACAAAACATTTGTGGTAACACCAGGTCAATGTTTTGTGCAGTAATAAACTCGATCGCTGCAAACAAAGTCATCGGTTTGGCAACAGCAATATCATCTAAGCTGAGAGATTGAGGAAATCGCCACAAACCATCGGGTGTGATGTATGCAATCTGAAATTCATAACGCGATCGCTCTACGGTTGCTGTCAAACAATCTTGAGCATAAAGGCGTGACAATTCACAGTGAAAATCATCGTATGCAGAGCCAACTAAATGCAAAATCCGCAGTAAGGTCATAATTTTTGTAAAAATAGAACAGAGTTTTTGCAGAGATGTAAAAATACTAGGATGTAATTCTATCCAGTTCATTCAGAATATTACTATCTATATCAATGTCAAATTTCCGAGCAAAATGAGCAGATGATTTCAGTAGATTTGGCAAGTCTTCCATCAGTAATGTTTTTGGATGACAACCTCCATTTGACCAATCAATATATCTGAGACGGTCATTTTTTAGCTTCAGATGAGGCGCATTAGCAAGTATAGTCTGAAAATAAGACTCATCTGCATATTTAATCTGGCTGTAGTACAAGGTTAAGTAATTTTTTTGACTATGGAAATCAATAATGTAGCGAGCAGCTTGGCGATTGCCACAAAACCATTGACTACCACTAAAGCAAGCAGTTTTTTTTGAAAAAGGTAAGAAAGGTTTTGTTAATAGTGGATGTTCTAAGGATATTTTGAGATGTTTTATATAATTACATGAGAATGATTTTGTACAGTATCGTTTATAAGAATTTTTCAGCCATAACATATTTTGTTTTAAATCTTGTTTATAAGTCTTATAGGTGATTTTCTCATACTGAATATAAGCATCATAGGGACTTGAGATTAAATCATCTAATATGTGCCTTGCACTTTTAATAGGATAGTCTGCACCACTCAGTAATATAAACCAATCCGGCGCATCTGCTACCTCGTACATTAGTTTAAGAGCTTGTACAGTCGCTTCAACAATAGAAAATCCTCCCCATTCAGTTTGTCAATGAGGGCGAACAAATAAAACATTTTTCGACAGTTTATCTCCAGATAAATCACATTTGTCAAAATCATGATGACAAACAATTAACGGATAATTAAACATACTATTTAATTTATCGATCAACCGATAAATTTGTAGAGGCTTCGCATGAGTTAGTAAAATAAACTCAATAGAATTATGAGAAATATTAGGCATTTTTTAGGCGCTATCTTTCATTTTTATAGATAAATTCAATTTTTTAATCACCGTCTAATTCCACCAATTTACCAATGTTGAAATCGATTTTTACCCAACCTTTAAGTTGTTGCAAATTCTGGAGTAAAAGTAGCGGAATTTGCCAATGATGCAAAGTCAAAAATGGTAAAGGATCATCAAGGTTGTAAATAGCATCAGTACCCCGCACTATAGTTTTAATTGCTGTTTGTAATTGCTTCCAGGAACGAATACCAGTTAACCGCCAAATTTCGTGATATATCCAGTAAGTCGGCTTGCTACTTGCCAAAGGTTCTAAAGGTGCAGGTAGGGGAGTTTGCTCAAGATAAGCCTCGGCTACACCAGGATGATTGTAAAACATGGTAATTGCCGAATGAGTCCGGGGATTGCATTCAATGGCGTAAACTGCACCGTCTTCAGCTTGGATAAAGTCAAAAGAAACTTGTCCCGTCAGCCGCAAACTTTTGACAAAATGTTGTATCCATGAGCGAATTTGAGGATTTTCGACGTTTTCATAGTTAATTTGAAACGCCGAAGAGTTACAACAGCAATGTAATCTGAGTTCCCCATCCCGGACTGTACTATGAGTACAAAACTCCTTACCAGGGATAAACTCTTGCATAATCCAAGGTGTTTCGGGACTGATGGGTAAACTGTTAACAAAAGCTGCGGTTTCTTCTGGGGTGTCGCAGGGGAGTTTAGTTAAATTCAGGCGGCGAACGGAGTCGTAAGGAATACTTTTAAGAATATATTTGCGGGTTTCTTGGCTAAAATCAAAATTAATAACTTGTTGAGGGTCTGTGATTTTAAAAGATTTAGGTACAGATAAACCAAGCGATCGCGCTTTATCAGTAAAAGCAAATTTATCATCTAACATCTTGGTAATATCTGCATCAAAGTGAAACACTTCGCAGTATTTTGATAGTTCTGGCTTGGCTAAAGAGTCGTAGTAACTAGCTACAGGACTGCATACAGGGACATAAACGTCAACCTTTTCTTGTTTGACGATTTCCACTAGCGCCTGAATGTAGCCTTCTGGATCTTTCTGCGGAGCCGGGACTGTATAAAAACGACTCACAGCTTGAGAAAATCTATGTCCAGATAACCAATATTTGTGACTTTCGATCAAAATTACTCTGTGTCCAGCCTTATGGAAGGAGCGAGCCAGTTGCAAAGCTTTGGTCATCTTGGCTCCACTTACCAAGATAGTCCGGGGATGAGCCGCAACGACAGTTTTTGTAAACGGACGGCGTACAAAACCCCACAGCAAAGCTATCACCACCATCAAAGCATTCAACGGCAAGGCTAAGAGTAATAATGTTAAAGTGCCGAGAGTCTTGAATAGAGCTAAAATTTTTACCCCCGCACCCGTAGAAGGCGTTGTTGATGCAGGCACAGATAAAGATATTGATTGTGACATCAGTATTTCCTTTATATTGATGGTAGAGACGTTGTGATATAACGTCTCTACTGCTTTACGCCACTCTTTTAATTAAGGTGATACCATCGCGGATGGGTAACAAAACTTGCTCAACTCGCGCATCAGCCGCCACAACCGAGTTAAAATAGGCGATCGCTTCACCGTTAGCAGTGCGTTGTTCTGGTGGTAAGTAAACTTGTCCTTGCAACAAGGTGTTATCCACGCAAATTAAACCATCAGGAGTTAGTAAATCCTGATCCAAAATCATCTGGAAGTAATCAACATACTCCTTTTTATCGGCATCGATGAAGATTAAATCAAATGATTCTTTTCTGGCTGCTAGTTTGCGGAGGGTTTCTAAAGCTGGTGCAACTTCGACAATGATTTTTTTACCGTCCAGGGATTCGTCAAAGCAAGCTTGAGCAAATTGGGCAACATAAGCATCTACTTCGCAAGCGATGAGTTGTCCGTCACTGGGTAATGCTTCCGCCATCGCCAAGGCCGAATAGCCGGTAAACATTCCCACTTCGAGAATACGCTTGGCTTTGGTGAGATGCACAAACATTTTCAAGGTCTGCCCTTCCAGATGTCCAGAGAGCATTTCCTGTTCTAGTTGACGTACTGTTTCCCCATCACTAAAGCGTTGACTCCAATCTTCTTGACTGGTTTTTTTTGCTAATGCTGCTAAGGCACTCGATTCTGGGGTGGTACATTCATCCAAGTAAGGATCTAAACCCGCAGCTAACTGCACTGACTGGCGTAGCGCATCTAATATCTCGGCGGGAATATTTTGCTGTTGCGCTAATTTTAGGGTTTGCTGTAACTGGGCTACTAAGATACTGTGGGGTGTGATTGGTCTAGGGGTTGGGAGTTGTACAGCACTGGTCATCTTTTTACACCCCTAATAATTGCACTTCTTGAGGTTCAATGTAGGCATCAATGCCAGCACCGCCACGAGGATATTCAGCACACAAACGTTTATGTTCAGCTAAGGCTAAATCCAGTTCTTCACGGGTCAAATCGTTGACAAAGAAACACTCACCAATCGGACGTGGCATAGCGGCGCGTTGTTTGCCATCTCTCGTTAGACTAATAGATTGAGTAGCATACCAAAGCAAATCTTCGTCTAACAGAGGATGATCTAGTGATAGACCGATACGACTCATCAAACCTAAAATGCGATCGCGCTCTTCTGGAGAAATATAGCCTCGGCGTGCGGCAATAGTCGCAGATAAAGCCATATCGATATTGACCGCGTGACCATGATATAGAGGTACTTGCGGCGCTAATTCTAGGGTAGGACTCCAAGTATGGCCGTAGGCAATGACGCGATCGAGGTCTATTTCATGCAGGTTGGGAGTCTCTAACTCCAACATAGTTTTGATGGCTTCGTAGTTAACTTTATGGGCAATCTCTTGAATTTCTGGTGTACCGTTTACATACCCAAAATGAGTCGTCAAAAGTTCTTCGCCATATTCGTATAGCAGTTCAAATACTTCCGAGTTAGCAACTACAGCAATTTTGACTAACTCCGCCATACCGTTGCGGACTTGAGCCGTGGGTAAGGTTTGCAAAAATGAGAAATCGAGAATTACCTTCAAAGGTGCATGATAGGCTCCCAGGCGATTTTTCAATTTGCGATGGTTCACCGCTACCTTAATTGCTACACCTGCATCAATTAAACCAATCAAAGTGGTAGGAATGCGAATATAGTTACTCTTGCGACGATAAGCAGCGCACGCAAACCCAGCTACATCAGTAATCAGACCGCCACCAATGACTAAAACTGGTTCCTTACGCACTAAGCCAAAGTCGGCAAAAGCATCAATAATTTTTTCAAAACTTTCAAGATTTTTAGCTGGCTCAGTGATGATGATCGGAAATACTGTCAGTGCGATTTCATAATGCTGGAAATATGACCGGATCTGCTCGCCGTAAAGTTCATAAACATTGGCATCAATTACAGCCAAACAGCGACCAAACTTTGCATAGCTATCGGCAATTTCTCTGTTTTTAATATCAAATGTACCGTTCACATAGACAAGACTAAAATCGATCTTTTCGTAGCCTTGGACGTGAAACGCAGTTTCTGTTGCTTCAAACGATGCTTGAACTGTATTCATGTATTTTCGCTGTCAGCTTCTTTTGGATACGGTCTAGTATTGTGGCGCGATCCCCGTAAGCAACGCAAGGACAGTTAAGACAGTTAAGAAATTTAAAGAAAAATTTTATCTAACCGAATTTTGTTTATTCACATCTTTCAGAAGAGGGATAGTATTTTTATTTACTCGTAGTAAAATAATATAGATAAAAAGACAAAAATTTGTCACCACCGACGCTAATGTCTCACGGATGACAAATAACTACTCAGTGTAGATAACATGTTTAAATCTACATAGCAAGCTTCTATAGGACTTACGCAACGCCGATATTGTCATTGCGACCGGAACGAAGTGTAGGGAAGCAATCCCAGGGTCAGGGGAGATTACTTCGCTATCGCTCGTAATGACGGAGTTACGTTATTTTTGCGTAAGTCCTGTTTTAAAATGGGCAGGAGGAGAATCGAACTCCTATGACCGCAAGGTCGCCACATTTTGAGTGTGGTGCGTCTACCAGTTTCGCCACCCGCCCTTGGGTGCAACTTTCCTAATATAACATATATATCTAATTGAATGCAAGTAGTTTTGCTGGTTAGTGTTTGAAAGTCACTAAACTAGGGTCAATATCTTTTATGGATGTGCAACCACTCAGAGCCATAGCCACACTTAATTCATCTTCTAACAGCGAGATGATTTGCGATACACCAATTTGTCCTGCTACAGCTAATCCCCACAGTGCAGGACGACCGATAAGAACAGCTTTTGCACCCAAAGCCAAGGCTTTGAGGATATCTGTACCTCGACGGATACCACCATCTACCAGCACTTCTATTTGACCATCGACCGCTGCAACTATCTCAGCCAGTGCATCTAAAGAGGCGATCGCACCATCAAGTTGTCTACCACCATGATTAGAAACTACAATTGCTTTGGCTCCATGCTCGACAGCACGCACAGCATCATCACTGCGTAAAATACCTTTGAGTACCAAAGGTAGAGGAGACAAAGACTGTAACCATTCCAAATCAGCCCAAGTTACGCTTGGGTTTAATTGTTCGGCAAAATAGGTAAATAATCCAGATTCTCCTTGTTCTTGGGGAATATTCAACCCTGAGATATTAGTAATATTCGCCAATTGTAATCCGGTTGGTAAGGTAAAGGTATTACGCGCATCTCGCTCTCGTCGTCCTAAAATTGGTGCATCAACGGTTAAACAAAGAGCTTGATAACCTGCGGCGTAAGCCCTTTCTACAAGATTCTGTGTCAAGCCTCGGTCTTTATGGATATAAAGTTGGAACCATTGTAAGGCATTATGTTTATAACCTACCGCAGCAACTTCTTCTAAGCTTTTTGTAGCCATTGTACTTAACACCATACCTACGCCTGCGGTGGCTGCGGCTAAAGCTGTAGCCAGTTCTCCCTCTGGATGAGCTAGACACTGAAAAGCCATCGGTGCGACTAATAAAGGAAGTTGTAGATGTTGTCCTAAAATAGAAGTGCTTAAGTTGCGATCGCTCACATCTACAAGCATCCTTGGGCGCAATTTAATCCGTTCAAAAGCGGCGCGGTTATCTCGTAGTGTAATTTCATCCCAAGCACCACTACAGTAGTAATCAAAGGCCATTTTAGACAGATGAGAGCTTGCTAACTGTTCGTATTCAAAAAGGTTTATCGGACGATATACATCTGCCATAAATGTATTTCTATAAAGATTCAACTTTTAATTTGACCAAAGTTATACCATTTTAGATTTTCAATTTTGGATTGTAGAAGGGTTGATTGGTAAGTTTTTCCCTCACCATCTGTCGCACTCATATTTCAATTTGGTATTAGCATACTAGCAAGCTTTTTTGTTAACTAATCTCAAAGCCACTACATCCTCAACTACGAATACGAAAACCTTGTTGTCCATTAATTGGGTCGAAAAGGACATCGTATTTATCAAGAAATCCAATACCACTATTCACAAATACAGGCTGTTCTGCTTGGACAGAAATATTCATCTTCCATAAATTAAATCCGTCACGGGTACCCGGTACTACCGTGTAGTCTAAAACCCTAGGAATGGATATTTTAACAGTATTTTCTGGGCGTAAACTTCCTGGTTTAAGTTTACCTGCCAGGGAAGCTGATTTAAATTCAACAAAACCATTTCTAGCTATAGTGTCAATAACCATTTTGCTATTACAGCTATTCTTCATCGCACTGCCAGAAATAGTTAAACAAACTCCGTTCAGTCGAGAGTCCCATCTATTACCAGGGATGCCATTAATTGTTGGTTGTTGTTGCCAAGCAGCCATCTTAAAACCTTCTCGATTTTTTCCTGTTAAGCCCAGAGTCAATCTACCGTTATTGTTATTACCAGCATTACCCGTGATAATCAATCCATTACTCAAATTTCCTGGTAGTTTTCTCAACGGGTTATAAAGAAGTGTTCGTTCAGAATAATTGACACCAATCATACCAGAGAAGGCTGTACCACTTTTCGCCGAGCAATTCGGTTTTTGGGGCGTACATTTGCGGCTAGTTACAACCTGTACAGGAACAGGTTCTTCAGTTGCTAGTAAACCTATTTTGAAGGTAGTGTAAACTAATTCTCCTTCTAAGATAGTCCCATCACTCAATACTTCCTTGACAACTTGTCCTGTTTTACGAATGGGAGCGTTACCTAAAAATTTCTTGGGAACTCTTAAACCTGCCGAACCTGTATCTAATAAAACACGTCTTGGGCTACCGTTTGCCACAGAAATCTCTAAAAAATAGCCTCGACCTGATTGACCAAGAGAACCTTTTGTATATAAAGGTACAGATGATGTATCAAAAGTAGGCTTTCGGCGTGTAATTTGCGAAGTATCTCGCAATGCAGGGTTGGCAAAGATTTCTAAAAATCCTGCTTGTCGCTGCGCCATAGGTTCTGGTGCAATATCCCAAAGACTTTCGTAGTAAAAAAACACAGCACCTAAACCGCGTTGTTGAGCTACCTGTACTTGAGACTGAATTTGTTGAAGAGAAACTGGGCGATTTCGCAATCCTGTCATAATACCTATGCCAGTAGGTATATATTGTTGTGTTTCTATAACTTCTGGGCGAGTAATTTGACTGAGAAAAGCTTCTAAATCGTTACGATAAACTTGCATAACTAGCTCATCCACAATTCCCAACCTTACCCAATTCAGCCAGTCTTGGAGTTGAAATTTATAAGCAAAGTCGTAGTAATTAGGAGAAACAGAAATAATCGCATTAGGCTTTCTCTCCTTCACCGCTTGATTAAGTTGGAGCATGAATGCTGTAATTTTATCTGCTCGCCATTGCACCCATGCTTGAGCTTGGGGGTTAGGTGGAGGTGGGTTGCCAGTTTCTTCTGTATATAGTTTAATTGTGTAAATGTCGTAACCAAAATCGACAGGCAAACTCATGTGGTCATCAAACTGAATCCCATCAGCGTTATATTTGGTAATAATTTCGACTACAAGGTCAGTAATAAATTTTTGTACCTCTGGGTGGAAAGGATTAAACCACGCTACTTCACCCGCCGCAGTAATTGAAGTTTGAGTTCCATCTTGCTTTTGCGTTAACCAATTGGGATGAGCAGATGCTAATTCTGATGTTAAGGGAACCATAAACCCAAATTCAAACCAAGGTATAGTTAGTAACCCTTGACGACGACCTTGACTAATAATATCAGCAATAACATCTTGTCCTTCTGTGCCCTGGAAGAAAAAAGGGATACCTAGTTGTTGTGCTACCGCACTGGGGTATTTTGTATAACCATCATTCCAAACTACGGGATAGACTGTGTTAAAGTTCAATCGCCGCAATTGAGCCATTGCGTCCTGGACTTTGGCTTGATACTTCATAATGTCAAAGTCATTATTAGTCAGCCAAACTCCGCGAATTTGTTGCCGAGGTGATGTAGGTATTTGAGCAGTTATAGGTGTCAAATTGCCTAGCAACAATACTGTGATAAATGAGGACGCAAACAAAACTGGCAAAAAACGCTGAATTGAACGCCAGTTTACACGGCGGAAAACAAATTGTTTAAGTATAGTTAATAGTTTAGTTGCCCAAGGATGAATTTGTGAGCCTTGGTTATGGAAATGAGTAGACATTCGTAAATAATTATACTTTATTTGTAATATTTATTTATAACATTTGGTTGAATACAAACGAAAAATTGCTGCACCAGTAAAACTAATGCAAATATAGTTAATTTCAGGTAATTGACGCAGCTAACAGTTGAATAGTGCCAGGATTTGCCAGAAATAAATGATATTGTGTCTAGTGAAAATTGATGACTGAAACCGCAGGAGATAGGACTTTAAACTTGCTGCACACAATGATCAATACTCACCCAGACACAATATTGGGTATCTTCAAATATAAAATTTCAGATTTTTGAGCCAGATGATGAAGATGAATATCCTCATACCAAGTTGCAGCCAAAGAGAGTAACCTGGAGTGGGAGTAGGGAGTGGGGAGCGGGGGAGTAGGAGTACTATTTCTGAAAGCAACTTAGTATCAAATCAAAGCAATGAACGAATGGCTAAATTCTGACTTTTGACTGCCACAAATGATCTTGAGTTTACCAGTTACGCCAACCGCCTTTGGTTGGCACTTCACCGGAACTTTTCGACCCATGAGTTTGCAGTAATGTTTGATATTCTTGACTACTCGCCCAACGGTCAATTTCTCTAGCGCGTAATACTGGGACGGGGTGGCTTAATTGGGCTGTACGGGCGACTTTTACCATTTCGCCTAATTCTGTTTTACTAATATCATCATAAGCACGGGCTTGGGCAACAAAAGCATCGAGGTTGAGTTGCGGTGCGAGGGTTGGGGAACCACCTGCGAGTTTCATCAATACAGACATAACAACTCTAGGGTTTTGGGTGGCTAGCAAAGCGGCGCGATCGCAGGTAAACTCAGCACAGCGTACCCATTCTAAAAGTTGTGTTTGAATAGCTTGTGCCAACAAATTCCCCACATTCGGCACAATAGCCGCCGCTAAGATTAATAAATTCACAGGCGTTAAATAAACACTATGGTCGCATTTAAGATGTCCTAATTCATGAGCAATTACCGCCTGAATTTCTTCTGGTGTCAGAATATCTATCAAGGAAGTGTGCAGCACCACAAAAGGTTGTTTACCCCGCATGGCAAAAGTATAAGCATTAGGTGCCGGATGTTGCCGCACATATAATTGAGGTGGTTCAATATCTAAAACTTTGCAAGCTTCTAGTAATAATTTATGTAAATCTGGCAGTTGATTTTCACTGACTAAAACACTAGAGGCAATATTTTCTACATAAAAAATCTGCTCTGCCATTGGCCCAAGCCAATTTCGTACCATCAAATCAATACCAGGTATTTGTTTGAGAGCTTTGGTAGATTCCAAGTCTAAGGGATGACGAAAGGAGTCAGCTTTTAAACCAATTAGCGGGTTTTTGATGAGTGACATGATGTAGCAAGTTGAGAAAATAAGGTAATTAGAGCAGCAAAAAATTAAAGCCTGTGGTCATTCTACCAAACTAGAAATTTGTTGAGTTACTGCCGAATTTTTTTGGAGTTGCTGAATAAATTCTTCTGGGGAAAAATCACCTGCATTATTAGTTATTAACCAATTTTTTAGCGGACTATGCCAAAACTTATGGTAAATAATCACTCCTTTTGCATTTAAGATAGCTGATAAGTAGCTAAAGGAAGAGTGGCTCATTACAAGTACGTTTGCTGATGACATTCTTTGAAGCGTCTCTATTGGATCAGCGTTAACAAACTTTTCTAAATTGGGTATAACATCAAATTCTGCCAGTTGAGTTGATTTAGAATCAACCACAACCGTACTTTTTAACATACTATGTTGGTTGGGTGTAACTGTAAAAGATTGTGTTGGCAGTTCGGTATGTAATTCAAACACATAGTCGAGTTTGAATCTGTCCAGAATTGCACTGATTTTTTGAGCTACAGAAATGTAATATTGATTTGATAGCATTCTTTGAGAAGCTACAAACAATAAGTCACCTCTTCTCACATGTATCGCAATGCGAATTACTGATGATTGCTGTAGCGAGAAAGGAGAAACATCCTTGACATATTGTAAAGTTTCTGGATAAATATCTGTAATATTATAGGTAAGTAGGACTTTAGCCAAAATAAAAGTTTGGTTTTTAATTGCCTTTCTTCTAAGTTTTTCAAAAATTAACAAATCAAGATTATGAATATAATCAGTACAGTAATCAACTGGTAGTTCTATATCTGAGGGAATTTTAAATATCTTATTGTATTCATTAACAATATCTTGATTTACCGTGTTCTGCTCCAGAGCGATCAAACCTTGATAATCTAATTTAGCTAATGCTGAATGAATGTATGGTACATTTAGAAATCGGGAAACAGCATAAATGCCATATATTCTTTGAATCTGCGCTCCAGCACCATCAGTAAATCGCTCATTCGCATAAGTTAATCCCACCAGATTAGTACTAGGGGAAATTCCCATTAATCGCCAATAAAACCGGACTGAATTATTAACAAACTGAGTCTTCTTAAATTTTATTATTTTAGTTAAGTCACGAATTAAATTAGTAGCAAATGATTTCATTATTATTTGGGTAGGGGTAAGTATTTTGTCTTACGGTTTTCAATTGAATAATATAAAACACAAAATATTGAAGCTAACTTATATATTTTTATAAGAAAACAAGAAAAAACATATATCAACAAACACTCACCAGTATAGCAGTCCTATATGAATTACAACCAACTCTCCTCCCCAATCCCTACCTAACAGGTGTAGGTTGTTTACAACTAAAAGGAGTGAAAGCAATAAAAATCTTGAACGGGGAGGGGAGAAGCACAGCTTTGTCGGGGTGGGGTTGAAGGGTTTTCGTAAGTAATCAAGCGGAAATAATCGGAATTCATAGATTATTTATCTTCTACCTGTCCAGCCGTTAATATTTGGGCTGCGGTTAAATCTAGCATAGGAAAAGTTATAGATTGGATAATGTCTGTTCCTGGAAATACAGATTCTTCATCTGGAGAGACAACTTCAACTACCATTGCAACAGAATGCAGATCAGGATTGATTGTAGCTCTTCCAAGAGCGATCGCTTCTACTAACTCTTGCGTCAAAACCATCAAGTCTGGTAGTCGCATATGAGTTCTATTACCTATGACCACAACTTCTGTATCTTTATGGCGGATGAGTTGAATTGGCACAAACTTGAGAAACTGCGATAGTAGATAAAGAGAAATTAAGTTATTTCTATCGCTTTCTGGAGGCCTTTCTACCAACTCTCTATCCACAAGTTCGTATCGAGTATCTGTGCCATCATCATAAGCAAGATACTCTTCCAATGTGAGTTTCCTGACTTTTGTGGTGATAAACTCTTTTACTTACCATCACTTTAAATTCATATCTTAACCAATTTTTCTTGAATGTGGGATTACGAGCAGTTATTTAAAATTATTGAAGAACTAGTCATGCACCATTCGCCTAGTGGTGTAGAGGGTGAGATTAACCAATTTTTGCTCCAGCAATTTGCTGCGCTGGGGGTAGAAGTATGGAGCGATCGCGCCGACAATATTATTGCTAAAATTCCAGGGAAAGACGCTAGTAGAGCGATCGCTATTACCGCGCACAAAGATGAAATTGGCGCAATTGTCAAAACTATCGGCGATGCGGGTAAAGTAGAAGTCCGCAAACTTGGCGGTGCTTTTCCTTGGGTTTATGGCGAAGGTGTGGTTGATTTGCTAGGAGACAATGAAACTATTTCCGGTATTCTCAGCTTTGGTTCTCGCCATGTGTCTCATGAATCTCCGCAAAAAGTCCAGCAAGAAGATACACCTGTAAAATGGGAAGATGCCTGGATTGAAACCAAGCGTACCACAGCCCAACTAGAAGCCGCAGGTATTAGACCAGGAACTAGAATGGTCGTTGGAAAACATCGCAAACATCCCCTTCGCTTAAACGATCATATTGCCAGCTACACCTTAGATAATAAAGCTTCTGTTGCTATTCTGTTAGGTTTAGCGCAAACCCTGAAGCAACCAGCCTGTGATGTATATTTAGTAGCCTCAGCTAAAGAAGAAGTCGGCGCAATTGGGGCGTTATTTTTTACCCAAAATCAGCAATTAGATGCTTTGATTGCTTTAGAAATTTGTCCCTTATCTGAGGAATACCCAATACAGGATAATGAAAGTCCGGTGTTGCTGTCTCAAGATGCCTATGGCATCTATGATGAAAACTTGAATCTGCAATTGTGCTGTGCTGCAAAGCAACTAGATATACCTGTACAATTAACCATTCTTAGTGGTTTTGGTAGTGATGCTTCCATTGCCATGAAATTTGGCCATGTCGGTCGTGCAGCTTGTTTGGCATTTCCCACACAAAACACCCACGGTTATGAAATTGCCCATTTGGGAGCGATCGCTAATTGTATTAATCTGTTAAAAGGTTTTTGTGAAACTTTTACAGAATAAAGCCGATGACGGGATTTGAACCCGTGGCCTGCTGATTACGAATCAGCTGCTCTACCGCTGAGCCACATCGGCATACACGAAAATGAATTATAGCATTATTTACCAATGGTAGACCCAAATCCCAAAACCCGCCTTAATCCAGAACAATATGCGCGTTTAAAAGCAGAAATAGCGGCTCCTTATCGTGGCTTACGGCAATTTATCTATATTGGTGTGGGTGCTTCTAGTTTTATTGGCGCATTTGTCTTCTTTTTTCGCGTCCTTGCAGGTAAAGAACTTGATAGTGCTTTACCAAATTTGGCATTGCAACTCGGAATTGTTGCTCTGATGGTTTTTTTGTGGCGCTGGGAAAAACGCCGCCAACAGCTCAATAAATAAGTACAATCACTAATTTCTTTTCCATTAATAGAATTTACACTGCCTAGGAATAACTTTGGTAGAGACATTGCATTGCCAAATGTCTCACTTTGACTGACTCTTATGCGAGTTTATATATCTTAATACTCTTAAACTTTCTTAAGGTTTAGACATGTTATGCAATGTAAAGAGAGAAAATATAAAAAAAGTATTAGGAAATTAGGAAAAATCAAAATATCTGCGAAACTTGTAATTGTTCAAACGGGGTCAGCCAATATAAAGACCCTGAAGATAAATACATAGTTCTTAGATAGGGTCAAATACAATATAAAGACCCTGCATTTAGGAAAAAACTAAAAAATCAAAAGCGTCAAGACTAGCAGTTTGTTAGCTTGACGCTTTTGATTTTCTAACTCACATCCCGCAGGTTGAAATCGAAATTTGGGGATTTTGTAAATAACGCTAAAAGGCTTATCAGATTACAATCTTACATAAAAAGCCCCTTGCTAATATCATTTTTCAAAATAACGGAAGTTTTTGCCTGTCTGTAGAATGTGGGACAATATACGGTGCTGAACAGAGTATGCCAGGAATAATTCTTCAAATAAAGACCGATTATTAAAGTTGCGTCAACATCTTTACATTCTTTTATGAAAGCCATGATTCTTGCTGCAGGTAAAGGAACTCGTGTTCGTCCCTTTACATACACTCTTCCAAAGCCTATGCTGCCAATTATCAGAAAACCGTTAATGGAGTATTTAATAGAACTTCTACGACTGCATGGTTTTACAGACATTATAGTTAATGTCAGTCACTTAGCTAAGGAAATTGAAACTTATTTTGGTGACGGTTCTCGTTTTGCTGTACAAATTGATTATTCTTTTGAAGGACGTATTGATGATGAAGGTAAGTTAATCGGTGAACCACTGGGAACCGCAGGTGGTATGAAACGTATTCAAGATTTTTATCCTTTTTTTGACGATACATTTATAGTTCTTTGCGGTGACGGATTAATTGATGTTGACTTAAAGGCTGCTGTGGAATGGCATAGAAGTAAGGATTCTATCGCAACTGTTATTGTTAAGTCAGTATCAAAAGATATTGTTTCTAATCATGGGGTAGTTGTCACTGAAGAAGGGCGTGTTAAAAGTTTTCAGTCAAAACCTCCTTTAGACGAAGCCTTAAGTAACATTGTTGATACGGGAGTTTATATTTTTGAGCCTGAAATTTTTAAATACATACCTTCTGGTGTTGAATATGATATTGGCAGTCAATTATTCCCAAAATTAATAGAAATAGGAGCGCCCTTTTATGGGCTTGAAATGGATTTTGAATGGATAGATGTAGGTAAAACGCCAAACTACTGGCAAGCCATCCATGATATCCTCTCAGGAAAAATTAAAAATGTACAAATCCCAGGAAGAGAAATTGCTCCAGGTATTTATACTGGCTTAAACGTTGCCGTTGATTGGGATAAAGTAGATATCACTGGCCCAGTTTACATCGGTGGTATGACCAGAATTGAAGATGGAGCGAAAATTGTTGGCCCGTCAATGATTAGTCAAAATTGCTGGATATGTAGTGGTGCAACTGTAGATAACAGCGTAATTTTTGAATGGTCGCGTTTAGGGCCAGGAATCCGTTTAATTGATAAGATGGTCTTCGGTCGTTATTGTGTTGATAAGACTGGACAAACAATAGATGTCCAAGCGGCTGCTTTAGACTGGTTAATTACCGATGCTCGACGAGTACCAGAATATTATACACCGCTTGAGAGGCAGGCCATTGAAGAATTGCTGGGAACAAATGAGCCAAATTATTGAATCCACTGCCTTTTGCTCATTCTTCGTTCTATTATTCGTAATAATATTAGCAAGATAATTAGAGAACAAAACCAGAAAATATTCAATGGGTGAAAGAACCAAGTTTTAGTACTATCTTTTAAAAAGAGAATTAAAAAACAGCCTAAAGAACTAGAAACTGTGATTATAAAGTTTGCTACGGAAGAAAACCTATCAGGATTTTTTTTAACAAATTCTTCCCATTTAGATTCTGCATCTTTAAATTCTTGCTTGTAAACTTGAATAAAACTTGCTATACGTCTCAGTGTAAATGACTCCCCTAGTATAAAAAAATCGAATGCGATCGCCAAAAAGGGAATGATATAAAAGAACATTGTAAGTTGCAACTTCTCAACTAGAAGACCTCCTGCTCCTAAAAGAGTAGTTATAGAAGTAACTTTTGCTAGTTGATATTGAAATCTTCTTTGTCTTGTGTTGTACATATCTTCGCGCAACTTTAACAAAAATTCTTTATCACCTGCAAAAGTTGTCATATTGACCCTGCCATAAAAAGGTAAAAGATAAAATCAAATATCTACAAATAAAATCATAGGCTTTCTTTCTTTTTTCGCATTTTTTCGTCACATAAGAAGTTAATTTTCATTAAATATTCCAAAAAGCAACCCATCCGCAAGAATATGACTCCCAAAACCCTTATCAATCAAGCGCCTTAGCCGTTTATAACTTTGTCTGGTAGGCATTTAAGTAGGTGCGAACAGCTGTTCGCACCTACTCTAGTTCAAAATCAAATATGATTCCTATATAGTTCTAGAAAATTACTGAACTGTTACCAAATAGGGTGAGGCTATTGGTTGAGCGCGTCCAGCATTAACAAGTGCTTGGTAAACAAAAGCTGCAACTTCCGCTCTAGTTGCTTGACGATTAGGATCAAGCTGTTTCACCGTAGGATAGTTGATGACTAATTGGCGGACAGTAGCCGCAGCGACTGGACTGGCTGCATAATTAGGAATCTGAGCCGCATCATTGTAGAAACTCAGAACATTTTGATTATTGGCAGTTAAGCCTAAACCATTGGCTAAGGCTACTAGTGCTTGTACTCTAGGAATTTGTTGCTGTGGTTTAAACGTACCATCAGGATAGCCGGAGACAAACTGGCTTTGATAAGCAGACCTAATTGCAGCAAAAGCCCAAAAATTGCTGGGAACGTCTTGAAAGTTGATGGCGTTACGTTTAGCTGTAGGATTCAAAGCTTTCGTAATAATTGTGGCAAACTGTGCGCGAGTTACAGGTTCATTTGGTTTAAAGGTACCATCAGGAAAACCAGCAATAATATTTTGTGAGGCTAAAGCTTCAATGTAGCTTTTTGCCCAAAAATTACTCGGTACATCTTTAAAGGCGACAGCACCGCCTGCTGGTGGTTCAACAGTAGCTGCAACAAAGTCTACTTGACCGAAGATTTTTTTCTGATCAACATCATTACCAACAGCTACGATGGTATTCGTTTTCGTGGCGTTGTTTACGTCATAACGAGTATTACCACGAATGAGATTACCACCAGGGTTTTCATTAGTACCCAAGTCTGGTTGAGCAGTGGTAATGGCGACTACGCCATCTCGCTTGTTATTTTGAATGACATTCTTGCGGAGTACAGGCTTAGCTGAGTCTGAGATAAACAGACCATCTTGGTTTTGAATAATTTCATTTCCTTCTACTAAAGTTGTGGAAGTACCACCGATCGCCAGACCAAAACCTGTATCTTGAAATAAGTTATTTCTAACTACACCTTGAGCTGCTCTAGCCAGGGAAACGCCATTACCTTTGTTCTGCACAAAGATATTACCTTCGATTTTAGGATTGCCTGTACCCGTTACAAAAACACCTTCTCTACCATTGTTTGTAAAAGTGCTGTTTTGGATGGTGGGATTAGTCGATTCTACCCAAATACCGGTACCGCGTTGAGTCGGGTTAGTAACTGTGACACCTGCGATCGTGCTATTGTTGTCAGCCAAGATGGTGATTTCTTGTCTAGCAAAAGTCCGACTGGTGTAAAAACCTGCACCAGTAATAATTATCCCTTGCCCTTTGGTTGCTTCGTCACCTTGTAATGTCACTCCTGATTTGACCAACAGCGGAAATGTTTCTCCAGTTTCTTGGTTATAATTTCCCGGCGCAAGTCGAATAATTGTACCTGGTTGAGCTTGAGTTAGTGCGAAGTTAATAGTTTTGTAAGGTGCTGCTTCTGTCGCGCCTACACTTGTATTGTCTTGACCAGTTGCTGGGTTGACATAAATTACCTTCGCCGTTGCTGGTGCTTGCGCTATCACACTTGGCGAAGCACCGCCATTTGCTGTCCCCACTAATAATGTAGAACCAGTAGCAGCTAATAATAAAGCTGTTAGCCCGGCTTTTAAGGATAAATTAAATTTAAGGTTTCTTCCAGAAATAGAGTAAATATTTTTTACGGAAGAAAAATGAAAACCTTGATGTTTCATTTTTGTGTCTGTGATGTGCTGAATTATAGTTGGCTCAAAAGGGTCAAATGTGACAGCTAGATAACTGTCCATCCCAAGCAAAACTATAACGGATGACTAGCAAATAATGCCCTAAGTTTCGCAATCAGACACGTAAATAAACAATTTTGTTAAAAACGCTGAGGTAAAGGTAAGCTGTTAAGCTGTTGAACATCCAATTTGCTCATTGAGAATTGAGATAACAGGGGAGCAGGGGAGAAGATTTGCAGCTTTTACATACAATTTCAATGTTGCAACTTGTATTGATTCCAACTCTCAATTAACTAAGTTAAAAATAAAGTAGTGAGTAGGGATGTTATTTTTTGATGTTTGGTTATGAGTTTTTCTCGTAACCAGCTAATTGGAATTTTATGATGATTAGTGCAATTTATTTTATGCATCTCAGAAATTGTAATCTTCTCCTACATACGCCAAAGAAAATTACTTCCCATCGCTGTACAGTGCTAAACTAAGAAATACATCCCCACTGAACACTTATAGTATTTGTGAAAGTAAAAACCGCTGCTTGTGGTAGTGCGATCGCATGATGTGATAACGGTTTTGAGATTCCAGAGAAAAACTTGGTAGTAGAAGCACATAAAAAGCTGTTGTTACAAATACTGATTAATTAGGAATTTTGCCTAAATCCTGACTAAAAGTTGACAAAAAGCAGTACATTGGTGACTGTAGCTTAGTAAATGGCTTAAGTGATGGGGAAGCTGTTCTGAAAAAATCGGCTTGAGAGCTAAACCCAGCTTGAGTTCTAATAGTTAAGTAAAACTTCTAGAGTGTGGCTGGGAGAGTAAAATATTCTCAGACAAACAACTAAGTATCGGCAGATAGTTCATTAAGAGCCGACTTAGTAAAAGCCGCCAAATCAACCTATTGCCGCATCAACCAGCTTGTTTAGTATAAAATGTTTCATCAATTAATTCTGATGCTACATTGTAATTACACTTATACACGCACTTATACTTATAAGTAGGTTCTTCCTTGAGCAGCAAATTAGTTAAAAAGAAAGCAAAAGGTGAAAAAAGATGTATCTGACATCAAAAAGGTAAGGCGGATAGGAGTATGAAAAATCTAAAATAGATATTAAATTGATAAGAACGACGACCATCGACAACCGTTAGTTCATTTTATCTTCTGCAAATTTATCTTCTGCAAAGCGTCGCCAGGTTGTTACCAGTGCTGAAACACGATTACATGCAAGTTTCCCAGGATCAGCCTACTTATTTTGAGGCTCCTCTCCAGTTATTGCTGTTTGTCGATGGCAGACCCCAGTCCCGACAACAGGTACAGCGAATACGTGCTTATTTAAACGAATTGCAGGCAGAGTACAACTTTGAAGTTCAAATTATCGATGTCGGTCAACAACCGTATCTGGCAGAACATTTTAAGTTAGTAGCTACGCCAGCATTGATCAAAATCCACCCAGAACCCAGGCAAATTCTTGCGGGAAGTAATATTATTGCTCAATTAAAAAACTGGTGGCCGCGTTGGCAAACTGCTGTAGAAGCTTATTTAAAATTGCAAGAAGATTTTCAAGAACGTATAGATGACAATGGTCGAGTGTCACCTGCCAAATCTACAATTACTTCGGTTGCAGCTTCCGCAGAACTGATTAGGCTCTCAGATGAAATCTTTCATTTGAAACAAGAAAAAGAAAAACTTCAAGAGCAGCTACAATTCAAAGACCGAGTAATAGCGATGCTGGCTCATGACCTGCGAAATCCTTTAACGGCGGCGGCGATCGCTATTGAAACACTACAATCTAACTACAATGTCGAAATAGGTGGATTTCAGCGCTTGAAACCGGCAATGGCAGCGCATCTGCTCAAACAAGCTCGGACTCAAACAAAGATAATTGACCGATTGATTGCCGATTTATTACAAGTAGGCAGAGGTAGCGATAAAGAGTTTCCGATTATACCTCAGAAAATTGAACTAGGACAACTCTGTTTGGAAGTGTTAGAGGAATTGGGCGATCGCTACACCGCTAAATCCCAAACACTAGAAACAGATATTCCTTCAGACTTACCCTGCGTCTACGCCGATCCAGAACGCATCCGCCAAGTACTGGTAAATCTGTTGGATAATGCAATTAAATATACACCAGTTGGCGGCAAAATTTCAGTTGCAGGATTGCACCGCACTACCCAAAAAGTTCAGTTTAGTATTGGCGATACTGGCCCTGGTATTCCTGTCGAAAGTCGTGATCTGATTTTTGAGAACCACTTCCGCCTCCAAAGAGATCAAGATACCGAGGGATATGGCATTGGTCTTTGTTTATGCCAGCGGATTATTCGGGCGCATTACGGTCAGATTTGGGTAGATTCTACTGCCAACGGTGGGGCATGGTTCCACTTCACATTGCCAGTGTATCCGTTTTAGTGCTGAGTGTTGAGTAGGCAGTAAAAATAATATTTTCTAGCCCCTAACCCCTAGCCTCTAATCCCTATTCTTAACAATTAAGAACACTGTTTCGCATCTGATGGGTCGCCAATGGGATGTAAGTCTGCTTCCCAAATACTGATATAAATGAAATCACAATTCTGGCGGACAACTTGTCCTTTCACGGAACCTAAATCAAAACTAAAATCGTCTCTCTGACGCTGTTGAATTTGTTGCAACCCTTGCTGAATTTCGGGAGTTACTTGACCGTTGAGCATTCCACTTAAAGTATTTTGCATTACTCTTGGGTCTACTGATTGGGCAAAAGCTACTTCAGTTTGGACTAGTCTTTGAGAATTACGGTCGAATAAATAGCCCAAGTCGATTTGATTTGGGACTAACTTATAAGTAACAGCGCGAGTATTACGCCACAAACCCTTTAAATCCCTATTTGGCTTTCCGAGAGTGGCTTCTACGGTGCTTCTGTCTGTACCTGTAGGAAACGCGGGAACGCTTCGAGGGCTTGTTGTACTTGCTTTTTTTTTGTTATCTGGTTTATCTTGTTCTACCGCAGGTGCTTCTGTTGTGGGACGGACAGTAGGTTGAGGATCTGATGCGGTTGTAGAATTATCACGCTCTGGATTTACAGGCTGCTCATTGGTGATTACTGGAGATTCATTTGCAGAGTTAGAGCCTGTTGCGTCATTGTTAGCTGATAAAGGAGCTGAGGTTATTGGCTGCTGTGGGGGTGTGCTAGGTGTAATCGAAGATGGTAGTGATGGTGAAGCAGCAGGTTGATTATTAGGTTCTAAAGATGGAGTAGGAGATTGTGAAGACTCGGAATTTATAGCGATGGGTACTTCAGACTGTGGCGAACGAGTCAAGCGAGCAATTCCTACCCCAGCCATTAAACCAGCTGCTATTAACCCAGCAAATATCCAAATAGGTTTTTGATTACGGGGCGGAATTTTTGGGGGAGGAGAAATAACAGCCTGGGTTTGCTGCGTTGATGCAGCTACAGCCGGACTGAAAGCGATAGTGGTGGATGTAGAAATATGACTGGCAGAGTTTAAGGCATAAAGCATTTTACTAGCAGTGCTATAGCGATCGCTCGCTTGGGGTTTAATTGCCTGATTCAGCACCATCGCTAGTTGGGGTGACACTTGCGGCGCGTAATTCTGCCAGAGAATTTCCCCAGTTTGTTGATGCGTAGGTAATTCTGAAGGCTGTTTACCAGTCAACAGATAAATAGCTGTTAAACCTAAACTATAAATATCTGTAGCGTAAACTGGTCGTCCAATTGCTTGTTCGCTAGGCATATATCCTGGTGTACCAATCACCATTGATTGTGTTGGATATCCTGGTTTAACTGCTACTGTCCGGATGGTTTCTTTAACTGCACCGAAATCAATCAAAACAGGCTTGTTATCAACAGAGCGCAGAATAATATTATCTGGTTTGATATCACGGTGAATGATGCCCTTGCTATGCACATAATCCAATACCGATAGCAGACTCAAGAGAATTTCTCTGACTATGGTTTCAGTTTGGCATCCACTCGTTTCAACAATATGAGTTAAAGTCTGACCATGAATCCATTCTTGTACCAGATAAAATAGCCCATTTTCCGAAAAATAAGCGTGGAGTCGGGGAATTTGGTCACTACTTTCGCCTAGATACTCTAAAGTTGCTGCTTCTCTTTCAAAACGTTGCTGAATCAATTCGTAGGTTTGAGGATCATGAGCAATTGGTTTTAATTGCTTAATCACACAGCGACGGCGAGAAGGCATGTGAGTATCTTCTGCCAAAAAGGTTTCCCCAAATCCACCAGTACCGAGTACCTGGATAACTTGATAGCGATTATTTAGCAGAATGGATATCATGAACAGTTCAATATGTCCGCCATATCTAAATGTACATCACGATGTCCAAGCTGATAATGTTCCCTTGTGAGATAACAATAGTGTTTATAAAATAAACCTTGGCTGGGATAGGTTATGGCTTTACAGCTACAAACCATTTTATATGGTGCTGTGTTGGGCGCTTTTAACTCCTATGGCAAAAGATAGATTTCATAATATTGTCAGAAATGCTTTAGAAAAAGACGGTTGGAAGATTACAGATGACCCTTATGAAATTAATGTAGATGATGTAGATTTTGAGATTGATTTAGCAGCAGAACAACTTTTAGCAGCAGAACAAGAGGGCAGAAAAATAGCGGTGGAGATTAAAAGTTTTCTTAGCCCCTCGAATGTTTCCGATTTTCATACGGCGTTGGGGCAGTTTTTAAACTATCGAGATGCTTTAGATAAAATTGAACCTGAGCGCCGACTTTACTTAGCAGTTCGTTTACCAATTTATGAAAGTTTTTTTCAGCGAAAGTTTATTGCTGCATCTGTTAAAAAATATCAATTGCGACTGATGATTTACGATGTACAAGCCGAGGTGATTTGTCAATGGCTGTAGAACAATATCGCCAATATATTCAACATCTTCTTTCTGAACGGCAAAAGCGAGCTGCAATTCCACAAAGACGGAATGCGGAAGAGTATGAAGTGCAAACAATTTTTGACGAACAGCAAGATCACTATCAACTACTTTATGTTGGCTGGCGAGGTAATAAACGTGATTTTGGCTGTATTTTACATCTGGATATTAAAGATGGAAAAATTTGGATTCAACATGATGGGACTGAAGAAGGAATTGCCAATCGATTGGTAGAAATGGGAGTACCTAAGCAAGATATTATTTTGGCATTTCATGAGCCATACGTTCGTCAGTTTACTGAGTTTGGCACTAGTTGAATTTCTAGACTATATGTTAGGACTTACGCACAGCCTACGGAAAATCGTAGACGCGCAAGCGGCTTCCCGAAGGGTACCACAGAGACGCAGAGAGAAGTTGCGTGCGCGGGTTCCCCGCGTTGAGCAAACTTCGGGAGTTCACGGAGAAATGAGAGTTTGAGAGTTTTTTGCGTAAGTCCTATATGTAAGTGGGTAATATTAATACTTTAGTATTGAAGCATAATAAAGGCGATCGCGCCTTTTTTGTCGGAACGAGCGATCGCGCTGATTTTTATAAGTTCTCAGTGCTTGTGAAGCTGGCTTAAGCGAAGAAATCAAGGGCGAAGAATTAATCTGCTTGACAATAGAGTTTGTGTATGCAGGTAGCTCTAGAGGCTGAGTACTTTTGTGGATTGTAGATGATGAGGCGACATCAGAATTGATGCAGAAATTTTATACCAAAATCTTGAAACAAAAATTAACACCTGCGGCAGCACTGCGAGAGGCTCAATTGAAATTGTGACAGGAAGATTATTCCACACCTGATTCTTGGGCGGCTTTTACTTTACAAGGTGAATGGAAGTGATGCTTAATACAAAGATTTTTTCCTCATGGGTGATAGTATATTTCCGATTTTGAATTAACAAGAGCGTCTAATGCGACTTGGCGGTACCTTGCGGGTTCGTTCTTAAGCGTTCTCCTCAGAGTAGCCGCTGCGCGTCTACGATAAGTTAAAATTTTTGACGATTTTTGCATAAGTCCGGTTAAAGATGACTGTTACTTATGTAGATAGAACTGAGGCACAGACTACGGAAAGCCTACTCTACGAAAAAACCTAACGGCAAACCCGCTAGGTACCACAAAGGTCGCAGAGAAGCCAGTGCTTTCGGTCGCCAGACTCCCTCACTGGTGCGTAACGGAGGAATGAAAATTTGAGAGTTTTCTTGCGTAAATCCTAATAAATAAAGAGTGATGCCATTGAACTATAGGAATCCGATTTGATAACTGAACATACTCGTGTAGGCAGGGAACAGGAAAAAGAGAGTAGAAGTGTATTTAGTTTTTTTACCAAATCAAATATGAGTCCTATAAGTAGCGTGGCGTAAATATTTGTAGTTGGGAAAAGCCAGGAGGCAAAAGGCAGGAGGGGAGAGGGTTTTAGCTTAATTAACCTTTCTTAACATAGTTCGGTTTTTTCTCAACGAGTTACTTATAGCAGTCGAAGCATAGGTTAGGACTATGTTGGTGGCTGAAACTCATGAAAATACTTAGTTTCTACTCAGCAACGCCAGTTGCTACAACGGAGGGAACCTCCGCAACACACTGGCTCCTCAGTACTTTGATATACAGTCGGTTTTTTTTATTAAAAATTCCTAGTTTGACAACGCTTAAATTTATATTTAAGCACATATACTTTTTTGTAAAGAGATGCTGTTATGGTTAAGCGTATCTACTATCACCAGAAGCCAAGAAGATTTTTAGCAGCGTTTACTAGTCACATTTCCCTTCTATTAGTCAGCACCGCAGTGTTTGCTGAATCAGGTGCAGCTGCTAGAGATTATGCACTAAATATTAACCAACAAGCACAAATAAGTTCACCAGAAGTTAACCATGATCAAGCAGAGCAAATATTTCAAGAAGGCGAAGAGTTACTGGCCAGGGGAACAGCTGAATCATTCAAACAAGCGATCGCCAAATTTGAAACTGCCTTAAAACTCTGGCAAAAAACTGGAAATATTAAACAACAAGCCACCACACTTAACGAGCTTGGTTTTATCTACAATGCCTTGGGCGATAAACAGCAAGCCCTAGTGTTTTTTAACCAATCTTTGTCTCTCAGAGAGCAAGTAAAGGATATAGCCGGTCAAGCAGTAACTCTCAACAACATCGGCGGTGTCTATGATGCCTTGGGAGATAAAAAAAAAGCATTGGCTTACTATAACCAATCTCTACCCCTATCACAACAACTAGGAGATCAAATTTGGCAAGCAATAACTCTGAATAACATTGGTAATGTCTACAATGCTTTGGGAGACAAACAGCAAGCACTCAAATACTATAATCAGTCTCTGTTTATCTCACGCAAAATGGACAATAAAGCTCAAGAAGCTATCACCATGAACAATATTGGTGGTGTTTACGACGCTTTGGGAGATAAACAGCAGGCATTGGTGTACTACAACAAATCTCTGGCTTTATCACGAGAAGTAGGAGATAAAGGCGGACAAGCAGTCATTCTCAATAACATCGGTGGTGTCTACGATGCTTTAGGAGATAAACAGCAGGCATTAGTGTACTACAACCAATCAATGCTCTTAAGACAACAAGTCGGCGATAAAACTGGCGAAGCCATAACTCTCAATAATATTGGCGGTATCTACGACGCATTAGGAGACAAACAGCAAGCACTCAACCATTACAATCAGTCACTCAACTTATCACGAGAAGTAGGAGATAAAGCCGGACAAGCAGTCACTCTCAATAACATCGGCCGCGTCTACGATTCCTTAGCAGACAAACAGCAGGCACTCAAATACTACAATCAGTCTTTACCTTTAAGACGACAAGTAGAAGATAAAACTGGCGAAGCCACTACTCTCAATAACATTGGAGGAGTTTACGACGGGTTAGGAGACAAACAGCAAGCTCTAGAATTTTATAACCAATCCCTAACCATATCACGACAAGTAGGAGATAAAGCAGGCGAAGCAACCACCCTCAACAACCTTGGTGGTATTTACTCTTCTTTGGGAGATAAACAGCAAGCGTTGAAATATTACAACCAATCTCTGCCCTTGAGACGGCAAGTCGGCGATAAAACTGGCGAAGCTGTTACCCTCAATAACATCGGCCGTATTTACGACTTATTAGGAGACAAACAGCAGGCACTTCAATACTACAATCAGTCTATGCCCTTGAGACGGCAAGTCGGCGATAAAACTGGCGAAGCTGTTACCCTCAATAATATTGGCCGTATCTACGACTCATTAGGCGAAAAACAACAGGCACTTAAGTACTATAATCAATCTTTATTTTTATCACGGCAAGTCAGTGATAAAGCTGGTGAAGCAACAAGTCTCAACAACATTGGCGGTGTCTACAGCGTTCTTAAAGACACACAGCAAGCGTTAGCATACTACAACCAGTCATTGCCTCTGAGACGGCAAATGAAAGATAAAGCTGGGGAAGCCATTACCTTATATAACATTGCCTATCTAGAACGTAACAGGGGCAATCTCCAACAATCCCTGGTTCAAGTTGAAGCAGCTATCAAACTCATCGAAAACCTACGTACTAAAATTACTAACGAACAACTACGTACTTCTTATTTTGCCTCGCAACAACCCATTTACGAGTTTGCCAACGACTTATTAATGCAGTTGCACAAAAAATATCCCCACCAAGGCTACGATGCTTTGGCGCTGCAAAGCAGCGAAAAATATCGTTCTCGGAGTTTGTTGGAACTACTTACAGAAGCTAACGCTGATATTCGCCAAGGCGTAGAACCCAAATTACTAGAAGCAGAACAAAACTTGCAAAAGCGGCTGGATGCAACTGATAAACGTCGTTTAGAACTTTACAATAGTGGTCAATATACCCCAGAACAAGCTCAAGCCCTCGAAAACGAATTGGCTTCACTTCTCAAAGAATATCAAGAAGTACAAGCTCAAATCAGATTGAAAAGTCCCAAGTATGCAGCACTCACTCAACCCCAACCCCTTTCTCTCAAAGAAATTCAACAGCAAGTACTAGATAACGAAACTCTGTTATTAGAATACGCCCTCGGTGAAGAACGCAGTTATTTGTGGGTTGTGAGTAAAACCAGTATCAACAGCTATGAATTACCTAAACGTGCAGATATTGAAAAAGTCGTTAAACAATTTAACTATTTATTGAAAATACGTTACTACAGCCTGACTGCCAACATAAAAATAGATGCAAGCTCTGGTTTAGGTACTTTTAGCAGTTACGAAGTGCTGGACAAACTCAATCAAATGTTCTTAAAACCAATCGCGGAAAAAATCAAAAACAAACGTTTGGTGATTGTTGGTGATGGTGCTTTGCAGTATTTACCATTTTCTGCACTACCCCAACCGGGAACAGCAGGTAAAAACTTCAAACCTCTGCTAGAAACAAACGAAGTTATTTATGTACCATCAGCTTCTACTCTAGCTGTTATCAGGCGCGAACACAAAGAACGCAAAATTCCTCCCAAAACCTTAGCGGTCATAGCAGATGCTGTATTTAGCGATGATGACGATCGCCTCACTAGAATTCTCCATCAACCCATACCCAAGCAAAACATTCCCCTGATCAATCCCAATTTATCTTTTGAGCGTTTACTTTTCACTCGTCAAGAAGCTGAAGGAATTTTAGCTTTAGTTCCTAAATCTCAGACTCTACAAGCATTAGACTTTGCTGCTAACCGCGCTTTTGTGACTAGTTCACAACTGAGTGAATACCGTATGATACATTTTGCCACCCACGGAATTTTGGATACCCAAAATCCCGCTTTATCTGGTGTGGTGCTGTCGCTATTTGACGAAAAAGGAATGTTGCAAAATGGTTTTTTGCGGCTGCAAGATATTTTTAATCTCAAACTCCCAGCAGAATTAATTGTCCTGAGTGCTTGTGAAACAGGCATAAGCCAACAAATCAAGGGTGAAGGATTAGTCGGATTAGCCAGAGGATTTATGTATGCTGGTAGTCCGCGTGTGTTAGTCAGCTTGTGGAATGTGGATGATGAAGCGACATCTAAATTGATGAAAACATTTTATACCAAAATTATCAAACAGGGATTGACACCTGCTGCGGCACTGCGAGAAGCAAGATTAGAACTGTGGCGAGATGAAAATTATTCCGCACCTTATTATTGGGCTGGCTTTACTTTACAAGGTGAATGGAAATAATACCGTTTGCCTACTCCTTACTGCTATCTCTGATTGTAATTTTAGTATTACTTTCAACTGAGTTTGGGAATACTAAATTTAGCATTGAATTACTACTATTTGCCAACAATAAATTCAAACAATTCCAGTCATAATTTTAATTACTTCTCCTTGCTGAATACTTCTTCAAGACTTCAAATCGAGTAATCCTTCTTCTTTTAATTTAGGATTAAAGCGAAGTTGCATTTGCAAACCACGTGATTCTAAATTTTTCACGATTTCTGCTTCTACTCTTCGTGCAACATTCTTGATAACTTTTATTTGCGCTAACTCATCATTAGCAGGATTTTGATAACTCGCCTGTTCTTCTGGTGTCATGAAATTTTTCACGTTAATAGGATCTGTCCATTTTTCTTTATTTTCGCCATTTCCTAGAGGTATACTGCCATTTTCTGCAATCCAAGCATTTTCAATATTTTCTAGCACTGTACGATTAGGACGTTCAATAGTTTGGACTTTCACCCAGTAACATTGTTCTGGTTGACGCACTAAATGTTGTTTCAAGCTTAAATAAACATCACGAGAATATCCCACAAATTGGAGCAATTTATCATTATCAAAAATTGCATACACACCTATTTTTCCCTGAAATATTGCCGGGATTTGTCCTTCAGTATCAATGTAAGGAAAATACTCTAAATTTGCTAAAGATGGGCTATTTGTTTCGTTAGTCATATATTAAATATTATTAATTTAAAGTTTTTTAAAGCAAAATTTTTCGGCGTGCATCGGTAGTTAATTATTTTTGTCTGCAATTCATGCCAGCGAAAATTGCTATAAACAATTTGACCATAATTTTTACAAAATAGTCAAAAGAAAAAAGGCAAAAGAAACTTTTCTTTTGCCTTTTTAATTAATTACTAACTTTCGATCTACATATCGAAATCATCATCATCATCATCGTCAACTTCCTCGTATTCATCCTCTTCGTCATCAGGTACGAGGTCATGAACTTCATGCACTCCATCGATAATCAAATCATCTTCATCCAGGATTGAGCCTGTACGCCGACTACCATAAGTGCCTTCAGTCAGAGAAGGTGTATCTAAATTGTAGGCACGGGCGGTGCGATCGTCTAACACCATATCCAGGGGATCATCAACTTCATCCAAGACACTGGTAGTGTCTAGAGTTGCGTAATCATCGATCGCACCAGGTTCATCATAGGTATTGTAGCCGGTACCCGCCGGAATCAAGCGTCCGATAATTACGTTTTCTTTTAGACCCCGTAACCAGTCAGATTTACCTTCAATGGCTGCTTCTGTCAAGACTCTTGTTGTTTCTTGGAATGATGCAGCCGAGATAAAGCTGTCGGTGTTCAAGGATGCTTTGGTGATACCCAACAATACTGGTGTGTATTGCGCTCTTGCACCGCCTGTAATTGCCATTGCTTCGTTGACTTGTTCAACTTGGCGCAATTCTACCAACTCACCGGGCAGCATGGTGGTATCACCACCATCATCAATCCGCACCTTGTTGGTCATCTGGCGAACAATTACTTCAATGTGTTTGTCAGCAATATCAATCCCTTGGGACTGATACACTAACTGCACTTCATTCACCAAGAATGTTTGCACTTTCTGTAACGCATGGCTGGCGCAAGCGTAAACTCCATCCTCAGAACCCAAGCTGAAGAAGATTTCCAGAATTTCGTGGGGGTTGGATGGGCCATCTGTGATTGGTTGTCCGGCTGCGACATGAGAACCATCAGGAACAATCAGGTTTTGTCCAGGGCCTAGGGGATAGTCGCTGACTACACCATTAGACTCAACAATCTTAACAGCGATCGCTTCATCGCCATCACCATAAACAACCTTAACTTCTCCACCACGGCGTACTAAAATACATGCTTCTTTTGGTTTACGAGCTTCTAGAAGTTCTTCAATCCGTGGCAAACCTTGAATGATGTCTCCAGTTTTGGCTCGTTCAAAGACCAACAGCACTAAGTTATCACCGCGCTGTACCAAGTCACCATCTTCAATCTGCAACACTGCACCAGGGCTGACTCGGTAGGGCCGACCTGAACGAAGAGTCACAGTATAATTCTGGGTACTGAGAGCTGATTCATCACCAGTTGCTGCGGGAGCTGCATTCTTCACCTCTACAACTTCCCCAGATTCTTCTGCAAATACTCCAGGAGCAATTTCAGCGCCTTCTACTAGCAAATCCCCAACTTTTACTTTAGGTTTTGCAGCAGTAGGCATGGAATTCATATCGCTGTGGCGCAATACTAAGCAACGGCGTACTGTTTCCGTACCTTTTTGGACACCGCGTACAATACCACCTTCTTTACACAAGATTTGGGTACGTGCAACTACAGCACCAGGGGCAATAGTGTCGCCATCTTTGACTTCTAAACTAGTTTGGGTACTACCTTGGGTAGCATCCGCAACAATGTCACGCCGAATTACTAATGACTCCAAAATTACTAGCTGCAAGCGTTGGATATTTGAGTCTTCTGCATCAGCAACCAATTCAATATCTGCTGCTAGGGGAGAAGCATTATGGTCTTGTTCACCTTCTTGCTCAATTTCCAATACTAGCTGAGTACGGAGCAATTCTACGCCTTCTACAGATTTGACCCGTTCAGAATCTTTGTAAGGCAGACGCTGTACTGCTCGCAATTGAATTGAACGTCCGGTTTGCTGGCTAACAGAGGTAGTAGAAGGTACATCAGGAGTGTTAGGTACAGCAAATTCCACTACAGGACGGCTTAACAAGGCTGGGCCTTCGGGAGACTCTACATACTGGATGTAGCGCAATTCTGTAAATGTTTGTCCCAACAGTTCTTCACCTGGTTGGACAAAGGTGTTATCTCTACCAATGACTGCTTCGGGATCGTCCACCATCAGCAGTTCGCCGGGTTTAATGACCACTTCCCGCAGAATGTCGTTTTTCTGGGTGACTTCTACTACACCACTGTTTTGGCAGAAGATATCTTTAACTACTTCCGAGCCAGCTTCGACAAACTGACCATCTTCGACCAACAACAAGGAAATATCTTTGTTGACTTCGTGGGTTTCTTCGGGAATCCACAACATTGTGCCTCCCTGTACCACTTCATAACCTTGTTTGGCTTTGCCTTTCTTCTGGACTTCTAAGCCAGCGAATTTCAAAAAGCCACCAGTGGTTGTGCGATAGCGGTCATCAATTAATTCGGCAACTACTTGACCATTCTGCACTTTTGTGCCTGGAGTAGCCCGGAGATTAAATTCCTGGTTGTTACCAGTGGATATCAGATAGTTATTCCGCCCTTGAGAACTGTTGACGGTAACGGTTGCTTGGTCTAAAACTACCGATGCGGTGATGATTTCGATTTCTCTGGTACTCTTACCTGGGGTAGCTTCTGGTAAACGTACCACACCCCCATGCTGAGTGGTGAGCTTGGTTTCGGCTAAAACACCGTTAGTATCGATGCGATCACCATTATTCACGACCAGTTCTGCACCAGGCGGCAAGTTATAAACTTCCCCAGACAAAATCCAAATCAAACCACCTCTAGCGGCTGTGGTTGTGGTGTTACCTTGACGGTCGGTTTTTTGTTCCGCCACAACATCCGCAAATTTTACTTCCCCCGCCAAGTCAGAGGCCACATCTTTCACCGCTTTTTCGGTGTTGGCACGTGTTGTCCGTCCCCCAATTGCGACTTCTGCCAATAACTGACCTTGTTTTACTTGCTGACCATCAGTTATGTAAAGCGTGGAACCTTGGGTAACTTGAATTTCTTGGGTAACGGGAGTTTCGCTACCTTCTTTTTTGGGTTCTAACATCAAGATGCCGTTAGCTTCCACATACAAAGCATCTTCCCCGTGGCGGGTACGGTAAGGTCTTGTCCGCAACTTGCGCGGAATCTTGACTGTCCCAGCCATCTTGGATCTTACTTGTTGAGCGACTTCCCCTGTGAACACACCCCCGGTGTGGAATGTCCGCATTGTGAGCTGAGTACCGGGTTCACCGATACTTTGCGCTGCAATGATCCCCACCGCTTCACCGAGGTCTACCATCTTGGCGTGTGCCAAACTCCAACCGTAGCAATGTTGACATACAGAACGGGCAGCTTCACAGGTGAGGGGCGATCGCACCACAACTTCTTTCACCCCAGCTTTTTGAATTTCTTTGGCTAATTCATCAGAAACTGGAGTATTCCGGGGTGCAATAACTTCACCAGTAGTAGGATGAATTACATCCTCATTAATCACCCGTCCCATCAAGCGAGTTGCCAGAGGAATCAAGGTTTTGCTACCTTCAGTCATGGCTTTGATCGGAATACCTCTAGTAGTACCACAATCAAATTCCCGAATGATCACATCCTGGGAAACGTCCACCAGACGGCGAGTTAGATAACCAGAGTCAGCCGTCCGTAGTGCCGTATCTACCAAGCCTTTCCGCGCACCGTAAGAGGAAATAATATACTCTGTTACAGTCAAACCTTCCCGGAAGTTGGTTTTAATAGGTAAGTCAATAATTTCCCCTTGGGGATCTGCCATCAGTCCCCGCATCCCTACCAACTGACGGACTTGGGAAATATTACCCCGCGCTCCCGAAAACGCCATCATGTACACAGAATTGAGGGGATTGGTTTTCTTGAAGTGAACCACCACCTCATCTTTGAGAGCTTCACTAGTACCATTCCAAGTATCAATTACTTTTTGGAAACGTTCTACTTCTGTGATTTCGCCCCGTTGATAACGAGCTTCTGTCGCCCGAATTTCTTCTTCCGCGGCTTCCAGAAGACTGCGCTTACTTGGTGGTACCATCAAATCATCCACACTGATGGAAACCCCAGCCCTGGTAGCATAGCGGAAACCTAAATCTTTGAGTTTATCCGCCATCACTGCGGTTCGCGCCGTACCGTAGTTGGTAAATGCCCAAGAAATCAAATTTCTCAGTTGACCTTTGTCAACTACACGATTGCGAAAAACTTTTTTTTCGTTAGTCATTTGTCATTAGTCCTTAGTCATTGGCAGGGAGTGGGGAGTGGTGAGTGGGGAGTAGTGAGTGGTGAGTAGTGAAATTTCCTACTCCCTACTCCCTATTCCCTACTCCCCTAACTTACTAGTGCTTCCTGAATTGCCTTGTTGTAAATGACGCGGCCAGGTGTTGTGCGTATGTACTGAGAAATCAAATTTCCTTGGGAGTCTTCTCGAACTCGGCGGAACTTATACAGTAATGTCCGACTACCGTCATCGTTATTTGTCACTTCCAAGGGTTCTGTATCAGGTTGGTCTGATTCAACTTCACCATCAAACCGCACGTAGATATAGGCGTGTAAGTCTACTTGCTGTTGTTCAAAGGCCATAATGACATCTTCGAGCGAAGCAAAATAATTTCCAGCACCTTTGGTCGCATGGGGATTTTCTGCGGTGAGGTAGTATGCTCCTAATACCATGTCTTGGCTAGGTGTAATGATTGGTTTACCTGTAGCTGGCGACAAAATATTATTAGAAGCCAACATCAATAACCGCGCTTCTGCCTGACTTTCTAAGGACAGTGGTACGTGTACCGCCATTTGGTCGCCGTCGAAGTCAGCGTTAAACGCCGGACAAACCAATGGATGTAATTGAATTGCTCGTCCTTCCACCAAAATTGGTTCAAAAGCTTGAATCCCCAGACGGTGTAGTGTGGGTGCGCGGTTGAGCATAACTGGGTGTCCTTCGATCACCTCTTCCAACACATCCCAAACACTTGGGTCGGAACGAGAAATCAGCTTTTTCGCCGCTTTAATGTTATTCACCATACCGCTGCGAATTAGGCGGTTGATCACAAATGGTTGAAATAGCTCGATCGCCATTTCTCTCGGTAAGCCGCACTGGTGAATATTCAGTTTCGGCCCCACCACAATTACCGAACGTCCAGAGTAGTCAACCCGTTTACCTAACAAGTTTTGCCGGAAACGTCCTTGCTTACCCTCAATAATGTCAGATAAAGATTTTAGCGGTCGGTTGTTGGCTCCCACCACAGTGCGACCCCGACGACCGTTATCAATCAGTGCGTCTACCGCTTCTTGCAGCATCCGCTTTTCGTTCCGCACAATAATTTCTGGTGCCAAAATCTCCTGTAGGCGTGCCAGACGGTTGTTGCGGTTAATTACACGTCTGTATAAATCATTCAAGTCGCTGGTCGCAAACCGACCACCATCAAGTTGCACCATTGGGCGCAAGTCTGGCGGAATTACGGGGATGACGGTCATTACCATCCACTCTGGTTTAGAACCAGTTGCAATGAAGTTGTCAATTACCCGCAACCGCTTAATCAGTTTGGCGCGTTTTTGACCTTTAGCTGTGCTAATTTCTTCACGCAGGCTTTCTGCTTCTTGCTCTAAATTAATATCAGCTAACAACCGCAGCAGTGCTTCTGCACCAATACCTACCTCTACTCCTTGTAAGGTAGAATCTTCGCTATAGATTTGGTCTTCAATTTCTAACCACTGGTCTTCACTCAGCAGTTGTTTATAAGTTAGAGTTTCGGCATTACCAGGGCTGAGAACAACATAAGAGTTGAAATAAACTATTTGTTCTACATCCCGCAAAGGCATATCCAATAGAATGGCAATATAACTGGGTATACCTTTGAGATACCAAACGTGAGCTACAGGTGCAGCCAGTTTGATATACCCCATCCGGTGGCGGCGCACCCTAGATTCGGTAACTTCTACACCACAGCGTTCACAAACAATCCCTCTGTGGCGAACTCTCTTATACTTACCACAGTGACATTCCCAATCTTTTGCGGGGCCAAAGATGCGCTCACAAAATAAGCCATCCATCTCTGGCTTTAAAGTCCGGTAGTTAATCGTTTCTGGTTTGGTGACTTCACCTACTAATTGACCATTGGGTAGGGTGCGTTCGCCCCATTGCCGAATGCGTTCTGGCGATGCCAAACCGATTTTTACGTAGTCAAACTGATTAGTTTGGGCTGCTCTCATACTTAAGTGTTGAGTTATAAGTAAAGTATTCAGTTAAAAGTAATCAATCAAGAGATTTCTAAGCTGTGAGTGCGAATACTGAGGTATTAAATACTCAGCACTCAGCACTCAGCACTTAGCACTTTCTACTCGTCGTCGTCTAACGATTCACGGGAGAGAGATTCGTAAGTTGGGCGTGGTGGTGTGCGTCTGGCTGCTTGGTCTGCCATTAAATCAACTTCCACGTCTAAAGAACTACCATCAGCTTGGGTTTCTACTTTATGAACCGCAATATCTAACCCCAAGGATTGCAATTCTCGCATCAACACCTTAAAGGATTCTGGTGTACCAGGTCGGGGAATTGCCTTACCTTTGACGATCGCATTTAAGGCTTCATTTCGTCCCTGCATATCGTCGGATTTCACTGTCAGCAATTCCTGTAAGGTGTAAGCTGCACCAAAGGCTTCCAACGCCCACACTTCCATTTCTCCGAACCGCTGACCACCTTGTTGGGCTTTTCCACCCAAGGGTTGCTGTGTAACCAAGGAGTACGGGCCTGTGGAACGAGCGTGAATCTTGTCATCAACCAAATGCACCAGTTTCAGCATATAAGCTACACCAACGGTCACTGGTCGATCAAAGGGTTCGCCGGTACGGCCATCAAACACCATGATTTTGCCGGGGTCATCGGGGTTATATACCCAGTCTTTGCCTGTTTCGTCCCTTGCTTCTTGCAATTTGCCATGCACAATGCGGCGCGATGACTCTTCGCCATACATTTCGTCAAAGGGAGTAATCTTAAATCTCACACCCAAGGTATGACCAGCCCAACCCAACAGACACTCAAATACTTGTCCAACGTTCATCCGGCTGGGTACGCCCAAGGGATTGAGTACGATGTCCACTGGGGAACCATCTGGTAAGTAGGGCATATCTTCCAGCGGCAAAATCCGCGAAATAATCCCTTTATTACCGTGGCGACCCGCCATTTTGTCTCCGACTTGGATTTTCCGCTTCTGGGCGACATACACCCGCACTACCATATTAGCTCCGGGTGGTAGTTCATCCCCTTGTTCACGGGTAAACAAGCGTACATCAACTACGCGACCTTTTTCTCCGTTAGGCACACGCAACGAGTTATCGCGTACATCCCGCGCTTTTTCACCGAAGATGGCACGTAAGAGTTTTTCTTCTGGTGGTTGGTCGGATTCACCTTTGGGTGTAACTTTACCGACTAAGATGTCTCCTGATTCTACCCAAGCCCCAATCCGGATAATGCCTTGTTCGTCTAACTGGCGCAAAGCATCTTCCCCAACGTTGGGAATTTCTCTAGTGATTTCTTCTGGGCCTAATTTTGTTTGTCGAGCCTCAATTTCATATTTCTCAATGTGAATTGAGGTGTAAACATCATCCTGTACCAGCCGCTCAGAAATCAAAATTGCGTCTTCGTAGTTGTAGCCTTCCCAAGGCATATAAGCGACGATGATATTTTGCCCTAAGGCCAATTCACCACCTTCGGTGGATGAACCATCTGCTAGTACTTGTCCAGCTACAACCTTTTCACCAATTCGCACCAAGGGTTTTTGGTTTAAACAAGTATCTTGGTTAGAACGTTGGTATTTAGAAACGGTGTACTTAATTTCGGGTGCATTTGGTTTGGGACGTACACGAATTTCTGTAGCATCTACGTATGTAACATCTCCGTCAGTCCGAGAGACAATCACCATCCCAGAGTCTCTCGCGCCTTGGGCTTCTAAACCAGTTCCGACTAAGGGACGTTCTGGTTTGAGTAGAGGTACTGCTTGGCGTTGCATGTTAGAACCCATCAGCGCCCGGTTCGCGTCGTCATGTTCCAAGAAGGGAATCATGCTGGTCGCAACAGATACAATTTGTACAGGGGAAACCGCTACGTAGTCTACCTGTTCTGGAGTTGTGGTGGAGAATTCTTGACGGTAACGTACTGGTACTTGCGGCCCAATAATTACACCATTTTCATCAACAGGTATGTCTCCTGGGGCGACCCGCAGATCGTCTTCTTCATCGGCGGTCATGTAAACGGGAGGTAGATCAAATCTTACCCGTGCATTCTCTACAGGACGGAATGGTGTTTCTAAAAATCCGTACTGGTTAACCCGTGCATGGGTAGCCAAGGAACCAATCAAACCAGCGTTGGGGCCTTCTGGTGTTTCAATGGGACAAATCCGTCCGTAGTGGGAGGGGTGAATGTCTCGTACAGCAAACCCTGCCCGTTCACGAGTTAAACCACCAGGGCCTAAAGCCGAAAGTCGGCGTTTGTGTGTCAGTTCTGCGAGTGGATTGGTTTGATCCATGAACTGACTTAATTGGCTGGAACCAAAGAATTCTTTGATTGCTGCTACCAATGGTTTAGGGTTAACCAAGGATGCTGGGGTAAGAACTTCGGCATCAGATACGGTCATCCGTTCCCGAATAATCCGTTCTAATCGGTTTAAACCTACCCGTACTTGGTTTTGCAGCAACTCGCCCACGCTTCTCACACGGCGATTACCTAAGTGATCAATGTCATCTATACTACCGATATCGTATTCCAGGTTAATCAGATAATCGACAGCTGACAAAATATCGCCAGGGGTCAGCACGCGCATGGTGTCGGGAACTGACAACCGGAGTTTTTTGTTGAGTTTATATCGACCAACACGACCCAAGTCATAACGTTTGGGATCGAAGAACCGAGAGTCTAATAGTTGTTGTCCACCTAATACTGTTGGTGGTTCACCAGGACGGAGTTTGCGATACAACTCCATCAGGGCTTCTTCTTCTGAAAATTGCCCTTCTTTTTCAATGGTTTTTTGGAAATATTCTGGGTGGCGCAGGGCATCAAAAATTTCGTTATCTGATAACCCCAAGGCTTTCAGGAGTACCTGGGCTGAGAGTTTTCGGGTTTTGTCGATCCGTACCCACACTAAATCGTTACGGTCTGTTTCAAATTTCAGCCATGCTCCCCGGTTAGGGATGAGGCTGGCTGAATATGTCCGCCGACCGTTTTTATCGATTTCTGATTTGTAGTAAACTCCAGGCGATCGCACAATTTGGTTGACAATTACCCGCTCGGCTCCGTTAATAATGAAGGTGCCGCGATCGGTCATTAATGGCAAATCACCAATAAATACTTCTTGTTCTTTGATGTCCCCTGTTTCTTTGTTCAACAGGCGTGTAGGGACGTACATCTGGACTGCGTAAGTACTATCCCGCCGTTTTGCTTCCTCTACGCTGTATTTTGGCTCCTTAAGTTTATAATTCTGTCCTAAAAAGTGCAGTTCTAATTTGCCTGTATAGTCTGTAATAGGACTAAAGGAGTTCAGTTCTTCTATTAACCCTTCTTCTAAAAACCAGCGAAAGCTTGATCGCTGAATTTCAATCAAGTCGGGCAACAAAAAGGCGGGTTCCATATATTTGTCGTTATTCATGCCTCTACCTTTGTCAACCTGGTTAAACTTTTAGAGGACACTGCTGTGGGACTGTTCCTGATCCTCGCCAGTGTCCGTAGCTGTTGGGGAACTTCTCCTTGTGCCACCTGCTATTGATTTATGCGGGTAACCGCAGCATTTTTTTATCTGGACAGGGTGATTTTGACAAGGGGGATAACCGCCCTTGCAAGTTACTAATAGCTGTTAAAACCCAGCTATTAACTTGATTTCTCAACGACAGGTTGAGATATTTCTGCATTTGATTTACTTTCCTCACTTCCCCTCCAAAAGCGCGTAAGTAGCTTACGCAGCTCAAAATTTTTGCATCTTTAAAATAAGCACGTTTATCTTAACGGCAATATCAAAAGACAATGATAATCAGCCGCTTGATGTCGGCTTTGAGTCAAAATGGCTTTATTTTGGTGGGTTTTACTCACAAGACAATTACTTTTAACAATTTTCTATAGTTTTAGATACAAAGCAGGGTATATTTTGCCAAATTTTAGCTCAATGTCGGTTGCTACGGTTATTCATTTATTTAGAGCATCCGTATGTGGAGAGTGGAGGATGGTCAAGTTGATAACAATATAACAAGCTTAAAAGTTTTCGGTGTCTTCCTTTATCATTATGACGCAAGCAAAATGTTTTGGAGGCATTAATATTAACATATTTTTATCCTCCTAAGTTTTTAATTCTTTGGATCACACACTGTAATTGCAACAGTTAACTCTTATAGAGCCAAACCAAATAATTTACAGGCATTTTGCGTGGTTTGGTGGGCGATCGCTTCTACAGTCTCTCCCCGCAATTCGGCTAATTTTTCCGCTACATAGCGAACATAAGCAGGTTCATTGCGTTTTTCACCCCGTTTCGGAACAGGAGCCAAAAAAGGACAGTCTGTTTCAATTAAGATGCGATCGCTACTTACCATCGCGGCTGAGGCATGAATTTCTTTAGCGTTTTTGAATGTAACAGTCCCGCTAAAGCTAATGTAAAAACCAAGGTCAAGAAACCACTGGGTCTCTTCTGGTGTTCCACCCCAGCAATGCATTACACCCCGAATTTTTCCCTCTTTGATTTCCTGCCATTGCTGTAAAATTTCCCTGACATCACTTGCCGCATCCCGACAGTGAATAATCACGGGAAGATTGAGTTCGGCTGCGATCGCTAATTGTGCTGCAAATACCATGCGCTGCTGCTCATAGTTCTCGGCTTTGTAGTAATCCAGTCCCATTTCCCCAATTGCCACCACTTTTGGTTCTGAACTTGCCAAGTATTTAATTTTCTCGGCTGTGTCACTTTGCCATTTTTCGGCATCCAAGGGATGCAAACCAACAGCAAAGCTCAGTTCCGGAAATTGATGAGCCAGAGCTTGAATACTGGAAAACTCTGATGGTTCTACACAGGAGTGTACTAAACGTACCACTCCCGCTTCTTGCCACCGCGATCGCACTGCTGCTAAATCTGGTTGGAAGTTTTCAAAGTTAAGATGAACGTGGGTGTCAATCAGCTGCATTTTTGTTTTTTGTCCTTTGTCCTTTGTCATTAGTCTTTGCTCTAACGCATGACCCTTTGGGTTCGCCAGTTGCTTCAAGTCGGGAAACCCGACGACAGTTGCTACAACGAACGGAGGGAACCTCCCTTCGGGTGACGCTCCTAACGTCGCTAACGCTGCGCTAACACAGTCGCCTGCGGAGGGAACCCCTCCCGCAGCGCTGATTCACCGCAACGCACTGGCTCCCAATGACAAATGACAAATGACTACTACTGTGCTGTTGCGAGTGGCTTGAGTCTGTGAGCCAATCTCGATTTTTTCCTAGCACCGTTGTTAGGATGCAGAACGCCTCGCTTGACAGCTTTATCGATTTTGCTGTAAGCCTCAGCCAGCCGCACTTCTACCTCTTGTTTGAGTTCGGGTGTAGGATTAGCTGCGTAGGTTTCTACCACAGTAAAGTATTTCTTCATCAGCGTTTTAACAGCTGACTTGTAGGTTTTATTCCGCAGCCGATTGCGTTCTGCGATATTGGCGCGTTTAAGAGCAGACTTTGTATTCGCCACAGTCGATTCCAAAAAGACTATTAATATGTACACACACTACTAGATTTACTAATATAGCATTCAACTTGCAAATATCATAATTTCTCAAAAAAATCTTGCGTTGCCAAAACAGAAGCAGCCATTTTATCTGGGGAAACTGAGGATAAAGGTATAAGGTGTAAATTGAAGATTCTGAGTCTAGGGAATTTTTTATGCCGAACCCAGGAAATAAGCTAGAATAAAGTACCTCAATAAATTATCAACCTAACTAATTACCACCTAAATTGAGTGGTGTGGCTGCTAAGGTCGCTTCCCAACCAGGATGTACTATCAGTAGACAGTAACTATAAATCGTTAAATAGCAAGTGTTTACATGTACACTACTGACATACTGCTTGTATAAGCATGTTCGTCAATAAAGTTAGGAAAATTAGGAAAAACTATATTCAGACCCTATTCTTACTTCGGGATTGGCAAATAGGATGTATCGACATACGAAACCCACAGCAAGTAAGGTATGGGAAGCAAAGGTAGGGGGAATTAATACTCCCGCTTTCTGCCGTGCGCCAACTAGGCAAGTCCAACTGAGGAACTTTGATCATCTAAATTAACTCACCCATGTGCTGGCAGCCTTGGGAGTATCAAAAAAATCCAGGTTAAGCTAGAGATGAGAATGAAAGCGAAACTCGTCCCCCTTGGGGGTCAAGAGCCAGACTAAATTCTCAAGCGGGAATAATCTAAAATTTTGGCATTTTCCTTACTCCATGCTGCGAATCATTACTCAGCAGGCAGATGTTAAAGCAGAACTACAACGTATCTGCGATCGCACCCATGACGACCAAGTGGTTCACAAAGAAGCAACTGTGCGGGAAGTGTTGCAAACTGTGAAGCGCCAGGGCGACAAAGCTGTGTTACATTACACGGCTGAATTTGACAACCAAACCTTGAAACTTGAAGAACTACGCGTTACGGGTTCCGAACTAGATACAGCTTACCAACAAGTATCTAAAGAATTGCTCCAAGCAATTCAGTTAGCTGCTCGTCAAATTGAAGCATTTCATCGTCAACGTGTCCCCAAAAGCTGGGTAAACTTTGGGGAGGATAATGTAGTCTTGGGCAAACGTTACACCCCTGTAGACCGAGCCGGGATATATGTTCCTGGTGGTCGTGCGGCTTATCCAAGTACGGTGTTGATGAATGCCATTCCAGCGAAAGTGGCTGGTGTACCCCGAATTGTGATGGTGACACCGCCAGGGTTGGGAAAAGTCATTAGCCCAGCTGTGCTAGTGGCCGCCCAAGAAACAGGAGTAGAAGAAATTTATCGCGTTGGGGGGGCGCAAGCGATCGCCGCATTAGCTTATGGGACAGAAACGATCCCGAAAGTGAATGTGATTACTGGGCCAGGAAATATTTACGTCACCTTAGCCAAAAAACTAGTTTACGGTACTGTGGGCATTGATATGCTGGCAGGGCCGAGCGAAGTGCTAATTATTGCCGATGAATTTGCCAATCCTGTGCATGTGGCTACTGATATGTTAGCCCAAGCCGAACATGATCCAATGGCAGCGGCAATTTTGTTGACTACGGATACAGCTTTAGCGAAAAACGTCCAAGTCGCAGTTGAAAGACAATTGGTTGATCACCCCAGGCGGATCGATACCGAAAAAGCGATCGCACACTACGGCTTAATTGTGCTAGTAGAATCTCTCGAAGCCGCAGCAGAACTCTCTAATGAATTTGCGCCGGAACATTTGGAATTGGAAGTCAAAGATCCTTGGGCAATTTTGCCGCAAATCCGCCATGCTGGGGCAATATTTTTAGGCTACTCGACACCAGAAGCTGTTGGTGATTATTTAGCAGGGCCAAACCATACCTTACCTACTTCTGGTGCTGCTCGTTATGCTTCAGCTTTAAGTGTAGAAACTTTTCTCAAACACTCTAGTATTATTCAATACTCCCCAACAGCCCTGCAAAAAATGGCTGGTGCAATTGATGCACTAGCAACAACAGAAGGCTTACCTTCCCACGCTGATTCAGTCCGGCGGCGGATTCAAAAAGATGAGTAATGGGGAATGCTTAATTTTTTCCGATACTTTTAGCAAAAAGTACCCTGGGGCTGCACACTAGAAGATTCAACTGTATTGCTGCAAAGCGGTTTGCGATCGCCCAGCATACATAAAACAAGATAAACTTGAGCTTCCATCAGTACTATTATTGGTGTAAGAACTAGAGTTTCAGGGGTCTACTTTTGAGGAGACGAGGGCAGTGCTAAACAATATATTGGTAGCTCTGGATGGTTCGGATATTGCAGAACGTGTCATTCAGGTTTTGGATGATTTGGTATTATCACCAGAAACCAAAGTTGTTCTTTGTCATGTATTTCCGACACCAGATTCAGAGATGGAACTACCCGCAGATCGTCCTCATCCAGAATCTCCAGCGTTGTCTTATTTCCAAATTGAAAAACAGCTGCAATCTTACCAAGAAAAAATATCTATTCAAAGTGCAGTAGAATTAGTCACTGGTGAACCTGCCGATGAAATTATTCGCCTAGCTAATATTTATAAAGCGGATTTAATTATTATTGGGAGTCGCGGATTAACTGGGATGAAACGCATTGTTCAGGGTTCTGTTAGTAGTCAAGTCGTAGAAGAAGCTAATTGTTCTGTATTAGTGGTAAAGCCCAGTAAAAATTAACAATGGTAGTAACAGCAATATGACTAAAACTACCCCAAAACTCACTTTTGCCGAATACTTAAAATACAATGATGGCACTGATACTCGTTACGAACTAGTCAATGGAGAATTAATTCCCATGAGTTTGGGAAGTGGGCAACACGGGGCAATCATCGGATTTATTACTCAATGTTTTCAAAATGAAATTATTAAACTAAATTTTGATTGGACTGCCAAACAAATGGTGATTGGTGTACGTTCTCCCCGTGCTGGTAAATGGGAGACATCAAGAATTCCTGATGTTGTGATTATTCCCTTACCTCAATGGCGAGAATTAAGAAACCGAGAAGCAGTGATTGAAATTAATGAACCACCTCCTTTATTAGTAGTAGAAGTTGTCAGTGAATCCACCAAAATTGTAGATTATCGAGCCAAGCGAGTTGAGTATAATGCTCTGAATATTCCAGAGTATTGGATTGTTGATCCATTAATCAATAAAGTGACGATTTTCACATTGATTGATGAATTATACGAACCAGCAGAATTTGTCGGCTCAGAAAGAATTTTATCGCCAACCTTGCCCGAATTAACATTAACAGTTGAGCAAGTGTTATCTGCGGAAGATTAAATATTTAAGATTATTGATAATTTTTTCTCTAGGCGACTTTGCGGCTTTGCGTGAATCTAAAAATTTTCACTAGTTTTTCTTAAAGAAAAGGAGTAGGAAACGCTATAACTCTCAACTACGAGGGAAGTTATTATGTATAACTATGATCCATTAGAATGTTTACCTTCATCGGCAGAATTGCCCGATTCTGATGATACTCCTGTGGATAACGAACTGCAAATATTAATTCCCAATTTATTGTTAGCCATCTTAGCTAATATCTGGCAAAACCGTGATAATTGGTTTTTCGGGATTAATATGGCAATTTATTATGCACCTAGTAAACCTGCCATAGTTCCTGATGGATTTTTGAGTTTGGGTGTAGAACGTTTTGTCGGTGAAAATGGACGTTATAGCTATGTTTTTTGGGAGGAAGAAGGTATTGCACCAACTTTAGCTTTAGAAGTTGTTTCTCAAACTTATAACGGCGAATATGAACAGAAAAAAATTGATTATGCCGAATTAGGCATTTTATATTATGTTATTTATGCACCAACACGGCTACGTCGTAAGCGAAAACGTTTAGAAGTTTATCGGTTAGTTGAAGGTAAATACATTTTACAAACAGGGGATAAAGTTTGGTTGCCAGAAATTGATTTAGGGATTGGAAGGGAACAGGGTACTTATCAAGGAAGAACACGAGAATGGTTATTTTGGTATGACGAAAATGGCAACCGATACCAAACAGAAGAAGAACAAGTGCAAAATTTATTAACTAAATTACAGCAGCAAGGAATTGATCCAAATAAACTTTGATATCAATTTATTATTTACTTGCTTGAGCTAAAAACTGACGTAAACTTAACAAACTCAAGGTTTGACTTAAATTCAGGGGTAACATCGAAATGCCTTCCAAGCGGGACTGTACCCAACCTTCGCCCCAATACCATTCGTGAAAACCGTCAATACCGCCACTGAGTAGCAAGCGCAGGCAATTGGGTTGAACTACATCCACCTGATGATGAATGGAGACAGGGCCAGTCCAGCTTGTAAACTGAAAGCCTGGATAAATTTCTTCGGGCATTCCGGGGTTAAAACGTTGCCCTAAGAGCCATTTCTCTAATTGTGCAGGACGTAGCAAGCTATTACCAATGGTACTGGCTGATGCTTCGATTTCTATCCGTAGTTGGCTTTGTTGAAAATTACCTAGCATTTTTTGAAAATTTTTAAAGGTGATAAATCATACAGGAAGCATTGAGGAGCGAGAAACTGAGAATTTAGGAGCAAATATTTTAGTTCTTAAATTCTGAATTCTGACTCCTGAGTTCTGGATTCTTTAATGAATTGTATTTCTAGTATCGCAAATGCGATCGCCACTGAGCATCAACTCACCTGGATGGTAACTGAGAACTTAGAATAGAAAAAGTGAAGTTGTTAAGAAATGTAAGGTTTTTACATGGCGGATCAGTTAATTCGCGCTACAGCAGCCGAAGGTGGGATTCGCGCAGTGGGTGTCATCACTACGCGCTTGACAGAAGAGGCTCGGCAGCGCCATCAGCTTTCCTATGTGGCAACGGCAGCACTAGGACGGACTATGGCAGCAGGTTTATTAATGGCTTCTAACATGAAGCGTGTTGGTTCGAGGATTAATATCCGAGTGAAAGGCGATGGCCCTTTGGGTGGTATATTGGTAGATGCAGGTTTGGATGGAACAGTACGGGGCTATGTCAGCAACCCGTCTGTAGAACTGCCGCCTAATTCTAAAGGTAAACTTGATGTCGGCGGTGCAGTAGGCAGTGGTTACCTCTACGTTGTTCGGGATGTTGGTTATGGTTATCCTTACTCTAGTACGGTAGAACTGGTATCTGGAGAAATTGGGGATGATGTGGCGCATTACCTGGTAAATTCGGAACAAACACCTTCAGCTTTAGTTTTAGGTGTATTCGTGGGTGCGACTGGAGTCACCGCTGCTGGCGGATTATTAGTACAAGTTTTACCGAAAGCTTCTAGAGATGAAGCTTTAATAGAAACCTTAGAATCACGGGTGGCTGCCTTATCAGGATTTACCCCGTTGCTACAAGCAGGTAAGACACTACCGGAAATTTTTACTGATTTGTTGGGAGATATGGGTTTATCGATATTTTCGGAAACCCAGATGTTGCGTTTTCATTGTGGTTGCTCTTTTGATCGGGTGTTAAGCGCACTTAAGATGTTAGGAGAAACTGAATTACAAGACATGATTGTGAAAGACAACGGTGCGGAAGCTACTTGTGATTTTTGTGGCAGAGTTTATCAGGCAAGTAGTGATCACTTAGCTCAGTTGATTGTTGATTTACAAGCAGAATCTTCTGTTTGACAATTAAGTATAAAATAAGACGGAATTTGTCAATGGTTAAAGGTATACCAGGAGAAAGTTACGAAAAACAGTAGCTTTTTGACAATGAGAAAGTTACTATGGCAACAACTAAGTTATTGACCTAGAGTTTTTTAATGGTACAAACAACCCCCAGGTTTATCTGCGGGGTCAATCTAAAATCCAAAATCCAAAATTGTTTGACCTAGAGCCATCACTATTTAATAAATTTTTGGTGTGAGAGATGACAGAGCGGGATATTCCAGAAGGTTGGTCTCCAGCCAGAGGCAGAGAGCCAGATTACACGAACCGAACACCACACTTCGGGGAAACGCAAGCATTTGGCATCCCAGCTACTGGTTCTACCTCTAAGTCAGTGAAACAACAAACAGATAATAATCCAGAAGGATTACCGATTATAGATCATCACGTCGCTGAAGCCAGTCCACCCAGCAAACGTTCCAGACCTTTGCCACGCTGGATGAAAAGCTGGGTTTTGTGGTCAATATTATTAGCTTTAATTCCTGGCAGTATAGGGTTTCTCGCAATGGCCATGCTGTTAAAATTGCCTGCGGCTCCTAACTGTCCATCGATTTTTTGGCCGTTGGCTAGTGCTTCGGTGCGGTTGCACTGCGCTCAGTTAGCGGCTTCTAAGCAGACAGTAAATGATTTATTACAAGCGATCGCCTTAGTTAAACAGTTACCAGAAAATCATCCCCTACGGGGAGAAATTGATCGGTTTATTGAGGAGTGGTCGCGGGATATTTTACAGTTAGCAGATCAAAGTTTTCAAGCGGGAGATTTAGAAGAAGCGATCGCCACAGCCCAGAAAATCCCGCAAGACTTGCCTGTATATAAGTTAGTAGACGAAAAAATTGCTAAGTGGGAATCTATCTGGTCTAAAGCTGACGAAATTTATCAAGCAGTAGAAGCAGAATTACAGCAACGACGCTGGCAATCAGCCTCAATGTTGGCAGCAAAATTACTGCGTGTAGATAATAAATACTGGTCAAGCACTAAATACGATCAAGTCAACCGATTGATTGTATCGGTGCGGGAAGATGGAGATAAGTTAGATAAAGCTGATAGTTTAGCCAAAAGCAAAGTAGTAGATAACTTATTAGAAGCAATCAAAATTGCAGAATCGATTGGCAAAGACAGTTATTTCTATGAAAAAGCCCAGGAGACGATTCCTTTATACGGACGCAAGATGCTGGAATTAGCGCAAGCTAAGTTGGATGCGAGAGATGCAGATGCAGCTTTAGAGATTGCGCGGCAAATTCCTGACATTACTAAATTACAAGCAGATGTAGAAGACTTTATTGCTATAGCAGACGCACAACGAAGTGCTTGGCTAGGTACAGTTTCTAGTTTAGAAACTGCGATCGCGCAAGCACAAGAAATTGACCCTTCCCGCGCCAACTATAACAAAGCACAACAATTAATCTCCCGTTGGCAACTGGAAATTCAAGATGTCAACCGCCTAGAAAAAGCACGCACACTGGCTAGCCAAGGTACAATTAATGACTTAGCAGCAGCAATTATTGAAGCGCAACAAATTCCTTCTAATAATCCGCGTGGCTCAGAAGCTAGGCAAGAAGTCGGACGTTGGCAAGCTCAAGTGGAAACCATTGAAGACCGTCCTTACTTAGAGCGTGCCGAACAAATAGCCTTATTAGAGGATATCAATTCTTTACAAGCTGCGATCGCAGAAGCTAGTCAAATCCGTAAAGGTCGGGCATTATATCCAGAAGCACGCAAACGAATTAATAGTTGGACGGCGAAAATAGAGCGCATTCAAGACCAACCCTACTTAGATCAAGCACGAGATTTGGCTCAAACTGGAGATTTAAACGCTGCAATTAACGCCGCACAGACAATTGCATCTTCGGGAAGGGCGCTTTCTGGTGAAGCTCAAGCAGCTATTGATGATTGGCGAAGTCAAATTCGCGCCAAAGATAACTGGAACAGAGCCAGACAAGTTGCAGTAGTTGGTACGCCAGATGCTTTAGTTGAGGCGATTCGTTTAGCCAATAAAGTACCAAGCAGTAATATTCTGCGTTTAGATGCAAATGTCGCTATTGACCAATGGAGTCAACAGTTACTAGACTTGGCTCGCTCTCAGAGTACTTCTAATCTCAGCAAAGCCATTGAAACTGCTCAGTTGGTTCCTAGAGGTACAAGTGCTTATAGTACAGCACAAGAACAAATTAAAAATTGGCAGCAATTGTTGAATCCTCAACCGCTACCACAACCTGAGCCTTTGTTACCACAGTCATCTACTACCGAAGGGACTAATTTGTAAAGTAAGGGAGTCGGGAGTAGGAAAATACTCCAACTTCTACATCCTTACTCATCCCAATTCTCTGAGAAATTGCAGTCCATAAATTTTGTAGAGACGTTGTATACAACGTCTCTACTTAGCATTAAAAAGATTTCTTCTCCTATTCCCTACTCACCACTCCCGACTCCCCATTAAAACTAATTCAAGAAGACTGAACCGTTTTGTTGAATTCGCATGGCCTTAGTGTCTTGAGTTAAGTCAGTTGCTTCATTCAAAGTTACTTCTAGCATTCCTTGTTGTTCAGTAGAAGCTTGGGGTGTTACCAAGAGTAATCCGCCGTCTTCACGTTGGAATGTAACTGTAACTGGTGCGCTGATACCTTGTAACATAACATTTGACTTACCTTCGAGCGATCGCGGTTGTGTGTCGCCAATCACTTGGTAAGTAACTTTCGCCCCAGTATCATTGATTAATTTCACATCAACTTTACCATTGGCAAGAGCGATCGTTGCACTAGGTGTTTGCTGTTGAGATGGCGAAGGAGTTTGAGTTGTGGTAGTTTCACTGGTAGACACCTGGGGATTTACTGGTACACCTTGACTAGATGTTTCCCCTTGTGATGGTAGAGTAGTTTGAGGCGTAGTAGCTCCACTCATAGAAGCTTGGGGAGTTACTGGTACACTTTGGCTAGAAATGTTGCCTTGTCCTTGAGAGAAAGCATTAGGTGGGCATCCTTGAGGTACAAAATTTCTGCTGTTGAAAGGTTCTTCATAGTAAATCCGAGGGCAAGGATTAAGTGTTCCACCAGCTTGGGGTGTTTCGCCACCAACACCTAATCCGGTTTGGTATGTAGAGGATGTTGTTGTGGTGCCATTTGCAGGCAAAAGCCCTTGATTAGCTAATCTTTGAGTAAGTGCATTCGGTGGACATCCTTGCGGTACTACAACTCGGCTGTTGTGTGGCTCTTCATAAAAAATACTAGGGCAAGGGTTAACCTTAGAAGTAGACTGTTGCGGTGTAACAGAGGTTGGTTGTTGGGCTACTGCTGTTTGAGAAATTGCAGGTACACTAATTAGTAAACCGCCGCAAACAGCACTGAATATCCCAGTAAGTTTCCGTAATTTTTGAGAACTCATATTCATTTTTCACTCCTAAGTAAATTGGATATTAATTGTCTTGAAAGGTTAGAGATTCCTGAAAGCTATTAACAGGAAGTTAATAGCTTTAGCATTAGTTATTTAGTACAAACTTTGTCGTTGTCGCATAAGGAAATTAACATCTAAATTTGCCTTTTCACTTTTCAATAAAGAGAAAAGTGAATTAAATTAATGGCAAAATATAATTATTGATTCCTAATTACCATATTCATTAGTTGAACAAAATTTTATTTTGATATCTTAAATGTAATAAGCTTTTATATTTAGAGTATCTAACTATAGTCTTGAAAAATGAAGCTTTTAATTATTTCTAGAGTTAGATACTAATCTAAATTCCACCAAAAATAAGCTTTTGAGAATTGTATCTGAGTTACGAATTGTCTTTAAAGACAATTCGTAACTCAAATAGTTTAGCCAGCTACATCTACATACAGCTTATTTCAATTGAGCAGGTTGTATATTCGTGGAATACTGTAGAGACGTTACATGTAACGTCTCTACATGGTTTTGGGTTTTACTAGGGTTTTACACTTGTACCTCATTTACCCTAAACACGCTGTATTTAAGCTTCTTCCCAAAGTTGACGAACTTTATCTGGGAGCCAACTAGCAATTTCCTCAATTCTCTCTGGTGATAATTCATCTTTAGTAGCAGAAAATACTGCTTTTACCACCTGTTCTCGGTCTACATTTGGTGGCATGGTGCCTTCATTAGCTACGCGGAATAAAAAGCGATCGCTATCAATTTTAAAGATGCCAGGGCCTTGCCAGGGTGGACGTACCCGACTCAAAAAGCTTACAATCGGATTGGTATCATGCCACAGTTCAGCAATTTCCATTTGCAGAGATTTATCTTCAGTTTCTTCGGCTGGTTTGTGTAATTCACCTTCAACTCTGTCAGCCGCTTCTGTAGTCATCAAGTCACGCATGACTCGAAATACTACTTCTGTAATATCTCTAGCGTCGTAAAGGTCAGCTAAACCACTGTTTTGCTTTACTTTTTCTAAAAAAGGTAGATTTTTTTCTGCAATAGGAGTTGGCATCTAATCTCCTCCAATAATTTATTTATTAGCTGCATTTAAGCAACAAAAATTTGCAGTCTATTTAGTTACTCAAGCAAGTTACAAGAGTAAGTAATAAACTGTTTGCGCTCAAATTTATGATTTAAAAATGCAAGCTTTACTCTATAAGTTAGTAAGTAATGCCAAATCTATTCATCTGTCACAGGAAACAAAACAATCAACAAAAATTTAAGACTCTAGAGTTACGGGTAGAGTGACAATGAAAGTTGTACCTTTGCCAATGGTACTTTCAACTTGAATTTGACCTTGGTGATGTTCGACAATAGCTTGAGCGATCGCTAGTCCTAATCCTGAACCTGTAGCACTGTCTGTAGCTGTACTTTCACTTTTTTTATGAGTACGTGCAGGATCTACCCGATAAAAACGGTCAAACAACCGTGGTAATGCTTCTGTGGGAATACCAACGCCAGTATCACTCACTTTAATTTGTAACTGAGCCGTACTAACACGCATCCTTGATACACGACTGATTCCTTCTTGACGTGCCAACTCAACATTTACCTTACCACCCGCCGGAGTATACTGCAAAGCATTACTAATTAAGTTTGTCAATAGCCTGACTAGCTGATCCCAATTGCCTAAGAGGGTGAACCAATTTTCTAGTAATTCGGGACTCGTTTCCGCAACTGGAGGATCAACTAAGTTTAAATTCAAAGCAATGCCTTTTTCACTGGCTAGAAGTTGCTGTTCTTCAATCACTTCCATCAGTAAAGCATCCAAAGGACAAGGTGAGAATGTATCTTTACTGATACCGCTATCTTGTCGCGCTAAAAATAATAAATCATTTACCAACTTACCTAAACGTTGAGTCAGTCGTTCCACTACCTTTAATTGTTGACGATAGTTAGTAGAAGTACTCACTTCGGTTTCAACTAACTCCAATTCACTTAAGGCGACTTGTACATTAGTTTGAATCAAAGTAATGGGACTTCTCAATTCATGGGAAGCATCAGCAGTGAATTGCTTAAGCCTTTGATAAGAATCACCGACAGGTTCCATTGCTTTCCCCGACAGAAACCAGCCACTCGCAGCTACAGATAGTAACATTAACCAAATTCCCAGTGCTAAATCTAAAATTAGCTGACGACTGGGTTTAGTAACTTCAAACCAAGGATGACTTACACGCAGATATCCTAATACTTGTCGGCCAAATTCTACGCGCTGGGTAACTTGACGCAACGATAGTTCTGAGTCTCCCCACTGGTCTTGTTTAGGAATGCGGACTGTTTCGCCAGTATGATTACCGTGAATGGGAATATTTACAGGTTCTGAGAAAGTTGACCACAGTAATTTCCCTGTAGGACTAAACCATTCCAAGTCAATGTGGTCATCATCGACGTTATTGGCATTGTTGCGAAAGCTGGCTTCTACATTAATGCGGAGTATATCAGTTTCGTTATTTACTGCCTCAATTACTAGCGATCGCTCTACAATTTCCACCACATGATTTAAAGTATCATCAATTCGCTCTACCAACGTACTACGAACATATAAGTACACACCACTAGCAAACAGCAATAACAACACTGCTGTTACGGCAGTGTACCAAATAGCCAACCGACGACGAGTAGCTTGAAACATACTTGCAACCCAAATCTACTTAAGTAGATTTATCAAAAACAGTAACCAACAGATAAAAATATAGTAGATTACACGGGTTTTATAGCTAGTAAGTTAAATGTTAATAGAGTAAATTGATGCCAAATTTATTAACTTAGAAGCTTAGTAAATTCAAAAGTTGTATCTATATCTCGACTTTAACTCATAAACGACTTGATAAATTGCTAAATAAGCTAACCAAACAATAGTAGTTTCACTGTAGACAGGGATATATTGAATAAGTTTATCTCAACATACTTAAAAAAAGCAGTATCAAAAATTTAGATTTTTACAGTAGCTTTATAGAGTAGTTATATCAAGGGAAATATATGTAAAGTGCGGAGAATTTGGTAAATTTTCTGAGGTGCAATTTTTGCTACAACGGCTACATTGATTTTGTAATCTTTTTCTAAAGAGTAAATAGTTTAGCCCCCATGAAAAAGAACTTCTTTTTAGCCGCATTTACCTTAAGCGCAGTTTCTCTAGCCAGCACTTTATTATCTGTACCTGCCAATACTCAAGCCGCTGAGACTGTAAGTACTGATGTACAAATCAATCTAGTAATTCCCAGTTTTGTATTTCTCCAAACTTATCAAAGTCTCACCTTCAAGCCTACACTGGCAGATATAACTAATACATCAGACCCAATTAGCGTTATTAAAACTCAGAATGGAGTAATTTCTAGCTCAACTTCAGCAACGACTACGACTATTGAGCCATCTTTAAGCGACCCAAACAATAGCAGTGGGTCGTACAAAACTGATATACCCTATAACGATGTTCTTGTCTATAAAGTTTGGGGTACACCAGAAGATGGTAAATACATTTATCACCAAGTTACTGTTAAAGAAAAGACTTTAACAAAAGAGGGCGGCACTTCTACTGATACTATTGAAATGGAGGTTACAGGAACTGATGCACAACACTCATCAGCAGTACAAATAACTAGTGATCATCCTATTTATGATAATGCTAAAGATGGGAAGTTAAATTTCAATTTTAAGTTGGGTTCAAACGTAAAATCAGGAACTTATTCTGGAGGCACTATCACAATCACAGCCTATACTCAATAAGTAAACTTAGCTTGAATTTTCGATTCCTTGCAAGCCGGAATTTGAATAGAAATTTAAGACTAGTTTAGAGCAAGAGGTGGTTTATCTAAATTGTTCTGTGGTAAGTATGCATTTTTATATAGCAGTGCTAAACGAGATCAAAAATCTACTGTTTATTCACTATCTACACAAGTGGTTTATAAACCAAACAGGATTGCTATATATATTTCTATCACAGGCTGTTAGATACATTTAATCTGCATAAGCAGGTTAAGAAATTTTAGGCTGCATTAGCAGCCTAAAATTTCCATCGGCAGTTTCTAATAAAAATGTAAAATGTTTTTGTTGCTTGCTCTATATGTAATCAATTGCCAAATAATTTCTTATTTAATTATATATTGAGGAACTAAATGAAAAGGCAATCTTGTATTGGCATAGCAACATTTATATTTGCTATATGTCTACTTAGCAATATCGACAGTGTAAGAGCAGAATTAAGTTTAGAAATTGATAATACTGCGCTCGATAAGCTTATATTTTTTGTGCCAGTTATTTCTAGTGAAGAAGCTGTTATACAAACATCTAATGGCGAATTATCAGGCTCATTTCCTCCTACTCTCGTAACTATAAATTCTACTATCAATAAACCAGTTTCCCGCTCTATTGAAAATTTATGGAAGATAGTAGTTCCAAAAGGTAGTACGGTACAACCTGCTGAATATAGTTGTGGTATTGACAGTGAAAATAATAATTTTACGCACTCCGTTAAAAGTAACGTTTCAATTCCTCTAAATATTGTATCTAGCCCTCAAACCACACAAGATTTAATGGATGGTACCGAGATGGTGCAGGGTGGATTAACATTCAAATTTAATATTTCCGATAATATTAAAGCTGGTACTTATATCTGCAATTTACATATAACTGTGAAAGTAGATCCACCAACAAATCCTAACTTATAACTATTATTCAAAATCAACAGTTAAAAGTGGTGTATGGAAGTATGAAAAAAGCTTGGATTAGTTTATTAACAGCCATTGGCATAACAATTTTAAATTCTTACCCAATCACAGCAGCATCAGTTGGGGTAAGTCCATCCAGATTTGAATTGAATATTGGACAAAAAAAACAAACTACCCAAGTATTTAAAGTACTAAACACTGGTTCAAAATCAGCTACATTTAAAATTTATACTCAAGGTTGGATATTAGATGAAAAAAATGAACCTCAACCTGTACCATCCAGTGAGCAATCTTTAGCTCAGTGGATTGTAGTTAATCCTGTTCAGTTTACTCTACCTCCTGGGAAAACTCAAACTGTAAGGTTTGCAGTCCGTCCACGAGTTCAGCCAAAAGCAGGAGAACATCGTGCTTTTATCTTTATCGAAGAAATTCCTTCTGAAGATAACAATACGGACAAGAAAGGTACAGTAGCTGTCAAAGTGATTGGACGTTTTGGTATAGCTGTTTACGGTTATTTGGGTGAGATTAAGAGAGTTGGAGTACTCAATTCTATCGACGTAAATACAAAAACTTCTGCTGTGAAGGCAGTATTTGATATTTCTAGCCAAGGAAATGCTTATGTCCGAATGAAAGGACAGTACGGAATTTGGTCAGCTAACAAATATCCTGGTGCCAGCACCACCAAACAAATAAATAACTTAGAACCAGGAAAAACACAACTACCAAATGGTTTAATAGATATAGGTTATTTGCCTTCAAACCCCATACTACCAGATACTCGTCGTAAACTAATACTTAACATCTCCAAAAAATTACCACCTGGTCAATATGTATTAGATGTTAATGGCGATTTGAATGGTTCTCAAATTGATAAAGGTATTCCCTTTACTGTGACAGCTAGAAGTAAATAAAGCTGCTTCTAGAAAAAGTTTTTGCTTCTCCTCACATCGTATAAGTTTTGTCATTTCTCAAGCCCAAGTTTTTTAATTTAGTTATTTTGTCTGTCTCTGCAATCAACTTCCAGCCTAGAACTTTTTTAGGCTGTCATACCAGTGTGTGTATTCAAATATGATCTACCAAGCTTCACCGCCTTTACCACCAGCAGAAGTTACCACTCTACCCGCGCAAGATACTCCTATTGCAACGCCCGATAAAAATAGTGCTAACCCAGCCTATAAAACTGCGCGGCATACTGTAGCTACTCCACTTCCGCCAGAAACTACACCAGAAGCGGAATTTTCCACAAATGCCTTAGAGCAAGAGGAGTTATCTGCTGAAGGTAATTCTGGTGAAGCACTAGTTCAACGTAGTACGAAAGATACAATACTGTCTGATATTTTGTTTACAAGCGGAATTCTAGAAATATCAGATACATCAGACGAGTTAACCAAAGAAGTTGATAAATGCACAACAACGGCAAACTCTGCACAAGCGGCTTCAACTAATGCAAGTTCAGCAAAATCAGAAGAGTCTCCTGATTTATTGAATAAGCAACTGGTCAAATGCGAACAAATCAAAGCACCTACACAAGTTGCTTCTACAATTTCAGATAGAAAGACCAAAACAAAAACATCAGTTCAACGCAAAAGAAATACAGCACCTGTCAAGGTTGCTAGTAATGAGACTGACTCAACACACACACAAAATACTAAAGTTGAAGTTGCCAGTACTGATGATGCGACCAAAACATCAGAAGACTTAAGTGGTTTTTTAACTAAACAACCGCAAAAACTTCAAAACACAACAGCTTCTGCGCCAGTTACAATTGCGGCTAAAGCACCAGAAGACCTAGCAACCTTTGTAAATAAACAAAGGTCGCAAACAATTACAGCACTCTCCGAAGTAGCTACCAACGAAACCTATACAACTGTTGATAATTTCAGTACTTTTTTAGCTAAACAAACATCTCAATCGCAGTTTCCCGATGCTACAAAAACGGAATCTACTGAAGCAACTAGCGAAACTTCAATAAATTCTCATGACTTAACGGCTTTTTTAACAAAGCAACCACCTCATTCATCAGTTCAAAGCAAAGTTGCTAATCTACCTAATGAAGTTCCAACTACTAGCCAGACATCAAAAAAATCGGAAGATTTAACCGCTTTTTTAACAAAACAACCGGCGCATCCACAGGTTCCACAAAAAACTGCAACTAACCCCATTCCTACACCAAATTCATCTGCTGAATCAACTAAAAAACCTCTCAACACTAAACCTGCTGAAGTACAACCAAAAAAACAAGGGGTAGATGTCAGTACGAATTTATTAAATGTAGATGATAACTCACGCATAACTTTTCCTCAAGTAGCAAATTCAAACTTAGAAAATTTATTACTTGGGGTAATTCTCAATAGACGGGAAGTTGGCAACTTAGATGTTATCCGGCAAGGAAATACTTTGCTGCTGCCATTGGAAGACTTTGCTAAACTTGCTGACTTGACACTTGAAATTAAAGATAACATCACCCAATTAAATACACCTTTGGGAGTTATTAACATCACTGAAGATGATATCCAAAATATTCAAGGTATTAATTATATTAGTGATATTTTTATCCGAGAAAAGTTGTCTTCAAATATTGAATTTAATTCTTTGGATCTAGCGTTAAGTATTGACTTTCCTTGGCGTGGTGATGGTACAGGATATAACAGTCAAGCAGTTAACTTACAACCAGATATATTTGCACCACTCAATGGATTTTCTAATTTAAGACAAGAGTTAAATATTGTTAATAATTCAGGAGATATAAGTTTACAAAGCTCGACACTGCTAGGCGGCAGGTTAGCAGGCGGTTTATGGCGTGTACGAGTTAATAATAATTTTGAAAATTCTCCTGATGTATCAGAATATTTTTACTATAAACGTAATGGTGGATTCCTTTATCAAGTCGGTCGGCAACAAATTGGTATTAACCCCCTAATAAATAGTCTGAATTTAACAGGAGCGCAATTTGGTTATACCAATATACCAACAAATCGCTTTAATCAAAATAACAGTGCCAACGAGTTATTACCTAGACGTTCTAGACCTTTACAAACTTTCCAAGGTGTAGTTCCACCTGCTAGTTTTGTACAACTGAGAGTTTCTGGAGTTGTCGTAGCACAACAGCAAGTCGGATTTGATGGTAGATACGAATTTGTTGATGTTAATTTACCTGTTGGACAAAATAATCAAATTGAAGTTTTAGTTTTTGACCGGAATAATCTTAATATTCCCAGCGAAATTCGTTCTGTCAGAATTAATGCTTCAGATTTATTACTACCAGCAGGTGGTAATGTTCAGTTAGCTGGGTTAGGTTTAACTGGAAATTTAGTTCAGAATTCTTTGTTTGATAATAACAATGGTACTGATGCTGGTAAATTTGCGGGATTTTATCAAATTCGTCAAGGTATTTCTAATAATTTAACTTTTGAAGGCTCTGTACAGGCGATACCTGATACAATTCAAAGCCAAGCTGGGTTAGTTTGGCGAGTAGCTAATCCTGTGGTTTTATCTGCTAGTGTGGGTAATTCTTTTGGCAAGTTAGCTTACAACACCGATTTAGACATCCAATTAGGAAAATTAGATATTACCGCTAATTCCCAGTCTTATCCCAATGGTTATCGCAACGGGAAAAACTCTGGTGAGTTCTTTAACCATAGTGCCGAAGTAAGTTATCGATTTAATAATAGTTTTCAGTTAGGGTTTCTCGCACGCAGTCGTAAAAGTGGTAGTGATACTAGTGAATATATATCACCTACTTTTTCTTTACGACCTTTTGCGAGGTTATATTTAAGTGGTAGACCTGATATTACAGGGCAGTATCTATTTAATGCTTTCTATCAAGTAAATCGTGCAGCAAGACTATCTTTTAATACTTTTGGTGATAGATACACTACTGATTTAAGTTATGACTTTAATCGCAATTATCAACTTTCTTTAGGTACTGATTTTGGCGGTAGTTATGCTACTCGTTATACAGCGACATTAAATTATAACCCGCCAAGTATTAGACAACTGAGTTGGCGATTGGGGTTGGCTTATCGTGAGGGTAATTTTGGGCCTGTTGTCGGTGCTAGTATGCAGGTACTTCCTGGTTTGTTTGCCAGGGTTGAATATCAAGGTATTCCCTTTGCTGGTAGAAGAAATTCTTTCGGCGGATTTAATGACGATCGCTTGACAGTATCATTAGTCTCAGACTTATCCTTTGCTGGTGGTAGAGCCGTTCCAGGTAATTTTAGCTCTCTTGGTAAAGATAGAGGTGCGATCGCTGGACGTATTGCTGTCTCAGGTGAAAACAAAGGTTACGATTTACAAGGCGCTAGTGTAAGAGTAATAGATAACCACAACAAACCTGTTGCTGGTACTACGACTGACTCTAGTGGTAACTTCTTTGTGGGTGGTTTACCGGAAGGGGTTTATCGAATTGAAGTTGACCCAGAACAATTACCTGTGGAACTCACTGTACCAAAAACCAGCCGAGTTGCAGAGGTGGGAATGGCAGGTGTAACCAATGTAGATTTTGCGGCCAGATTAGAATATGGTTTAGCTGGCAGAATTACCGATGTTGCAGGTCAACCCATGCCTGATGTGCGGGTAGAATTAGCAAATCTTGACGGTACAGAAGTTTTATCAGCAATGACTGATGAATTTGGTTTGTATCGTGTAGATGGAGTGCCTGTTGGTAAGTATACATTGCGAATTCCCACACAAGATGCGATCGCCAATAGTGATACTCTGCCCAAACGCGAAGTAACTATTCACAACGATTTCGTCTACGACCAAAATCTGCAATTACCAATTTCTACAGCAGCTAAAGAGACTAAGGAAAAATAAAGTTTTCTGTCTTTTACTTGGAAATTAAATCAAAATCCAAAATTGTCTGGCTTTTGTAAAAAAGCAACTTCTCGTTCATCACCGATTTCTACTACTATGTTTATTGTTCTTCAGCTTTGTGGGCTACTTCTGGCTACCCGCAGATCGTCATGCCGAAATCTAAAAAGAGTGCCAATCCCATCAATCTTAGTGATCCACAATACTATCTCAACCGAGAGTTAAGCTGGCTGGAATTTAATAACAGAGTATTGCATGAAGCCTGCGACTCACGCACACCACTTTTAGAAAGACTGAAGTTTTTAGCGATCTTCAGTTCCAATTTAGATGAATTCTTCATGGTGCGGATTGCAGCCTTAAAGCAACAAGTGGAAGCAAAGGTGACTCAGTTAACTCCGGATGGACGTACCCCGCAACAACAGCTAGACGATATTCGCTTCAATCTTAGCCCGCAAGTAGTCAAACAGCATCAACATTTTGAAGAAGTCCTGCGTCCGCTATTAGCCAAGCAAGGTATTCATATTCTGGATTATATTAATTTAAACCAGAGACAACGGACTTATTTAGATAATTATTTTGAAGAACAAATCTTTCCCGTTTTGACTCCTTTGGCTGTTGACCCTAGCCATCCTTTCCCCTACATTTCCAATCTCAGTTTAAATTTGGCAGTTGTCGTCAAAAATCCAGAGACAGAAGAAGAATTTTTCGCCAGAGTCAAAGTTCCTAGCGTTTTACCGCGATTTTTGCCTCTACCACCAGAGTTAGGCATTCATGAAAATGGACAAGCCGCCAACTGGACAGGTGTACCTTTAGAACAGGCGATCGCGCATAATTTAAATGCTTTATTTCCAGGGATGAATATCCAGGAATACCATCCTTTCCGCATTACACGTGATGCTGATTTAGCACTGGAAGAAGACGAAGCTGATGATTTGTTATTAGCCATTGAACAAGAACTACGCAAACGTCGTATGGGGGGTAGTCCTGTCAGAATCGAAATTCAATCCCAAACACCAGAACCAATCCGTATAAGGTTATTACAAGATTTAGATTTAACCGACAGTGATGTTTATGAAGTAGATGGTTTATTAGGTTTGCGAGATTTGATGTATTTCATGGCTTTGCCTTTGCCAGAACTGAAAGATCCTCCCCGTCAGTCTGTCGTCCCTTCTCGCCTGCAAAGGTTGCGCGAACCGAATATAGACCAAGATGTCTTGGAAATGGAGGAAGGCAAAGATTTTTTTGCCGTGATTAGAGACAAGGATTTATTAGTCCACCATCCTTATCAGTCTTTTTCGGCAACAGTGGTGCGTTTTATCACCCATGCAGCCCATGATCCGAATGTACTAGCCATCAAAATGACCCTTTACCGGACTTCCGGTGATTCACCAATAGTTAACGCCTTAATTGCAGCGGCTGAAAATGGCAAGCAAGTATCAGTATTAGTAGAATTAAAAGCCCGATTTGATGAAGAAAATAATATTTACTGGGCAAGGCGTTTAGAACGTGTGGGAGTACACGTTGTCTATGGCTTAGTTGGCTTAAAAACCCATTGCAAAACCGTCATGGTAGTGCGGCGAGAAAAAGACAGAATGCGTCGTTATGTGCATATTGGCACAGGAAATTACAATCCTAAAACTGCAAGACTATATACCGATTTAGGATTGTTTAGTTGTCGTGAAGAATTAGGTGCTGATATTACAGATTTGTTTAATTTTTTAACTGGTTATTCCCGACAAAAATCCTATCGAGAATTGTTGGTTGCACCTGTGAATATGCGCGATCGCTTTTTGTCTTTAATTCAGCGCGAAATCGAAAATGTGAAGAATGGCTTTTCTGGGCGCATTGTTGCCAAAATGAACTCTCTTGTTGACCCACAAATTATCGCTACTTTGTACGAAGCTTCCCGCGCTGGCGTGCAAATCGATTTGATTATTAGGGGAATTTGCTGTTTACGGCCAGGGCTGAAAGACATTAGTGAAAATATTCGCATAATCAGCATTGTCGGTCGCTTTTTAGAACACTCCCGCATCTATTATTTTTACAACAATGGCCAAGAAGAAATCTATATCGGTAGTGCTGACTGGATGCGCCGCAACTTAGATCGGCGAGTGGAAGTAATTACACCAATTAAAGATCAAGATATTGCCAAAGATTTGCAAGAAATCTTAGGAATTATGCTGGCAGATAATCGCCAAGCTTGGGAATTACAAGCTGATGGAACTTATATCCAACGCCGTCCTGGTGATGATTGCCCAGAAGCTAATTCACAAATAACTCTGATGAATATGGCACTGCGTTCTACAGGCGTAACTCCAAATTTGCTAGATTCTCAAAAAAGTCTTTCTTACACTGATAACTAGTAAAAATTTGATTTTTTTAGCAAACTTTAATTTTTTCAGATTTTATCTATATGAATTGGTTGATAAAACAGGAGTTATTCAACCATAAGATAGAGTAATTATCTGGACTAGCTCTCATAAACTATAGACATTGTTGTCACTAATTTTTCTTCCCTTGAATGTTAATGCTCTCCTGTGAGTCTTCTGCGTTACGCGTTCTTGTAGTTGATGACCACGAACTGACTCGTTTAACCCTGCAATTGGCTTTTTCTTGTCAAGAGAATATTCAAGTTGTCGGGTTAGCTAGTAACGGTCAAGAAGCTATAGAAATGGTTCAAAGCTGTCAGCCTGATGTGATTGTTTTAGATTTACAAATGCCCATCATGGATGGTTGGAGTGCTTCTAGTGAAATTAAAGCCATTTCTCCCGATACCCAGATACTTGCTTACTCCTCCGTAGAAGAGGCTAATTCTCCCCGCGCAATGGGAATGGCTAATTTTGATGATTTTTGTAAAAAAGATGTATCGACAACCGAACTTGTCGCTTTAGTCAGACAATTAGGCCACCGTAGAGGAGATAGTGAAATTGTCCGCTAAACCTTGCAGCAAAATTAATGGCACATTGGCTTAGGGTTGGCTCAGTTCTGGAGAGTTGATAATATTCTACTATTAAGAAGCGTCGGCATAACTCTTGGTTATCAGAGATACCGACGCAATTTTTAGTGCAAATTAATTATTTCCTGTTTCTGGAATAGTACGTTTATATTCATCAATTAAGTCATCTAGTTCTTCTAAAGCCTGATTGACATCAACTCTCAAAGTTCCTAAGTTTGGCTGTTCTAAAAGACTTAAAAGGTATTCGCGTTTGCTTTGAACTGCTGCAATTCGCTCTTTGATAGTTTGTAAATCCATTGTTTGTCTGCCTTTTATTAACTACAGTCCAGTTTAAAGTTAACGCAAAACAGGGGAAAGCTTGATCAACTAGCCAAAAGTTGTCGCCCCTTGAACTACGTAAGTTATGAAGCATCAACAATTTCAGTTTTTAAGTTGTTGGGCTTCCATCATCTGTGACACATAGCCGATGATAATAAAACTAATGCGTTCATAAATATTATCTTCTGCTCATGTTACGCCAAATATCTTTGGGAACTCTAGGTTTAACCGTTGGTAGCATATTAACTATTATCGGCTTCATCGCCTATGCTGCTAATAATGCCACACTCAATCTTGTTGGTTTTTTTTATGGTTTTCCCCTGTTATTAGGGGGACTAGCACTCAAAGCCAATGAACTTAAACCAATACCCTTCAGCCAAATCACAAAACAAACCGTATTATCTCTGCGTCAACAGCAAGCAACTGTCACGCAAAATAAAATCCGCAAAGACATCACTCGGTATTGTTACGGTCAAGATGCTCACTTGGATGGCGCTCTCTCTTACTTAGGTCTCAGTCCCTCTGATGAAGAAAGACCAACTGTTACAGGTTTAAGAGAAGAAGATACTAATGGCGCTTACACCTTAATTTTAGAATTCGATTCTCCATTTGTACCGATTAATGTTTGGCAAGAAAAACGAGAAAAAATGACTAGTTATTTTGGCCCTGGAGTAGAAGTTGAAATTACTCAGCCAGAAGAAGATAAAATTGAGTTGGCCTTAGTTACTATTCAATAGTAATTGGTCAATAGTCAAATAGGTATCAAGCAATCAAGTTCAGTTAAAAGCATTGCTATTGAATCTTGACTTTGGACTATTGACTATTGACCAAAAATCATTTTTCTAATCGAACTGCATACCACTGCAAATATTTACCAATTCCAACATCTAACTCACAACTAGTATCAATGAGATATTGGACTTTAGCTTCCAAAGAATCAATATTTTGTAAATCTGGTGGTAAATCTTGATAATTAATTGTTTGCAAAATTGTCTTCAGCTTTTCAAATAACTCTGATGCTGTCAGAAATTGTTCTGGTTGATTAGTTTCTAACACCACAAAGTTATCTTGTTGATACATTAAAGAGTCTGGCATAGCTGCAATTGAGTTAATTTAAATTTGTTTTTATTAAAAATTTATCTTCAAAAAGATTGGTTAAATAAATTTTTACTAAAGTGTGCCTTCATACATTCTAGGTTGTAAATTAGGATTATTTAATAACTGTATCGCTCTATTTGGTGTTATTCACCATTTATTTAAATTGAAATCAGGAATTTTACTTAACTCTAAATTTAACTGGCCTCTAAATTATCAAGTTTATTATACAACTTGATATTAACCTTATGTAATTTATGTAATTACCCAGCAATTTAAATGGGTGAAGTTTAGCTATAGGTATAACTAAAACATCGTCAAGCAGTTGTCAGATTTAGGGTTAGCTATTTTCTCGGCAATATTTTTTAATTGCTGAAAATCTCCTCAGTATGTGTCTAATGTCACTTTATATTTGAAGAAGCATAGTACAGATTTGAAGTTTTGCTCAAAATAGTAATTACACTTTATCACTAGGGAAATATAAATATAAGACTTCCTGGCAAAACTAGAGCTAGCTTACTAAAAATTACTTTTTTATTTTCAGTAAATTGTGTATGAAACTAATTTATCTAAACTTTTATTTGCTGAAGCTCAATCAATATTCTCTTATCCAAAAAAAATTAATTGAGCAGTTAGACAGCTTGGCTATCAAATTTTTGGATTTGATGGAACTGGGATGCGATGGCACTCTCAATTGCCAGTCAGACAGATTGTGGCATCAGACAGTGGTATTAACAAGCACTTACTCAACAGGTAGACCATTGCAGGACTTCCAACTTTTACTGCGGTCATAAACTTTAAGTTAGTCGCTGTTCAGTAGGATTTACTGTCACAAAATCTTGCTCATTGGCTACTGTTTTGTGTTTAATAGGCTTTCTCAAGCTTATTCCTCGTCGATACTTTCATTTTCTGTGGAACGCAATTCATGTCAGGCTTAAGCCCATTTTCTCTTCCTAAACAACCTCCAGTAATTCTGGTGGCTGATGATGATAAGACCATCCGCGTGCTTTTGCGTGAAGCTATGGAACAAGAAGGCTATCGAGTTGTTGAGGTTGCAGATGGCAAGCAGTGTTTAGATGCCTATGAGACTGTCAAGCCAGACATAGTATTGCTAGATGCAATCATGCCCGTAATGGATGGCTTTACTTGTTGTAAACACTTACTCCAAATTGCCAGAAATAATCTCATGTCAGCATTGGCAAATCTTGATACTGATTCTGCTACAGGCAACACTGTAATCTCTAAATTATGGGAACGCACGCCCATATTAATGATTACAAGTTTGGATGATGCAGAGTCTGTAGACCGAGCCTTTGAAGCAGGTGCATCTGATTATATTACCAAGCCAATTCACTGGGCAGTTTTGCGCCAGCGTTTACGTCGTCTGCTACAACAAGCGCAAGTCTACAAACAGTTAGAAGCAGCCAACCTCGCTTTACAACAACTTGCTAATGTTGATGGCTTAACTGGTCTGGCTAATCGCCGCCGTTTTGATGAATATCTCAATACACAATGGATTAATCTGGTACAAGAAGAATCTCCTCTGTCATTAATTTTATGTGATATCGATTATTTCAAATTTTATAACGATCAATATGGTCATCCGGCTGGAGATGTTTGTTTGCAAAGGGTAGGTGCTGTTTTGAGCAAAAATGCACAAAAACATCACGATTTAGTAGCACGTTACGGTGGCGAAGAATTTGCTGTAATTATGCCTAATACCCACGCATCTGGTGCATTTCATGTAGCTACAGCAATGCAAACTGGTGTCAAAAACTTACAAATTATTCATGATGCTTCTGCTGTGAATGAGTTTGTCACTTTGAGTATCGGCGTAGCTACTCTGATTCCTACATGGGAGTCCTCGCCTTCTGATTTGATTGTGGCCGCAGATAAAGCACTTTACACAGCAAAGGCAGAAGGGCGTAATCGAATTATTCTGAGATAAAGCAGGGAATAGAATTAACAGTTTTTGTAGAGACGTTGTATACAACGTCTCTACAGGATTTCTATAGTGCAGTCTCTAATAGAATTGGTATAACTGCTATGGCTATAAAAATAATGAATAACAATACAAAAAAAGAAGCCTATTTAGGCTTCTTAATTAAAAACTAGTATTGAAACTGTAACTATTTAACGGTAACTTTACCGCCAGCTTCTTCAATCCGTTTCTTAGCATCTTCAGCAGCTTCTTTAGCGATCGCTTCTTTGATTGGCTTAGGAGCAGCTTCTACCAAGTCTTTAGCTTCTTTCAAACCTAGACCAGTCAATTCCCGGACAATCTTCAGTACGGCAATCTTCTTGTCAGCAGGAACAGATTCTAAAATTACGTCAAACTCGGTTTTTTCTTCTACTGGTTCAGCCGCAGCCGCAGCACCAGGAGCAGCCATCATCATCATGCCACCAGCAGGTGCAGCAGCACTTACGCCAAAAGCTTCTTCAATTTGCTTAACTAATTCAGCCGCTTCTAGCAAGGTCAAGGATTTTAACTGTTCTAGAATGTTATCGGTTGTAGCAGACATTGATGTAACTCCGTAATTTTTGATTAGTTATGAGTGATTTGTCCTTCGTCATTCGTCACTTGTGATTACCACTGACTATTGACTCTTGACTAAAGAAGTCTAAAGAATGAAAAACTCAGTAAATAAACCACTTTTTTATATTTGGCTCATTTCACACTTCACACTTCATACTTCATTCTTTATTCAGCCGCGCTTCCTTGTTCTTTGTCAGCCACAGCTTGCAAAGCACGAGCCAAACCACCAGGAACTTCGTTGATACCCACAGCAATTTTGGTAGCCAATGCGTTGATAGCTCCAGCAATTTGACCCATGAGTTGTTCTTTAGATGGCAAGTCTCCTAAAGCCTTGACATCTGCTTCTTTCAGCAGACGGCCTTCCATAACACCGCCACGCATTTCTGTTTTTTTGGTGGCTTTTTGGAAGTCTTGGTAAGCCTTAATTGCTGAAGAGAAATCTTCTTTAACTAACAAAAAGGCAGAAGAGCCTTTCAGCAACTCGGACATTGGTTGCCATTTTTCGTCCTCTTTAATGGCAATACCCATTAAGGTATTTTTTGTTACTTTACAAGTAGTGCCAGTTGGACGTAGCCGCCGCCGTAAATCTGTGATTTCGGCAACTGTTAGCCCTTGGTATTCAATTACCAGTGCTAAAGTTGACTCACTCAAAGATTGTTTGAGGTCAGCTACTATTTCTTGTTTGTTTTCTATCGTTCTACCCATCTTGTTTCACCTCCAAGGGCAAAATCAGCGATTTCCCTGTTTGTGTGTTCTAGTTCTGACCAACCAAAAACAATAAACCCCAGTTTTTTAACCGGGGTTTCGCAGCAAAACTCTTGACGCTGTAGCGCCTACACCTTGTGGGTAGTACTTCAGGCAATGAGAGTTTTTACCTCGGCAGGATATTAAGCTATTTGCACCTGCTGTCTCCGGTTTGAACTATTTAGTTTTAAGGGAGTGGTGAGTTTGGGATTAGTGAGTAGGTAGGCTTTTCCTATCCTACTCCCAACTCCCTATTCCCTATTCCCATTTCTTATGCAGCTTCTGTCAGTTTTAAATCTCGTAGAGCATTGATGTCAACTTTAATCGCAGGCCCCATAGTAGCAGATACATAGAAGCTTCGCCAATAGCGACCTTTTGCTCCAGAAGGACGGTTACGGTCAATTGTTTCTTGCAACGCCTTCAAGTTGACTAACAAATCTTCTGGGGAGAAACCTGCCTTACCAAACATAACATGAACAATACCAGTACGGTCAGCCCGGAATTCTAATTTACCAGCTTTGAATTCGGCGATCGCACTTGCAATGTCAAATGTTACTGTACCACCTTTGGGGGATGGCATCAAACCACGAGGGCCTAGCAATTTACCTAGTTTAGCTACCTGTGGCATGACATCTGGTGTCGCAATCAACTTATCGAAATCCATCATCCCTTTTTGGATTTCGTCAATTAATTCTTCGGAACCAACTATATCCGCACCAGCGTTGCTTGCTTCTGTAACCTTTTCACCTCTAGCGATAACTGCTACCCGCACAACTTGTCCTGTACCTTTGGGTAGTGCTACCGTTGTCCGCAACTGTTGGTCTGTATACTTGGGGTCAATTCCCAGCCGGATGTGCGCTTCGGCGGCTTCGGGGAATTTAGCTGTTGCTGTTTCTTTTAGTAGTGCTAAAGCGTCTAGGGGCGCGTATTCCCTATCCTCTACTTTTGCTTGCAGTTCTCGCAAGCGACGCGATACTTTTTTTGTCATTTTTCTCTCCTGGGGTTAGTGGCGAAGCTGGGCTTCTCCCCCGATAAATTTTTTTAGTAGTGAGTGCTGAGTGCTGAGTGCTGAGTGCGAAGTCATAATATTTTCCTTCTGCCTCTTGCCTTCTGCCTCCTGCCTTCTTTTACTATTCAGTGATTGTTACGCCCATGTTTCTAGCGGTTCCGGCCACAATGTTCATTGCCGCGTCTATATCGTTGGCGTTGAGGTCGGGTAATTTGGTTTGAGCAATTTCTCGCAATTGCGCTTTAGTTATGGAACCAACTTTCTTTTTGTTTGGTTCGTTGGAACCTCTTTCAATTTTCGCAGCTTTGCGAATTAACACTGATGCTGGCGGGGTTTTAAGTACAAATGTAAAACTACGGTCTTCATAAACCGAGATTTCTACAGGGATAACCATACCAGCTTGGTCGGCTGTTTTGGCGTTGTACTCTTTGCAGAACATCATAATGTTAACACCATGTTGACCCAATGCAGGGCCAACTGGTGGTGCTGGGTTGGCTTTTCCAGCGTTCAGGGCCAATTTAATGACCGCTACTACTTTTTTCGCCATTGGTATTTAGCTCTGTTTCTCTACCTGATTGAATTCCAATTCAACTGGTGTATCTCGGCCAAAAATCGAGAGCAAGGCTTTGAGTTTACTACGCTCTGGACTGACTTCAATCACCTCGCCTTCAAAGTCCTTAAATGGGCCAGAAAGCACGACAATTTTATCACCTGTGGCCATGTCAATTTTGACAACTGGCTCTTGTTCGGTGGTTTGTTTGAATATCCGCTCTACTTCTGAGTAACTCAGAGGTACTGGTTTAACGTGACCACGACCTTTGGCACTGCCACGTTTTTGTTCTGCGCCTACAAAGTTGATCACATGAGAGGTGTTACGCACTACCTGCCATGTATCATCGTTCATAACCATCCGTACTAGCACATAGCCAGGAAAAACTTTTTCTTCTGTGTGCTGGCGACTGCCATCTTTCCGGATTTTTACAGCTGGCGTATGTGGAATTTCGACTTGAATTATTTTGTCTGCTACGTCAAAGGTTTGGATGCGTTGTTCCAAGTTAGTTTTGACGCGTTTTTCACAGCCGGAGGCTACTTGTACTGCATACCACCGCGCTTCTTTAAGCGCCGCTTCTGCTGTTTCCTCTGGCTGCAAATTTGAGTTAAGTGGGTCGTCTGTTGCAAAAGTCATCAGAACACCTGTTTTGCTGCCCAAGCAAACAATCCATCCACCAAATAAATCAAAGATGCGGAGAGAGTCACCATTAACAGCACGGCTGCTGATTCGCTCACTAGCTGTCTACGACTTGGCCAAACCACTTTTTCAAGTTCTTCTTTTGTGCCTTGAATAAAGTTTTGAATGTTTAGCCCACCAGTGTTTTCTGGCATTTCAGCTTCATTTTTTTTCGCCACTGTTGTTTATCCCCCCGTTTCTTGTACAGCTGTATGTTGCTAATTTTTATCTTACTTTTACAGCTTTGATTCCATCCTGCCGACTTGCAGCAAAAATTTTTAATTATAAAACAATTATACCCGAAATCATCAGCACTAACTACGCTTGGCAGAAGTGCTATTGTTTCGGGTTTTATTTTTGCTTGCGAGCGCGCCCTGGAGGACTTGAACCCCCGACATCAGGTTTTGGAGACCTGCGTTCTACCAACTGAACTAAGAGCGCACAGGTTGGTTTGGATTCGGTGATTGCGCTGAACTTTTACTTAGTTTAACGCAATTGCGATTTTTATTGTACATGATTTTTGTCGGGAAAACAACTTAGCGGCAAAAGCCGCTTGTTAATTGAGATTTCTCTCATACCCTGAGCAAAAAATTACAAAGGACGGTCGAAACGTTGCTTGATCCGGGTGGCTTTACCAACGCGATCGCGCAGGTAATACAGTTTAGCACGACGTACTTTACCACGACGGACAACTTTAATGCTGTCGATGCGTGGAGAGTGTAATAAGAACACGCGCTCTACACCTACCCCTTGGAATACACGGCGAACGGTAATAGTTTCGTTAATACCGCCGTTGCGTTTAGCAATTACAACACCTTCGTAGGGTTGGACGCGGTATTTGTCGCCTTCTTTGATTTTGACACCGACTTTGACTGTATCGCCGACATAAATGTCGGGCAAGTTAGATTTTATTTGTTCCGCTTCAATGGAGCGGATAATCTCTTGAGCGTTCATAGCCTATCTGCTTAAAAACCCACAATCATCAATAATAAATCGAGACTCTGCTTTCAGTCCAGTGATATCTAAAATTTAGACTTTTTCACCGATACGAATATGTAAAAGGGAAAGCTATATTGCATAAACCTTTGCTACAGGTGTGAGGTGTATGACATTTAGCATTGTGATCACTACCTATAATCGCGTCAGCTTACTACGTCGAGCTGTTGATTCTGCCATCAACCAGACAATTCCTTGTGAAGTGATTGTAGCTGATGATTGTTCCACTGATAGCACGCAAGCTTATGTAGAAAGCTTAGGTGATAGAGTTATTTACCATCGCAATGAAGTAAATAAAGGTCATGCAGCCACAGTAAATGCCGGAGTCAATCAAGCTAGCGGTGAATGGATTAAGTTTTTGGATGATGACGACTACCTGGCTACTAATTGTATAGAAGAGATGGCGAAGGCGATCGCTCTTTGCCCAAGCGCAGTGATTTGCTCTTGTGTGGCGGCTCAAGTAGATGAACATCAAGTAGAACTCAACCGCACACCTCAGCTTGGCCCTGGTTTGGCTTTTTCTGTTCCTCAAGCCGATATTCACTACGGTATGTTGTTGGAATTATTGCCTTTTGGTACACCTGTACAAGTAGCTTGCAGTCGTGATGCTTTTTGGAAAACAGGAGGGTGGGATTCACAATTAGATGCTAATTGTGATGATATCGATTCTTGGGTACGGATTGCCCAATTTGGGGATGCGATTTTTCTAAATCAATGTTTAGCTTATCGTACCATTTGGCAAGGTGCTTATAATCACAAATTTGCTGTCTCTAAACGTTTAGATACCAATATTTTGATCAAAGAAAAAATTTATGCTTTAGTTAATGAAAATTATCGTGACAATCTACCCAAAATGGCGGATATACAAAAATATCTCATATTACATTGGGCGTTTGTAGCACTAAAACAGAAAAATTTTACAGAGTTTTTGATGCTGTTGAATAAATCTGCTTTTTCACTCATGACATGGAAGATTTTTCTAACTACTGTGTTATTCCGACGCTTACACTTTCATACTAAAGTGATTCGCAAGTTTGTCTTAAATTAGAATTACAGCAAAAATGAGTTATCAAACATTTACAAAAAAGTTGTGAATAGAAATCGCAGCATTGTTTATATATTATGTATAGCCACAATTTCAATTCACTTCAAATAAACAAAATTCTACTTAGTGTTTTCTGGGTTATTGTCCCTTTATTTTCTAAATTTCATTAGTAATACCTTTTTTTCCACTTATCAAACTTGGTTAACATTGGCTTCATCCAACCGAAATCTAAGATATCGTGCAGCAGAGTGTAAAAACAGGGGATTATAAAGAGCGTCAATACAGTTGCTAGAGATAAACCGGAAAACACAACTACGCCCAATGGTTGCAAAAATTCTGAGCCTTCTCCAATTCCCAATGCTAAGGGAAACATACCTAAAACAGTGGTAATAGTAGTCATGAGTACAGGTCGTAATCGTTGAGGTGCAGCTTGTAAAATTGCAGTTTTGCGGTCTATATTGTCTCGTTCTCGAAGTTGATTGGCTAACTCGACCATGATGATGGCATTGTTGACCACAATACCTACTAGCAATACTGCACCGACGATGACGGTTGCACCAATAGCTGTTTTAGTGATGTAAAGCCCGAAAATCCCTCCGGCTAGTGCTAGGGGAATGGTAAACATAATTACCAAAGGATCAATCAGGGAGTTGTATTGCACTGCCATGACTACAAATACCAAAAAGGTAGCTAATCCACCTAATAGTTGTAGTGAACTTTGCAATTGTTGATTCGATTCGGCAGCGGCGCTCGGCAAGACACTCACACCTTCTGGCAAATCTAGGTTATTTATTACTTGTTGCACCTGGGCTATAGCTTGACTTAAACTCGCGCCTTCGGTTAAATTCCCTGCTAAGATAACAACTTGACGCTGGTTAATGCGCTGAATTTCTCCGGGTGCTTGCCCTTCAACGATTCTGGCAACGTCACTTAAGCGAACTTGGCGATTGTTGTCTACAAATAACGGTAATCTTTCTAATTGAGATGGTGCTTGCACTGCTGTTTCGTTCAGCTGGACGCGCACATCGACTAAGCGGTTACCACGTTGTAATTGAGTAGGAACGCTACCTTCTAGGGCAGTTTGAATGGTATCGCCAATATCTGTAGTAGTTAAACCCAAGGCTGCAACGCGCTCCCAGTTAGGCAAAATCTGAATTTCTGGTTGGCGCTCATCAGCATCGGGACGAAACCTGGCAAGAGTGGCTTGTTCTTCTAAGGCGGCTAAGACTTGACGACCAACTTTTTGTAAGGTGTCTGGGTCGTTTCCTTGCAAAATCACGTCAACATCCGCACCGCGCACAGGGGAGTTATTTAAAATTAAACCTCGCACTTGTCCTGGTGAAAGGCGCAGGCGAATTCCGGCTAAGTTTAATTTGTCAAGTTCTTGGGTGACTCGTTCTACATAAGCTTCGACATCTGTACCAGCTTTGAGGGTAATGTTGCTAGTACCGCGTAAAGGGTTGGCGTTGGTAGTGTTCCCAAATAAGGCTCCGCCAGCAGTAGAAAAGATATATTCTGTTTCTGGTTGGTTGCGAAGAATTTCATCTACCGCATTCATGACTTTGAGGTTAGTTTCCAAGGGTGTACCCGGAGGAAACTGAGCATTTAAGTTAGCTTGTCCGGTATTTATTCTGGGGAGGATTTCTTGGGGAATTTGGGGAGCCATCCACAAACTACCGCCACCAAATAAAAGGAGGGCGATCGCAACTGTAACTATCCGCCAACGTAATATCATGCTTAAAAAGCCACCGTATCCTCTGGTAGCAGCATCAAAACGGCGGTTAAATTCTTTGAGGAACCAAAATTCACTCAAACGGCTTGAAAATTTCCATCCCAACATCCGGGATGCCATCATCGGCACAACGGTGACAGCGATTAAAATTGAAGCCGCAACGGAAAAGCTGATAGTCAGAATTAATTCATTGAAGAGCAGGGCGATAAATCCACCGATGAGCAAAAATGGTAATACTGCGACTAAGTTAGTACTGGTTGAAGCTACTAAGGCTGATTCGACTTCGCGGCTACTTTGTTCTGATTGATTGATTAATTGTTGTTGATTTAATTTGCTTCTCGCACTTTTGCCAGGTGTCATACCTACACCTTCGGCAATGTTCTCTAACATCACGATGGAATTATCCACCACAATACCTACACCCAGAGCTAAACCACCCAAACTAAAAACGTTCAGAGATAAGCCAAATAACCCCATCAAGATAATTGCGGCGAGGGTGGCTAAGGGAATAGCGAGGACAATGATAAAAGTTTGCCGTAGAGAACCTAAAAATAGAAGAACTGCGATCGCTGCCAGCCCCGTTCCAATTAACCCAGAACTTGTAACATTAGAAATAGAATTACGGATAAACCGTGATTCATCTAACGTGGCTGTAATCACCGTTCCTTCAGGAATCACACCAGACTGGCGCAGTTCTTCTACACGTTTTTTCACACCATCCACAACGTTGATAGTATTAGCATCTGGTTGTTTTTGAATACTGACTTTGACGGCTGGTTCACCATTTAAAGAAACGAAAACCCTTTGGAGTTCTGAGCCGTCTATAACTTCAGCAAAGTCTCGCAAATAAACGCGGCGAGTAGGAACTGTTGATTGAGTATTGTTCGTGTTAGCAGCATCAGATGATACTTCAAAGGATAAATCTCGAAGTTCATCTGCACTGCGAAACCGTCCCACAGTCCGAGTTAATGGTTCAGAATTCTGCCCTAAAATTCGACCACCGGAAATATCTTGGTTGCGGTCTCTTAATTCATCTAAGACATCCGTTAAACCAACACCCAAGGCTTGCAAGCGGTCTAAATCAATATTGACTCTAACTTCTTCAGGCACTCCTCCCGATACGTCTACTCCGGCTACTCCAGGAACAACGCCTAGTTCACGAGCGAGTTCTTCTTCGGCAAAAACGCGCAAATCTACACCTTGCAAAGTTGGTGAAGTTAACGCCATTTCATAAACAGGTAACTGGGAAGGATCTACTTTAAATAAACGTGGTTCTTCTAAGGTATCTGGTAAAGTACCTCTGGCTCGGTTAAATGCAGCTGTCGCATCATTTAAAGCTTGGTCAATATTACCTCCCGGTTGAAAGTACAAATCTAAACTTACTTGCCCTTCACGGGTTTGCGAAAAAACTTGTACTACACCTTCGGTCGCGGAAAAAGCTTCTTCTAAAGGCTTGGTGACTTCATCAATTGCTACTTCTGGCGAAATTCCTGGTGCTTGTATCCGTACACCAATCCGGGGATAGGTAATTGATGGCAGTAAATCTACAGGTAATTTAACGATAAAAAATACACCCATCACGATTACCGCCAAGGTGAGCATGAGCGTACCGATATGTTGGCGGATGGAGATAGAGCTAATACTAAATCCGCCGCTTTTTTGGACTTGCTGCATAGTTATGATTGCACTCCAAATCTTAAATTCTTAATTTCTGGTTTGGCGCGGTGTAGAATTCGATTCGCCTGTTTCGGAGAGAATTGAAAGACGTACAGGGTTGCCATCTTTTAAAGGTCTACCACTGCGAACTACGTAGCGTTCTCCTGGTTGTAAACCCGATAAAATTTCTACTTTGCTGTCAGCTTTGTTACCCAAGGTAACGGTACGCGCTGCTACTTTTGGCTGTCCTGGGGTGTCTGTAAGTACGAAGATGGTGCCATTTGTCTGGTTTCCAGAAGCCTGTTTATCTGTGGCTGCTGTTTGTTGAATGGCGGTTTGCGAAACTACGACTCGTGGTTGGGTTTTGGTTTCAAAATTAACTCGCGCTAACAGTCCGCTACCAATATTGCTGTTACTGTTAGGAACTTCCACTTCTACTGGGATGAGGCGAGCAGTAGCATCGGCGGCTGGCGATATGCGGATGACTCTACCAGTTAAGCTTCTTTGGGGAAAGGCATCTAACCGTACTTGTACAGATTGCCCAAGTTTAATTTTTGCCAGTTCTAATTCGGAAACTTGGACAACAACTTTGACGCGGCTGAAGTCGCCAATTTGCAAAACTTCGCTACCTGCTTGCAAAAGATTTCCTGGTTCTGTAACTTTGCCTGTGACTACGCCACTGATGGGGGAAATAAGGCGGGAATAGGAACGGCGTTCTTTGGCTTGAGCGACGACTGCTTGTTGTGCTTGGACTCTCCCTTGGGCGGCGGCGACGGCTTGCTGTTCTGTGCGGACTTGCTCAATTGCAGCCCGTAAGGCTTGAGCGGCTGTTTGGGCTTGGGTGCGTGCTTGTTCAGCAGTTTGCTCGGCGATCGCACCTTCTCTATATAATTGCTGTTGTCTCTGGGAGTCAGCTTGTGCTTGCACTAGTTGTAACCGCAGTCTTTCAACTTCTGCACGGGCATTACTTACTTGGGTTGCGGCTCTAGCTACTTCCGATTTTTGGGCGGCGAGTTCGGCTTCGGCTTGTTTTAATTCTGTCAGCAGCAAGGCATCATCTAACTGGCCAATATTCTGCCCCTTGCTGACTCGATCACCTACATCTACGTTTAACGATAATAGCCGTGCTTCTACTTGCGATCGCAGCGATACGGTGCGGAAAGGGATAGTTGTACCTGTATACTCTGGCTGTTTTAAAAGTGTATCTGTACGGGCGATCGCTACATCTACAGGTGTTGCACCACTTTGTTGTCCACCTCTACGTTGTTGCGATTGTGCTTCGGCTGCTTCTTTGGGTAGAGAAGCACAACTAGCTGATAGTAATCCTGTAGTTAATAAGCAAGCAAATAATGATATGAATTTCCTTGTTTCGCTGTCAGGAAACATCCTCTTGTTGATTGGTTTTCCTACGTTAATGTTGGCGATTAAATCGAACTGGCTATTCATCACTTGGATTGGAGCTAGGTAGGTTTGCTGTTTCATCGATTTTTGCGGTTGTCCGTTTCAAATCATTTATTTTGCTTATATAAAAATTTTTGCCAAAAATAGCAGCCTTTTATACCAAGTCATTCTGAATATATTTCCCTAGATAGAAGAATTAATCATAAATAAATGTTGTGATAAATATTCTTGTGTCAATTTTTACTACTTTTATCAAATTAAAGTTTAGAAAAACACCCCTATCTGCTAATGCAGATTTAGAATGGTTGGAAATTTGATAAAATCAAAATAGCGATATGTTTTCCTCAAATCTTCGCCATAAATCTTAGATATGAGTTTTATGAAAATCCAAAATTAGCGCTAATTTTAGACCTAATTTTGGTGTTAGCACTCATCAAATAATGATATTTAGTTTTACTAAGTATAACTAATATATACTAGCAAAGCTGCTAAGAAAGCAATCGGCAAGTCTCAGTATTTATGAGATATATTAAAAAATCTAAACCGTAATTGTCTTTTGTCACCATGTAGTATACGTACAAACGTTATTTTTTAGGATAGGCGAGGACAATAACGCGTGACATCACCGCTAAGACTGACTCAAACCACTCAGGAAGCAGAAATTACAGAATTTTTCCAAAAATCAGCCGGCCAGTGGCGCTCAGAAAGACGCTACTATACTCTGCCAGAGGGCGAAACCAAAGAAATGGTGAGTATAATCACCATTCGGTTTTTAGAGAGAGGATGTACTCAATTGCAAACACTGGCGCAACTGCACAATTTACCTGATGCATTTAGTTTGATATGTGGTGCAGAAGTATTATGGAATAGTACTGATAAACTAAAAGGTAGACAAGAATCTCAAGGTTCAACATTATTTGGTGCATTAGGAAATATTTTGTACCGCGATCGCGGTTTTGCCACATCCAAACCAATCACCGCAGAGTATAATTTCCCTAATTCTGAAACTCTATGTTTACGAACTGAGTACAACGGCTCAGTGTTTGAGGAAGAATTAAAGTTAATTGGTCATAAATATCGCACCAGACAAACAATCATCTCTCGCGCTGGTGAACAGTTAATGATTGGTCAATATTTGGAAAAGCGAATTGACTAATACCAATTTTATGAGAAGCTGCACTCTATAAAATCCTGTAGAGACGTTATATACAACGTCTCTACAACAATCAATAAATTACATTTTTCTCAAGAAACAGTTTGATCAAAACAGAATACATACGTCAAACTTTCTTCTTTATGACTCTTCAATTCAAAGTCATAATGGCTTTTGATGAGGTACGCCAACAGCACGGGGAAATTGAGGCGGTGTGCTTGCTACTTTTCGCAAATATAAGCAGTGCCGAATGCTATTAGTGAGGGGAGTAGTGAATTGTTCAATTGATGCTATTTCGCCACCTAATTGTTTAACAGCATTTTGCAAAGCAATAGTTTCTTCTTCAGTCCAAGTACCTCGATAAATTACAGCTAAACCACCTTTTTTAAGTAATGGTAAGCTGTATTCTGCACATTCTGAAGCTGTACCGACGGCGCGAATCAGGGCAATATCATAGTTTTGGCGATGCTGAATTTGCTGGCCGATTTCCTCAACTCTACCAACCAGAGTTTTGCAATTGCTGAGTTCTAGTGTAGTTAATACTTTATCGATAAAAGCAATTTTTTTTCGGGTCGAATCTAGCAGAGTTATTTGGCTATTAGCCATAATCATGCCGACTGGAACACCGGGAAAGCCTGCACCTGTACCAATATCAATGACTGATGCGCCTGTTAGGAGAGATGCAATAAATTGGTTGTTCAGTACAATTCCCCGCAAGGAATCCCAGAGATGTTTTTCCCAAAATTCTTGAGGTTCTGTAATGCGAGTTAAGTTTAATTGGCTGTTCCCTTCCAGAATTAACTCATAAAGTTGCTGGAATTGTGTCTGTTGTTGGGTAGTTGGTTGCCAATTAAGTGTTTGCTGCCAAATTTCTGCCATTTCTGGCAGCAAGGGAGTTGTGGAATTAGTCATTAGTCAATGGTCAATAGTCAATAGTCAAAAGGCAAAAGACTCAAAGATGAAATTTCAGACTTCAGACTTCATACTTCAGACTTCTGAATTTATGCTGCTGCTTGGGGTTCTTTCACTTTACTACTAAGTGTTGCGGGATCAACTGATTGCAGTTCGCCATGATTGAGTGTCCAACAACGGTCTGCGATCGCTAACAAATCACCAGCATCATGTGTTACTACTAACAATGTCCAGTCTTGTTTAAGTTTCGCCAATAAATTAACTAGTTGCTGGCGCATTGACCAATCTAAACCGGCTGTAGGTTCATCTAATAACAATAAATTTGGCTGACGAATCAATTGCACTGCTAAAGCTAAACGCCGTTGCTGTCCTCCACTTAAAGCATAAGGTGCAGCAGAAAGCGATAAATGCTCTAATCCTACTTCACTGAGAGCTTGCTTAACTCGTTCTGAGCCTAACTCTGGATGCCCTAAGCGCAATTCTTCTAAAATTGTCCCGCCGCAAAAGTGCCGTTCTGGAAACTGAAACACGATTCCAGCCAACTGTTGTAGCTGTTCGGCTATCAGTTGTTGTTCTCGCCAAAACACTGCGCCGGAAGTGGGTTCGGCCAGTCCAGACAAAATTTCGAGTAAGGTGCTTTTCCCAGAACCACTAGGGCCAATAATTAAACCTAATTGCTGAGGCGGTAATTCTAGGTTAACTGACTTAAGAATTGCTGTTGGGCAAGCTGTGGGATGATAAATTAAATTTCTGAGATAGAGCATTTGTTAAAATTACCAAAAATTGGCGAATAACTCACTAACTAACGTTAACTACACCAAGTACAACCGGAGAATTCCGAAACGCTTCAAGCATAACCTCACAGCCAGACTATCTCTTTATTTTGGCAGAAGAACCCTTGATTCAGACCTAGAACAATCATGGGAACTTGCAAAAATTAGCCAAGTCAACCTTTTGAGAAGCTGATGACTGAAATAAAACTAAATTGAGATGAAACATTTTTTGCATTCTAGGTAACATATAAAGCTATTTCAACCGCAATTATTCTGAGGGTGCTGATGACTCAACGTTTTCCTGCTGCACAAATAGTATTTAATAAATTAACTAAGTTTGCCCAGGTAAGTTTTATCGGTGCGATCGCATTTCATCTCTGGGTGACTCCTTCTTTAGCTGGCGACCCCTTTGGCCGCAACGAACCACATCAAATTGGCGATCATACAGAAGCAGCTTTTAAAGCTATTTTCCAACAAGGCAATTATCCCGAAGCCGAACGTCACCTCAAAGAAGCTTTAGCAAAAGAAGCAAATGAACCTTTAGCTTATGCAATGCAAGCATCTTTAGCATACTCAAAAGGAGATTTGACAGGTTTAGATAAATACAGCCAGCAGATTCTAGATGCTGGGCAGAAATTAGTTGCTAATGATCCTTTGCGTGGTAATTTATACACTGCCGTGGGGCATTTTTTTGAAGGTGCGGTAATTGTGACGCGGGAAGGTGCCGCGAAAGGTGCTACCCAAGCTTTAGGTCGGTTGCGGCAAGTTTACCAGTATTTGGATAAAGCCGAAGCGATTTCGCCAAAAGATCCAGAACTGAATTTACTCAGAGGCTATATGGATTTAATGCTATCTGTTAACTTGCCTTTTGCCAATCCTGATGAGGCGATTGGGCGGTTAGAGACAAGTGCAGCACCGAGATATTTAGCAGATCGAGGCATTGCTATTGGCTACCGAGATTTAAAACAATACACTCAAGCCTTAGATTATGCAAATCAAGCGATCAAAGGCGCACCCGATAACCCAGAGTTGTATTATCTCAAAGCGCAAATCCTCAAGGAAAAGGGAAGACGCGAAAAAAGTCAAGAGTTGCTGCGAGATGCGATCGCTAATTTTGACAAAGCTTTAACCAAAAAATCCCAATTACCCGCTAGTTTGGTCAAGCAAATTGAACGAGAACGCAATAGTGCTGTTAACCAGCTAAATAAATAGGGATTAGGGGCTAGGGGCTAGAAATTAAATAGGGATTAGGGGCTAGAAATTAAGTAGGGATTAGGAACTAGGGGTTTGGGATTATAGAATATTAAGACTTACACACAACATCCCTATATCTCTAGCCTCTAACCCCTAACCCCTAACCTCTAGCCTCTAACCCCTACTTTGATATGCTTATTTTGAATAACAGTAATTGAGATAGTTGAATGCACATTCAGTTTCGTGAATTTAACCCGTTTGATGTCTGGATTTGGTTGCAGTTTAGTACCATCCCTTCGCAACGGGAAAAAGAATATATAGAAGAAGTTTTTAATTCCTGGTTTTACTTGGGTAAGTTGGGTGCATTTAATGCTGAGAACTTGCAAGTCCAGGAAACGGGGCTGGAAATCAGCTATATGGATTATGACTCACAAGGCTATGATAAAAGCTTGTTAGCCTTGATGCACAATATGGGTGAGATTGAGTATGAAGGACAATGGGCGCGTTGCTGGTTTGATTTGGGAACTAGTGATGCGATCGCCTTAGATATTTTAATCAACGCCCTCACCCAACTTAGTGAAGAATATGTCACTATTGAACAATTATATATTGGCGGCGAAAATGAAGATTGGCCTGTCGAGGATGACGACAGTCGCTCATACTCCATTTACGATAATTAGTAGACAAAATGGGTAAATCAGGAGAAATTCGGGTCATAGCTTTAGGGTTAATTCGGGATGGCGAACGCATTTTTGTTTCTGAAGGCTATGACCCAGCAGAAAAGTCTACTTTTTACCGAGCTTTGGGTGGTGGCGTTGATTTTGGTGAAACTAGTTATGCAGCTTTACGGCGAGAGTTTCAAGAAGAAATTCAAGCTGAGTTAACTAATGTTCGCTATTTGGGTTGTATTGAAAACTTATTTATTTATAACAATCGCCAAGGGCATGAAATCATTCAGCTTTATCAATGTGACTTTGCTGATTCCAAATTTTATCAGCTAGAAAGTTTAATGTTTTCTGAGTCAGGGACACATCATCATCGAGCATTGTGGGTAGAGATTGCCCGTTGTAAATCGGGCGAACTCCGGTTAGTTCCAGAGGCATTTTTAAATTATTTATAAAGCCTTGTTGAGAGACAACCTCTTATGTTCCCGGACGAGAGCGAAGATGATCTGGTATATGATGGCGATCGCCTAATATTTCTAACAATGGCCCATTAACGTCAAATTTCACCATACTTACCGAGGCGACCAAAATATTCACCCGATAGCGATAGCGCCCTAAATCAATTCCCAGTAAACTGCAAAGTAAAATCCGAATCGTGGCTTTATGGGAAACTACTAAAACATTACCTTCGGGATGTTTTTCTTGAATTTCCGCAATTACAGGCATGGAACGGTTAGCAATATCTACCGCAGTTTCTCCACCTTTGGGCGCATTCCAAGCGGGTTCTGTCAGCCATTTTACATAATTTTCTGCGTAATTCTCTTGAGCAAACGATTTACTCTTAGATTCCCATTCGCCGTAACTACCTTCTCTCAGTCCGTCACGCAACTGCATATCCATACCAATAGCATCACAAAATGGTTTAGCAGTTGCAATTGTGCGCTTCATCGGGCTAACATAAACTGCTTCCCATTTCAATTTTTGATAAACATTGGCAAAACTCTCAGCCATCTGTATTCCTTCCGGTGTCAACTCTGCATCAGTTGCACCGCAGAAATTACCACTTTGACTAAAAGTAGTTTCTCCATGTCGCAGTAAATATAAATTGAGTGTCATAACTTATATAGCAATTGAGATAAAAGAGTTTGTGTAAACATAAAGTACCATCAATCTCGCCAGTGATTATGTAACACGAGGACAAAGTAAGCAACCAAAAAAGTTAATCAAACACACACTTTTGAATTTGTCCCTTGTCGAATGACCAATGACAACCTTAACAAGTGGTTAAGCAATTTGGATGTGTTTTAGCTGATTTATTCATATCTATGCTTTTTCGATTTAATCACTTCAATCACATCATCATGACGTTGACCTTCGATAATGTCATTTAAATGAATTTTGCCTTCAATATATTGCAGATGAATCCGCCATCCGGATAATTTATCGATATCAGCGCGATAGATTGCTTGTTTAATACCTTTAACTTTCCGCAATCTGGTTTTCGGAAAAGTTCTAGTTCTATGGGATTCATTATCTTCTAATTCTGCTAAGGCTTCAAGAAAATCAATTTTTAATTCATCAGGCAAAATTTTCATAGCTTCATAAATTACACCATGCTCATCAAAAAGTGGTTTAATCTGTGGCATTAGCTAGAGTGAACCTCAATTTCTTGATTCTGCATACTAAAATCTTGGTAGAGATACTCAGCAACTGAACTATATGCTTGTACTGCATCTTCTGTACTGACAACTCTAAATAAAGTTATGACTGTTGTATCAAAAATCGGATCATCATCAATCGTAAGTATGATTCTTATATTTTTGTCAATTATCAAAGCATAAAGAGAAGAATCATACTCAGTATTAAATTTAATATTTCTTAATTTAAATGCTTGATTTTCTAATAAGTTTCTATTTTTAGAAATTAGGTCAACATACCGATTTAACTTTTTAACAATTTTAAATTTTTCTCTGTTATTAAATTTGTCTAAGTCTTTTTCAAATTCTTTAGTTGATTCAATGAGTATTTCCATTTAAGCAATTCTTGAATCAGAATACGAAACTGAGTTTAATATAACTGATAATTATAGATAATTTAAGTTTTTTTAGTAGCGGTTATCAACGGCGTAAACCAGAATACATAAAATCTAGAGGCTAAATATATTTGGTTAACTTGCTCAGAAGATGAAGTGAAATAAAAACTAAATTTTGCGAGCGAGTTCTGAGACTGTTTGTACTAATTTATCTAAATCAAGTGGCTTAGAAATGTGATGTTGAAAACCTACGGATAGAGAACGCTGCTGATCTTCGGCTCTAGCATAGGCGGAAAGAGCGATCGCACCTATTTGTCCACCTTTCTCGGCTGGTAGAGAACGCAGCTGTTGCAAGAGTGTATAGCCATCCATATCGGGCATTCCAATATCGCTGATTAAGACATTGGGTTGAAACGACTCCAAGGAAGCTAAAACTTCTGCTGCACGGATAACAGCTAAAACCTCTGCACCATATTGCTCTAGCACGGCTGTGACTAATTCCCGTGCATCCGGTTCATCGTCAACAATCAAGACTTTAATTCCCGTTAAATCTAGTTCTTCCTCGGATAATTCATCAGGCTGATTTCGCAGTGAATCAGTCTCTAACAAAGGCAATTTAACTGTAAATGTCGCGCCTTGTCCTTCTCCTGGGCTATCAGCTTGGATTATGCCTCCGTGTGCTTCAACCAAATACCGCACAATGGCTAACCCCAACCCCAAGCCACCATATTTACGAGTGGTAGAAGCATCTTCTTGGCGAAATGATTCAAATATATGGGGCAGAAAATCGGGGTTAATGCCTTTACCTGTATCGCTGATGGTAATTTGTGCTTGGTTATCAACGCGTTCTAATCGCACATCTACTTGTCCACCAGCCGGGGTAAATTTAATGGCATTTGACAGCAGATTCCAGAAAATTTGCTGGAGTCGCGCCGAATCACCCGATACTTGGCCAATTTGGGGCAAAGCTGAATGCAACAAAATTGATTTGGCAACTGCGGCTGTCCTGACTGTATCAAGTGCTGCTTCTAACACAAACACTAAATTTACAGGAGCCTCATCGATATTGAGTTTACCGCGCAGAATTTTCGCCACATCTAGCAAATCATCAATTAATTGACACTGCAATTTAGCGTTACGTTCGATGGTTGCTAAAGCTTCGGCGGTTTTGTCTGCATCAAATTTGCGGGTTTGCATCAGTTTTGCCCAACCCAAAATCGGGTTGAGGGGCGATCGCAATTCGTGAGAGAGAATGGCTAAAAACTCATCTTTGATGCGGTTGGCGCGTTCGGCTTCGGCTCTGGCTATTTGCTCTTTTTCCAATAGCAGAATACGTTCTTGTTCGGCTTGCTTTTGTTCAGTAATGTCAGTATTTGTCCCAAACCAACGTAATATTTTACCCTGCTGATCATAAATAGGAATAGCACGAGACAGAAACCAGCGATACTGCCCATCATGTCCCCGTAGGGGAAAGGTATCTTCCCAGGCTTCACCTGTTGTTATGCAGTGGCGAAAGTGCTGTAACACGCGCTCAACATGATCCGGATGGTGGACTTTTTGCCAACCCCATCCTTGCATTTCTTCTAGGGTTGTACCTGTGTAATCAAACCAGCGTTGGTTGTACCAAAATATCCAGCCGTTTGCGTCCGCCATCCAGGCAAACTGCGACATATTATCTGCCAAGGTACGGAAGCGTTCTTCACTATCTTGCAGTGATTTTTCTGATTGCTTGCGTTCAGTGATATCTCGCCAAGTGGCAACAAAGCCATCGCCAAATTTTGCCACACGGATATCAAATGCTCTGGTTAAGTGTTGCTGCCCATATTTATCGGTATAAATTAGGCTGTCTTTGACTAGTGACTGTCCTGTCTCTACTACCTGACAGTATTCATCAAACAAGCCACTGTTGCGATGTCCTGGCAATAATTCACACAATCCCCGCCCAATCTGCTGCTCGTAGGTCATGTGATTGTTGACACAAGCTGCATGATTAACATATTCAGTGCGAAAATCGATAATCTGACCTTGCTCATCTCGTACAGCCGAGTAAATTCCCAAACAATCTAGGATGTTTTCCACGGAGGTGCGGAAGCGTTCTTCACTCTCTTGTAGAGCTTTCTGTGCTTGCTTTCGAGCCGTAATGTCCATTGAAAAGCCAATCATCCCAACTGGATTTTGATGTTCATCACGGAGTAGGGATAAAGACAGTAGTAAATTGATGTACTGTCCCGATTGACGTTGCGCTACTACCTCTAATTCATGTTCTCCTTTAAGTTTAAGAGGCACTATGACTTCATTAGCTAGAAAAGACTGCATGTGTGCTGGATATAGCATTGCCACGTTTTGCCCTAGCACTTCTTGCTCAGAATAACCGAACATTTTCTGTGCGCCTTGATTCCAACTGGTAATATAACCATCGACATCTGTAGTGATCACAGATTCGTAGGTTTGAGCGAGAATATGAGCTTTTAGCCGCAGTTGCTCTTCTGCCTGTTTGCGAGCAGTGATGTCTTCAGCGATACCTGTAAAGCGATAAATTTTGCCTGTTTCATCTCTTAACCCAAAGCATCGGTCTCTGACCCAACGAATGCTGCCATTTGGTAAGATGATGCGATATTCTTCATCGAATTGATTTGCGATCGCTTTTTCTTGAAAAGCCCTAGCAACAGATTCTTTATCTTCTGGATGAATTAAATTAACCCAGTTGCTTTGATTAGTATATAAATCCTGCGCTTTCAATCCCCATAGACGCTCATAGGCAGGGCTGACATAACTGACGCGATTCTCAGTAACATCTTTTATCCAAAAGACAGCATCAATGTTTTCTGCAAGTTGCCGAAACCTTAGCTCGCTTTCTTGTAAGGCGTTGGCTGATTTTTTGCGTTCTGTGATGTCTATATCCAGTCCAGCCATCCGCAGAGGTTGACTGTGTTGGTCGTAGAATACTTTACCTTGGCTCAATGCCCAGCGAATGTTGCCATTGGGGTAGACTACACGAAATTCAATATGATAGTCTTCGCCTGTGGCAATAGTATGATTTACAACTGTTAGGACGCGATCGCGATCGTCAGGATGCACTCTCTCAAGAAACATCTCAAAGGAACCGTCAAATTCTCCTGGTTGCAACCCAAATAAGGCTTCCAAGTTATCCGACCAAGTAATCCGCCCTGTTTGGATGTTCCAGTCCCAGTTTCCCATCCGCGCAGCTAACAGTGTGGTTCGCAGCCTTTCCTGATTTTCTCGTAGTTCTGCTTCTATGCGTTTGCGTTCAATGAGTTCTTGCTGTGTTTGCTGATAAAGTTCTGCCTGTCGCAGGGCAATGCCTAGTCCAGTGGCTAATTCTTTTAGCAAATCGATTTCTAAAGGTTGCCATTGCCGGGGAGCTTGACAATGATGGGCAATCAGCATTCCCCATAATTGCTGGTCTTGTAAAATCGGCACAACTAAATTTGCTCGCACTTGCAAATTTGCTAGTAATTCAACATGGCAAGCATCAATAGTGCCGTCGTAAATATCAGGTTTGATGGTGACTAATCCTTGCCGGAAGAATTCAACATAATTTTCATTTAGGCAAGGATCATACAGTGACGTGGACAACAGCGAAGTCCATTGTGAACCGACCGATTCAGTTTTGACTGTACCCCAGCCGTTTGAATGCAAACGAAAAATCAGCACCCGATCTGTCTGAAGAAACTGCCGTACTTCTGTTACCGTCGTTTGGAGAATTTCTTGTAAATCTAAGGACTGATAAATTTTTTGGGTAATTTGCGCTATTAGTCGTTCTCGCTCGATGCGCTGTTGCAGTTGGTTGCGTAACTGGACTGTTTCAATTGCTCCTTGGACTGCTAATTGTAAACCTGCTGGTGTAATCTGTTCTTTAACCAGATAATCTTGTGCGCCAGCTTTCATCGCTTGCACAGCGAGCGATTCATTGCCCTGCCCCGTTACCATAATTACAGGTAAATAAGACTGTTGCGTTAAGGATTTTAAGCGAGTTAAAAACTCTATGCCATCTAGGTCTGGCAATCGATAATCCAGCAAAATCGCGTCTGGTTGTTGCTCGCAAAGTTCTAGTCCTTGGCTTCCCAAAGTTGCTTCTAAAATCTGATAGGAGTAGTTGCCATCGCGCAACAAACAGCGTCGGTAAAGTTCCCTGTCTTCTGGTGAATCATCGACAATTAAGACGTTGCGCCGAGTTGGAACCATAATTAATACTCCAGGTGTTCAGGAAGCGTTGTCACTTCAAACCAATACTGAAGCAGCGTTTGGACATCGCGTTTCAGTTGCTCAAAATTAATTGGCTTAACGATGTAACTATTGACTCCGTATCGGTAACAATCTTCGATATCTTTAGGGTTATTGGAGGTGGTGAAAACCACAACTGGGACGGTTTTTAGGTTATCATCCTCTTTAATCTGGCGCAATACTTCTCTACCATCTGTGCCGGGTAAATTTAAGTCTAGGACAATCAATCCAGGTAAGAAGGAAATGTCGCTATAGTTACCAGTGTGGTAAAGAAAAGCCAAAGCTTGCTCTCCATTTACACATCGCTGGATGGAAAGGGTAATAGGCGATCGCTGCAACAATCTTTGTAGTGCTTCAAAGTCTTCATTGCTGTCTTCCACAATTAACAGCTGGGGCATTTTTAGAGTTGGTAAAGTTAAATTTGGATTCAAGGTATTTCCTCCGCCACTAAGGTAAAGTAAAATGTGCTACCTTGATCAGGCTGAGATTCTACCCAAATTCTACCGCCGTGCCGTTCCACAATTTTGCGGGCAATGGTTAATCCTACACCAGTACCACCACCAAACTCATCCCTAGCGTGTAAGCGGCGAAAGATTTGAAAGATTTTGTCAAGATGCTTTTCTAAGATGCCAATGCCGTTATCACGAACGTAGAAAATTGGCAGTGTTGTGGATAGCGGGCTGTTTAACTCAGGCTGCTGAATATAGCCGATTTCTACCCATTTTTGGGCTTTATCGTTATACTTAATGGCATTGCTAATCAAGTTGGTAAATAGTTCATTGATCTGGGCGCGATCGCACTCTATACTGGGCAGAGTTTGGGGAATGCGAAATTCAATTTCTGTTTGCGGTCGCGTAATACTGAGGGTGGTGATTACCTGCTGGACTAACTCATTCAGGTTGACTGGTTGCCGCATCAGTTCCGCGCGTCCTAAGCGCGAAAAATGCAACAGGGAATTAATTAAATCTTCCATCCGTTGCGTTAACCGCACCAAGGTTTGCAGTTTCGCCACGCCATCATCATTTAGTGTCTCGGCATAATCTTCCATCAAGAAGTTAGCGTAGTTGTGAATACCGCGCAGTGGTTCTTTCAGGTCGTGGGAAGCAATATAAGCAAAGGAATCGAGTTCTTCGTTGCTGCGTTGTAATTCAAAATTCATTGAGGCGAGTTCATCTGCTTGTCGTAACACAATCCCCACAATTAAACTTCGCAGTTCGGTCACGGTGGCAATTTCATAGGGTTTCCAAGGTAAAGCACAACCCCGCACCGTCTCTTGCCACAATTTGAAGGATTTGCGTGGCGAAATAAGTAAACTGCCATCAGATAATACTTCCACAGGTTTGTTCGGGTCGCCTCCCCAATTCACAGTTTGAATCACCTCTGGTCGAAACCAAATAATGTAATTGTGATGTACCCGCGAAATTTCCAAAGCTAACACGCCACTAGCGATCGCTTGCAACGACTCTCCCGGCGGATAATGTTTAGAGAGCGATCGTGTTTCAAATACACCATGATGCAGTTGTGGTTTCATCCAGTCGAGTAAAGCATGAACCTCTGTTTCTGAAGGGGTTTCTCCTACTTGAATGCAACGATTACCACTGCAAATTACCGCTCCAGTAGCGTCTACCAAATCAAGTAATTGAGGTTTTAATTGCATCATCCCATCCAGGAAATACTGAGACTGAGACAACGCCTCCACGAATTGCGTTTGTAATGACTTCAATTGCATTTTGTAGTCAATGTCTTCACTAGCTTCTTTATTCGCCAATTCCACAGACATCACTTGTCCAATAAATTCACAAATGGTGCGGATGTTGTAAGGAATATATTTGGGCGACGAATCATGACAAGCAATTAATCCCCACAGTTTTTGATTTTGCAACAGCGAAATGGACATGGAAGCAGTCACACCCATGTTGTGCAAATATTCCAAGTGCATCGGCGACACACTCCGCAATACCGACAAACTTAAATCAAGGGGTTGATTAGTCAGGGGATTGTTAGTAGGAACTAAAGACGCAGGCTGATAGTCAACATCGGGAATCAGCCGTAGCCAGTTGAGAGTGTAAAGATGTCGGGCTTGTTTGGGAATATCAGAAGGTGGGTAGTGTAAATCCAGATAAGGCATTTCCTGGTCAGTATCTTCAGCAATGACACAGCCTGCACCTTCAGAATCAAATCGATAGACCATCACACGCTCAAAGCCAGTAATGCGCCGCACTTCTTTAACAACAATTTGGCACATTTCCAGCAATGTGGGTGCTTTTTGAATCCGGGTAATGGTTCCCTTCACCTGATGATAAAACTCAACAAAATCGGTTTTTTGTTTGGCTTTTTTTGGTTCTAATTCCAGAATAATGACTTTATCTGCACGATGGACAATGCCATCAAAATACCTAGATTTATTTAAATGTTTAATCGACAAATGCAGGGGATTAATACTATCGAAATCCCCTGTCAGGCATTGCTGAATTTTTTGAATTTGCTTGACATCAAGTAAATCTGACAGTTGCTTTCCCAGCAGTTCCTGTGGTTGATGACAAATAATTTTTTGAGTATTACCACTGACTTGGATAATTTCGAGGTTAGAATCTTGCAAAACTAGCAAAACCCCGTGAGGCTGAATTAACCCTGGAATATGAATCGGCTCGCGATCGCAATTAGTCAAATCAATCATCTCATCAGCCATACCCTACGTGCCAAACTCCATTTAAATTTCCTTGCTCCAAAATAGCCCTCAAGCCACTTCCAGCAGATGATCACCGTAATCTTCCTTATTGTATCTTGCCTCGATTTAAACCAAATTTTCTCTAAGTTTGATGATTTTTGTTTTACTTTTTTTAATTCTTTGAACTCAGGTTGTAGTTATTAAAGATTATTTTTGACACTTCAGTTTCCTTGAGCTAATTATTTATGACCCATCAACTAGCATCACATGTATTGATACTTTTATTTGGACTTGCTATTACTCCAACAGTGGGCTGCACAACTTTCCAGACCGATTCAGCTGTTGTTGCCCAAACTTCCCCCAAACCAGCACCCCAAGAAATTATCCAACCAGGGGAAGTCCGCGCTTTACCTGGTAAGTTAGATGCAATCCCAGTCTTTAACAGTAACAGCCCGGAATGGATTAAAAACGAGGGGATTTTACTTTCTACCTTTCCGGCTAACGGTAAAAAAGTTTCCGCCGCACACCTCAATTTTCCCTTTCAAGGACGCTTTGATTTATTCGCCCATCATTACACCCATACTCCCAAAGATTTACAAACGCTATACATTGGTGTAATGCTGCACAACCCTAATAAAAAACCTGTGACTGTCAATGTGTTGCAGGCTGCCAGTTACTTGCTGCAAGATGCCCCCTTTGTGACCTTACCACCTTACCTAGAAAATAATGATGGCAAGGTTTATTCTGGGCCAGGGGCAAGGGCTGTTAGTGATGTGCTGCGCGGTGTCCGCCAAGCAGATTTCCCGGCTAAGTTAGTCATTCCTCCAGGTAGCAGCCGGATGTTATTGAATCATCCAATTCCTGTCAGAAATTTAGTCAAGCCTGTGAATGGCCGTTCTAGTTTTATGCGCTTGCAAAGTAACGGTAAGGTCTACGCGGCGAGTCTGGCGATGTTTGCTAAGAAAAATTCTGATGGTTCTGACCGTGCGCCGACTTTGAGTGAATGGCAAACTTTATTAAATAATGGCAGTTTTGCTGGCCCTAGAGATAAAACCCCAACTCCACCTAATGCTACTGGTGGTTCACTTATTTACGGACGTGTGGCGGGTGTTTCTCAAGGTTCCCAATGGCAAGCTAATCTGGTTGATAACCCCAAAGCCCAGTATTTAACTATTCCTGGACGTGGCAAAGGAATTTCCTATCCTTTAGTTACTCTCCGGGGTGGTCGATTGGGTACTGACCAAATCCAAACGGCTAAAATGCTAGTTCGTTACCCTGATACCGCCTACGAAGCGCACGGTAATTATGGGGTGGAATATAAGCTGAGTTTGCCGTTAAAAAATCATACAACCCAAACTCAGAAAGTGAGCATTACTCTGGAAACACCTTTAAAAGAAGACAAGTTATCTCAAGGTGGGATTCGTTTCCGCAAACCATCTCTCGATTTTCCGTTTTTCCGTGGTACAGTGCGACTGCGTTATGTTGATGACCAAGGACAACAGAAAACGCGATATGTGCATTTATGGCACAGAACTGGTCAGGTTTTAGAACCATTAGTGCAGTTTGTTTTACCACCTGCAAGCCAACGGAAAGTACAGTTAGATGTGATTTATCCGCCAGATTCGACACCGCCACAGGTTTTGACTGTGCGAACCTTGGAACAGTGAACAGTAAACAGTTATCAGTAAACAATGATGTATTGATCCTGGGGTCAGAGTTCCCCACCGATGCACTTTGATAACTGTTTACTGATTACTGTTTACTGATTTAATTACTTACCGCCGTAGAAAAAGGCGATTTCTTTTTCTTTGAGGGGTGCAAAACCTGCTTCGGTCAGCTTTTGATCTAGTTCTGCTTGGGGAATATGTTTTGCACCGATACGGACAATCCGCGATCGCATTGTATTGGAAACACCACTACGCTGTCTATTTGCTTCTAACGCCATGACTTGGTTATAAAGGTCTAGCTTGGCGGTAGGAATGGGACTTCCATCAAAATCTATCCCTTTAGCGATCGCTTCATCAATCGCGTCTGCACCTTTGGTTGTGGAATTTACTTGATTAGTTTCGGCAGTCATGGGTATTTGCTCTTTCTTGGCTCTGGGTAGATTTTACCAGTCTTGGGATCTTGATTTAAACGCAAAGTTACGCTGAGGTAAACGCAAAGAAGCGCAGAGTGATACTAAAGTTATGTTCAGAAATAAGATCAACCCAGTATGAGTAAGCTAACGCGCATAGACACTTGGCATTTTGGGAAATTTTGGATTAACCTCGAACCATCGGTATAGGAATAGGTGAGGCTATGTCTGAGGCTCACATCTCTCAAAACAACGATCGCACTCTCGAAAAAGCACTAACTAACAGGATTATTGACGATTATTTTGATAATTCTGAAAGTTGGCTGAGGGCGATTTTGCGTATGTGTATATTCTCGTTAGCTCACTTGAATAAAAAGCCAGTATTTATTGTGGAATGCCCAAATCAAGCTGTAGCTAAACGTTTAAGTCGCAAAACTTACCCTTTTCGGGGACTAGTTTACTATTTAACAGATAATTTATATAGTGGCGATCGCACTTTATTTTGCTATCAAGACACCAAAGATGGTACTTGGCATTGTTTTGATACGAGTACTAATTCATGGAAAAATTTGAGTAACTTGCGATCGCGTAAATAAATGAAGTCTGAAGTCTGAAGTCTGAAGTCTGAAATGACCTTATTGATTAACAGATGAGGTAAATTTTGCACTTTAATCGTTTGATCGCTGTTGGATTGTGATTAAACCTCCGACGAATGCGCCCAATATTGTACCCGTCCAAATTCCTCTGGTACTACCTTGCAGCATTGCTCCTGGTGCTACCCAAGTCTGGCAAATTTCCTTCAAACCCCAAGGCTGGTTTTGACATTTCTGGCTATGCAACATCAACGTGATTTGTCCGTTGATGTAACCACCTAAAAATCCAGAAGCTAGGGCTGAAAAGGTGCAGATTAAAATTTTGTTTTTGGTCATTTGTCAATAGTCATTGGTCATTAGAAGCATACTAAAGATAAATGACCAATGACAAAAGACTCCGCGAAGCAAATCAGCCTGTATTTCTCATTCCCGCAGCAATACCATTAATGGTTAACAGTGCGCCCCGCAGTAATTCGCCTTTGCTGTAACGAGAGTGAATTACACCAGAGGTAGCTGTAGTATTTTTGGCTTGGCGCAGGCGCTTGAGTAATGAAACCTGGATGAACCCTAGAGGTACAATTGTCCCATTACGTAATTGTACTGAACGCTGCAATACAGGATCACCATCTAACAGTCGAGTGTGACCAGTAATTTTTAGAACGAAATCTTTTGTGAGATAGTATTCACTGGCGATTTGCTCAAAGACTTTCTCAAAGCGTTCTTTGTCTTCTGGGTTAGATAATTCCTGGACGTAGTGTCGCGCCATTTGGATATCGACTTTCGCCAGTGTCATCTCCGCTTTGGAAATCACCATTTTGAAGAACGGCCACTTCATATAAAAGTAGCGCAATAATTTCAGGTGTTCTTCTGGTTCTTCATTTAAGAATTCTTGCAACGCTGTCCCGACACCGTACCACGAAGGTAGCAAAACTCTAGTTTGTGTCCAGCTAAATACCCAAGGAATCGCACGTAAACTGCTTAAATCTTTCTTTCCAGAAGGACGACGTGCGGGACGGGAACTGATTTGCAGTTGGCTAATTTCTTCAATGGGGGTGACTTGGTTGAAAAAGTCAATGAAATCTGGTTGTTCGTAGATTAAAGCACGATAATGTTGCCGCGATCGCGCTGCTAGTTCTTCCATAATTTCGTTCCAAGGTTCGATATCATCAAACCCTGTCCGCAGCAAACTAGCTTGAATTACCGCAGTGGTGACGGTTTCTAAGTTATATAAAGCCAAATCGACCAAAGAATATTTAGAAGCTAATACTTCTCCTTGTTCGGTAATTTTAATTCGCCCGTTAATACTGTGGCCTGGCTGTGCCAAAATCGCTTCATAAGCAGGGCCGCCACCTCGTCCTACAGAACCGCCGCGACCGTGGAAAATCCGCAAGTTGACACCGTATTCTTCGGCGATTTTCTGCAATGATTTTTGGGCTTTGTGAATTTCCCAGTTGCTACTTAAGAAGCCAGAGTCTTTGTTACTGTCGGAATATCCCAACATGACTTCTTGTAAGTCTGGTGCAATTGTAGAATGGGGATTTGCTTCAGCATCAGCAAGTCTTTGCTGAATATTTTCATAGCCGCCAGCTAACAAAGCCCGATACAAGGGAAGTTCAAACAGCTGACGCATGATACTGCGAGAACGCTGTAAGTCTTCTACGGTTTCAAATAAAGGTACAACTTGAATTGTGCCAACTGCAACTGCTGGGTCAAATAATCTTGCTTCTTTGGCTAAGAGTAAAACTTCCAGTACGTCGCTGACTTGACGGCACATACTAATAATGTAAGTTTGGCAGATATTAACACCAAACTCTTGTTGCAGTGATCGCAAAATTCGGAAGGTTTCAATGATATCGTTGGTTTTCTCGGAAAATGGCAGTTCTGATGGAATTAAGGGACGGCGGGTTTGCAATTCGGAAGTTAACCAAGCCACGCGCTGTTCTTCTGTCAGGTCGTCATAAGCTTGGGGTAAGACTTGCAGATATTCTAAAATTTCATTCAGCGCATCAGAATGGCGAGTTGATTCTTGGCGGATATCTAACTGTGTCAAGTTAAAATCAAAAATTTCTACTTGACAAATCAAATTATCCAGTTCTCGACAACTCAGACCAGTTTCACTCAAATTGCGTTGAATTAGCCGCAATTCTGCCAAAAATTCTGCACCCGAACGGTACATTGGTGCGTCTTCGTTGCTGGGAGTTTCGCGTTTATATAATGCTAAATTGCGATCGCGGGTATTTTCTAACCGCCGCAGTACATAAGACAGCTTCAAGCGATAAGGTTCTTGGCGATAACGCAACGCTAGGGCATCATATATATCACTTAACTGCGACTGGTCTAATTCCAACGATTCGAGTAAATCTGGTAAAACATCACTCCAGTGCATGGAGATGCTTAATAACTCAATCAGCTTTTTGACTGACTGAATATAGCGTTCCAGCACCATTTTGCGTTGATAGCAAGCTGTCTTCCAGGTAATTTCTGGCGTAACTGATGGGTTTCCATCTCTATCAGACCCTACCCAAGAACCAAAGGAACAAAAGTTTTTGCGCGGCGGTTCTAACCAATCAAAAGTTTTACCTAAAGCATACTTAAACCGTTTATGTAGTTGGGGAATGCCATCAAATAATACTTCTTGGAAGTAGTGCAGGGCATAATCTACTTCATCTAAAACAGTGGGTTTGAATTGGTGGAGTTCATCTGTCCGCCACCACAGCCGAATTTCTTCTAGTAACTTTTCGCGTAACTCGGCTGATTCCCAAGGATAGCCGCCAGCGCGATTTTCGACTGCATCTATTTGTTGCAGTAGATTGACTACTTGTCTTTGTTTATCGCGGATGGTGTGACGGACAATTTCTGTGGGGTGGGCGGTGAACACCAAACGCACATCTAACTGCGAAATTAAACGCTGAATTTGTTGGGGTGGCACATTCAAGTCATATAAATAAGGAAACAGCGTGGCAAAAGTGCCTTTTTGCTTGTTTTGCATTTTGCCCACCCAACTTTTTGCCAGCAAATCTGTACCTACACTTTTATTCACAAAGGCATCATCTTCTTTGTTATTAGAAGAGTAGGTACTATCTGACATGGTGTCAGAACTGGTGGTAATTGCATCGTCTATTTCCGAGTAGCGGGTGAGTTGTTGCTTTTGCTCATATTCTTGCTCAATGATGTTAATTAGCTGAAAATATAGCGCAAAAGCCCGCGCTGCCCGAATTGCTTCATTAATGTTCAGTTGTTCAATCAATTTGACGGCTGATGCGGCTTGGTCGTTTGTCGCTTGTCCTTCCGGCGAACACAAATCTCGCAACTGCCGCAATAAATCTACCATTTTCTGGCCGCATTCTTGCCGCAGTACGTTCTCCCATAATTCTTCAACTATTTGGAGACGACGACGTAAAAATAATTCTGAGGCAGGGTAATAATTCGCAGCGTGTGATGCAGAGTATAAAAGCGAACCCATATTTGCTTCTCTTGTAAAGCCAATTACTGTTTACATTTTTGAACTTTGTGATTTACGCTCATTGTTTTCTATGAGCGGTTTATTTTTTAAAGTATAAGTTTTAGCTTTTATCGGTTAATTCATCGCTATGAGGAAAGGGAAGAATCGGCAAGCGATCGCCGCGAAACAATTCTTCACTAGCTTGCCCTAGCGATTCTAGGGCTTTTACTGTGAACTTTTCGGTGGTCAGCAGCAGTAGTATAGACGCTGTACCTATTTCGAGGATAAAAGATTGGGGAATGCTAAACAAAACCAGATTGAGTCCGGGGTTGGTTGAAGATTGGGAGGTGATAGGAGGCATTGCTAATTTTTGGTGGTTGGCAAACGAGGAAAATGAAACGCAAAAATCAAAATCTGTATGACTTGCAACGATATAAGACTATCTTGGCCTATTTTGCAAGCACAGAAGGTAACAAAAGTGTTAAAAAAAAACAGCAAAATGTGATAGACCTATGGTTCTAGTTTACAAGCGCAGGCAATACCCCCGAATACTCGCTTCCTGTAAAGTTAACTGCCCATGAAAAAAGTATTAGTAGATAGCCAGCAAATATTAGTGCAATGGGTAAGCCAAGCAACAGGGATTAACACTTTAGGGGTGAAAGTCCGGTTGCGGGGAAATGACCTACACATCCTTTGTGAAGCAAATGAGTGTCCTCCACGCTGGCGCACTCTTTCTGATTTGCTCCACGCACTTCAGCAAACAGATTTAGATGTCTTAACAAATAACGAACAACCCTCAATATACCAAGTATTGGTTTATGGGCGAAAAAAGGGCGAAAATCGACCCCAATGGTGCCATCGGGTACATCTAAATCAATTAGACAAGCACTTAGAGCAGGTAGAGCAAGCCCTAAAAGACGCGGAAGCATCAAAACCAGGTGGGGCGCTCATTATATCAAATGAGAGTTTAGCCCGTCGCGGCGACCCGAATGCGATCGCTCATTATCTCAGTGAAACTCTCAGTTCTTTGGGTGTGGGAGTTCAAGTCCGAATCAAGCCGCACCAACCCAAAGACAAAAATCAAGCGCCAACCAATCGCCTCTGGGTTTTTTGTCAATCTGTCTACAGTCCAGATTCTTCCTTATTAGCAGAAACAATTGCTCAAAAACTCCGACTGTTAAAGTTGACTGGCTACCAAGATGCAGTCATTACCGCCCAAGTCAGTGGAGAAACTAGCAATGATTGGGTACTGCGGGTAGATTTAACACCCCCAGAAGTGATGCTCAAAGAATGGGCGCGTTGGGGGGATGTGCAAGCGATCGCTCGGCTGTTAACAGAAGTATTATTAGAATTTAAAGTTACTGTCCAAGCATCACTCAAAGAATCAACTTTACATCTTTTCTGCTCCCCTGCTTTTGATCCTTTAGAAGATGCACCCGCACCAGATAAAACTCAATGTCTGGATATTATCGTATCGCACCTAGAAGCGATCGCTCCTCAAGGCATTTTGGGCGCGACGATTTACGGTCAAAAAACCGCCCAAAAGCAACCAGCTTGGATTGATTGGATTTCTTTACCTGCGGCGCAACATCCAGCCTTGGCGACTTCCGCCTTAGAGTTAGCCATTAACGGCGATGAACCTGCATTGCATTTTTTATTAGAACGCTTACTCAATACTGATTTAGAATGGCGCTTAAAAACAGGCGGAATACGTGTTTTGTTGCTCCACAAAGGTGACTTGCTACACATTATGTGTGATGCGCCTGTTTGTCCCAACCGGAAACAAGTAGCTAATAAAGTTACCCAGTTTGTTCGTCAGTTAAAATTGCCTGGAATCACAGGGGTAAGGGTTTATGGTCGCCGTTCTGGAAATAAAGAACCAGTTTGGCATCATGGTGTGGATTTCGTACAGCGCCAACGTTTAGTTCCCGAAGCAACCCCAGAGTTTGCTGCAACTTCGGAATATGTAGGTGAACTGATAGTTAAAGACGGTCAAGAACCGATTTTCCGCCCTGATTTAACCTCAGAAGAAGTCCAAAACTTTTTCACAGAAGTAGCACGAGATTGGATTGCTACAGCTAGCACGACAGTTAAAAATTTCCTGTTAGGAACACAAATATTTACTGAAGTTGGTCAGTCAGCCGCCGCCGATCCCGATTTACAAGGTGGACTCAAAGTTGCATTAGTTTGGGGAACATTGGGATTATTGCTGACACTGCAAACAGATTGGATTAGCGGTCAAATTGTGGCGCGGACATTACCCCGTACACCGCATATAAATAATGTGGCTGTTTCTGATGCTGAACAAAAGCCGCCTGTAACAGCAAAACATAAAGAAAAAGTGGAATTATTAACTAATTCATCTGGGCAAAAATTATCAGGTTCAAATAATTCAGCCTTCAATGCTTCTGGATTTACGGTCAATGAAGATGATCCGGAATCGACAAATTTAGCAGCCGCACCATTAAAAGAAAAAGCTACATCTGCTGCAATTTTATTAGCAGCGCGATCGCAAATGCCCAGTTTTAATGCGCGGCAATTAGATGAACAATTAGCTTTGTATCGCCAACAATTAAATATTAAAGGCAGTCCACCAGATATTTTAATTATTGGTTCTTCGCGGGCTTTGCGTGGCGTTGACCCGGCTGCATTATCCAAAGCTTTAGCCAAACAAGGATATCCCAATATTGATGTGTTCAACTTTGGGGTAAATGGTGCGACAGCCCAAGTTGTCGATTTTATTATTCGCCAAGTCCTTGATGTATCAGAATTACCCAAAGTTATTCTTTGGGCTGATGGTTCCCGTGCTTTTAATAGTGGTCGAGACGATATCACATTTAATGCGATCGCTTCTTCGCCGGGTTATCAAAAAATCTTAGAAAAAGCCCAAAATACTGCTGGTGATGAATATGCTACTAAAAATTCTCCAAAATCTCAAGAAAAACCCAAAATCGAGAAAAAATCTGAGGAAATTTCAAGCTATCAAGCTATTAATAATGGGTTAAATCAAATTTTATCTGCTTTTTCTAGTACCTATCAAAATCGCAACCAGTTTAAATCTTTATTACATCAACAACTGGATAGTTTGCCATTAATTAGCGATCGCAATTCTAAAGAAAACTCATCAACTGAATCTGTTGCGGAAAGTTCAGACGATGAGACTTCTCTGCAATCAGTTGATTTTGATGGCTTCTTACCTTTATCTGTGCGGTTCAATCCGGCTCGATACTATCAAAAACATCCGCGAGTCACAGGTAATTACGATAATGACTACAAATCATTTCACATAGAAGGTAATCAAGATACAGCTTTTCAAGAAGTTTTAAAATTCACTCAGGCGCAGCAAATTCCTCTCGTATTTATTAATATGCCTCTCACCGCTGAATATTTAGATCCAGTCCGCAAAAAATATGAGCAAGAATTTCAACAATATATGCTTGGATTAGCAACAAATCCTAATTTTATTTATCGGGATTTTAGCCAACTTTGGCCAAGAACAAATGACTATTTTTCTGACCCCAGTCATCTTAACCGCTTTGGCGCTTATGAAGTATCAAAAAAACTAGCGATCGACCCAGTAATTCCTTGGCCGACAAAGTAAGTGCTGAGTGCTGATACCACCAAGTTGCCGTCAAAGATAGTAACCTGGGGTGGGAGTAGGGAGTAGGAATATTATTTCTAAAAACAACTTAGTATGAGTGCTGAGTAATAAATTGTCTCCTGCCTTCTGCCTTATGGCACATGACCAATGACCAATGACAATTGACAAATGACTATTGACAAAAAATGAACTTTATATCAATTTCCTACGGCATATTTTTACTAAGTATATTAGGCATTTACTGGACTGTAACAGAACAAAAATGGCGATTATGGATTTTATTAATTGCCAGCATTGTTTTTTATGCTTCTTGGAGTATTCAATACATCCCACTTTTATTAGCATTGACCTTTATTAACTTTCGCTTGGGCGGAGAAATTGGTAAAAATACTTCTCCAGGAGAGCATAATCTTGATTGGCGGATTTCTAATGAAGAATGGCAATATGCTAATGCAGATTGGAATAGTCGCCGTCTAAAATTATTATGGCTAGGTATAATATTAAATGTTTTATTACTGCTAGGTTTTAAGTATATTTCACCTATATTAAACTTATTTTTACCTATACAAACAAATTCACCAGAAGCATCTTTTAAAGTAATAGCTCCTTTGGGAATTTCATTTTTCACCTTTGAGTGTATTGCTTATTTAATAGATATTTATCGCGGCGCTCCTGCTACTGACAATTTTCTCAAATTTGCGACATACAAACTGTTTTTTGCCAAACTGATTTCCGGGCCAATTACGCGCTACCACAACTTAGCAACTCAGTTCAACACACTGCAATTTCCCACAGCCGAGAGAGTCGCTGAAGCATTGTGGTTAATTGCTAGAGGCGCAGTCAAAAAAGGACTTTTGGCTGATAATTTAGGTATTTTTGTTGATTTATGTTTTGGAAATTTGCAACGCGCAGGTAGTGGCGACCTTTGGTTAGCGACTTTTGCTTATGGTTTGCAATTGTATTTAGATTTTAATGGCTATGTAGATATTGCCCGTGGCACAGCTTTGCTGTTTGGTTTAGTTTTGCCAGAAAATTTTGATTTTCCTTACTTCAGCACTAGCATTGCTGATTTTTGGCGGCGTTGGCATATAACTTTAGGTGATTGGTTGCGTAACTATGTTTACTTTCCTTTAGGTGGTTCTCGCCGTGGTTTGATGCGTACCTGCTTGAATTTATTTATAGTGATGGTAATTGCAGGTATTTGGCACGGTTCCGCCTGGGGTTTCTTTGTTTGGGGTATTCTGCATGGAATTGCCTTAGCCGTTCATCGCCTGACAGATGATTTGAGCGATCACAACGAAAAACTCGCCCACTTCTGGCAAAATCCTATTGGTGTAGTTATAGCTTGGCTGTTGACACAGTTGATGGTTTTTACTTCTTGGATTTGGTTTCGTTTACCCAATCTCCAAGATTCTTCTTTAGTAATTCAGCATCTTTGGGGTCATACTGCTGACGCACAGTTCGCCCAAAAAGTATACGTAGAAGCTTTAACTATTAGCCCTTACCAACTAACTTGGATGTTGGGCATTTTAGCGACTTTCATGGGGCTGGTCTACGCTTTAAATGGTCGATTAAAACTAGAGTTAAACTGGCCAATCAAGCTGGTTTTCGTACCTTTATGCTTTTATATTGTTTGGCTACTAGCGCCTGAAGGCAGTTTACCTTACATATATTTTGATTTTTAAGCCAAAACACATCTAAATTACTAGTACAGGTCGGCAGAAATAAAGCACCCATTATCAATTGCTGAAAAGCTCATTCTCAGGGCTTCTTAATTTCATACTTCAGACTTCATACTTCAGCCTTTTTCTACTAGCTACCTGTAAAGTTTGTAATTTGCTTCTATTTATCAAGAAAAAGTGGCGAACAAATAATGATACAGAATTCTCAATAACTGTAGGGTGGGCAACTTCCACAAGGTAAAAGTCAGGCGTGAAGAAACTTTTCAACATTGCCCACCACACTTTAATTGCTATAAAGTGGCAGAGGCAACATATTTCTTTATGAGAGAATTTTAAGTTTATTTGTAAATAAATGTAAAGCTATGTAAATAGGCGATCGCGGACAGAAAATTGACTAGGTATTGAAATTGCTATACATCAAACAAATCAAGGCTTTTGATGCTTTTAAGGAAGCTATAAAAATCAACCAAAACTTTACATTTAAGTGAGTTAATTTCCAAAATATATTACAGAATATTAAGCGAAACATCAGATTAAAGTAAATTCATGTATACTTATTTCAACAGGCATTAAAAAATTTGCCTGTTCAATATTTAACTAAACATTGCACTCATAAAACAATGACCACAACCTTACAACAGCGTTCTAACGCTAACGTATGGGAGCGGTTCTGCAACTGGATCACCAGCACCGAAAACCGTATTTATGTCGGTTGGTTCGGCGTATTGATGATTCCTACCTTGCTAGCTGCAACCACCTGCTTTGTAATCGCTTTCATCGCTGCTCCTCCAGTAGACATCGATGGTATCCGTGAACCAGTTGCTGGTTCTTTAATCTACGGAAACAACATCATCTCTGGTGCAGTTGTTCCTTCTTCTAACGCTATCGGTTTGCACTTCTACCCAATTTGGGAAGCAGCTTCCTTAGATGAGTGGTTGTACAACGGTGGCCCATACCAATTGGTGATTTTCCACTTCTTGATCGGATGTGCTTGCTACATGGGTCGTCAGTGGGAATTGTCCTACCGCTTGGGTATGCGTCCTTGGATCTGCGTAGCTTACTCTGCTCCTTTAGCTTCTGCTACCGCAGTATTCTTGATCTACCCCATCGGTCAAGGTTCCTTCTCTGATGGTATGCCTTTGGGTATCTCCGGTACCTTCAACTTCATGATCGTGTTCCAAGCAGAACACAACATCCTGATGCACCCCTTCCACATGTTAGGTGTGGCTGGTGTATTCGGCGGTTCTTTGTTCTCCGCAATGCACGGTTCTTTGGTAACTTCTTCCTTGGTTCGTGAAACAACCGAAACCGAATCTCAAAACTACGGTTACAAGTTCGGTCAAGAAGAAGAAACCTACAACATCGTTGCAGCACACGGTTACTTCGGTCGCTTGATTTTCCAATACGCGTCCTTCAACAACAGCCGTTCCTTGCACTTCTTCTTAGCTGCTTGGCCTGTAGTTGGTATCTGGTTTACCGCTTTAGGTATCAGCACAATGGCGTTCAACTTGAACGGTTTCAACTTCAACCAATCTGTGATTGACTCCCAAGGTCGCGTCATCAACACTTGGGCTGACATCATCAACCGCGCTAACTTGGGTATGGAAGTAATGCACGAGCGTAATGCTCACAACTTCCCCTTAGACTTGGCTGCTGGTGAAGTTACCCCCGTTGCTTTGACTGCTCCTGCAATCAACGGTTAATTTTCTAGAGATGTTGCTTGGCAACGTCTCTAATAACTAATAAAAACGCTCTCCTTTTCAGGGGGGCGTTTTTGTTTGTGTGTATAAAATGATGTTGGAGTTAAGGGCGATCGCTCTTAGCTTTCGGTTATCATAGCTACAACGTAAATATGGAAATCAATGGCTGAAACTGGCAGAATCAGGGTTGCTAAAGATAAAGCAGATTTAGTAAAAGCGTTAACATCTTCTGGTGGTGGTACTGGGCCTTTTCAAACCTTTGCTGATGTGATTTTATTTGCAGCAGCCTTGGGCGTAAAGCATAAAAAGCGTGTACCTTTAGGCGAAATTTCTAAACGCGAACCATCGCCTATTCCACAAGAGCAATTTATTGTCAGAGGATATGATACTGTAATTAACTTACTAGCAATTGTTGAAACTCAAGAAATCAAGATTCTTGCCTTTAATGAGGCGAACAATAATGAGACTCGTAATTATATTTTTGAAGAGTATGCTAATGGCGGACTTGAAATATTACAAATAGAACTGAGAGGAGCAGTAGACTATTCAGAAAGAATATTATTGTTTCTTAGTTCTGAACGATTTCAGGATAATGATGAAGAAGAGTTTGATTTAAGTAAATTTATTTAATTTTAATATCCTATATAGTTACTAATAAAAATGAATAAAAATTTAGATTATTATTGTAACTGCTTTTCACAATTAAAAGTTTATAAAACTCATAAAAAAGGTGATGCACTTAATAAACCAGTGTTATTGCTTTCTATCATAGAGTTAATCTCACGAGAGATAATCAAAGACAATCATATTATTATTTCTGATATTCTAATTGAAACATTTAAAAAATACTGGGAATTAACGACTACTCACTCATTTAAAGGTAGTGATTTTGCGCTTCCTTTTTTTCACCTAAAAAATGATAAATGTAGATTTTGGCATATCAAATATAGTTCTGAATATGGTGGAGGTCGCCCTCAAACAATTCCTAAACTGAGAGAAGATATTGATTATGCGTATTTAGATGATGAGTTGTTTAATTTAATACAAGATGATAGTGCCAGAAAAGAATTAATTGATGCAATCATGTCAAGTTGGTTTTCCTATGAAGAAAATATCATAGAAGACCTTATAAAAATTAACCAAAATTTTCAAAATGAAATATCTGAAGAAGAAGTAAGCAAAGAGTTACAAAATTTAGATGGTGTTGCTAAAATTAATCCTCAATGGAGACTAAAAAATACATTAATTAGAAATGCCTTTTTTAGAAAAGCAATTGTTCGTATATATGATTCTAAATGTGCTTTTTGCGGAATTAGAGTTACTAAAGCTGCAAATCAAAACATTGTAGATGGCGCACACATTAAACCATTTGCCCAATTTTATGACAGCAGAATCCATAATGGTATTGCTCTTTGTAAGAATCACCATTGGGCTTTTGACCGTGGTTGGTTTACTGCTGATGAACAATATAAAATTATTGTGAGTAGGGGATTAGAAGAAATCTCTCCCCATACTAAACCTATGAAAGATTTTCACGGTGAAAGGCTACTGTTACCAAATAAAGAGCAATACTTTCCAGAACTAGAAGCCTTACAATGGCATCGTCAAAACATATTTCAAGGCTAATTACAACACAGGCGGAAGTCCTACTTCTTTGAGTTCTACAAATTCACCATCAAAACCAATTGTTTTATTTTCTACTGTCCTAGCATTAGCTAAAGCCTTGCGAAGTTCAGCGCGTTCCATTGAATCTTCAATTCCACCCAAAATGTAAATTAATAACTTAGCCGCTAATTCTTTTCCAGAAACTTGCACACGTTTTTTATTCGGGTCATATAAAACCCCATACCAAAGAGACTGAGGATATTCCATCCCAGTAAAGCCACCTTGCTGGTCAAACTTTTTCAATTTTTTGAAAATGCTGGTTAGAGAAACACCCTTTTTAAACACCAAAAATCCCAAAGCTTGAGCTATCGCAACTTGCGCTACAGGACGGAAAAGTATATTAGCTTCGCCGCCGCCTTTTTCAAAACTAAATCTTCGCAAAACTGGTGTATCTTCATGTTCCAAAATCTTGTAACTAGGTAAATTAGCCAAGTTATCAAACAGCTTTTTAAATTCCGCAATTCCCTGCTCAATTTCTTCGTCTTCTGGACGCATCGGAATCAAACCTTTTTCTAATGGTTTCCAGTGAGGGAATTTTTGACCTAAATATCGCTCAGACATATCTTGTAGAGCTTGCAATGTTGTCAAAACTGTAGAATTTGTCGCTACAGTTGCACTATTCCAATTAACACGCGGGTTTCGATTTGGACGCTGTTCTAAAAGTGGATGAGTCACCGCAATTTTTCGCGCCACAATAGAAAAACCGTCATCTTCATTTAACTGTGCTAACTGACCTTTAGTTAAAGGTGCAGCCATCAAATTAACATGAACAAAAATCGACCTTACTCTTCTTCTGGCTTCGTTACGAGTTTCCCCAGAATTTACTGCACAAATAAATTCAATACCAATTTTTTCTTTAGGTAAGCTTTGCAAATAAGCAGGGTCTACTTGATACTGCTCGATTAAATCTGAGACTGTGATAAAACTATCATCAGCAGTTTTATCTTTTTTATATCGCTGGAGTTTGCCAGTTTTAATTAACTCAATTAAACCTTGAACTCCCATCAGCCGATGTTGACCATCTAGTGCATAAATAGTCACATTTTCTTCAGAAACATTGAGTAAGCCGACCTTACCATCTTTATCTAGAGGTGTAAAATCGGTAGTAGACTTTGTAGCGCGTTCTTCACTGTCCCACTCAGATGCTTTTGAGTTATCAACCCAAGGCTGGTTAATTACTACGAGAACTGGGGGAAACTTATGATTTTTTCTCGCAGCTAAATATTGAACTAGAGGTGCTTGACGCGACCAGTCAATAGGACGCTGTTGAATTTCATCAATACTATCTGCATCGATTTCAATATTATCAGTCTCTGGATTATATTTTTTTTGCAGCAGAGGTAAACCAGAAGCAAAATGAACTCGGCCAGCAAACCATTCCAGAGTCACAGAACCAATATAGGCTTCACTACCGCCCATTTCCGTTTTCTGCACCAGAATTTGGTCTTTTTTCTCTAAGAATTTTTCCAGAAGTAAAGCTAGTACCTGTTTATCCTTGTTTTCTCTCTCCAGGTACTCTTTAGCAATATCAGTAGTGAGGTTAGATGCAATGTCACTCATATTAATTTTTAAAAACTTAGTCTTGTAACCTAGCTATATTGTCCAAAAAGTTAGATACTAATAAATCCGTTTTTAAAAACTTTTTGGGAAGCCGCGCATTCCATACACTGGAGTAAACAAGCGGTAACGCCCAAATATCCAGAGGTAGGAAGCAATGACTGAAGCACAACAACCAGAAAATAAAGGTCAGCAGACACGTACTGTAGCAGAGTTGGTAGAGTATATCCAAGCTCTGACCACTGAAATTCAAGAATTGTATTGTTTGGATGCCATACCTTGGGTTGTTGGTTATTCAGGGGGCAAAGACAGTACGGCGACTTTACAGCTTATTTGGAATGCGATATCTGAACTCCCCCTAGAAAAGCGGACTAAGCCTATTCATGTCATCACAACTGATACGTTAGTAGAAAATCCTGTAGTCTCTGTTTGGGTACGTAAATCTCTAGAACGTATGAGATTAGCCGCAAATGAACAAGAAATGCCAATAAAAGCTCATTTGCTATATCCCGCAGTTAAAGATACTTTTTGGGTAAACTTAATAGGCAAAGGTTATCCAGCCCCACGCAATCGGATGCGTTGGTGTACCGATAGATTAAAGATTAAACCAACTGATAGCTTTATTCGTGAAGTCATTCAAGCTAATGGCGAAGTAATTCTCGTTTTAGGTACTCGTAAAGCTGAAAGTGTTAAACGTGCTACGACTATGGCTAAACATCGAGAATGGCGTATAAAAGATCATATAAATGCTAACCCTAACAGACCTAACTCTCTAATTTATCTTCCTATTGAAGATTGGCGTACTGATGAAGTTTGGATTTATCTTAATCAGTGGGAGAATCCTTGGGAGTATAGCAATAAAGACTTGTTCATTATGTATCGTGGTGCAACAGCAGATAATGAATGTCCACTAGTTGTTGATACTTCTACACCTAGCTGTGGTGATTCTCGTTTTGGCTGCTGGGTTTGCACAATTGTTAATAAAGATAAATCTATGGAGGCCATGATTCAAAATGATGAAGAAAAAGAATGGATGCAGCCTTTGTTAGATATTCGCAATGAATTAGATATCAGAGATGATCGTGATAAAAGAGATTTTCGCCGTATTTGGGGAGAAGTTCAACTGTTTGAACGTAATTTAGATGGAGAAATTTCTGTTGAGCCAATTTATGGGCCATATACAAAATACTGGCGGGAATATTGGCTAAAACGCTTATTAGTAGCAGAAAAACAAATCCGTCAAACAGCACCAGAAAATATGCGCGATATTAACCTCATCTCTCTTGAAGAATTGAGTGAAATTCGCCGTATTTGGTTAGAAGAGAAACATGAGTTTGATGATAGCCTACCCCGCATTTATCAAGAAGTCACAGGTGAGGAATTTAAAGATCCGCGTCCAGGTGCAGACCTTAGCTTATTAGGTAGCGATGAATGGTCTGTATTAGAAGAAATCTGTGAAGATGATGAAATGCACTTAGAACTGATGGCGAAACTTTTAGACACAGAACGCCAATTTCGTAAAATGTCGCGTCGTATTGGAATTTATGAAAGCTTAGAAAAATGTTTTGCTACTAGTTCTCGTTCTAAAGATGAAGCGGTGAGAAATGCTCATTTAAAACGAGATTTGAAAACAGCAGTTGAACAAGGTGATATTGAAAAAGTTAAGCAACTAACTCTAGCTGATTTTTCCGCACCAGAGGCACAAGCAAGTACACCCGATACACAAATTGACACCGCAAATACTCCAAAACCTGCTGACAATGCAAAGACTTGGGCAAATATGAAATTTAAAAAGAAACAGACAAAGGCTTAAACTTGCTGGTCATCACTAGCATCTCCTAAGTACAGCCGGATAAACTCTTCTGCTGCGGCTGGATTAATTTTTCTGAGTGCATCACGAATTTCTAACAGCGTATCAGCAACAGGATCTCTAATTTCATTCACCCATCGGTGAACGTTTGGCCGTCCTGTTCCCATTGTGACTGCTAACTTGTTTTGGCTGATGCTGTATGTTTCTAACACCTGTTTAAGTGCTTTACCTGCTTTTCCCATGCCTTTGATTGTGTCAAAGGCTTCTAACAGAGTAAATGTTACCCATCGGTAACTAAAGGTGTAAGATAGTTTTGTTGCCGATAGGTAACATCACAACTTACCAACAAACAGGTAAATTCCAATGACTAAAAGCTTTCTAGAGGATACTTGTCAAACCACCACGCCGCTTGCTTCCACCAACGACTCTACACAAACAACACCCGATAGAGAGTCTGTAAAAGTTGTAATTTATGGTTCTAAAAAAGGTGTCCACAATACAATTTTGACTTTATACAAACTGGGTTTCGCCCAAGTTAACGAGTGGAGTCCTTTATTACCTAGTTCTAACCCTGGCGAAGTTATGAGTATTTTAACAAGGCAGATTCTGACAAATTAAGTTAAAAAATACGGGGCGAATAGAATTCGCGGCTACACAGACAAAACCCGCCTGCGCGGGTTTCAAAAAAATGAGAGCAAATTTTACGCAGTTATATTTACATTACGTTTGGGCAACGTGGGATAGATTACCTCTGATCACACCTGATATTCAAAAGTTAGTTTATGCAGCAATTCTCAAAGAATGTGAACAATTAAAATGTACTGTAATTGCTATAGGTGGTATTGAAGACCATATTCATCTATTAACAGGTTTCCCGGTGACTATCAGCGTGTCTGATTTAATTAAGCAGATTAAAGGTAGTTCTTCACATTTTATAAATCACGAAATTAAACCAGGAGGCTTTTTCAAATGGCAAGGTAGTTATGCGGCTTTTACAGTTAGTTATGATGCGATTGATAATGTTGCTCACTATATTAGGAATCAAGCTGTTCATCATCAACAAAAATCAATTATTTCTGCATGGGAGTTAACCTTACCTGTCGATATAAAGGGCGATTAGAAATCGCGGCTATACAAACAAAACCCGCCTGCGCGGGTTAAGAAAAATACATTTTATCTTATCTTAGTCCGCGTAGGCGGACTTCGCCTGTGTAGCCGCGAATTCCATTCGCCCGGAATGATTTATTCTAAAAATCCTATCTCGACCGATGCCGATATTTTATCTATAACGACAAATGATATTTTTAGAACTTGTATTACAAAATTTTGGCCCTTATTCTGGCAGACAAGTAATTAATCTTGACCCAAGAATTGAAGAAAATCCCCGCCCGATTCTTTTATTAGGTGGTATGAATGGCGGTGGAAAGACTACTCTTATGGATGCTATTCGGCTGGCATTATATGGACAACGCGCTCAATGTTCGACGCGCGGTAATTTGAGCTATAGTGATTTTTTAAATCAATGTGTTAATAGTAAAGCTACTCCTGCTGAAAAGACCCGGATTGAGTTACTATTTGAACATATTGAAGATGATCACCCAGTAAAATATCGAATTGTAAGAACTTGGGAAAAAAATTCTAAAGATGGTAAAGATGCTTTGGGAATTTTAGGTGATGATGATACTTGGCCTGTTGATTATCTGGTAAATATTTGGGACGACTATATAGAAAATTTACTACCTTTAGGAATTTCTAATTTATTTTTATTTGATGGCGAACAAGTTAAAGAACTAGCAGAACAAGAAACGCCACCACCAATTGTTATTGAAGCTATTCGTGGGCTGTTAGGTCTAGAATTGGCTGATAAATTAGCAGTTGATTTAGATGTTTTAATCACCCGCAAGCGTAAAGAGATGGCTGATACTAAAGATTTAGCTAATCTCGAAGATATTGAAAAAAGGTTATTAAAACAGCAAGAAGATTATCAAGTAACAGAAGAAGATTTAGCTAATTTAAAGAATCAAGTCGAAGAATTAGAAACTATTCAGCGAGAAGCTTTAGATAAATTTGTATCTGAAGGTGGGAAAATTGCCGCAGAACGCAGCCAGTTAGAAGAGAAACAAAAGGAAAAAACTACTGCATTAGAAGCAATTCGACATTCGTTATGTGAATTAGCTGCGGATATTTTACCTTTAGCCCTAATTCCTAATTTATTGAGTCAGGTACAAACACAGGGCGCAAGTGAATTTCGTAATCAACAGGTGCAACTTGCGAGAGATGTTTTACTTGAACGTGATAAACGTTTAATTGAATGGTTAAGTCAGTTAACCATTGCTGCTAACCAAGTTGATAAAATTCAAGCTTTCTTAGCTGAAGATGTTGATAATTTATATGCAAATTCACTCCAGTCTGAAGCACCTTGGCTATTAGCTGATGAGGAAAGCTTGAGTCAACTAGATAATGTGAGATATCATTTGCAAAATGCGCGTAATATTGCAAAACAGCATTTAGTTAATTTGAGAAGTCTGGAAGAAGAAATTATTACATTGGAAAGACAAGTGCAGACAGCAGCAGAACCGGAAGCTTATAAAAAGCTGCGGGATGCTGTAGAAAATTCACAAAAAGAAGTTGTACAAGCTAAAGCAAAGTATGAAACAACAAGGCAGAAATTAGCAGCGTTAACGGATGCAATTGAAATAACGAAAAAAGAATTAAACGATTATACTGACAAAAGTATAAAACATAAAAATAGAGAACATATCATTACTTCTGCCTCTAAAGTTCAAGAAACTCTGAAGGTTTTTCGAGAAAAATTAACGCTGAGGAAGTTAAATAAATTAGAGGAAGAGGTTAAGAATTGTTTTCTCTATTTACTGCACAAATCAGATTTAGTATTTCGCATCGCTATTGATACTAAAACCTTTGCCTTGTCGCTGTTCGATTTCGATGGTAAACCAGTCCCAAAACATCGCCTTTCGGCTGGAGAGAAGCAGTTACTGGCGATCGCCTTCCTCTGGGGACTAGCCAAAGTCTCTGGCTTGCGCTTACCAGTCGCCATTGACACACCCCTTGGTAGACTCGACTCCTCACACCGCCAAAACCTAGTAGAAAAATACTTCCCCGCCGCTAGCCATCAAGTAATTCTGCTATCTACTGATACGGAAATTGGTAAAAAAGAAGTCGAAACCCTGCGGAAAAATGAAGCGATCGCCCGTGAATATCTCCTCAAATACGACTCATCCACCCGCCAAACCACAGTGATAGAAAATCAATATTTTTGGTAGTAGCTAAAGATAAATTGGGCGCTACTTACGACAACTTTTGTCGGTTCAGAATCCAAGGCAAAAGTTTAGCAATATTTCTAGCATCATCAATACCACGATGATGCGTTCCTTGTAATTCTATATTTACGAGTTGTAATGCTTCTGCCATAACGTATCGTTTGGATAAGCCTTGGCTGTCACTAAACTGTTGTTTGAGATTTATGTGAGGATAAGCAATCGGAAAGGGAAGATGATGAAATTTACTGTCTTGTTTAAACTGGTTACGATCATAGTCTCCCCAAGAACCGAATACAGCATTGGGATAATTAGATAACCATTTTTGCAGTATAGCGATCGCTTCAGGATATCCAGGAGCTTGATCAATCTGGGTCTGAGTAATCGATGTCAATGATTTACAGAAGTCAGTGAGTATCGGATAGCGAACAGGCTTAATAAACGTTTGAAATTCATCAATGCTGGTTAAATTTTGAGCCTCAACCATGACGGCTCCAATTTCGATGATTTCCATCTCCCGCCGTTTGATAGTTCCTTTGTCACAACAAGTTGCTTCTAAATCAAGTACTAAAAAGTAATCATATTGATTCCAGTTAATCATCTCACTTCAAACTTTTAAAACATGAGAGTTTGAAAAATCATTATTCTACTGGATGACTTTCATCCTTTTAGCACAATTAAATGTTCTCAAGTAATAATTGCCATTGCTTGTATCATAGCCTTGCTCTAACAGTATTTTGTCACATCTTCACCACATTCATCGGCTAGATACATCAAACACTTAAAACGCAGACTAACTACTTGTTCATAAAGAGGATTTAACTTGCACAAAGGTGGAATGTGAAAAAGTGTACGTCCCAATATTGAGACAGTTCTTTCAAAGGGACAATGAGAAGGAATAATTTTACACAATAGTCTGGCAAGTTTATCATCACGTATTTCTACAACATCAAGCTGATTCCGTAGCTGGTTTAATAAGCTGTTATTTCCGTAAGATTTATTTGACAAGTCCATGACTGAAATTTCCTTTAGTCCATCTGTTACCCCTATAAAATTACAACTATCTATAGAGAAAAACATAGTATAATTACCAGATTATTTTTTTGATTTTTAAAAGTTGATTGTTAATCCGGTAAAATTGCTGAGGAATGACTATAGATAGTCAGTTGTGGCTAAGAACAGTAAGAAATAGCAGCCAGTAAATATACTGAATGAATTATATGATATCCGCCTAATTACCCATAATAAAATCACCCCACCTTACGGCACCCTGCCCAAGACATTGGCTACCATGTACACACAAATCTGGGTTGAGCGCATCTGTCGCGCCGCGGAATCAATTTCGAGTCTCAAAGCATCTAGTCATCTCAAGAGGACTCAAAAAAAATTTGTTCCAGTCCACTTGAGTGGACTTTGGCTATGAGCCTGGAACTTTAGTTCTAGGCGGGATATGGAAATAGGTCTGTAATTAATTCCTACTGCTTCCATGTCATTAGAATATGCTTTAGTCATTTGCTCACAAGGTACTCATGTCTTTAATCTTTCAGCTTAAACCTTGTAAGTTTTCTGACAAAAGACCCCTAATTTTCAAACAACCTCTAAGAATGAATTAGCCCTACTGCAAGAGTGCAGTTGTAGAAGAAGTTTGTTGAAATTGGAATTTTCCCCTACTTTTTCCCGATTTATTAGTATTTATTGAATTATCCCAATAACCTACCTAACAAGGAAGGAAAAATTATGAAAACTAAAAAGCTCCAACAAACTGCTTCTACTGAGTATGTGCTATCTGGTATGCGAAATAATTTTTTGAAATTGAAGGTTGCTATAAAAAGAAAAGTAATACTGGTACTAGCAACAGTAGTATTAGCCTTGTCTTTCTCGGCTCCAAGTTATGCTTCACCATTATATAGTTCAAATCATAATGGTAGTAGTATAGAGGCAACTAGCAATGAATTTCGAGGAATAGAAATTGCCCAGGTACCACCAGAACTTGAAGCCGTTAAAGCTGGTGTAAATTTAGCAAAAGATGTTCTAAAAGTCTATCAAGACTTAAACCCTCCGCAGGAAGGATATGTGCGAGTTCTAAATAAATTAAATCGGGACGTAACATTAAGGTCATACAATAATAACGATTGGCTCAAGGCTATAGCAGCAGGACAGACATATTTAAAAGCAGGAGGACAAGGTTACATTACAGCAAAAACAAATCCATTAGTACTCTTGTGGAAACGTGGAAATTATGGAACTGTAGAGGCATTTGGTTTAAAGGGCTTTGGCCAATCTGCTGTTCCTAAAGATCCGAATGTTGTTTTTGTAATCGGTGAAAGTAACACACCTTAACCTTGACAAAAGCTTTTGCTGGAAAACTAAGGTTTACCTACAAGTTTTAAAAAACTTGAACTTGGATGTCCCATCTCTGAAAAATTTAGCTAACGGCAAATATAAATTTGAGAGTATGGGCTGATCATAGGAGAGATAACATCGCTAGAACCTGTTTTCTTCTCCTATTTTTTATTATGTGTGTTTTTTACAGTTTTTTGAGGTAAATTGATTTGCCCATTTCTCATTAATCATAACCAATTACCAACAATTACATAAGGAGACCATTGAGCAGGACGACTGTAAATATTATCTTTTAGCATTTTGATTTGAGCTTGGCGTAAAGCTTCTGCTTTTGTCGATTTACCACTAATTAATTGCTTGTAAAATTCATTGATTAAAAAAGCAGTAGAGTCATCATTAATATTCCATAGTGAAGCTAAGGTACTCCGCGCCCCAGCTTTAATAGCAACTCCAGCTAAACCTAATGTGGCACGGTTATCTCCAGTTGCTGTTTCGCAGGCACTTAACACTAATAATTCTACTGGTTCAGTAAGTTTTGCACTCCGATTTTTAAGTAGGACATCTAGTTCAGTAACATAGATACGTTTGTCATAAGCTAAAATAAAAGTCTCTGTAGCTTTAGAACTAAATTTTCCATGTGTGGCTAGGTGGACTATTCGGTAGGGTTGGTCATTGATTATTTTGCCTAATTTTGTGCTAATAAAGTTTTCATTTAAAAGTGTGGTTGTCTTAATACCTAATTCTTGAATTTGCTTAATTTCAGTCTCAACATTTGGTAGAGGGGCAAATATTTCATTTTTAGGTATTTCTGAAAGTCCTCCTATGAGTGCAGTGAAATTGGCTGGAGTTAAAGATGTGGGAGTAAATATTTGTAATCCAGGACTGAGAGCGATCGCATATTTTTCAATTAAGTACTTTTCGCCATCATATAAAACAGCCATTGGAATATTACGCAACAGTCCATCGGGAATAAATACTAAAGTATTAACATCACTATTTTTTAAATCAGCTTCAGATGCTTTAATTAACCAGTTATAAAGTTTTTGGGAGAGTTGTTTAACTTTTTTCGTCTTGTCAGGTTGAACAATATCTTGACGCAATTGCATAATCGCTTGTTCAACTTCTTCGCTACTGGCTATCACAGTTTTATGTATCAGAGGTTTGTTCGGCAGTTTGACAATTACTTCTAAGCGATTTTTCAGGATAATTGGATAGAAAATAGCGGTGTTAGGATTATCTTGATCAACAACTTTGTCAAGGATAACAAATTGGTTATTTAAGCAAGCTTCACGGAAAAAGTTGTCTAACTCGGCGACTTGCAATGCTTCAATGCGCTGGCGAACTTTGTCTAAGTCTGGTTTACCTTCTTGAAACAGCAGTTCAACCGACTCACGGTATATGGGTTCAACACTATCGCGGAAATTAAATTGCACATCGCGGTTAACAGCAACTAAATCACTACGGAGAAATTTTAGTGTCGAGATAGCCAGATCATAAGCTGCGATCGCCTCCCTGACATTTCCTTGTTTCCTCAATAGCCTTCCCAATTGCCACTGCCAAATATAAACTATGTCTGACGCTTCTATTTCTTGAGCAATAAATAATGCCTTTTGAGTTAATTTCTCAGCTTCTGACCATTGCTGAGTTTGTTCATAAACTTCTCCTAAAGTCCCAAGAGAGTAGGATTGCGATCGCTTATCATTAATGCTTTGTGCTTGCTGTAAACTTTCTGCTAATATCCGCGCCACATCTTGAAGATTGCTGATATGTCTGCTATTACGAGCAAAATTAATCTTGGCATAAATGCTCAGACGATTTATAGGTAAACTCGCTAGTTGCGCTTGAATAATAGGATTGAGCGCTTTAGCCTCTGCTATTTTGTTTAGCTCTATCAGCAAACTAAATTGATTGATTTGGGCTTGGACTTTAGTGAGAGAATTAGTTGCAACTTCAACAGCTTTTTGATAATGAGCGATCGCACCTTCAAAATCACCTTTGGCTCTCAGCATATTACCCAAGCTCAACTCTCCATTACTCAAATCTTCAGGTAATTGCAGCTTTTCAGCCATCTTGATAGCTTCTTCTAGAATTTCCTGAGACTTTTCAAAATCACCTGATAGTTGCAGTGCATTGCCCAAAGAACGCAAAGCTGATACTTTAATTGGCGACTCAGGTTGATTTTGCAAGTGTTTGTTTGCATCTTGTAAGATGTTCAATGCCCGACGATAAAAACCAGAGACTCGTAATGCTTGAGATTGGTTGATTTTACTGCGAGTTATGCCAAGGTGATTGCCAAGTTGATGCCAGAATTTTTCTGCTTGTTGGTAAGTGGCAAAAGATAATTCTGTCTTGCCTAATGTTAGTTGCAGTCCTGCTTGAATATCTAAACTTTGTGCCAAAATTTTCAGAAATTCTGAGTTTTGGTTACTGACTTTTAATTTTTGATTTTTGATATCCCAACCCAATAAACTTAAGCTCCTATTAATAGTATTTTCAGCATCTTCTAATTCTCCGAGTTGCTGATATGCTAATGCTAAATTACTTAAACTCGCTGCTTGGCGAATATAATCTTTCTGTGATTCATAGCTACGGATAGCTTGTTGTAAAACTTTAATTGCTTCTGTAATACTTCCACTACGATAAAAAGTTTCTCCCTGCTCAATCAACTGTTCTGGTGCTGTACTATAAGATTGAATAAGGGAAATATTGGTAGTTGGTTGTTTAGCAAAACTTATAGGTATAAAGCTGAGATATAACCCAACTAAAAAGAAGATTATTAACTTCACCATAATACGTTTTTAAGCCTGAAAACTTGTATAAGTTCAGAGATAATATTCATCATTGCGATAACATATAGCAATCCTACGTGATTTGTAAAAATTGAGAGACTCAGATCCCCGACTTCTTTGAGAAGTCGGGGATCTCGTTTGTTTACAAATGATTTAGGGATGCTATAACCAGCTTTTCTCAAATTGTACTTTTTTTCCCCTAGTTATTCTCGATTGTCTTTTAATTTTAAAACTATCAGGAGCGGAAAGGAAGCCCATTCTTAGCTAACCCTGAGAATATATTTTGAATATTTCGCCTTTTCGCTAACTAAATTTATTTTTTGAGGATAAATCAATGGTTTGTATAGATATTAAACAAGAACTCGAAGCTCTTGTGGCAGAACGTACAGATTTGCAAGATGAGTTAGATACAGCTAGTCCCAATCAGAAACCTGCAATTATTAGTCAAATAAAACAACTGAATAAGCAAATTAGTTTGAAAAGAAACGAACTTGATGCGTGTCTTGGAATTGAAAATGTTCCGCCATTATTAACTACCTTCACTGGCACTAGTAAGTTAACAACTTCTTACCCTTCTGCCCCTGGGCCATTTATTAACTCAATCACATTGGGATTATTTTTCAGCGCCGGCAAAACTACTTTAAGAAGTGTCCAAATCACCAGTTTTCCCAATATTGTAACTGACCCTTTTGATACTCCTATTGGTAAGAACGTTACTACTGTGAAGAAAATCAGCGGAGGGGGTGGCTCATTTAGTCATAGTAATGGCTCTATGAGCTTGGGTTTAACACTGCGATTTGATCACAGTATTGACTTTCCCCTTTTCGAGGAAGACTCCAACCTAGATTTAGTTCTGGGAACTGGTTCCCTGGGCAATCTCAAAGGTTCCCCATTTAATCCAGCTACCAGAGAGTTAACTTTGGTTGGGATGGGGACTTTCCAGGGAGGAATTCTTGGTGGCAGCACTGGTACATTAATTATTAGTGGCAAATTAGCTGACACACCATAATTGCTAATTAGTCAAGACAACTAATGAAAAAAAGGTAAGTTTTGGATGGGATTTAGACTGCATCTAAAACTTGCCTTTTTTATAGTATTTATACCAAATTGCCGTTAAAGATAGTAGCCTGTGGTGGGAGTAGGAAGTAAGAATACTATTTCTAAAAGCGACTTAGTATCAGCTTGGATTTTTTGAGTAGATTACAGAAAATAAGAAATTAATCAGCTTTTTTAATTATTATCGATTTTTACAGGAATAAATTATATTTTTTCTCTCAAAAATATAATTATTGCATTGGTAAGTATGACAGCAAAAGTTGACGGTAGCAAAGGCAGCCATGCTCCTGGTATCAATAACATCACAGTACAAGCTCCATATAAAACTATGATGATAATTCCGATTGAGCCTATTTTGACTAAATGCGATCGCATCTGCCAAACTACCAAACTACTCACCAAAGTCCAACCCCATATCCAGAGAATCTCTCCCCAATAAGGCAGTACCCAAAATATAGGACGTTTATCTAAAACCGCACTAATAATTTGACTGGTCATGTGGGCTTGAATTAACACTCCTGGTGTTTCTTGATAAGGTTGCTGTGAAACACTATAAGGTGTCGGAAAAGTATCTCTTAAGCTTTGGGCTGTTACTCCAATTAAAATCACCTTATCTTTAATGGCATCAGGTTTAACTCGACCTTGAAAGACATCCTCAATACTAACTTTTTCAAAATTGGCGTTGCGATAATTAATTAGTGTTTGAATGCCACCTAAACTTAGATTTTGTTGATAAGCTCCACTATTCCCAGCTTTTAATCTTGACAATTTTGTCACTTTCTGATGAGCTTTAAAAATTACAGCATCCTCAGTAAACTCGTGTTCAATACCTTCTAAAAATAAATAGCGTGCAGCTAGTTGTAAGCTCAGAGAAAAAGGAGTAGCGCAAACAGAAGAAGGCTCTTGTTTCATCATTAATATTTGACGACGAACGATACCATCAGGGTCACGCACTGCATCAGTAAAGCCTTGACGCTCAACAGGAATTCCCGGAGGCGGCTTAATACCTTGGGGGTCGTATTGGCTATCTTTACCTTTACAAATAACAACTACATTCTCTTGATTTAACTGCGTTTTCAAGTCAAATTGTTTGAATTTATTAGATGAGTCTAGAATATCGCGGTAGATATCTATCCCAATAATTCGAGGCTGATAATTTTGTATTTTATTTAATAATTTTGCCAGATAAGAGTCAGAAATAGATTTTAATCCTCTTGTTGGTTCTACAAAACTTTGAATATCTTTTTCATTTATTTCAACAACAAGCAATCTTAAGTCCTGTTCTTCTTGAGGACGTAATTTCAATAAATAGTCAAATGCTTGTAATTCTTGTATCTGCCAAATTCCTAAATATCTTAATCCCAGAGTTAATACAGTGACAATACTAGTCAGGCATAATATAGTAATAAATCCCTGTAAATTATGATAAAATTTAGGATGAGTATGATGAGAGATTCCGCATAATTGTTGCCAAGTTGCAGGTGTGGTAGTGGGGTTTTGACAGATAACTGGTAGCCAACTAGCACAAGGAAATTCGTTTTCCCAACCTTGTAGCCTTTCTCTCGCTTCTCGCACGGCGGAATAAAAAAGCTTACCACCAGCAAAAGCAACCAAAAAGTTTTTTAAAAATTCTTGTGCTACTAAATCTGGTACTGGTTCGCGCATGAAAATAACTTGAGGAATGTTTAAATCTGCTAAATTTCGTGCTAAACCTATACCATCACAGGAATTAAAGATAGCAATTTTTAAACCATGTGAGATGGCATGTTGCAAAGCATTCTTTAATTGGGGAATGGCTAAACTCTCAGTTTGGTTAATATAAATTTTTCCTGTCTCGCCATCAGCTTGACTGGAACTGTGGCCAGCGAAAAATAAAATATCCCAATTATGATTCCACAAATACTGATCAACTTCTCTGCGGGTTGGTTCAACTAAAAACTTTGTTTCAGCATCTTTCAATCCTTGTAGTAAATTCCGGTCTTGATCAATATTAATCCCATTACTGTTACCTAATATTGCCAGAATTTTGACTTTACCTGTAGATACTTGCGGTTGAGTTTGTGGAGATTCATACTCATGGGGACTTAATGCTACTTCTGCAAAGCGATAATCATCAAAAAAATTCCATAAATGCCAGGGAAGCCGCTGAAGTAAAGGAATATTAGTTTCAAAAATTACTCTAATTGCATCATCTTTATTAAGTCGTGTACGTAACTGTTGTACTAAATTTTGAAATAAGTCTGAGTTTAACCAATTATTAATAGATGCTTGGAGTTTTTGACATACTTCACCAAATTCGCTGACCGAAATATTAGTAATATCTTGTGTATGAATTTCCATCCGCGATCGCCAGCCTAAACGTTGATGTAGGGCTTCGTAAAGCAGCCGCCATCGACGATAAAGTTCAGCAAGCTCCGGCACAGGTGGCAAACTACTAGTCAATTTTATCGGGTACGGCTTACTACCATCCCAAATTTGAGCAGTAACTACGGGAAATCCTTGGTTTAGATCGCCTGCCAAAAAGCTAAAGACGACTAGTTTATCCATTAGTACGTTTGTTATTGCTAGTTTGTTAATTGCAGCGAAATATTACATATTATCTCTTGAAACAGTAATAAATAAAATACATTAAACTATAAAATTTTCTGTTATTTGAAAGTTATTTAATGCAACTTGAATTTTAAATTGTTCTCCTACTGCCACATCAAAGCGGAGTAATTGCACAAAATTATCCTGACTTCTAGCTTGAACTTGTTGAAGAATCTCACCAGACTCAGAAAGCAAAGCCAATTTAATATTTGCGGGTAAATAAAATTCTTTTCCTTCTGGATGCAATTGTACACGCACACTAATAAGTTGCTTGTTAACATCAGGAATTAAAGCAATTAATAAGACTAGGGTAGTTGATTTGAGTTGCATTCCTAAATCAATCAGTTTAGCCCGCCTCACTGTGGCATCTTTCATGCCAAAATTATTTCTCAATCCCCAAGCATGATTACTGTTCGCCGCCAAAAATGAACCCACAGCTTGCCAAGTTGGCGAAAACACACCGTTTAACCATTGGCTAAGGTTGATTATGCCTTGTCCTTGTCGATGTTGATATAGCTGTTGTCGCCACTGTTCGTTTTCTAGCAGTTTTCCCCAAACTGCAAACGGCACAGCCAGTCTAGCAAATGTTACCGCAGGACTACCTAGCCTTGGAATCAGATTTCCTGCTATAGTCGCAGATAATTCTGGTAAGGGCGCGATCGCTTGTTTGGTTTGTGCTTCTTGACAATATTGGTAAGTCAAAAAGAAAGCACTCATATCTTTTGTAATCTGCTGTGTATCTAAACAGTAGGTACGGTCAACGGGGTCATACTTTCCTTGCAATTTTAATTCTGCGTGAGTTGTGTAACCCCAAACTCTCACCCACTCTTCATTATCGGTAACTTGTACCGCTAAATAATAATCTGCTGCCCAACTCGGAATATCTACCCATTCTTGGGGTACTTCTAATTCCTGATCGTCAATCGCCTCACTAGGAATGAGCATGATTTTTTGCTGACCGCAAAAAATAACTGTTCCATTGACAAATTCCCAAAAACTTCGTGTTGCAGCACTGCTATACCAAGCTTCGCCATTGGGTATATATTCGTTTTTTAGACAATTTAAAAAAACATCTAGGCATAGTTGATTAAGATAAGCACACCAACGACTGTCAGGAGTGCTGTAAATCCGGCTTTTTTGCCAACACTGCGATCGCACCGATGGCGCTACCTCTAACCATAATTCCGTTGGTTCTGCGAAAATAAAAGTCATTTTTGATACCTCAAGCTGATGGAGCTTTTAAGCCAGATTGAGCATAATTAATTCTCAACCATTCTTCTAAAGCTGCACTCATATCTTTTATTTGGTTGCAATTTACAGAAATATTCTCGCTTTGTTGACTCCAATTAATTAAAGCTTCCAGCAATGACTCTCTTCCTTTGAGTAAGCGTCGAGAAATAGTAGGTTGGCTAATCTTCAACTTTTGGATAATTTGCTGCTGAGTCATTCCCTGTTGGTAGTAAAGCTCAAAAATAATTTGAGATTGAGTCTCAAGCTGCTCAAATGCTGACAGCAATACTTGATTCATCTGCAAAAGTTTATTTTTGCGTTCTTGCGCTTCTTCTTGGTCAATAATTGTTGTGATTAATGATTCCGATGATCCATCTTTAATATCAAACTCTTGGTTGGAATCTTCCTCTGAGTTATATCGATTTAGAGAAGCGACACTGGGATAAAGATAAGCACGTACATAAATAGCAGTTTGACTCAGCCATTGTTGAATTATCTCCGGACTACACTCTGAACCTGGAGGATTGATTTGAGTGTAACGTTCACTGTTGTAGAGATTAGCAACATCAGTCCAAAGTTTATTATCTGGTTCTGGTAGCTTTTGACTTCCTCCTGGTTGGTTTTGCAGATACAGCATTTTAAAACAAGTCCAAGCCAAGCGATACTGCGATATCTGCACACAAGACAATCCGGCATTATCTAATGCTTCTAAAACTAACTTTTTACTGACCTTACGTAACAAACCCCAATTACTGGAAATGTCAGCTTCCTTAGTTTGACGGAGAATATCTTTCAAGCGACTGGGAAATGCCATACTCGCATAGGTTTTCAAATTAGAGTTTTTTTCAGGGTTATAACCTTCTAAAATTTTTTCAATTTCTGCAATGCCCATTTGAAAATAATCAGCCAAACCGTACTGGTTGATCGTAAATCGAGCTAGTATTTTTTCCGCCGCCCAATAGCAAGTTTCCTGTAAGTAAGCTGATAAATGTTGTTTAGCAAGGTTGCTTGATTGAGATTTTAACCGCCATATTCGGTACCAATAAAGTGACCAAAAATGTTCTGCACCTACATCCTCTAGCAAATTTCCTGCTTCTAATGAGCTTTGCCGACAATTTTCCATACTGCGGCGCAACCTTATATCTGTCACCCATTTGCTAAACTTATCGTTTTCTAGTTCAGCGAAAGTAGAGAAAATTTCAATGATTGCACGGCGGGGACGCATAAATATTTTTAATAAAACAATAAGTTTAAATTAAGAGCAGCTATCCTCATGACTCAGGCGCAAGGAGAACCCATACACCCAGCACTTACCTTTTAATTACAAGAAAGACCGTTCCGGTGCAAGAAAAATTCATAAAGTCTCGTTTACCTGAATCTTTTTGGCTAAGACAAGGTAGCTTTCCCACTCACCACAGCCTAGAACTCAACCAGTGAAAGCATTGCAATTCAGGCTGACTCCAATCATCCACAGCACAGAGAATATGAAATTTTTTTCTAGATCGAGGTTAATCTCCCCTAGTTCTCCCCGATTGTTTTCTAATCTCAGAACCATCGAGCCAAAAAAGGGCAACAAAGCCCAGACAAAGTTACAACATCAGTCTCAATACAATTCTATCAACTCTATCTCAAAATTCAGGAGAGAACACAATCATGGTTTATACACAACACGATTCCTCAAAAAAAGATGTTTCAGAACGTCGTAAAATTCTACTAGAAAAACTTCAAAAAGAGATTTTGAAAAACTTACCGAAAGATGCATTAAGCTCAATTCTTAAAGAACATCAAAATGAAGAAATCGAAATTTCTTGCTGCATTAAAACCATAAATGATAATAGTTACCAAATAAATTTTGAAGTTTGCTTTGCAAGCGTAGTGAAAAAAGAAACAGATTTTTTTGACAACCAACATGAATTTAATTCTACAATTACAGTGTCGGATTCAAAAGATTGTCCTTGCGGTCGAGAGTGCAAATTAAGGTTTGGAACTGGGAAATTTGATTATATTACGATTATAGGAAATTGCCCTCAGACATAGTTATCATAATCTATCAAATTTCATCATTGATAATCAATCAAATAAAACTATTTAGTAAAGACTATAGCAATTTTATTCTATTTTTAAAAATCGTGCTACTCAGATTTCCGGTTTATTTGAAAATCGGAAATCTCTTTGGTTATAAATAATCTTGTAATGTTACAATGTATTGTTTGTACAGTATCAAAAAAAATATTAAAAACTACTAATTAAGAATATAAATATTGACAATCTTACAAGATTTCTTATTTTTTTAGTAAAAATTACCAATTCAATTCATTACCTACTAAAGTAGAAAAATTGAATACTATGTCTCTACAGTATATGATAATTTTTGTTAGTTGACCAATAATCAGTTCAATAAGTGGTATGAGTAATTTCAAGAGTATGGTTACAATGATAGATATGGCAACAAGTACTGCAATATTTTTTTATACAAACTGTGCTGTTGCTCAAATCATTCCAGATAATACTCTACCAATTAATTCTCTAAGAGAACCAGATGCCAACAATATAATAATAAATATTACAGGTGGAACACCAGTTAACGGCAATCTATTTCACAGTTTTGAACATTTTTCTGTTCTTCGTGATCAGACAGCTTACTTTAATAATCCACATAATATTCAGAATATTATTACTAGAGTAACAGGTAATTCTATTTCTAATATTCAAGGTACTATCAAAGCAAATCATACAGCAAATCTATTTCTCATCAATCCTAACGGAATTATTTTTGGCCCCAATGCATCTTTACAAATCGGTGGTTCATTTTTAGCGAGTACGGCAAGCAGTGTCAACTTTGCCGATGGGACAAAATTTAGTGCCACAGAACCACAAACCACATCTCTGCTGAGGGTAAGTATTCCCATTGGTTTGCAATTTAGTACAAGTGCGGCTTCCATTACCAATCAATCCCAAGCAATAAATAATGAATACAGCGTTGGCTTACAAGTGAAACCTGGTAAAACTTTAGCACTGGTAGGTGGTGACATCACCCTAAAAGGAGGGCGTTTAACGGCGGAATCAGGACGAATTGAACTAGGCAGTGTTGCTAGTAATAATCTGGTGAGGCTGAAAGCAACTGAGCAAGGCTGGGCTTTGGGATATGATGGTGTGAAAAATTTCCAAAACATTCAACTCATCCCACGAACTACTAGTAATGGTGCTGATATACGCTCAGTGGTCGATACTAGTAGTAGCGATATGGGAGGCAGCATTCAAGTGCGAGGCAAAATAGTGAGACTACGTGGGTCGGATATACGCAGTTTTACTTTTGGTAATACAAATGGCCAAAATATAACAATTACAACAGAAAAATTAATTGTTCAAGATGGGTCACAAGTACAAAATTCTACTTTTGGCGGTGGTAATGCAGGAAATTTGACTGTATATGCATCTGAATCAGTAGAACTACTTGGTAGCGTAAAAATAATAGGCATCCAAAATATAGTACCTAGTTTGTTAGAGGCTCTGACGACTGGTCAAGGAAATGGGGGCGACATTACCATCAACACAAGCAAGCTGAGTATCTTAGATGGTGCGCGTTTAACAGTATCCGCTACTTTGAGGATAGAAGAGCCACAAAGTATACTGGCTCAAGGAAATGCAGGTAATATACAAATAAAAGCCTGGGAGTCAGTAGAGATAGCTGGATTATCAACTGAGGGCGGTCAGTCTAGTAGATTGTCTGCTTCAACTCTCAATAATACAAGCGCTGGAATAGTAAACATTAATACAGGGAAATTGATCGTCCGAGATGGAGGTCTAATAAATGTGGACGTTTTTAATATTTCAGAAGATACAAGTAATCTAGCAACTCCAGGGCAAATAAATGTAACGGCTGGCTCCATACTTTTGGATAATCAAGGCGAAATTAACGCCCGAAGTACATCTGGTCGGGGCGGAAATATTACGCTAAACGTGCGAGATGTATTGCTATTGCGTCGTGGCAGTCAAATATCTGCAAATGCAGGTACAGAAGGAACTGGTGGCGATGGCGGAAATATTACTATTAATGCACCTAATGGTTTTGTGGTTGCGGTTCCTTCAGAAAATAGCGATATCACTGCTAATGCTTTCTTTGGCTCTGGTGGTAGAATCACAATCAACGCTAGTAGCATTTTTGGATTTGTGCCACGCACGCGTGCAGATTTAGAAAGAGAGTTAAACACTACAAACCCGGAAGAACTAAGACCAAGTAGATTACAAACAAGTGATATCACAGCTTTTTCTCTGCAAAATCCTTTTTTAAGTGGCACAGTAGAACTCAACACGCCAGATGTTGATCCCAGTAAAGGTATAGTGGAACTACCTGCCAATTTAATTGATGCTGCACAACAGATTATTGCTGGCTGCAACCCTGATGGAAAACTAGCCAGGGGTTCATTGGTGGCGACTGGCCGTGGAGGTATAGCACCCAGTCCCAGAGAGCCATTGATGAGTAACGATGCCCTAGCTGCTGATTGGATTACACTGAAGCCAGAGAGGGGACATCGTGTTGATGGTGTGGAGAAGAAAGTAGTTATTGACGAGCAGAGTCACACATCTGTTCGTAACCCTGCTGAAATTGTTAAAGCTCAAGGGTGGGTGATAGATGCTAATGGTAATGTGGTTTTAGTGGCTCAACCTCCAACGGTGACACGCTATAATCCAGTGCTGGCTTCTGCATCTTGTCTGGAAAAGTCATCTCAATAGAGCTTGAATACGGGTAGTTTGAGAGCCTGACTAAATAACAAAAT
>JAGKSW010000099.1 GCA_018993265.1 Nostoc sp. TH1S01
TAAAAAACCTACACCTGTCAGGGAGCCAAACTCCCCTCTCCTACGAGGAGAGGGGTAGGGGGAGAGGTTATTTCAAGATTACTGAATTGGTGTTCTAGCTTCGGAGAAATAAGAGTTTGGACATCAGATCACCCTTTAAATGAGCGAAGCGAAATTTAAACAGTCGGGGGAGTGTCAAGATATCATGGCTCACTCCAGCCAAGCATTTGAGCTATTTGTTCGCATATCAGTACTGGATTAAAAGGTTTATTGATGATGCCTGCTATATCCAATTGAGCAAAGCGCTTGTAATCATCTGGTAAGACTTTGGCTGTGAGCAGAATTATCGGAATTTCGTGAGTCTTCGGGTTCGCTTTGATTTGCTCATAAAATTGAAAGCCATCCATGTCAGGCATTGATACATCCAGGAGAATGGCATCTAACATATGATCTTGGGCTCGTAAAATTCCTTCGTGACCTGATTGGGCGGATATCGCCTCCCAGCCGCCTAAATCTTCTAAGCATGTGCAGGCTAAGTCTCGAAGTGATTCTTCATCATCGATAACAAGGATGCGTTTGCTCATGTTTCTTTTACTGCTATTGGCAAGGTGAAATAAAATGTACTGCCTTCACCGAGGGTACTTTCTGCCCAAATACTACCATCATGTTGTTGGATGATACTTTGACAAATTGCCAAGCCTAAACCTGTTCCACCTTTAGCACGAGCATCAGAAATATCTACCTGCTGGAAACGTTCAAATATCGTTTGTAGTTTATCGCTGGGAATACCTCTACCTTGGTCTTTGACTGTAAACAGTACCCAGTCTGATTGAGCCCTGGCAGATAAAGTAATCTCAAAGCCACGAGGAGAGAATTTGATGGCGTTGCTCAATAAATTAGTTAAGGTTTGGATAATTAAATCAGAGGCAGCCCAAACATAAGCCGTGGTAGGAGTAATAGAGATGGTAACGCCAGCCGCCAAGGCAATTGATTGTAATCCTTCTGCGGCTCGGTGCATTAAATCTGCGGCATTGCAGACTTCTTTAACTAGTTGCACTCGTCCGGAGGACAAACGCTCCAAGTCCAAAATATCATTTACTAAGCGTACGAGGCGATCGCTATTTGTTAAAGCTTGCCCAAGCATCCGTTTAGCTTTTTCTGGTTTGTTGTCATAAATACCAGTATTCAACAGTCCTAAAAATCCTTGGATGGCTGTCAGTGGGGTACGCAGTTCATGGCTGACAATGGAAATGAATTCATTTTTCATTTGCTCAATGGCTTGCTGTTCGGTGATATCTTGGATTTGCAGCACATAGTACAATGGCTGATTCTGACAATCTTTCACCAGTGACAAGCTTGTCAGTCCCCAAACAATGCGTCCGCCATGATACAAGTAACGTAACTCCATTTGAGCATTGCGATTTGCGGCAGACGATACTTGTTGAATGCCTTGCTGAAATTTATCGATATCTTCTGGGTGAATGATTTGAAAACTATTCCAACTGGCAAACTCTAACTCGGAGTAGCCAAGTATTTCACATAACATCGGATTGATTTGCAGCCAGTTTTGGTCTAATCCCAACAGCGCCATACCAATGGGAGCATCATAAAACGCATAGCGGAATCGTTCTTCACTTTCACGCAAAGCTAACTCAGTTCGCTTACGTTCTGTAATATCTGTGACTCGGACTAAATAAATTACTTGATGAGCGATCGCTACTTTCTTGGCTGCTAGATTACCCCAAAACAAATTTCCTTGACAAGTGAGGTATTGCATTTCTTGGCTCCAAACACCTTGTTGCTGCATTTGGGTAGTAATTTCTGTTAATTCATCCTCACTATATGGATGACTCTGAAGTGTATGACCTTGGATACCAATTAACTGTAATTTACTGTCAGCCTCAAATAATTCTACGGCTCGATGATTGCAATCAATGATTAACAATGTTTGGGGATCAACTAAAAACAAAGCATCAGTAGATTCGTTATAAATACTCTCACGCAGGTCTTTCTGCTGTCGCAGTTCTAATTCTGCCAGTTTGCGTAAGCGCAGTTCTTCGTAGACATCGCTAATATTTTTCGTGACTGCAATGATATGTGGTTCTCCTTGCAGCTCGATCATATCGGCTGAAATCAAGACTGGGATAACTTTACCTGTTTTGTGCATAACTGTAAATTCTTGGTTGCGAACTTTTTTCCCTGCGAGTAAATCTTGCAAATAACTTTGCTGATCCTCCTGATTTACCCAAGATTGAAAAGTTGTCACTGTGCAACCAATAACTTCTGCTCGTGAATAACCATATAAATCAATAAAAGCATCATTCACATCCAAACAGTGCCCATTCAGGGTAAAAATCCCCATTGCTTCCGGACAGGTTAGGAATACTTTGGTAAAGCGTTCTTCGGAATCTTGTAATGCAGTTTTGACAGATTCATAAGACTGCTTTAGCTGCTGAGACATCCAATTAAACGAGTGTCGCAACACTTGAATTTCCGCAATCAAGCTATCTTCATCTTGATGATGATGCCATTGTCCCTTTGCCAAGGCTAAACTAGTTTGACCCAATTTTTGCATAGGTCGGACAATAAATTCAGTCAACAACAATCCTAAAGCGATCGCTCCAATTAAAGCCCCTAAACTAAAAAATATCGTGAGACGCGTATTAGCCTCAATTTTGGCTGTAAAATCAGATGCTGGCACGACTGTCACAATCAACCAGTCAAGTCCTAATTGCTCCCTATAAGGAATCACAAGTAAAAATTGCTTTTTGCCTTTGATGTCAAATTTGAGTTGTTGTGCAGTCTGAATTTGATTTAAATTACCAAAGCGAGCAACTAAATACTCTCCTGCTAGACAAATCAGGGGTTCTTTACTGTCTGTTACCTTGAGTTGTTGGTCTAGTTTCCCATCAGCAGCTGTCAGAAAAGGTTGTTCTGAAGTTGAAGACGCAACCATCATTCCGGAACGGTCAATAATAAACACTTGTCCGTGAGTCCCAACGCGCAATTTTTTGAGAAACTGACTAATACTTACAAGGTCTATATCGCTGGCGACAACGCCAAGTAGTTGTTGTTTTTGATTATAAATGGGGTAGCTGGCAGCAATTCCTAAACCTCTAGAAGCTGGTACATATAAAAAAATTGGTGTCCAAGTTGGTTTACCTGTTGATATTGCCGTTTGATAGAAAGGTCTTTGAGTGCCATCATAGTTGTTTTGATGCACTAATAATTTTTGCCGCTTTCCTTGCTGATCGACGCTATATACATAAAGTTCGCCTTTGCGAAAATTTTTAGTCAAGGAAATGCTCAGTCCGCGTTCATCGTTACCTGCTCCGACAAGTCCACCTTGGGGATTGATAAAATGGATTCTCTTGGAACCAAATTCTTGAATTTGTCCAAAAAAATAGCGTTCTAAACTTTGAGGATTGGTAACATCTAACTGTTGGATTTCAATGGCTTGAGCAGTCAGCCGATTAATTAAGTGTGGCGTTTTTAAATAATTACTCAAATATAAATGAATGCGATCGCTCATTTCAGTCATTAGCTGATATGCCAAGCTATTTACTGAATGCTGAGAATTTTGCAATGATATATAGCTGACTAAACCTGTTGTTCCCCCAGTTAACAACACAAAGGGAACGGTGAGGATCAGCCGTAAGGAAATTTTTAGCTTTTTGTTGTTAGCTGGTTTTTTCCCAAAAAGATTGGAGAGCCTCACCTTTGCATCCTCCGCTTTTAGCTTTGGAATTTTTGCTGTACACGATATCGATCAATCCGACTGATGACACGATGGATTAAGTCTGTTCCCACTACAGGCTTACCAATAAAATCATCGGCTCCTGCTGCCAAAACCTTTTGAACTGATTTTATATCTGTATGGGCAGTTACTACTAAAATTGGCAAATTTACCCAATGAGGATCTTGTCTGACTACCCGGCACAAGTCTATCCCACTATATGTTGGCATTTCTAAATCAATCATCAATAAGTCAGGAGTTGTGGAAACAAGTGCTTCCCAAAATTTTTGCGGGTTCTGCAATGTCTGCACTTTCAATCCCCAAGATTGTAGTAAATTACTCAATATCTCCAGCACCATTGGATCATCGTCTAGAATCATCACCTTGCCTGCACGAGCTGGAGATTGAGGTAAAACTTGGGTAATTAGTTGAAAAACTTCCTTAGTAGTAGGTTTGGGGAGAAATCCCTGAACGCCTAAACGAGCCACAGCAACTCGCTGTGTCAAGTTGTCTTGCTCTGCTATGACGAAAATAGGTGTATTGGGAAACTGTTGTTTAAGTTTATTCAATAATTTTAAACTCTTTGGCATCGATGCCTGCTCATTTAAATACAGCAAAACCACCTTGGGAAGTTGTGAAACCTGATGTTGAATACTCTCCCAATTTAAAGCGACTTCTATCTGCATTCCCCAATTAACAGCTTCGGTTTTCAATTGGTTAGTAAAAGATTCATCATTGATAGCCAGCACTAAAGGAAGTTGCACGGGGGCAAATTGTTCAATAGCTATAGGTTTTGGCGGTTGAGTTAGTATTTCTTTAATTTGAGCAATGAGTTGTGATAGTTGAACAGCATCCTTTGAGGTGAGATTTTTATCCTGAATCAGCAAATGTTCAATGGACTGAGCTAACTTGGAACCTGTAATGTAGCCAAAAGAGCCTAGTGTCCCTGCTAATTTATGTGCTTCGTTACTGGTTCGCTGCCGTAGTTCGGGTGACAATTGGCCTTGATGTAAAGCTTGTTCGGCTTGCTCTAGCAAACTAACTCTTTGGCTAAATGTATCTTTGTGGCGTTCTCTAGCTTTATTAATAGCAGCGATCGCAGTTTGCCGTTTTGCTGTTACTGTTGTATCTGTCTGTTGAGTTGGCGGTGGAGTCTTGAGTCGATACCCCAAGCCATAAACTGTTTCTAATAATTCGGCAGACAATCCTACCGTTTTTAGTTTGTGTCGCAAGTCTTTAATCAAATTAGTGACAGCGCCTTCACTGGGTGAAGCATCTATTGACCAAAGTCGGTCAATAATTTCACTACGGCTAAAAACACGCTGTGGATGACGCAAAAACAGCCCTAGCAAGCTATATTCCTTGGGGCTTAAAGATATAAGTTTGCCTTGATAGGTAACTTCTGCCGAGACAGTATTAATGCACAAATTTTCCCAATGCAGCAAGCTAGGTGTGAGTTCTGTCTGTCCCCGTCGCAGCAGCGCCCTTATCCGTGCTAGCAATTCTGAGATATCGTATGGTTTGGTGACATAATCATCTGCGCCTGCATCCAATCCTTTGACCACATCAGCACTGTTATCTTTGGCAGTTAATAGAAGAATCGGTTTTTGCATCCCCTGAGCGCGAAGTTGACGGCAAAGGTTAATTCCATCAAGTTTGGGCATCAGCAAGTCTAACAACATCAAGTCAAAATTCGACAAGGTTGCTAAGGCTAATCCATTTTGACCATCTGTTGCCAGTTCAACTGTATAATACTCAGCCTTTAGAACTTCGCTTAGTACGGTCGCAGTTGGTAAGTCATCCTCTACCAGCAGAATTTTCACAACTTCTACTATTCCCTAACCCATTTATCTACACTATTCAGTCAAACCAAAAAATGCTTAATTCTTAACGAATTAAGCCCACACTGCAAAAGTGTTTCATAATTTTTTGGTTACAACTTTATTTAGCAGACATTTTTTAAGATACATCTGTTTGCTTGATAGAGCAAGCTACAATTGTCAAGATTACAGATATTAAGTTTTTTTGCTGATCTGAGTGCAAAGTCTCGATTAGTGCGATCGCTTTTGACTTGCTGTTATTTTGCTGTTATTACACACGCATTTAGCAGTATACAAGAAAATTTACGTAAATTTCTCCACAAATCATCTGGAATACTGAGTACTTAATTATTCAAGGCTGTTGCTGGATATGTTGAAAGCTCTGTGCTTGTCTTTAGTTATATACATATCTAAATACCCTTCTCACCTCTTGACTAATAAATGCGAAGTAGGGAGTTGATATTTGTGAGAAATATAGCAGTCCTAAATCATTTGCAAACAACGAGATCCCCGACTTCTCAAAGAAGTCGGGGATCTGAGCCTCTCAATTTTTACAACTCATGTATGATTGCTATATATTTCGTCCTTAATACTGGGAAATAACCAAATCAGCTTCAGAATAAACACTTACATCTGTACTGAAAGTTCTCCCGTGGTTTTACTTGAATATGAGCTATTAAAATTTTAGTAATTTTTCGCTTAATTAAGAGTCTCTGAGATTGTTAAACTAACAGTATCGATATCCGCTGATTATGAAGATACTGAAAATTACACTTTTACGTTAACAGTATCACCATAATAAAAATTTTAAACTGCATTGGGGAAATCTCAGCTTCTAACAGCAATGTTAGGAGCTTTCATCGACTCAACATCTACTGAAAACGAGCTAGTTGGATTACTTTGGCGACTCTTTTATTTAGTAAACATCCTCGAATATTTACACATTAGTTAAACTCGAAAAATTAATGCTCAACTAGCAAGCCCTAGATATACTCACCCGGAAACAATATTCGTAATATTTCCAATAACTGAACATACAATAGTCAGGGTAGACAAAATATATGTTCCTACTTTCCATTTATCAACAAGGTAAAGAAATACTAATCATAGTTCCTTGACCAGGAGTACTATTAACTGTAAATTCACCTTGATATAATTTCACTATATGCTGCACAATAGCTAATCCTAAGCCGGAGCCTTGTTGTTCATAGAGCTTACGATTAAATTGGATCAATGCGCCAATTTTTTCAATCTCTTCACTTGTCATACCTTTACCATGATCAACGATATCTAATCTATATTGATAACCATTGACCCGGCTCAACACTTTAATTTCACTATTAGGTGACGAAAATTTTAAGGCATTATCTATCAACTCTTCAATGATGATTAGCAATTTTTCTTGTGGCATTCGTACAAGAGATTCATTTAATTCTAATTTTAAATCCTTATCTCTATTTGCTGCTTTAGCGTTATTAAGACAAACATCATGAATAATTGTCTTGCTCAGGCAATTATCAATTTCTGCTTGAATTTGAGAAATTTTTTGGGGGTTGCGTGCAATTAGTTCTAGATTACTATATAGTAAAAACCTTTGAGCTAATCTCTGTAATCTATTTGCAGATGTATAAATAGATTCTACAATTTCAATCTCTTCAGATTCATCAATCATATCTGAATGATCAATTAATAATTGAGTCATGCCAATAATGCCATTTAAAGGTGTATTAATTTCATGTGGTAATGAGTGAATAATGTTCATACGTAATTCATCGAGCTTTGCTTGAGATTGACGCTCAACCACAGCTTTTTTATTCAGCCGCACAGTAATCGCATTCAGCAATTCTTCGGGAGTAAATGGTTTGGTCAAATAATCATCAGCCCCAAAATCCATTCCTTGTCTAAAATCTGAACGCTCTGCTTTTGCAGTCACAAATATTAACGGAATATTGATAGTTGCTTCATTTTGACGCAGAGCCGACAGCACACTGTAGCCATCTAACTCAGGCATCATAATATCGCAGATAATTAAATCTGGTAATTGTGTTTGAGCGATTTCTAATCCTATCTTCCCGTTGGGTGCTGCCAAAGTTTCAAAATTAGAAAGCTGTAAAATTTCCAAAATATTCTCTCGAACTTGGGGTTCGTCTTCTATAATCAAAATTGTGTTCATCTATGATTTCAAAAGATAAATTATGGTTTTGGTGAATAGAATGACAACCCTGATAACATAAAAAATATATACTTCTTGAAATAGAGTACCCAAACAATAGGCTACTATTTATTTACTTTGATTTAATAAATTAAATTTCTGCAAGATTTTGGCATTTTCCGGAGTTAATAGTGCTTGTAAATTTTTCATTTCATTTAAAAGCATAATTTCCCGATCATACTCTTCTTGTAAAATTTTCAAGTAGCGATCGCGCTCCTTATCTGATTGCACCTGCTTGAGCATATGCACTGCCATATTAATATTAGAAAGAGGATTACTCAAATCTTGTAATAGTTTTTCTAGCACCTCATTCCGCATATCTGCTAATTGTTTACTTTCTTGCAGCTTTTGCTGCTTAACCTGAATTTCTTGTTTCAACTTGATATTTTGTTGACGTTCTTTTTCATACATTTGTTTCATCAAAGTTGGTTTAGCTACCCGTGCTAATCGCATCTCAATTGCCTTCAAAAGTTCTTCTGGAGAAAAAGGTTTTGTGATGTAATCATCTGCTCCTAATTCCATCCCTTGACGTAAATCACCACGCTCTACTTTAGCCGTTAGTAAAATTACGGGGATAGAATCAGTTTCGGGGTCTTGTCGTAATGCTTTTAGGACACCATAACCGTCTAAATCAGGCATCATGATGTCACAACATATCAAATCCGGTTTTTCTGATTTAGCAAGACGTAATCCATCTACGCCATTATTAGCAGAAATGGTTTGAAAGTCCGACAAACTTAAAATTTGTTGGATGTTGGAGCAGATTTGAATTTCATCTTCAATTACTAATATTTTGGCATTCATGGATTTGGTTAAAAAATGATTTTTAGCCACACAGGTGCTTTATAACCATAAATATAGAAGAACGCTATGATAAAACTTGCAAAGTTAAGCCTTTAGCTACTCCGACTTAGTTTCACATAGGTATCTTTGTATATATTTCCCAAAAATTATTTCTGAGTAACATATGGGATACTTTCATTCACCGATGTGACAATCAGTGGTAGTTCTACTCTAAAGGTTGTACCAGATCCAACCTGGCTGGCAATAGTAATTCTGCCTCTATGCAGGTCTACACACTTGTGAACTATTGCTAAGCCTAATCCTGTACCGGGTACATTACCAACATTACTAGCTCGGTAAAATGGCTCAAACAAGTTTTGCTGTTCTTCTGGCGAAATGCCAATACCTTCATCTTTAATCAGAAAAACAGCACTTTTGTTTTGAACTATTAGATCAATTTGAATATTACTGTTGTTTGGCGAGTATTTAACAGCATTAGAAAGTAAGTTGCTTAAAATTTGTCGCAGCAGTTTTTTATCCATACAAGCCACGACGATATCATCACTGGAGTGACTATTTTGGGATTGTGAACAAAAAACTAAATTATGCTGAGGAGAACTTAGTTGGATTTCTTCTACTAAGGTATAACAGAAATTGACTAAATCTAGGTAATTTGGCTCAAAGGCTAATTTCCCAGCTTCAGCTTTATTAATTAGCAAAATATCATCTAAAAGTTGAGTAGTGTGCTGCACGTAAGTTTGAATGCACTGGAGATGTTTTTGCTTTTGTTGTTCATCAAGTTTATGGCTGAAACTTTTTAAGATACCAGCTGAAGATGCAATCACAGCTAAAGGAGTCCGGAACTCATGAGAGGTCATAGAAATAAACCGAGACTTTAACTCACTCAGTTCTTTTTCTTTTGCTAACGCTTTGCAAATATCTGCCTCGGCCTTTTTGCGATCGCTAATATCACGACAGACACAAATTAAGTCCCCTTGCTCGGAAATCGTTAACGAAACTTCTTCTTCAAAAAGGCTACCGTCTTTTCTTTTAGCGATCGTTTCTCCTCTCCAATGTTTCTGCTGCATTAAAGTAGGAAAAATCTCGGACTCGAAACGATTAACTTCTTGTGCTTCGTAGATTTCTGCCCAACTCTTACCAATGACTTCTTCTGGATTAGTATAGCCAAACATCTCCACATGAGCTTGATTGACATAAGTGTAGATGTTGCCACTTAAAATTGCAATTCCATCAATGGCAGCTTCTACTGCTGCAAATTGACGTTTTAAATCTTCTTCAGCTTTTTTTTGATTGCGAATATCTTTAACTATTCCCACAGAATAGAGAGGTTTACCAAGCACATCTCGAATTAACGAAACAGTCACATTAATCCAAATCGGATGACCATTTTTATGTAAACACCGCTTTTCTATTGAGAATGTCTCTAGCTCGCCTGAAATTAATTTTTGCAAACTATTTTGATGAAAGTTAATATCATCTGCATAAGTAAGATCCTCAAAGGTTTTATTCATGAGTTCTTCTTGGCTGTAACCCAAAAGTTCGCACAATTGCTGATTAACCTTGAGTAACCGCCCATCTAAAGTCTCCAGTTTGATACCTACAGCTGCTTGATTAAAAATTGCTCTCAGTTCTGCTTCACTTTCTTGTAGTTCTAAAGTGCGTTGCTCAACTCTCGCTTCTAAATCTCGATTAAGTTGTTGTAGAGCTTCTTGCGCTCGTTGTCTTTGAAGTTCGGCAGATGCTCTGGCGGCAAATACTCTTAAAATTCCTTCAAATTTATGAGGGTCAGGTATCCGTTTGTCATCAATTATGCAAAGTGCGCCAATTGGGTTACCAAAATCATCACTTAAAATTACTCCCATTAAACTTTCAGCTTGCATCGCTGTCCATCTTTCGGCTGCTGGGAATAGTTGCAAGATTCCCGAAGCACAGTAGTAATATCCTCGCTTGAGGATAATTTCACAAGGGGTTGAGGTTGGGTTATAGGAAATATTTGGCTGTAACTGGCCATCAGACCACAATCCTAAAGTGTGGACTTGCCCATCAATTAACTCACTCACCAAAGCGTGACGGACATCCAAAGTAGAAGCAATATGCTCAACTAACGCTGGAAAAAAGTCTTGTCCTGTTGTTGAAGCTGTACTTTCGATTAAACTTTGTAAAGCGATTTCCGTTTGTTTTCGTTCTGTAATATCTTCAGAAATACCAGTAATGCGGTAGACTTTCCCCTGCTCATTTCTAATAGGAAAGGCACGGCTGCGAATCCAACGAATTGCACCATCAGGGCGGACAATTCGATACTCTTCATCCAATGCACCCTGCATTCGTGGAGATTTATTAGCAATAAACTGTTGGCGATCAATAGGATGTATAGAATTTACAAATATCTCATAAGATGCATAAACTTCTTCTACAGACCTGCCCCAGATTTCTTCAAAAGCAGGGCTAACGTAGACGATTTGGGAAAGATCATTTTTAATTTCTGTGATCCAAAGTGTACTTTTAATATTTTCTGTTAATAACCGGAATTTCTGCTCACTCTCCCGCAGAGCGGCTTCTGCTTGTTTACGTTCTCGGAGTGCCGCTTGTTGTTGACTAATATCATTGGTGATAATTACAGCGCCTGTAACTTGCTGCTCGTGCCAGATAGGGCCAATCTGAGAATGATAATATCTCAAACTGGCATTAGTGTCTAAAGCACGGGTTTCATAACTTACAACTTCTCCGTGAGCAAAAACCCGTTCTAAAGCAGAACGTTGAATCTCGCAGTCTTCCGGCAACACATAGTCATCAATATTAGTGCCAACAACTTCTTCAAGGGATAGGTGCGGTGTAGTTTGGTTGATAAAAGAAATTTTACCCTCAGCATTAACAACTCTTACCATGCTGGGTGTACTTTTTAAGACAGAACGCAACATAGCTTCCGATTCTGCTAAAGCTATTTCTGCTTGCTTGCGTTCTGTAATGTCGATTCCGACAGCCACAGCAGCCGTGTTTTGTTGATATTTTTGCGCTATCAGTAAGTATTTGCGTGTGATACCGTTAATTTGGGTATCAACAACACCAGAATCGGCAGCATCTTGCCGATCTAGAAATTTACGCATAAACTCGGTAAATTGTGGGCTATTTTGCAAAAAACCCAATTCTTGACCAACAAAGGCATCGGTAGTTAAATTAAAAGTCTCAGCTAAATGGCGATTTACACCTAAATAATATCCATCAGCACTGACCCAAGAAACAAACCCAGGTACAGCATCTAAGACTGTTTGTAATTGCTCTTTGGCTTGTTGGAGATTTTTTTCTGCCTGTTTGTATTCTGTGATGTCCTCGGAAATACACAACAAATATTCTGGTTGTTGGTCTTTGTCATACAGAGGAATTTTGGTGGTATGTAAAATTCTGCGACCTAGTTTGGGAGCTTCTATCGGTTCTTCGGCTATATCTTGAGGTATGCCGCTAGCAAAAGCTAGTTCGTCTGTTTTTCGAGCCAAGTCTGCTTGTTCTTTGGAGAAGAATTCGTAATCTGTTTTGCCAATAGCTTGCCCGGCTGTGATGCCAAATAAACGTTCGCAGGTATGATTCCAGAGTTTGAATTGCCCCAAATTTTCTGGTTTGGCATCTTTGACAAAGACAGCAACCGGCAGATTATTAATCATTGACTGGAGAAAATTGCGCGTCTGCTGGAGTTCTTCTTGAGCTTTGCGGCTTTCTGTGATATCTATACCAGTACAGACGATATAGTGAATTTGGTCATTGCTATTTAGTAAGACTTTGTTTGACCAGGAAATTAACCGGCGATCGCTATCCTTATTAATTAAAATGGCTTCGTAACGTTGGGGAAACTCTCGGACTGCCAAATTTTGAAAAATATCTTTCAAACATTCACTGATGTCTGGTAACATCAGCACATCCCAAACAGATTTTCCTTTAGCTGCTTCAAATGCGTAACCTGTAGCTTGTTCACAAGTATGATTGAAGCGAACAATTCTTCCTTGACTATCTAAAACAACTACTAAAGCATCTGTAAGATTAAAAATTGTAGAAATAAAATTACGCTCCAAGCGCAATTCGGCCTCAATGCGTTGGCGCTCTGCAAGTTTAACTCGCGCATAATTATAGAGTCCGGCTTGTTGAATAGTAACCGCCAGTAGACTCGTAGGTGTGACTAATCCAATCAATTCCCCTTGCTCCCCGATAACTGGCAGATGGCAAATGCGATGCTGCCTCAGCAAATCTAAAGCAGTAAAAACATCTTTAAAATCTTCTATCTTCAGCGTTACTAATTCTCTCGTCATCACTTCAGCAACACTGATATTTTCCAGATTCCTTCTTTCTGCTGCGATTTTGATTAAGTCTCGCTGGGTGATAATTCCCACTAACTGCGAGTTCTCAATGACTAGCACACAACTGGCAATTTGAGATGCAATACTATTGATATCTTTACTTAAGTTATTTGATAGATTATTATTTTTGCTTGACCAACCCCTAAAATTACTTTGCGCTTCATTTATCAGTGCAATCACATCCAGAAGCAGCATATCAGAGTTGACAGTCAAGGGATGACGGACGATAGTCTGGTGTAAATTATCAGGGCTGTGATAGTTAGGAAGCATTATTTAGATGTCTGGAACAAGATAGAGGATTTGAGAAAAGGTATTAATAATATTTTTGCCTAGAAGTTTTTAATACACCTCAGTGTTTTCTGTGATAAAAATTAATCTAAAGTTTGCTAGTTATAAATTGGAATATCTTGCTATTTTTGGTTGATATGAATGTGATTTAATTGATAGCGATACTTCTACCTTAAAAAGTGTACCTATCAATAATATAATAATGCGTATAAAATTAGTAACTATTACTTGATTTAGTTAATAGTAAATTTGATATTACAGGTTCTTTGGTTTTTTATATTTACTAAAAACTCAAAATAAAAAAATGTTTTGTTGATAGAATAGAGATTTTGATGTTCACAGCCAAACAATTACTCGAATTATTTTTAAATGCTTGTTAGTTTTAAGCTAATTTTATCTCCGTAAAAATTGCTACATCGGCTGGAAAAATATTAGCAATAAATGTCGTAACAAAGCATTATTATTGTCAGTATCTGTTAGGCTATGGCGATAAATATCTCTATGAAGCAGTGTGATTCATTTAGTATTAAAACATCTGACTATGTTCGTCATCCCAACACCTATTTTCATGCCAAGTTCTGCCACTGTGTTTACACTGAGACGCACTGTTAATCCAGGGAATAGATGTAGGATGAGCATTAGAAGATGAGATAGCAGAGGTAACTGAAGGGACAATCGAAGAGACAATCATCAAGCTAGAAGTTGAGAGAACAATGAAAGAACCTACAAAAAATCCACAATTAATAGGATTGCGTAATTTTGTTGTGGCTTTTGCTTTTGAAGGGTGTAGTGGTTGAGAACGATTGTTTATACCTGCTAAAGACATGAGTCTAACTTCCTTTGGAATTGTAGATAAATCTGAAATTTTTTCAAGACACTAATGAAAATCACAAAGACACTAGTGGTATTTCGAGGTATTCATGGCTAATGGGAGAAGTCATGTTTGAATTTAGTGTCAATCAAGAATTTACAAAACTAAAGGGTAGATGCAGGATTGATGCCAGTTTTTGGAGTTAGATAACCATAAATCCAAACTTGTCTGGTAATCACATCAGAAAGTTAGAAATCCATTGGTGTTTACCATAAATTTATTATTCAAGTTTCTGAGCAAAAAAGAATCGAGGAAAAACAGGAAATTAGATACTGATAAATTTGAGAGAATTTACTTGGGTCGTAACTGTGAATTAGAGCAGAAATACTGAGGCGTTGTGCGGGGATGATCCGCAAGCTTGAGGAGATATAGAGAAGAAGGATGCAAAAAATTAATGAACAAAACCTGAATAAGCTTCTGATTTGTGAGCTAAATCATTGCACTCACTCTCAAGTAAAAGTTAAATCATAGTCTTGTCGCTTTCAGTAAATAAAGTTTGCTCATCGCAAATCTACTGAAAACTGTATGTGGGTTCTTAAGTATGTTTGCGAAACTCATTTGTGCCTAACACTTAGTAAGCTAGCTGTTAAATACCTAATTTGCTCATGGAGACAGCACAAAAGAAGGTTTGAAGCTTTTACATAGGGACTTCCAGAGAATAAATTATCCAATTTATCTGCTTCAAAACAACTGTCTTTCCCCCTTGCCATTAACGTGATTGTATATTTTTTTAATTGGAAGTCCCTTAAACTCGCCTCAAGACTTGATTTTTTAGTTGAGAAAGTTGGCGACTTTGTATTAAATTAGACTAAGTTAGTTAAAATTTACACGGTATAACCTTTTTTTGGGAAGCATAAATATAGGTGAGGAATTGTGGCTGTTATGCCTCCCGATCCACAGTTACCTTGATTGAAAGGATGTTTTGAACATCAAGACCAGAGAATTCTATCGCGTCGGTATCTTTAACTTATGAGCGATCGCTCTCCCTTAACTATCTTTCTTATTGATGATTGTGCTGTAGATCGTTATATATATCGGCAGTATTTACAGCACGACAGATTGCAGTCCTATGAAATTTTAGAATTTGAGACAGCAAAACAAGCTATGACATGGTGTGAGCAACAAACACCAGATGTGATTTTGCTGGATTATTTAATGCCTGATGGCGATGGACTAGAGTTTCTGCGACAACTGCGGGAAAACCTCAACAATAAACAATCTGCCGTGATTATGTTGACGGGAGCTGGGGATGAAATGATCGCCGTCAACGCGATGAAAAATGGCGCTCAGGATTATTTGGTCAAAAATCATTTCACGCCCAAAGCCTTACACAGCACAATTCATCATGCAGTAGAACGAATACATCTAACCCAACAGTTAGAACAAATTCGGGAACAACAACAACTAATTGCCACGATCGCTTTACGAATTCGTCAGTCGCTGAAGCTCGAAGAAATTCTGAGTACCACAGCCACAGAAGTACGGCAGTTTTTGAAAGCCGACCGCGTACTTGTTTATCAATTTCAGCCAGATATGAGTGGTATTATTGTGGCCGAGTCAATACTGCCTGGTTGGACAATAGCTTTAGGAAAGCAAATCAAGGACACCTGTTTTCAACAAGGAGCCGGCAGTGATTATCGCCAAGGCAAAAAAAGAGCCATTGATAATATTTATCAGGCTGGCTTAACAAAATGTCATGTGCATCTTTTAGAACAATTTGAAGTCAAAGCTTATCTAGTAGTACCTATTTTGGTCAATGAACAATTATGGGGATTATTAATTGCTCAACAGTGTAGTACTTTTCGCCACTGGCAATCTGTAGAGTTGGACTTGTTAGATCAATTAGGGGTACAAATTGCGATCGCCATTCAACAAGCAAGTGCCTATCAGCAAGTACAAACAGAACTAGCAGAACGCCAACGCGCCGAAGCAGCCCTAAAAGCTAGTGAACAGAAACTCAAGCTGACCTTGAATTTTACGGGTATTGGCTATTGGGAGTGGAACCCAACGACTAATCAAATCTTGGCAAGCCAGAATGCAATTCACGGAGTTGGCGCTGAATCAAGTGATGTGCTGTTAACTTTAGAACAGTGGTTAACTCAGGTGCATCCAGAGGATCAGCAATGGGTTGAGCAGGAATTGCAGCAAGCGATCGCCACCCAAACCGATTACGCTGTGGAATACCGAGTTATCTGGCCAGATCACAGCCTGCATTGGGTATCAGTCAAGGGAAGGGGAATTTACGACACAACCGGACAACTGCTGCGAATGCTGGGTGTGTTGATGGACGTTACCGAACGCAAACTCTCAGAAGCAGAACGGCAACAGTCAGAAATGCTGCGAATGGAATTAAATCTGCTAGAGCAAGTTCTAGAAGTCAGCCTAGCAGGTTATTGGGACTGGGATATTCCCAACAATCAGGAGTATCTCAGCCCCACCTTTAAGCAAATGTTTGGCTACGAAGATCATGAATTGCCAAATACACCAGAAACATGGCAACGGCTGATTTTTCCTGAAGATTTACCAAATGCCCTGGAAGTGTTTGAGCAACATGTCCAAAGTCATGGGCAAATTCCTTATCACTGCGAGGTACGATATCAACATAAGGATGGGTCTACCGTATGGGTCATGTGTTCTGGGCGTGTCATTGCCTGGGATCAAGAAGGTCATCCGCTGCGAATGATCGGTTGCCACATTAACATCACACAAAGCAAACAAATCGAAGCCCAGTTAATCGCTGTCAATCGTTTACAACAAGCGATTTTAGATGGCAGTGACTATGCGATTATTTACAATAACGCCGATGGCATTCAAATCTTCAACACGGCTGCTCAAAAAATATTGGGCTACACCGTCGATGAAGTTGTCAATCATCAAATCAAGCCCAGTATTTTTCATGACCCAGAAGAACTTAGACAACGCGCAGTTGAACTGTCTTGGGAACTGGGACGGGAAATTGCCGCCGGGACAGAATTTTTTACTACTGTCACTCAAGATGGCAACACCTATGAAAATGAATGGACTTACATTCGCAAAGATGGCTCTCGCTTTCCGGTATTTTTGTCAGTAAAAACCTTACAAGATTTAGAAGGTAACAATATTGGATTTTTAGGGATTGCCAAAGATATTACCCAGCAAAAACAAATTGAAGCAGCCTTAAGAGAAAGCCAACGCCGTTATGAAACTTTAACAGAAGCAGCACCGGTGGCAATTTTCCGGCTGGATACTACTGGTCAATGTATCTATGTGAATGATTACTGGAGCAAGCTCACAGGTAGACCAATACAGGCCGCCTTGGGTATGGGTTGGTTAGAGGATTTGCATCCAGAAGACCGCAATTGTTTGTGGATGCAATGTTCCCAAGGATTTTGCCAAATCCGCCACGAAGGCAGGTATTTACATTCTGATGGTAGTATGACTTGGTTTTACCTCCAGATACTGCCCGAAACCAATCCTTTTGGTACAACTATTAGCTATATTGGCACCTTCACAGACATCACAGAACGCAAACAAGCCGAAGAAGCACTGCGAGAGAGTGAACATCGCTATGCACATTTGACAGAAGCTGCACCTGTGGCCATTTTCCGCCTGGATGCGGCTGGTCAATGTATTTACGTGAACGATCGCTGGAGCGAGATGACAGGTAGACCAACACCAGCCGCAATGGGAATGGGATGGGCCACAGCCGTACATCCAGAAGATCGCGATCGCCTCAAGCAAGAATGGGAACTCAAATTTGAGCAAGGAATTGTTGATCCCAGGGAATTCTATGAAAGTGAGGGTAGACATCTGCGTCCCGATGGCAGCATTCACTGGTTTTATGTCCAGGTAATACCCGAAATCGACGCTAACGGCAACATCGGTGGCTACATTGGCACATTAACAGATATCAGCGATCGCCGACAAGCAGAAGAAGCTCTCCGGAACAGTGAACACCGTTATGCCACCTTGGCAAAAGCCGCTCCTGTGGCTATCTTCCGCTTAGATACTGTGGGTAACTGCGTTTATATCAATGATCGTTGGAGTGAGATGACAGGTAGACCAACGCAGACCGCCTTGGGGATGGGTTGGATAGAAGCCATACACCCAGAAGACAGTGAGCGGATTCTTTGGGAATGGTTTGAAACCGAATTAGAGCCGAACGAACTTTTTTACAATGAAGGTAGGCATTTACGCCCGGATGGAAGTGTTAACTGGTTTCACTGTTATGTGTTAGCCGAAACTAACACCAGTGGCCAAGTGATTGGTTATATCGGCACACTCACAGATATTACTAGTCGCAAACAAACAGAAGAACAACTGCATAAACTTTCAGAAAGACTGAGTTTAGCATTGCAATCAGGGAAATTTGGCATTTGGGAATATGATTTTACCCAAGCCAAACAAATTTGGGACGACCAAATGTATCAACTGTATGGGTTGAGCAAAGATGAGTTTACGGGTACTTATGATGCTTGGTTGAACTGCTTGCATCCGGATGATCGGGATTATATGTTAGCGAACATTCAGCAAGTTATCGCAGGACAGCAAGAATATAATGTTGAGTTCCGCATTGTGCAGCCGAGTGGAGCAATTCGTTTCCTCAAAGGTTACGGTCTTCTCAAACGAGACACACAAGGTGAACCTGTACAAATCATTGGCGTGAACTTTGACATCACGCACCACAAACAAGCTGAACAAGAACTGATTCGTAACCGGGATTTGCGCGAAGCTATTTTTAACGAATCTGCCGATGCAATTTTTTTAGTGGATTCGCAAACCCTACTCACCTTAGATTGTAACCGCCGGGCAGTGGAATTATTTGAGGCGGCTGACAAAACTGAATTAATTAATATTAGTGGCCAGACCCTCCAGCGTAAACCATTCACTGCCCAGGAAACAGAGGCAATTATGGCAGAAATGCAGTCAAAGGGAGTCTGGAGCCGCGAAATTGAATATGTGACGTTGCAAGGTAATATTTTTTGGGGAAACATTGCCGCCAAGCCCATTACTGTAGCTGGGCGTACCATGAATATAGTTCGGATAACTGACATTAGCGATCGCAAACAAGCACAAGAAGCACTGGCGAAATATGCTCATGAAGTTGAAGATTTATACAATAATGCTCCTTGTGGCTACCATTCCCTAGATAAAGAAGGTCGATTTATTAAAATTAATGAGACAGAATTGCAATGGTTGGGCTACAGCCGTGAGGAAATGATTGGTCAACCCTTGGTGAAATTTTTTACCGCAGATAGTCGCTTGACTTTTGAGCAAAACTATCATCACTTCAAACAGCAGGGTTGGGTCAAAGATATAGAGTATGAAATGATTTGTAAAGATGGCACAGTCTTGCCAGTACTGATTAATGCCACCGCAGTCAAAGATGCCGAGGGTAATTATTTATATAACCGCGCCACCTTATTTGATATTCGCGATCGCAAACAAGCCGAAGAAGAACTACGGCAAACGAATAAGCAACTGGTGAATACTAACATTGAACTGGCGCGTGCCACTCGTCTCAAAGATGAATTCCTCGCCAACATGAGCCATGAATTGCGAACACCGCTGAATGCCATTTTGGGAATGTCCGAGGGTTTACAAGAAAGTGTGTTTGGCTCACTCAATGAACGCCAACTCAAAGCGATCGCCACCATTGAGCGCAGTGGCAGACATTTGCTAGAACTGATCAATGACATCCTCGACTTATCTAAAATTGAGTCTGGCAAACTGGAATTGCAATTGAGTGATGTTTCTGTCAGAAGTTTGTGTGATGTCAGTCTCACCTTTGTCAAACAAATGGCGTTAAAAAAGAATATTCGCCTCAATACTTATATTGATGGCAATATCGACAGTATCCAAGTAGACGAGCGCCGCCTACGTCAAGTACTGATCAATCTACTGAGTAACGCTGTTAAGTTTACCCCCGAAGGAGGTTCTGTCACCATAGAAGTTCGGCAGGAAGAAGCAGGGAAAACAGGGGAAATATCTCCCTCCAATACTACCAACCTTTGCTTCCATATTATTGACACTGGCATCGGCATTGCCCCGGAAGAAATCGGCAAGTTGTTTCAGCCCTTCGTCCAGCTTGACAGTAGCCTGAACCGCCATTACAATGGCACGGGTTTAGGTTTGGCGCTGGTGCAGCGGATTGTGCAGCTGCATGGAGGAATAGTCTCAGTTAGCAGTAAAGTTGGCGAAGGAAGTTGTTTTACTGTCCGCATTCCCTGTCGTACCAGCGAACATGTAGTCACAAATCAAATTACTGCTTTATTACCTAGTCATCGCTTACCTGCTGAGAATGCTCAAGTTTTGATTATTGAAGATTCTGTGGCAGCAGCAGACCAGATTACTCGCTACTTCCACGAAATGGGAATGCAGCCCATTACCTATCCTCAAGGCGAAGGAGCGGTGGAAGAAGTACTGCGCGTTCAACCTGCGATCGTCATCTTGGATCTGCAACTACCCAATCTATCGGGTTGGGATGTGCTTCATCAACTCAAGACTCATCCTCAAACTCAAAATATTCCAGTGATTATCTTTTCTGTGGTAGATGAGCGCAATAAAGGGTTAGCTCAGGGTGCATTTGAATATTTAGTTAAACCGATTACTCGCGGGCAACTTCAGGCAACTATCGGCAAACTGCGAAATTCTGCTTCTTCTGAAGAGCCAAGTCAAATTGTATTACCAGAAGCAAGTTTAGCTAATCCTGTGATATTGCTGGTAGAAGATAATCAAGCAAATATTGATACGATGTCTGGTTATCTAGAAAGTCGCGGTTATGATTTGATTTTCGCCAATAATGGACAACAAGCTATTGATCTGGTGAAAGTTCAACACCCTGACTTAATTGTGATGGATATTCAAATGCCGGGAATGGATGGACTTGAAGCAATGCGCCGCATCCGTAAAGAGCAGCAATTTGTGAATATCCCGATGATTGCCCTCACGGCCTTAGCCATGCCAGGCGATCGCGAAACTTGTTTAGCGGCTGGAGCTAATGAATATTTAACTAAACCAGTAAAACTTAAACAACTTGCAACCACAATTCAAAAACTTTTAAAAAGATAGCAAAACTTTTCAATGGATACTCAACCTACGATTTTAGTCATTGATGATGAACCAGATAACTTTGATGTTGTTGAAACTTTGCTGGATGGGGAAAACTATCAGCTACACTATGCTCCTAGTGGTCAACAAGCTCTAAGTCGTCTCGATAATTTTCAGCCTGATCTGATTTTGCTGGATGTGATGATGCCCGATCTCGATGGGATGGAAGTCTGCCAGCGCATCAAGTCTCAGCCTCAGTGGCAAGGGGTGCCAATTATCATGGTGACAGCCTTAACTGCTAAAGAAGATTTAGCTAAATGTTTAGCTACAGGTGCAGATGACTTTATTAGTAAACCAGTCAACGGTGTAGAATTACGCGCCAGAGTTCATTCCATGTTACGGATTAAGCATCAGTATGACAGTCTGCAATTACTGCTCAAACTGCGAGAAGACATGGTAAACATGATTGTCCACGATTTGCGAAATCCTCTTGCCAGTATTGTCTTAGGAGCGGAGATTCTCAAGTTTCCAGGCTTGTCACAAAAACAGCAGCAAGGAAAAGTTGAGCAAATTTTACTGGCGGGACAACAATTACAATCGTTGATTGATAGCTTGTTGCTCATGGCCAAACTAGAATCAGGCAAAATGGTTCTCAATTACAGTCCAGTAGATTTACATTCTTTGTGTAAGTCAGCATTGGCAGATGTGGAAGCGATCGCAGCCCAAAAGAAAATCACCTTTATTAGTGAATTACCCGAACCTGGTGGCACGATTGAAATAGATGTTTTAATGTTTCGTCGAGTTTTAGATAATTTGTTCACTAATGCTATTAAGTTTTCCCCATCCAATTCTCAAGTTATCTTGCGTGCTGAATATTTACCAGCAGGCGGGGCAAAATTACAAGTTATTGATTCAGGAAAAGGAGTTTCGGAAGAATTACGCAAAATTATTTTTGAAAAATATGAAGTAGGCACCCGGATGCCAGAAGTTTCGCAAATTGGCTTAGGGTTAGCTTTCTGTAAAATGGCAGTCGAAGCACACTGCGGCACCATTACTATCGAAAATAATCAATCCAAGGGTAGTATCTTTACAGTCACAATTTAAAGTTTGCTTACCAGAATATTTTGATCAGCATCAGTCTTGTAATCATCTAAATTACTCAAATAGTCTTATAAAAATCATAAATTCATAATCAACCTAAATAAGCTTTTTTTACCCGTTCATCACTAATTAATTCTGATGCTGCACCTGTTAAAGTGATAGAACCAGCTTCTAAGACATATCCTCTATCAGCAATTTGTAAAGCTAGGTTAGCGTTTTGTTCAACTAACAAAATGGTAACGCCCGTAGCCCTTAAGTTTTCGATAATTGCGAAGATTTCTTTGACAATTGCTGGTGCTAAACCCAAGCTTGGCTCATCTAACAATAACAGTTGTGGTCTACTCATTAAAGCCCGCGCGATCGCCAACATTTGTTGTTCGCCACCGCTGAGAGTTCCGGCTAATTGATTGCGGCGTTGTAACAACCGGGGAAATAACTCAAATTGCCTTTGAATATCGGCTTTTATCTCGGCTTGATCAGAACGAATATAAGCACCTAATAATAAATTATCAAAAACTGTTTGCTTGGCTAACACTCTCCGCCCTTCCGGACAATGAGCAATTCCCAGTTTCACAACTTCATGAGGCTGACGGCGGGTAATATTGCGTCCACTATAAATTATCTCACCACTCTGAGGATTAACTATTTTTGATATAGCTCTGAGTGTCGTACTTTTACCAGCACCATTCGCACCAATTAAAGTAACCACCTCACCTTTATTAATAGTTAAATTAATCTTTTTCAGTGCTTGAATCCCGCCATAATTCACATCCAGGTTTTTAATTTCTAAAATTTTAAAATCTTGTATATTTTCATCTCGGCGTTTATCGGCGTTCATCGGCGGTTGCATCTACAAATAATCTCATAAAAATCATCTACCTGATTAAATCATTTTTGCGTAGATTCCAAAAACTTCCGCAACCACCTAATTGCCTCACTTGTCGTTTCTTCCTTAGCAATTCGGAAACATTGCTGCACAATTTCTGCAACGTTAGGAAAATAACTGCTTTCACTCAGTGAATAATTTTCTCCCTGTAATCTATAAATTAACAACTGTTTATTTCTCAGCAGCCAAACCTCCGGCACTTTATATACTAAATAATCATTAATGTCGGTATAACTAGTAACATCTATTTCAATGGCTAAATCTGGTGGAGGGTCATTTTGCCAATCAATCCGGCTTTTACCCACTGCTGATTGCCAATTTTCAATATAAAAGCAAAAATCAGGCTCAATACCACTAACCTCTGGCAAACTCATAGTGATGGGTGTAAACGAGTCATATCTAAGGTTCAAATGATCAAGCAAAACCTTAGCAATATCAGCCAACAAACTTACATCTCTGCCATGTTCTGGTAGCGGTGCCATCAATAAAATCTCCCCTGGTCTATATTTAATCCGAGGTATGGCGCGATCGCCTAAAACTGATACCATTCTTTGGTAGTCTTGCCAGTTTCCCAAAAGTTTGAGGACAGCACCAGCAGGGAGATGAATTTTTTCTGATGTAACTACTGTATTCATGAGTTATGCAGAAATATAGATAATCGCATAAAAAATATCAACATACTTGATGACTAATAACCTCTCTAGTCCCTAGCCTCTAGCCCCTAATCCCTTTTCCCGTCCTCTTGCTAAGATAACATCATGAATGACATGGGAGGAATCAATCGCCATGAGTGTGATTGTAGCTAAATGGACGATTGACGAATATCATCGCATGATTGAGGTTGGCATTTTAAGCGATCGCAAAGTTGAACTGTTGCAGGGAGAAATTGTAGAAATGTCACCAGAAAGCGAACCTCATGCTTATTCTAGTGATGAAGCGGGTGAATATCTAGCAAAGTTGTTGGGTGAACGAGCCTCAATTCGTGAAGCTAAACCAATTACCTTACCCAATAGCTCCGAACCAGAACCAGATATTGCCATTGTTCAACGTTTGGGACGTGAATATCGAGAACATCATCCATATCCAAACAATATTTTCTGGTTGATTGAGTATGCTAACTCCAGTTTAGAAAAAGATTTAGAAATAAAAAGCAAAATCTACGCCCAAGCAGGTATTTTAGAATATTGGGTTGTTAATTTACAAAAGCAAAATCTCGTCATTTTTCGAGAAATTCTTGATGGAGAATACGCTACAAAACAAACATTAACGACTGGTACAATTCAGCCATTGGCATTTCCTGATATTGATATTGCAGTAGAAAAAATTATTAATAGCTAACAATGGAAAATACACAACTTTGGTATATTGTCAAGCGCAAAACCAGTCATTGCGAAATCGTCCCCAGCAACTTAGTTAGGGACGATGATCCAGAAATTATGGAAAAGTGGGGAACATTTACTTCCCAATCAGAAGCGATCGCACGGCGGATTGGATTAATCAGGGCTGGTAAATGCCAACCCGTTTAGAACTTTAATTTTTATCTGCGCTAGTGATACCTTTGGCAGCAATCTGTTTACCTAAAATCTCCACTCCTTTGGCAAATTGTGGGTCTGCCATAGTAGCTAGTTTGTCACGCTCATGCAGCCACAAATCTTGCCTTTGAGCATCGCTCAAATCCACCTTCACATCTGGATCTATACCGTGCTTATTAATATCTTTACCGCTAGGAGTGTGATATTTGGCAATTGTCACCGCCAATCCTGAGCCATCGTCTAGAGGACGCACAGATTGTACTAAGCCTTTACCAAAGGTTTGAGTACCTACCAGAACAGCCCGTTTATTATCTTGTAAGGCTCCAGATAAAATTTCACTAGCACTAGCTGAACCTTTATCTACCAAAACTACCAATGGTTTATTCGTTAGCGATCGACCGTTGGCAACTTCTCGCTCTTGCTCACCTTGGCGGTCAATCGTAGAAACGATTGTTCCTTTATCCAGCCACATCCGGGCAATTTCCACACTAGAGAATAACAAGCCACCAGGGTTGCCACGCAAATCTAGGACATAGCCAGCAACCTTCTTAGACTCCAAATCTTTGATGGCATTTTGCATTTCCTTGCCAGCATTGGCGCTGAATTGGTTCAAGCGAATGTAGCCAACATTACCTGCTGGTGTTTGTTTTTGCGAATAACGTACTGGATGAATTTCAATTCTGGCGCGTGTAATATTGAACTGCTTAACTGCACCGTTACGCTGAATTGTGAGCGTGACTTTAGTGTTCGGTTCACCCCGGATTAAAGATACAGCTTGGTTGGTATCCATTCCTTGAGTGCTTTTTCCGTTGATTTTCAGGATGACATCTTTGGCTAAAATGCCTGCTTTAAAGGCTGGTGTATCTTCAATTGGGGCAATTACAACCAATTGCTTGGTTTTCTCATCCTGACTGATTGTGATCCCGATACCTGTGAGTTCGCCAGAGGTATCAACTTGCATATTCTTAAATTCTTCCGGATCCATAAACCGGGTGTAAGGATCACCAAGCTTTTTCAGCATTTCCCGGATGGATTTATACGCTTCTTGCTGATTACTGTAGGACTTGTTCAGGTACTCCTTACGAACAGCCTGCCAATCCACTTGGTTAAAAGTGCCATCTACGTATTGGCGGTTAACAATTTGCCAAACTTCATCTACTGTTTCCTTGGGACTTGCTTTAAATAAAGCCTGACCACGCGAGTGAATGCCCAAGCTAGTAACAGCAATTGTGGAGAGTGTTACTGCCGTAGCACCCAGAACAAGCCTACCTTTTGTAATCACCATAATGACAGCTGTGTCAGAGGGAAAAAATAATAGTCAGTATGCCCAATCTAACACAGGTATTTTGTAAAGACCGGGCATGTATTCTTAATTTCATGAAAATACTTGACAATCCGGCGAACTTGGGAAGTCTGAAGTATGAAATATAAAGTATGAAATTTTAGACTCTACTAGTTCTTCCGGTGATTCTCCTGCGTCGCTAACAACAGTCGCTTCTGTGCGATCGCAGCCCACAGCATGTCTACATAACTTTTATACTTCATACTTCACACTTCACACTTCTTATGGATCTACCCAACGCCCATCTGCTTTAATCAGGTTGATTAACTCCTGCACACCTTCAGTTTCTGGGACTTTTTTGATTTCTTCTCTTCCCCGATATAAAGAAATATAACCAGGAGTTTTGCCAACATAGCCATAGTCAGCATCTGCCATTTCGCCAGGGCCGTTCACAATACAACCCATCACAGCTATATCTAAGCCAGTTAAGTGTTTGGTAGCTTCCCGGACTTTATGCAACACTTCTTCTAGATTAAATAAAGTGCGTCCGCAAGAAGGACAGGCGACGTATTCCACCATTGTTTTCCGCAATCCCAAAGCTTGCAAGATGCTGTAGCATACAGGGATTTCGTTTTCTGGTGCTTCTGTGAGCGATACACGGATGGTATCACCAATACCATCTGCCAGTAAGGTGGCAATACCAGCAGTGGATTTGATTCTGCCGTATTCACCATCACCTGCTTCTGTTACGCCCAAATGCAAAGGATAATCCATACCTAATTCATCCATCCGCTTAGCTAACAGACGATAGGCGGCTACCATCACGGGAACGCGTGAGGCTTTCATAGAAATGACTAAGTTGCGGAAATCTAAAGATTCACAAATGCGAATGAATTCTAAAGCCGATTCCACCATTCCTTCTGGGGTGTCACCGTAGGTAAATAGCATTCTTTCAGCCAGCGAACCATGATTTACACCAATCCGCATAGCTTTACCTTGGTCGCGCAGAGAAACTACCAGCGGTTCTAGAGTTTCGCGGATTTTTTCGCCAATTTCCTCAAATTCCGCTTGGGTATATTCGGTACGATTCGTGTTTGGTTTTTCAAACACATACAACCCTGGATTAATTCGGACTTTCTCTATGTGTTTGGCAACTTCTAAGGCAATTTTCATGCCATTGTGATGCACATCAGCTACAATTGGCACATCTTGGTAATTTTTAATGATTTTTTGCTTAATTTCTGCCAATGCTACAGCGTGAGCTAGGCTAGGCACTGTGACACGAACGATTTCGCAGCCGACTTCGTGCAAGCGACGAATTGCGGCGACAGAACCATCAATATCAAGAGTGTCTTCGTTAATCATTGACTGCACAACCACAGGGTATCCGCCGCCGATGGTGACATTGCCTACCTTGACAGGGCGAGTTTTACGCCGCTTGATTGTAGTATCAAAGGTGGGTTGACTAGATGTGGTGTTTGAGCTTGTAGGTGTAGGCAGAGTTTGCATAACTCTATGAAGTAAATTTTTTAGCTAAAATATCGGACTGAACAATCTCTGTTTCTCAGATTGCCATAGGACGGGCTTGTTTGGACGGTGAGATGGCCAAAAAGAAGATAAAAAAATCTGAGGGAAACAGTAAGTAATAGATGTCTGTTATACGGTATGAGTTTGATTCTGCTTAAAAATCTGTAACTTAAAATTTCTTAATATGTAAAATTGATGAGAGATGCGATCGCACTCTGTATCCTTGAAAAACTATGAGTTAATTTTTATGCCTTTAAACTATCAGTAACTATTTCAAAGCCTCATGCTACGTTTTTACGCAACTATCAAAGCTTAGTCTCAAAGCTTTCAACAGTCAGCCGCGAGGAGTTTTCAGACAAGTCTAATGATTCTAAGGTGTAAACTAGCCCTTGGGCGTAGTTAGGTGCAAGATATCACATTCGCAATAAGTGGGCATATTATCAGCGAGGTTTAAGGGCTATGAAGCTTATACAGCAAGCACTTTAACTCGCTTGTCGCCCCTTGAATAATTAAACTGAGAATGGTACTGAACTGTAAAAGTTAAACAGTGCTGAATTTTTAACTTTTACCATTAGATAAGCCTAAAAACCTGCGATAATCTTCCAGTTGCTTTTGAATTTGATCAAACTGTTCTAGAAATTTGCCTAGCTGACCATTATTACCATTAGTTGGGCTATTATTTGGAGTTTCTTCATCGGTGCTGTTGTAACTTTTAATGCCTACACTGTCATTGTAGTAGTGAAGCTGTAAGTTAGTTGCTGAATTAATTGCGTTGTTTTGATGGGTGATTTTCGCGGGAGAGGTGATTTCGGAAATAGAGTGATGATCAACGCTGAAATTGGTAGCTGAGATTTGATAGTTAGAAAATCCTATTGCAGATTTTACTATTGAGCTAGTGCTAATTGAAGCAGTCTTATAACTAGAAGTTGCTGCTTGGGTATTATTTCCGGCTGTTTCTGTAATAATTTGCCGCACTTGTGTAGGAGTTAAACTACGGTTAGCACTCAACATCAATGCAACTACACCAGCGACATGAGGAGTTGCCATAGATGTGCCATTGTAAGAAGCATACTGATTATTCGGCACTGTAGAATAGACATCTACACCTGGGGCTGTCACATAAGCCAATTCATTTGTGCCAGACCGATTAGAAAAATTAGCCAAGTTATTATTTCTATCTACTGCGCCCACAGCAATTCCTGTGTTGTTAGCATAACGGGCTGGGTAGTTTGGTTGAGAACCACCATCATTACCAGCCGCCATCACCACAACTACGCCTTTACTATTGGCATACTCAACCGCATTTTGTAGAGTCCGGTTAGAAAAATTGCCCCCCAAACTCAGATTAATGACATTAGCACCATTATTCACTGCATAGTAAATGCCGTTGGCTATAGCATTATACGAACCAGAACCAGAGTCATTTAACACTTTCACTGGCATAATTTTGGCATTATAAGCAATGCCAGTTACACCATAGTTATTTTTCTCTCCCGCAATAGTTCCAGAAACATGAGTACCGTGACCGTTTTGGTCTAGGGTGTTGTTATTGTTATTAACAAAATTCCAACCTCGGACATCATCAACATAACCATTGCCATCATCATCTATGCCATTACCAGCAATTTCTTTTGTATTAGTCCAAATATTATTTTTTAGATCCTCGTGGTTGTAATCAACCCCAGTATCTATCACGGCGACAACAACACCTTTACCTGTATACCCATTATTCCAAGCTTCTGGAGCATTTACAAGGTCAGCGCCCCAATTATTCCCTCCCAAATTTGGAACATTTGCAAAGGTATTTTTACCCGCAGCTTTAGCCACAGCAGCCGCCGCATTTACTAACCCATATCCTGTAGTAGAACTATAATTTTTGGTAGTTGCTGTAGTTGTTTTTGCATTGGTCTTTTGGTAATGACTACTGCTACTAAGATAAGAATTATATTGATTTTTATTGTCAAAACTACCTGCTGAGGAGAGCAGTTGAGAGTTTAGCCCGTTATGAGAAAGTAATGCTTTACTAGTATCATTAATGGGCATAAATATTTTCTCCTCAAATAAAGTCAAGATTCCATAGTTTTGACAGCATTAACTGTTAAAACCTTGGCTCACAGGTTTTAAGCAATAAATTAACTATCCTTACCAATAATTACTATGGAATTACATGGCAAAATGCTACTTTTCTTACAAAAATATATTCATCATAATTTAATTATTTAGGCTGATTTTGAGCGGAAACTAGCTTGAGTAAGGATTCGCTCAAATTATGCTTGTAAAAATATACAGATAAGCGCCGATAAAAAATGATAGTTTGTTGATATTTATCAATATTTAATTCAACTGTCGAATATAGGGTAAAAATACCCCAAGGGTAATGCTAATACTGTAAAGTACAAATCGATACAATCCTACTAATAAATAAGCATTACGAAGGGTATACTTACTCTTACCTGTAGAATCATGAATATACCAAAAGATGAGAGATGCTGTCATTGCCAGCACGGAACCAAAAATAGCCGATAAAATCAACCATTCTGATTTAATTGGGGCTTCTCGGAAAAACCACATCCAAAATATGCTAGTAATTCCTAGACAGAGGGCTTCCCAAACAGGATTAATTATTGGGTTAGCCGGATGGAATTTTTGTATGGTTTCTACAATAATCAAATCTACTATAAAAAACAATACTATGGTGATGAGTGTAAGCATGAAAATGAACCGCAGATAATTGCAGGCTTTGTAATTGAGACTATAACAAAACAGATAAAGGAGACAAGGGAGAGAAATGTTTGTCAATCATGTAGAGTTACGATAGGAAGTTTTAGAGTAATCCTAAAGCTTTGAAACTACGCCGAGTTATTTCAATTCGTTTAGGTACATCAGTAGCATCTTTCATATCTATATTAGTGGCGAAGAAATAAACGTTATTATTTTGTTCTAAATATCCGACAAACCAGCCAATGTTAGGTTTTATGCTAGTTGCCCAACCTGTCTTGGCTTGCAGGCTATAATTAGGGGTTTTCTCAAATATCATGATGTCTTGCACTAAATCGAATGTGCGTTGAGAAAAAGGTAATTCTCTACGATAAAGCCGTTGGAGAAATTCAATTTGTTGTTTGGGGGTAATTTGTAAAGGGCCAGATAGCCAAAATTTATCTATTTGTTCTGGTGTACCAATTTGACGGTTTCCGTAACCAACTTGATTGATAAATTGCTGCATTCTTTCATGTCCAACTCGCCGCGCCAAGACTTGATAAAACCAAACGGTTGAATCTTTATAAGCTTGGCGCATATTAGTATCTCGGTTCCAAGTCGGAAATTCTCGTACAATTCCATCCCAAGTCAAAACAGCAATTTCATCTTTAATAACTCCGGTTTCTAATGAAATGAGAGAATTTAAAATTTTGAAAGTCGAAGCAGGAAGAAAGGCTGTAGAATTACGCGAGGCGTTGTGTTGGTAAAATTTCTTATTATTTTGGTCGTAAATTAAAATTGACCCTTCAATTCCTAATTCTTTGAAAGAACTGCCAAGATTAACATTTTGAGCAATCACTGAAGGGTGTTGATTTGCTTTTGATATTGCAGATATACCGGGAAGACTTGTAAAAGTGAGCAGTGTGATAACACTGATAATTGTAATCGAGATGATGAGTAGCGATCGCCCACTTCGTGCCATAACTTTTATCCTCACACAACTGGCTGACAAACCAGAAATAATACAGCAACAAAGTAGGCAATTCCCAAAATTTTCTCACCAATATTCAATTTATTTATTAAATATTTTCTAAACTTAATAAACTGCTAATTAGTTTAGGCAAACCAGTACAGCAAGGATTTGAATGTTCATCTAATTCATTCGCTTCTATCTGTTTAGCAATTTTATTTGCACGCTCAATTGCTTGTTCAGTCAACGATTTTAATCGCTCTGGATAAAGACACATTGATTTATCGTAATTGCTGATGTGTTTTATCAATAACTTGATTAGTTTATCACGAGTAATTTGAGCTAAATGTTCTTGGAAATGAAGTAAATACCACAGTTCAAAACATGGGTTTGTAATTGCTAAATTAATCTTTTGACTTTTCGCTCTAGAAATTGCACTTTGCCACTTATCTCGACTTTTTTCAATATGTTCATCGCCGTCAAAAACTGCCCAAGCATGATCATCTTTAGTCCACTCTTGATTATCTTTCATCTGCTGACGCTCTTGAATTAGCCTTTCAATTATGCTGCGTGGGTCAGTTTTACCTTGATGACGCAATACAATAATTTTTAAGGTTGGTAATCTTAAATCATTACGAATGCTCTCAAAATATATTGGTTCTGTTTTACTACCTTCACAAGCAATCAGTATTTTTTGTGCAACTTTTTTGGTAGGTGGACGACGATTTAACTGTCTTGACACTGCTCATCACCCTGCAAAATCATTTCTTCACTAGATGGCAGAAATGGAACTGCCCCAAAGCGCCCATCTAAATAAGCTTTATCAATTGCCAAATCATTTCTAACATGAAAATCAGTCAAAGGATATAATTCAGTGCTGTGATCTGGGCGTTTTTGTGTAAACCAAATTTGGTCACGTCGTAATAAATTATTTCTTTGTAAAGTATTATCATGACTTGTTAAAATAAGTTGAGTATTTCTAGGATTGGTTTTGGGATTTTGAAAAATTTTAATAATATGACGTACAATATTGGGATGAAGGTTAGTACCTAATTCGTCAACAATAACCAATGCACCTATTTCTAAATAGAATACTATCCTAGCTGTAAAACTAAGCAATCTTTGAGTCCCTAGTGATTCCTCCTCAAATGGCCAACTGATTGTTTGCCCATCATCTTTTTCGTGTATAGCGAGTATCTTAAAGTCAAAATATTCTTCAGATTTCTTTTCAATTTTAATGTCAGATAATCCTGTATCAAATTTTTTAACAATTTCTAATGTACGTTGGAGTATTTCTTTAAATTTTGAAATATCAATAGCTTGAAGTCCTGGAATAAAACTAATATCAAAATGTTCGTTTCCTAAATTAATACCAGGACATCTCCTTCTTAACCATTGTACAAAAGGTTCTATTTTCTTTACTTCTAATTTGGCTAATGTACTTATAAATAACTCATTTTCTCTAATACTCTTCTGAAGTTGATTGTGAGGGCCAGAAAAATCATCACCAGTTTTCCAGATAAACTTTTGACTTACATCATCCCATTTACGAGAGAATAAACGACGAGGACGCTTAGTTTTTGAGATTGCATAATCCAATTTTTCTAAAATTATGTGTTTTTGGTTCAAAGCTAGAGAATAAGTATAAATTTCATTATTCAATACAGTTCTCAACTCAAAACTTGTCGGGTTATTTTCGGAAATATTATCTAATTTAAAAGGATCTAATTTTGCGTATTTAAAGATTGTTTGATTTCTTGCCGCTCCCTGTATACCATCTCTCATCATAAGCAATAAATAATCCAGAGCTTGAATGACATTGCTCTTGCCTGATGCGTTAGCTCCAAAAATTGCTAAGACAGGTAATATATCAATATCCCAGCCTTCAATATGATATCCTGGCGTGATTTCATCGTCTGACTTCACTCGGCTACGTTTGCTGTTTTGACTTTTCTGACGGGTGCTTTTTTTTTGAGCAACTGCACTTAGCGTTACAGGCTCTTTAATGGAACGATAGTTTTCGACAGTAAAGTCTACGAGCATAATTGAATGTGTCTCAGGCAATGTTTTGTGACTTATTCACGTAAATCCTATCCTAAAGGTGGATAAATCTCCACTGTGGCTATAACTGTTCATAGTTCACAGCAACTATAGTGCGTTATCCTTAGTTGAATTTCACACTTTGAGATACTCAATAATATAGAGCTTGTAAAAACAGGGTTAGAGCGAAAATAGCATTATAGGAACTGTAATCAAGGCAGGTACAGGGGAAATGGTACGCTTACAACCGTGGCAGTGGGTCATCTTAGCAACACCGATCGCAGCTATTATTATTTTCTTACTGGTTGCCGCAGGTTTACAAATCAATGCCTGGGGAATTAACTGGATTTGGGCGGTGTTTACGGTTGTGTTTGTTGCTTGGCGGTGGTTGTTGGTGAGGTGGACACAACCGCAAATTGCCCAAGTTGAGGCGGCTTTGGCGGGATTTAAAGAAGAACTAGAAGCGGCTGTCGATACCACCACCACAACGGCGGGAAGTGAAGCTACCCAGCAAGCCGAAGCCGCATTACAAAAAATTCTGGAAGCATCCATTAACGATCGCCCAATTTGGGAAGATTGGCAAACTTTTTGGCAACGCTGTCAAGATGTAGTAGTGGCTGTGGCGAATATCTACCATCCCCAAGTGCAGTATCCCCTGCTGAATATATATGTCCCGCAAGCTTATGGACTCATCCGCGGTACCGTGGATGATTTAGACCAGTGGATGCAGAGATTATCACCTGCTTTAAATCAAGCTACTGTCGGGCAAGCTTATCAAGCTTATGAAGTATATCGCAAGCTAGAACCATCAGCCCGTAAACTTTTGCGAGCTTGGGGCTGGGCGCAATGGTTGTTAAATCCAGTGGCGGCGGTGGCGAACCGGGCGACGAAGGGTTATAGTAACCGCGCTAATCAGCAATTGTTGGTGAATTTAGGTCAACTGTTGCGCGAAGCAGCTTTGAGAAATTTATGCAGACAAGCGATCTCACTTTACGGAGGTATTACACTCCCAACAACAGCCGTTAGTTCTCCACCAACTATCCCCCAAACCAAAACCCAAACTCTGCGCGAAATTCTCACCCAAGCTGAACCAGTCGCGGAAGTTGAGCAAAAACCCATCAGTATTTTACTTGTCGGGCGGACAGGTGCAGGTAAAAGCAGTTTAATTAATACTTTATTCCAAGCTGACCTGGCGGCGGTAGATGTGTTACCCAGTACTGACGAAATTCAAAATTATCATTGGGAAACTCCCAGCGGCGAAACTCTCACTCTTTGGGATACTCCTGGTTACGAACAAGTGAAGCGGGGAGAACTCCGCCAATTAGTACTGGACTATGCAACTAACGCAGATTTGTTACTGTTAGTGACACCCGCTTTAGATCCGGCTTTGCAAATGGATGTGGACTTTTTAGCAGATATGAAAGCGGAAATTGCAGATTTACCTGCGATCGCAGTTGTCACGCAAGTAGATAAATTGCGTCCTCTGCGCGAGTGGGAACCGCCATACAATTGGGAGTGGGGAGACAGGCCAAAGGAAATTTCTATCCGCGAAGCTACTCGGTATCGGGCTGAAAAGCTGGGAGATTTTTCTCAGTTAGTTGTACCTGTAGTTACTAGCGATCGCAAAACTAACCGTACAGCTTGGAATATAGATACTTTATCATTGGGATTGATTGAAGCGATCGCACCTGCCAAACAACTGCGACTCGCCCGGTTTTTACGTGACTTAGACTCCCGCATCGTCGCCGCCGCCAAAATTATTGACCACTATACTTTCCAGATGGCGACTACCCAAGGACTCACCGCACTGCTAAAAAGTCCTGTACTGCAATTTATTGCCACTATGTCAACTGGTTCTCCCACCTTGGCATATTTATTAGCACAGCAAATTCCTGTAGAACAGTTGCCGATTGTCATTGGTAAACTTCAAATTGCTTATGAGTTATTTTCACTATTAAAAACTGACAATGCCAACAAAATTAACTTTGATTTAATATCACTGTGGCCATTATTGTTAGAGAATTCTGCTACACCTGATCGTAATGCTTGGGCGTTTGGTCACGCCCTTGTAGAATACTGGACTCAGAATCTGGCAGTAGAAAAACTACGGGAGCGATTTGCGTATTATTTACAACAAGTTTGAGCAAATGTCTGATGTTTGTGCGATCGTGCTTTAGTATTTAAATTTGAGCTATTGATAATGAACTACAAATTCAACCGAAAACACGAAATATTTATTCAAGAAAAACTCAGTAGCGGTAGATATCACACTCTTGAAGAGATAATTGTCGAAGCATTAGAGCTTTTGGAAGAACATGATAAAAAGTATGAGCAATGGTTACAAGCAGCCCGTGAAAATGGGAATGTTTCTATTGCCGAGTTAGAAAGAATTGACAACAAATTTTTAATAGCCCAGTTAGAAAGAAAATTACGTCAGGCGTTAGAATCTTAGCGTTTACTTATCAAGTATAAATAATATTATTCTGGGTAATACCAAATCGATATGAAGAAGCATATCGTTAGCCTGTGTTCGGCTTTGACGTTACCGATAAGCTAGGCAGGCTTTGTTTGTATAGCCCCAGATTTCCAGTCTGAGGGGTTTATTGGTTTGTTGAGGTACAAATTTATCTGCGTCCATCTGCGGCTAATTATGATTTTCTGTACCTCACTAGAATGATAAACAATGGATAAATGTTAGGAAAAGCAAATATTTTAAAAATGATTATAAAAGGTAATTTATTAACAGACAAATTTATAATTATCATTATTTAAATAAACAGAAAAACAATATAAAGAAAAAATAAAAATTAGTATGCTAATTTTTAAACTATAGTAAATTAACAATTAATCTCCCGTATAAAGTTATTTCAAATCACGATTAAACAGGTGTTGCGCTACAGTTAAAACCTAAAAATTAGTGTTTCAGAATTATCAATCATAGGGAAAAGTGTTCTGTAAAACAAAATTGAGTTTTGAATTATAAGCTTGCCAAAGGTATTGCAAGTTGACTAATTATTTTCAAGGTGAAATTTCTACTACCTCTTACTAGAGAAAAGCAACTTTAAAAATTCACCTTTATTCACATAATTGATTATGACATCAATAGCAGATAAGACAGTGCTATTAACTGGAGCATCTGGCGGTATTGGTTCATTTATTGCCCGTGCTTTAGCAAAAGAAAAAGCTACAATCATTGCTGTTTCTCGTTCACAAACAAAGTTGGATGAAATATGTACAGAAGTAGAAGCTTTGGGTGGTAGAGTAATTAGCATTGCATTTGATATTAGCCAAGTTGCCGATTTACCAATTTTAGTACAGCAAATTAATCAAATTGCAGGTCAAATTGATATTTTAATTAATAACGCTGCTATTGAAAAATATCGCCCTTTTCAGCACTACACTCTACAAGATATTCAGGCTACTTTGACCACAAATTTAATTGCAGGTATGGAATTAACACGTTTGGTTTTACCAAGTATGTTAGCTCGCAATAGTGGTCATATTGTAAATATTGCCTCTGGTTCCGGCAAAAAAGGAATGCCATACAACAGTATTTATTCAGCCAGTAAAGCAGGTTTGATTATGTGGACTGATGCTTTACGACAAGAATTAGCTCAGACAAATATTGGTGTGTCGGTAGTTTGTCCTGGATATACTGCAACTGGGATGTTTTCGGCGTTGGGAGTACCTGCACCTAGTTTAGCGCGTGTTGCTCCCCCACAAGAAGTTGCGATCGCTATTTTACAAGCTATCAAGCAAAATCAAGCAGAAGTGCTTTTAGACGGATTTGTTTCAAAACTTTTATTTTCTAATTTCCAGCTTTTTCCCAAATTTGGTGACTTAGTTTTTAAGTGGATAGGTGTAACTAAGGTCAACAAAAATTGTGCGGAAAAACAAATGCGAACTCATTGAAGAAGAATTCACGAGTCAGAACACTCTCCGCACCCTACAAATATCTAAATTTATTTAACTAATTCGGAGTACGAATGTCGAATAATCATTATGATTTTATCATCATCGGTACTGGGGCTGGTGGTGGAACTTTAGCCTATAAGTTAGCACCTAGCGATAAGAAAATTTTAGTTTTAGAACAAGGTACTTTTTTACCTAAAGAAAAAACTAATTGGGACACGAAACAAATCTTACAAAAAGGCTACTATCGTACTAGCGATGTTTGGTATGACCAAGATGCTAAACCTATCAATCCAGCCGCCCATTATTATGTTGGTGGAAATACTAAATTTTATGGTGGGGCGTTGTTCAGATTACGCGAAAAAGACTTTGACGAAGTAATTCATCAAGGTGGAATTTCGCCTGCATGGCCATTAAAATATCAAGACTTTGCTCCTTATTACGACCAAGCAGAAAAACTTTACGAAGTACATGGTCAGCGCGGTTTAGATCCTACTGAACCACCGACGAATTGTGATTATCCCTTTCCTGCTATTAGTCACGAACCTTACATTGACGAATTATATTTTAATTTTAAAAATCAAGGGTTACATCCATTTTATTTACCTCTGGCAATCAAACTCAACGAAGTCAACCGTTATTTAAGTGCTTGCATTCGGTGCGATACTTGTGATGGTTTTCCCTGCATGATTCATGCCAAAGGTGATGCAGAGGTTAATGGTATTCGTCCAGCGATCGCCTATAATAATCTCACATTAATTACTCAAGCCAAAGTTGTCCGTTTACATACTAGTGCATCTGGTAGAGAAGTTACAGAAGTAGAAGCAGAAATTAAAGGTCAGAAACAAATATTTTCTGGCAATATTATAGTTGTGGCTGGAGGTGCAATTAACTCTGCTGCATTATTACTCAAATCTGCAAACGATAAACATCCCCAAGGTTTAGCTAACAGTTCACAACTGGTAGGGCGAAATTATATGGTGCATAATTGTGCAGTGGTCATGACCTTAAGCACAAAACCAAACCCTACAGTTTTTCCCAAAACTCTAGCATTTACTGATTTTTACTGGGGTGAAAAAGATTTTCACTATCCAATGGGCAGTATACAATCACTTGGTAACATCCATAAAGATAGAATTATTGCCTATGGGCCACCATTAATGCCTAATATTGTCGCTGAAAAAATAGCGAATCATTCACTAGCTTGGTGGGTCATGAATGAAGATTTACCAGATGAGAATAATCGCGTATCTGTTCAAGAGGATAAAATATTTATTAACTATAAAAATAATAATCAAATATCTTTTAATCGTTTAATTCAACGCTGGATTACGATTTTAAAATCGCTTGATCAATCCGCAACAAGTCAGCAATTTTCATTACAAATTACTCAAAATCTCGGCTTAGATGCTGTTGGTCATCAATGCGGCACTTGTCGTTTTGGTGAAAATCCCCAAACTTCTGTATTAGATATTAATTGCCGTACTCACGATGTAGATAATCTCTATGTTGTTGATGGGAGCTTTTTTCCTTCTAGTGCTGCTGTTAACCCATCTTTAACAATTATGGCTAATGCTTTGCGAGTAGGTGAACATTTATTAGCAAGAATAAAATAACTTCTTTTGATAGGATGGGTAACTACCCATCCCATACAAAAAGCAGCTATTGAGATACAAAAATTAACGTTTATTGTGATTTCGCAAAGCTTTGTGTATCTTCTTCCAACGTTCTTTTTCAGCTAATTGCGCCCTTTGGTCTTGTTTGCGAACAAGATAATTAAGTTCTTTTTGCAATTTTTGGTAGCTGAGAAACCGAGAATAATCTAATTCTCCATCATTTAAAGCTTGTTGAACTGCACAACCAGGTTCATGATTGTGTTGACAATTACGAAAGCGGCATTCTATAGCTAATGCTTCGATGTCTGCAAAAGTTTCTTGCAAACTTTCGTCACCTGCCCAAATTTGAATTTCTCGCATTCCTGGAGTATCGATAATTAAGCCACCTGTCGGTAGCAAAATTAATTCTCGATTTGTTGTTGTGTGTCTACCTCGGTCATCATTCTTACGCACTGGTTGCACAGCTTGCACGGCGGCTTCCTTGAGTTGGTTGGTAATAGTAGATTTACCCACACCAGAAGAACCTAATAAAGCTACTGTCTGTCCTGGTTGGAGATAAGCTTTTAAAGCATCTAAACCTTGATTATTCGTAGCACTCAAGACCAAGATTGGTACACCAAGCGCAACGGCTTCAACTTCGGATACTCTATCTTCTAGAGAGTTGCACAGATCAGCTTTATTTAATACTATGACTGGATTTGCGCCACTTTCCCAAGCCAAAATTAGGTAGCGTTCGATTCTTCTAGGGTTGAAATCACCATCCAAACCGCACACTAAGAACACAGTATCAACATTGGCTGCAACAATTTGTTCTTCAGTTTTACTCCCAATAGTCTTACGAGAAAACTTGCTTTTGCGTGGCAAAATTTTGTGAATGATGGCGCGTCTTTCTGACTCTCGCACTTGGATAATTACCCAATCTCCAACTGCGGGGAAGTCTTGCGCTTGCGAGGCTTGATGTCGCAGTTTACCTGTAATTTCTGCTGTCAGTTCTCCTTTGTCGCTATAGACGATGTAAGTATTTTTATATTCAATAGCAACTCGACCAACATTAAATTCTTGTTTGTCATACACTGTAAAACTGTGAGCAAAAAATTCACTCCAGCCTAAAAAATCCAAATTCATTGATATTTCCTCGATGTGTGCTGCTTGCTATGCACAAGGCGCACAGAGGAGTAAGTTCTAGTGCATTTATGTCATACCAATCTGGATTTTTCGATAACATCTAAATTTCGTAATTACGAATTCCAAATTCCCAATTGGTATCTGACAGAGGACTGAACGAAAATCTCTGCACCTTGTGTCTGTTGGGTTGCGTTTGTGAAGAGAACCCGGACAGATAGCAACTCAGTCATCGTTTTTCCTCCCGTTTGTATTACAAAAATAATCTACATTACTACATTAACTCATTTTGGTAAAACTGGCATTAAGTATAACTAAGACAATAAGACGAAAAATTAAGGGTTTAGGGAAGGGTGGACACGCCTAGACGTTTACTCGCATACACCAAATCTTAATAAACAATCTTTGTGCGTAAGTCTTGCTACTGATATGGACTGATGTAAGTGATATTCCAATATATGTTGTAATGAATAGTCTGATTAGCAGATGTTGCTTTTAAAAATTACCTATAAATTAAGCATATAAATATTGCACATCTTGGAAAGGAGCATTATATGTTGCCTTTTATCGTTTTAATTACTAGTTATGCAGTCTTATCAACTCTTTTTATTTCTAATATTGAGTAATTAAGGATGCAAAAGATTACTTTTGATTAAGAAGTTGTACAAGAGCCAAGCCAGATATTAGCTAACTAAATATTTAATTAGTATTAAATTATTTAATTTAGATAGTCATTAGCTGGATTATAATTTGGCTCTTAAGTTATTAATAATTGTTCAAAACAATCAGATTTAACTTACCTATCAATATAAGAAACAAGGCATAATCATGGAATATTTTACATTTTTTACATTGCTTTCAGCATCTCTTTTTTCAGTAATTGAACAAATGAGAATCGCTTTGGATGAAGTAGACTTTGAAAGTTTTATTCTTTGGGCAGGTGTTGCTTCTGTTATGGCTGGTTTACCGATGATTTTATGGTAAATTTTCAATAAAATTTATCTTGATTTTTGATTGATTTACTACTGGCTCTATGTGCCTGTTTTAGGTGCAGAATGTGAGTTTGACAAAGGGTTAAATTAATGTGATGGCTTGGTTGATAAAGGTAATACCCTGAGCAACCAAGCCATCATGATGTTAAGTCAACTATGACCTTTATTTAGCTTGCTTGCTGTCGGACATATTGTCCATTCAATCCTGCTTGAATCCAACTCAAGCATTCATATTCGGAATTGAATAATTTTGGGGCGGCAATATTATTCAATAATTCTGGTGGATAATGGTCGTAGAAATATTTGCCCTCTTGTTGAAAGATGATAATCAAGTTGTTACGGAAAATATAGCGAGACTTAAAACAATCTTGTTGACTGATAAATTCTAAATTTTTGTCAAGATGTTCTTTGGCAATATCAATAATATTCTTAATGCTATTACCGTAGATGCCCGCTGGATTTTCTGTTTTGTGAAATCTACTTTTATTGCCGATTTCTGACAACAGCTTGTAGGAATAGATTTCGTAAGCATCAGCTTTGCCGTAAACAAACGGAATGATGAGATATCCTTGATATGAAATTGATTTTTCATAAAGAAGACGACTCATCTGAACCTCCTTTGATGAAACTGCTTACACAACGATCGCCTCAATCACAATCCACATTAAAAATCAAGCCATTTCTATTAGCTTTCTTTAAGCATTGTTAATATCCTCTTGGCAAGTTTACTCAGAGGTATATAATCTCTTTTTTTAAAAAGAGAACGGATCTAGCTTTATTAAAAATGTCTTGCAATAACTATTATTACTCTTTTTGAAAAGAGAATGAATTGAATATGCTATGAAAGCAAAAAATTAGATAAATTTCCGAAAAAGCTTACCACAAACTTAGCTGACTAGGTGGATGATCTAGTTGATTCCAAGGTAAAGGTGGAATTTCGACACCGCTTTGTTCTAATAGCTTTTGAAAGTGACGCGCATTGTGTGGCGATCGCTCTTCTAAAGGACAATGGACAAATAAGTAGATTTTTGTTCCCGTTTGCAACCATTGTTGAATCTGAGTTACCCATTCTGTCATAAACTGCTGATTCTCTGACAATGTGGGATGAGAAATAAACCGAATCAAGCTAAAAGGTGCTGTAACGCTGAATTGTACAGGTAATTTAGGTTTGCGTCGTTCTGATTGTAGTTGGGGGTCATCTTCGCCATTGTAGATCGGACGCGAATCTAAGAGTACTCGTCCGACAGCGAGATTTTCTAGCAATGCTGTTAATTGACTACTGTACGGTTCTTTAAACCAATCTGAATGTCTCACTTCTAAAGCTAGAGGTGCAGTTTCACGCGGCCAAGCTTCTAGAAAAGCGGTTAAATCATCAATTAGTTTCGGTGGGTAGCTTGGTGGTAACTGGACAAACATCGGCCCCAAGCGTTTCCCTAAAGGCTGCATTCCTTCCAAAAATTTCAAAGCTGCGGAAATATTGGGTTGGAGTAAACCTTTATGGGTGATATCGCGCGGTAACTTGAGGCAAAATTCAAAACCTGGGGGTGTTTCTGCCACCCAACGGCTAACAGTTTCTTGGTTAGGCACAGCATAAAAGGTAGTATTGCCTTCAACCGTGGTCAAGCGACGACTGTAAAGACGCAAAAAATCAGTAGCGCGAGTCCCTGGGGGATACAATTCACCCACCCAACCTTTATACGCCCAAACTGCACAACCAATAAAAAAGTTCACTAACTAGCCTTGAGTGTTCTTACTTAATTGTAAAGGCTTATGGATGGCGCGATCGCTTGGTGCTGTTTTTCCCAAAAATAAAAAACGGGAGAACTAATCTAATTAGTATGAAGCAAAAATCTTTACAAGCATCCTTGCTGGAAATTCTACTACCTCTAGCATTAATTTTCGGTTTAGTTTTACTTTTAAGCCTCAATGTCGGACAAACTCAGCAAGCCGAGACAGCACAAGCACCGTTAGAATCATGGTTAAAATTAATTGTTGGTTATCTCGCCGCCACAGCCGAAATCGCCGCCGCACTGGTAATTGGACTGGCTGTGATTAGAGGTATATTGCTTTATCTGCTGCAAACTTTTTCTCGTTCTAGACAACATATTGATTCTACAGAAGTGGTGCGGTTGCAGTTGGGGCGGGTATTAGCTTTGGGCTTAGAATTTACTGTTGCTAGTGACATTTTAAGAACGGCTGTTGCACCTACACGCCAAGATATTCTCAATTTAGGGGCAATTGTGCTGCTACGAACATTGCTGAATTACTTTTTAGAACGAGAAATTCAGCAGGTAGAACAAAGTCGTTCTAAAAATTATCAAAATGCTGAACAACCTGAAAACACACAGTAGATTTGAGATAGACAAAAAATTTTTATCTCCAGCAAAGCAACTTATATAGGCAATTGTCTGACTCGGAAATTGCGATCGCTCACTGATATAATTGCCCCTGAGATTAAATCTGACTCAAACCGATTTAATATTTCTGTTAAACGTGCATTAATAATTTCGTAACTTTCATTACCTAATCTAAATATAATTACACTGGGTAATGCTGCTTTACTGACTGCTAACAAATAACCAAAATCCAAATCTACTGTTAATAAAATTCGTCCTTCGATTTGAGCTTTGATCAGAATTTCATCATCAGGGAGTCTTTCAAGACCTTCATCAACCAAATGTACCGCATCATAGCCAAGAGATTTCAACCAATTAACAGTACGTGGTGAAATACCCATATCTGCTAAAAATTTCATCCAGCCTCACCCATTATGGGAAAAACCTGTTCACGAGTCAGCCATGCTGCATACATTAAAGATTGTTGAATATCTTCAGGTTCCAAATATGGATAATCTTCTCTAATTTCAGCCACAGTTTTGCCATTGGCGACTAAATTCAAAATTAGGGATACAGGAACTCGCATTCCGCGAATACAAGCTTGTCCACCCATAATATGTGGGTCAAACGTAATGCGGTCAAAATCTAGCATATATCTCAGTTATCCTTTGGTTACTTTAATATACTGTAAGCAGAAAATTTTTTTTATTTTTACCTGCGATCGCTATTTTACTAAAGGGTGAATGCGATCATATTAAAATTGATAATTTCCATAACTTGATAGATCAAATAAGGATTTTACTGAAGATGCTCTTGGATTTGTTTGATAAATTGCCAAGGATACTCAGTTTCATTAACATGAGTTTTAGGAAGTTTTTGCAACGCTTTTTTAATCCAACCTTTTTTGTTATTTTTTGTGTATGGAATGCCCTGTTGTGTCATCATTGATTCTAACTCACCACATGGGTTGATAAATAATCCTTTTTTAGAACAAATTTCCCATAAGCTGTCAAACTCAGATTGTAGATTCGCAGGTAAAGCTGCACGACCTTTCTCTTTAAATTCCTTCCAATTTTTTGTGGTATCTGCAATCTCTGTGAATCTACTTTCAAGTTGCCTCAATAGTTTTTGTTTTTCCGACTCAGAAGCAAATGATTGATTTTGTATATCATTAACACAAGTTAATATGTGTGTTATTTTCTCTTTGACTTCCTCTAATCTCTTGTCAGCAGGAATTTCTTCTGCTGCTTCTGCAATCTTTTGACGAATATCTAACAAACTCTGAGTTTGTTCCTGATTAAGTTCTAAAGATTCTAATTGCTTTTCAAATTCTGCATGATTATTCAAAACATCAAAATCAACAATTCCTACACAACGCACTCTCATATCTCGGTAAGTTCTAGTGATTTCTGAGACTCTTTGCTTATTATCTGCATTGACAAAATGAAAGTCGGTATTATTTCTAAATTTATTGCAGGCAGTCTGATAAAAACGTGCATCACGATCACCTTCTACCACAACTACACCAGTATAGAAAAACCCATCAATAACACGAGCAGAACTTAGCAGAGGATTGTTTACCAAGTCGTGTAAGTCGTTTGGATTAAGTGTATGGAAAGAGTTAGTTTGATCCTTACGATCAATCCTGAGAATAGTTACATCAGTTGTCTTGCTTAAAATACCACGCAGCAAATCAGTACTGTGTGTAGCTAAAATAATCTGGCGAGAACTATTCGCTTGTCCTGCTAAGAATTCACCTATCCGAAAAGCTTGAGGTGGATGAAGAAACGCTTCTGGTTCATCAATTAAGAACACATTTCGTTTAATTGCTAATAAAGCACTCAGAATTCCTATAAAACTTCTAATTCCATCACCTTGATCATCTAACTTGTCATACTTATTCATAAGTGGTTTAGCATCTCTAGGATCTGGAGGAACAGTACTAAAGCTATCTCCAACCCGAAGAAGTAACCGCTGAAGTGTAGTAAAATCCAACTTTATCTCTTTCCCAAAGACACGTTTGACTAATTCGTTGATACGAATTTCTAACTGACTCCCCCCATTGAACAGGGCTTGCAGCAAGGTAGCTTCCTGCTTGTCAGGATCTTTACTAGCACACTCTTTCACCAACTGAAGACGGTGTTCTGTAGTTAGAAATGCAACCATAGCCTGACCAAAGTGCTGAACAAACGCGACCTTGTTTGTCCTAAAAGTATCAAAAATTTTTTCGTACTCGGTAGGCCAATCTAACCCAAAAGTAGAATATTCACCGGAAAGTTCAGGGGTTAATGTACGGAACATCCATTGACCATTTTCAAAATGTCGCTCTATACTGCACGCTTCGCGGAATTCTTGCAAACTAGATGGAAATTCCCATTCAACATCAGTAACAACAATTCCTGGAAAAGACGGTTCTTGTGTAGTTTTACCAGCTATATCCTTTAATACACGACTCTTTCCTACATTGTTAGGGCCAATTATGACTGTCATGTTTCCTGGTCGGATTTCGGAACCATCATTGAATACAATCCGCGTTAGTCTATAAGTGGACATATGATGAGCAATCAACCTTAAAGTATTACTTGTGTAGTCTAGCAGTTACTTAATTCTGGTCGCTTGGCTTATGAGTATAGAGTGTTTTGTAACTATCTTGCCCATAGCCGACTACAATAAATACGCGATCGCACTTTCTCAAGGAGTATGCAGCAGTGCAGCCGGATTTACTAGGCTTAGAAATTAGCAAGGGAGAATTGAGGCGTTTGACTGGGTTTGACCCAGAAGATGTTTTCCGGCCTTCGGTAATGAAAGATAAACAGAAGCGAATTGGCTTTTTGATGAATGAATTGCTGGTGGCGTTAGCACTCACACCAATTATTGTAGGTTTTATTTATGCGTTTATTATTTTGCCAATTATTGGTTCTTCCATTACATTAGGCATTATTTTATTAATTGTAGTACCGTTGGCTGTTTTAGTTGGGCGATCGCTCTGGCGCAGTTTCACTTGTCCGAAAGCACTCACCATGCTTTTAGATGAAGTTGATCAATATCATACTGTGATTAAAGCCATAGATATTCACGATGAATTAGCAACTTCAAATAACTCTATCCACGACAGAGAACAAGTTATTTCTGCCTTACAACTAATTCGAGAAGATTTAGTCCGCGCCTTAAAAACCGAGCGAATTTTGCGGGACAATAAAAAACTGCTGGCAAATAATCAAGAATTATTTGTGAATAATTTAGCCAATCTGCAAGCATTACAAGTCAGTACCCAAGCTGGCGAATATGCTCAATTACTCAATCAATCATTACAAATTGCCCTGGATGTGCAAGCCGAAATTAGAAAGTTGCAAAAACCTTAATTAAGTCAAGGGCGAGCGCATTTTTGTATTCAAGTATAAAAAAATACAAAAAAATATGCAAATAATTATACATTAACGAAAGCAGCTAATCATTTTTAAAGTCAATATTTTAACTTTTAAATCAAATAATAGAATATAGCCCTTAGCCCTGATCAAGCTGGTTGCTGCCTTTGGCTTTGCTGATGATTGCTAGTTATCAACCAGAAAATCAAACAAAGCAGCTAAGAAAAACTACCACTGATGCCATCGGAGAAAAAATACTTGTAAGGATTGCACAAGTAATAGTTTTTCTATGGAAATATACTGATACAATGTTACGACTGCTCTTAACTATCAGTTAAAGCGCATGTTGTTATCAAAAGCAACAAAACTTTCATTCTGAAAAAGGTGTCAGCAACACCCTTATCTTCTAAATCTCAACTTTCGTTCAAAACATGAGTAAGGTGCAAATAGGTGCAACTCGCAAGGCTGTCACAAACAAACTTATGGGTATGGCATCACAACAATTAAAGAAACTGAAAAATACTGTGATTATTGCTGCGATGGCTAGTCTGGCCATACTATGCGGTCATACTGTTTCAGCACAGTTAGTAACTCCAGGGCCTTCTCAGCCTTTGGCATCATTGAAAACTGTAGCCATTCCAGAGCCTAGTAATCTGGGAGATTTTGTCAAAGACAAGAAAGCGGCGATCGCTTTAGGAAAGGCTCTGTTTTGGGATATGCAGGTTGGTAGCGACGGGATCACATCATGTGCTACTTGCCATTTTCATGCAGGCGCAGACAACAGAGCAAAAAACCAACTTAGTCCCGGTCTCCTGCGTGTAGATGCGAATAGCCTTCCCAATCCTGACACTACCTTTAGTATTGGTCAGCCAAACTACACCCTCAAGCCTGGAGATTTCCCATTCCACAAACTCGCAAATCCAGATGACCGCAACTCTACTGTTCTATCTGATAGTAACGATGTCGCATCTTCTCAAGGGGTGTTTAATTCCCAGTTCATTAGTACAAATTCTGGTAGTGTTCAAGATAATGTCACTCAACTAGACGATGCCATATTTAACGTCGGTGGTACAGAAGTCCGGCGAGTCGAACCACGCAATACACCAACTGTCATCAATGCGGTGTTCAACTTCCGCAACTTCTGGGATGGTCGCGCCCAAAATATTTTCAATGGAGTTAACCCATTTGGGTTAAGAGATCCTAACGCTAAAGTCTTTAAAGCAACTCCTGGCCTCTTAGTTACCCTATTCCCACCAAAAGCTGTCAGTGTCAAACTCAATAACTCCTCTCTAGCTTCTCAAGCAGTCGGCCCGCCACTCAGTTCCTTCGAGATGTCTGCTGACGGGCGCACATTCCAAGACGTTGGGGATAAGTTCGGATCATCTGGGCTACCAAGCCTGAACGACCTTTTAACAGGATTAGTCAACCTTTCTAGCGGTACAAAGTCTCTCAGAGACTTGGGTCACAAATTACTGGGTCTTAGACCATTAGGACAGCAAATCGTACATCCTGATGACAGCGTATTAGGTAGCTACGTGCCATTGTTTGGTAAAGGTCTGACATTTACGAATTATCAGCAGATGATCCGAGCTAGTTTCAAGCAGGAGTGGTGGGATCCTACCTGGTCAATACAAGTTAATAAAAGAGATGGTAGCCGTACACCCGTCCTGTTGGGATTAGCAAGTGTGATTGATCCCGCCTATGAGACTTACTCTATGATGGAGTACAATTTCTCCTTATTCTTCGGGTTAGCGGTGCAATTGTACGAATCTACATTAGTCTCGAATAATGCCCCGATTGATCAATACTTAGAAGGTAACTCTGGTGCTTTAACCGCCCAACAAATCACAGGGAAAAACTTATTTGAGGGGAAAGCCAAGTGCATTAACTGTCATGGTGGCGCAGAATTTACCAATGCTTCTGTGAAAAATGTCCAGAACCAAAGACTAGAGCGCATGATTATGGGCGATGGTCAAGAAGCTATTTACGACAATGGCTTCTATAACATTGGTGTGAGACCCACTAACGAAGACTTAGGAGTAGGAGGTAAAGACCCCTTTGGTAATCCACTCTCAGAAACCCGACTAGCACAACAAGGAAAATTCCAGCAACTTTTGGGAGTAGCCCCCAATATTGCAGTCAGCGCCAATCAAAGAATAGCGGTAGATGGAGCCTTTAAAACTCCGACACTGCGGAACATAGAACTTACTGCTCCCTACTTCCACAATGGCGGACAGTTGACTCTCAGACAAGTGGTTGAGTTTTACAATCGGGGTGGAGATTTTCACGAACAGAATATCAACAACCTAGATGCAGATATCCAAAACCTCAACCTGAGCGAGCAGGAAAAAGATGATCTGGTGGCTTTTATGAAAGCACTCACAGATGAGCGAGTCCGTTACGAAAAAGCGCCATTTGATCACCCACAGTTGTTCATCCCGAATGGACACCCAATTGATGACAAGTCTGTGGTTAACGACGGTACAGGAAAAGCTCAAGATACTTTCAGAGAAATTCCGGCTGTTGGTCGTAATGGCGGTAATAGTATTGTTAACTTTCTCTCCACTCCCTAAAATGCAGTTCAGTTAAGAAAGTTACATTGTGAACTCAAGCGACATTTCATCTAAGTATAAATCCTGAAACAAGTGCAATTGACAGGTGAAAAAACTGGTGCGATCGCCTGTCAACTGACTACTGATATCGTGTCCGGTTAAATACTTATCATTAAGACCGCAGAGGGGGGTTTTAACGTTTCTGCACAGATTTCTGTAATCATCACTGATTACCCGGACACGATATCCAGGGATGAAATTTCATGTACTCAAATATGAAACTCCTTCTCCTCTGTGCGCCTCTGCGTGAGACAATTCATCCCGCATTTATGCAACGCCGACAATCATGATGATGTTTTTACGGGATAATAAAAAATTACTGGCAAATAATTTAACGAATCTGCAAGTTTTATAATTCAGTACTCAATTATTGCAGATTATTCTCTCAAGTCTGAAATATCCCACACAACATTTGCGCTGCTGACTCCCATGAGTAATAAACCAAAAATAATTGTCTTAGATGATGACCCTACAGGTTCGCAAACAGTCCACAGTTGCTTGCTGCTGATGCGCTGGGATGTGGAAACATTACGCATCGGTTTGCGAGATGAATCACCGATTTTTTTTGTCCTGACGAATACCCGTGCGTTACCTCCAGAGTCAGCCGCAGCTGTGACTAGAGAAGTTTGTCAAAATTTAAAACAAGCAATAGCGGCTGAAGGAATTAGCGATTTTTTAGTTGTCAGCCGTTCTGATTCTACATTACGTGGGCATTATCCAATTGAAACGGATGCGATCGCCGATGAACTCGGCCCTTTTGATGCACATTTTCTCGTCCCGGCGTTTTTTGAAGGCGGGCGCATCACCCGCGACAGCATCCATTACTTAATTATTGACGGTGTACCAACTCCAGTAAATGAAACTGAGTTTGCCCGCGATTCTGTGTTTGGTTATCATCACAGTTACTTACCCAAATATGTAGAAGAAAAGACTCAAGGTCGTATCAGTGCGGAATCTGTCACCCGATTTTTACTGGCTGATATTCGTGCTGGTAGCTTAGAACGCTTGCTCAAACTCACTGGTAATCAATGTGCTGTAGTTGATGGTGAAACTCAAGCCGACCTGGATATGTTCGCCAAAGATTTATTAGCCGCAGCAAGTCAAGGTAAACGCTTTTTATTTCGTAGCGCCGCCAGTATTTTAACTGCTTTAGCCGCATTACCGCCCCAACCCATTGCGGCCGAAAACATGGCAAAATATGTGCGCCAAGCTAAACCCGGTGCAGTCATTGTTGGTTCCCATGTCAAAAAGACAACTCAACAATTAGAAGCACTTCTGCAAACAGCAGGAACAGTGGGAATTGAAGTTGAGGTACAACGATTACTAGATAATCAAGAAAATTCTGCTCATACTCTGCTGACTGAGATATTAGACAATATTCAGACTGTACATAACGCTGGCAAAACGCCTGTGATTTATACTAGCCGTCAAGAACTCACTTTTAATGATGTTAAGACGCGGCTAAATTTTGGTATTCAAGTTTCTAGTTTATTGATGGATATTGTGCGGGGTTTACCTGCTGATATTGGCTTTTTAATTAGCAAAGGTGGAATTACCTCTAATGATGTCTTGAGTACAGGCTTGGCTTTAACAACCGCCAGATTACTCGGACAAATTCTCGCTGGTTGTTCAATGGTAACTACACCTGCTAATCATCCCCAATTTCCTAATTTACCAGTCGTACTATTTCCCGGTAATGTTGGCGATGCTAATGCGTTGGCAACAGTTTATCAACGGTTAACTAAAGAATTATGAAGTGTGAAGTCTGAAGTCTGAAATTTCATCAAAGTCTATGGATTTTGCTGAAGAAATCAGCCTGCAAACGTCATTTGTCATTGGATGTTGATACAATGACCTTTTTTTCCGTTAACTCTTGACTGAAAACGGCTTATGACTTACTCCTTGATGAGTGAATTAATTTTATACTTCATACTTCATACTTCACACTTCAGTTGATTTTTGACTCTTGACTAATGACAATCTCCAAAAAACAGTGCAATATGTATGCCTAATAGCTGTCTGTATGTCTAGTTAAGAATAATAAATCAGGGTTGATACAAAATGTTTGTTCTGAAATACTTCAGAAACATGAGTTCAGTACAAAACTCAAAAGTTCTGAGCCGCAGTTGTTGGTGCATCCTACGGGAGATAACAGAAGCGTTGACAGCACTCAGTTCTCATAACTTTCTTGGGTGAGAATGTTGTTCCGTTGTTGAACTAATTTAAGATAAGTAATTACCCGGAGTTTCCGTTGTGTTTATGGCTGGTGCTGCATGACTTCTGATTTTGCTATCCCCAATCCAGAGTCAAATTCTGCACTTCCTGATGCAGAGTCTATCTCTCACCTATCTGAAATAGATGTAAATTCTACGGTTTCTCATATTGAACCGAATTCTAACGTTTCTGAGGCAGATCCTCATTCTGTTATTCCAGATACGGAATTATCATCTGTTCTCCTTTATTTAAAATCAAATTCTTCGCCTTTAGTGTTAAATCCAGAGTCTGTCCCGCAAGAATCACAGTCAAATGCTCCTGTTGTGAATGTAGAGTTAAATTCTGCGTCCGAAGAATTGGAGTTAAATTTGGCTAAGGACTTAGAAGCCAATGCTGAAGTCCCAAATCCAGATGCGAGTTCTACTCTTTGGGATGTGACAGAAACCGAAGTAGACAATCGATTCAAAAATAACATCCAAGTCCAGTTCAAAAATGAAGACGGAAAACTGTTAGTGATTTTGCCAACAGAATCCCAATTACCCGCTTCGGAACTCGCTTGGTCTGATATTTGGCAACAGTTAAAGTTACGATTAAATGCAGGCGATCGCTTAAGGATACCAAATACACCAGTACATTTGATAGCCTATGACCGCTTGTTAGATAGCAGACAACTGCAAGATTTAGCCGACAGCTTTAACGAAGTCCAACTCCAGCTAAAATCTGTTGCTACGAGTCGCCGCCAAACTGCGATCGCTGCTGTCACATCGGGTTATTCTGTAGAGCAACTACAGCCACAAACTTCCCTCAGTTCGGAAGCTCAAGCCACAACTACAACCCAAGCCGATGCACTCTATCTCGAAATGACCGTGCGTTCGGGAGTCGAAATTCGTCATCCCGGCACAGTAATTTTGCTAGGAGATGTCAATCCAGGTGGTATCGTAGTTGCAGAAGGAGATATTTTAGTCTGGGGGCGTTTACGTGGAATTGCTCATGCTGGTGCTGGGGGGAACCGCGAGTGCCTAATTATGGCTTTGCAAATGGAACCAACTCAATTGCGAATCGCCGATGCTGTAGCCAGAGCGCCAGAGAAGCTACCATCACAATTTTCTCCCGAAGTGGCACATATCACGCCGCAAGGAATTCGCATCGCCAGGGCTACTGATTTTTCCAGAAATCAATTAGCTAGGATAAATCCAGTACCATAAATAATTATTATAATTCCTGAACCCTCATCGCTCGCAACTCTGAACATGACTCGCATTATTGTGATTACCTCCGGCAAAGGAGGGGTGGGTAAAACTACAGTGTCAGCAAACCTAGGTATGGCCCTGGCTAAAATGGGTCGTCAAATAGCCTTGGTTGATGCAGATTTTGGTTTAAGAAATTTGGACTTGCTGTTAGGACTAGAAAACCGCATCGTCTATACAGCCGTAGAAGTTCTCTCCAGAGAATGTCGGTTAGAGCAAGCTTTGGTGAAAGATAAACGTCAAACAAACCTCGTACTTTTACCAGCAGCCCAAAACCGTTCCAAAGATGCAGTCACCCCTGAACAAATGAAGTTATTGGTGAATGCACTAGCCCAAAAATATCAGTATGTCATTATTGATAGTCCGGCGGGGATTGAAAACGGATTTAAAAATGCGATCGCCCCAGCCAAAGAAGCTTTAATTGTTACCACTCCTGAAATCTCCGCAGTTCGGGACGCTGACCGGGTGGTGGGGTTACTAGAAGCACAAGGCGTTAAGCGTGTACACTTAATAATCAACCGGATCAGACCAGCAATGGTACAGGCAAATGATATGATGTCTGTTCAAGATGTTCAGGAACTTCTGGCGATCCCTTTGATTGGAGTGATCCCAGACGATGAGCGTGTAATTGTCTCGACCAATCGCGGCGAACCTTTGGTATTAGGGGATACTCCCTCTTTAGCTGCCATAGCTGTAGAAAATATTGCTCGGAGATTGGAAGGAGAAACAGTCGAATTCTTGGATCTCGACGCACCCCCAGATAACATCTTCGCCCGTTTGCGTAAGTTGTTGTGGACAAAGATTGTTTGATGTTTCAGTCTCCTGATATCTATTAGCAATGATCATTGAACTTATCGAACGACTTTTTTCTCGACCTCCTGAAAACAGTCGCAATCAAGTTAAACGTCGCCTACAAGTAGTCATAGCCCACGACCGCGCTGACTTAGATCCGCAGACGTTAGAAAAAATGCGTCAAGAAATTCTAGATATTGTCTGTCGCTATGTAGAAATTGAAACTGATGGCTTGGAGTTTTCTTTAGAAAGTAACCAAAGAACCACAGCTTTGATTGCTAATTTACCAATTCGGCGGGTGAAAGACCCTATGTCTCTTTTGGAAAGTAGTGATAAATCGCAGTAGTTGATAAGAAAGTGCTGAGTGCTGAGGAGCCACTGCGTTGGGCGGGTTTCCCGACTCCCTCAGTGGCGTTGCTGAATCACCGAAGTTTGCTCAACGCGGGTTCCCCGCGCACGCAACTTCTCGCTGAGTGCTGAGTGCTGAGTGCTGAGTAAAAACATACAAACCCTCTATTCCCTAGCCTCTAGCCTCTCTTTCATACTTGCTTGGTGGTAAAAATTCTTTAGACAATACCTCTAAATCCATAATATATACAGGCTAGACTTCCAACTATATAAACAAACCAAGTGAGAAAAAAGCCAATAGCTCGTTCTGGCGAAGGGCCGTAAGTTTTGATTACACCCCATGCGTGGGCAATCCGAGCTAAAGTTATGCTGCATCCCAACAGCCATAATAACCATCTTGGTACTTGCATTAGCTCTAAAGCAAGTACAAACAATAGAGCATGAGGTACATACTCAGCAAAATTGCCATGAGCGCGAACCTTTCGCTGCAACAACCCATCATCTTGACTTTGAGTAGGGAAGAGTTTTTGAGTACTTTTCTCAACCAAAGCAGCCCAACTACCAGGATTAACTAAGGGATTGGGTTGTTGTGCGATGTCTTTCTCCGACTCACCATGCCAAACTCTGGTTTTTGTGCGTTCCAAGGCCACAATATAAGACAGACAAAAAGCAATCAGACCATTAAATCCGATAAAAAGAGTTGAGATTGGAACAGAATTTTCGATCATTTTTTTGAAGTTAAAGTTTCTGTGTGCATCATAAAGCTATTTGCTGTTTTATTAACTAGAAATACAACAGTTTGGCGATCAGATAAAAATATAACGCTTAATATTCAAACATTAATAGTTCTTACATCTGGCTTTAAAACCTGTAGCCTTTCACTTCACATAAAAGGAAACTACTGTATTTTGGGCAAACTAAACTAGCCTAATACTCAGATATGTAATGAAACTACTGCTATCTCCCAAAAAGCTCTCTTTGAGCTTGCTAGTTTTTACTGCTTTACTCACGACTTGTCAAGTATCTCAAGCATCAACTCCATTTACTTCTCAAACATCAGCTGTCAAAGAAGGCAAAATCATTGGAGGTACAATTGATTGTGATAACGATGGACGACACAATGACTCACGTGTTGATAACAATGGTGATGGTATCCCCGATCAATGTGTAAATGATACTTCTGCAACCGCAAAACAGGAAATTAATACAGATACTCCAAAAGAACTTCTTGATAAGCTAATGCAGTCTCTAACAGAAATGACTGAAGGTTGTCATGAAACTACAAAAGTTAAAGCAGGTGTAGTTTATAGAATTTGTACTATCAATAATGAACCTGTCACAGCTTCTGAAGCACTATTAGAAGTAGGAGATGGCGTAGGTTTCTGGTTCAAAAATAACAAAGTTGTAGCCATCAGATATTTCCACTCAGGGGAAACATTATTCTTCGATGATCAACAATTAATTGCTAAATTTTCTAACGACGAAGAACTACAAAGTGACTTCACAAATGAAGAACGTCGGGAAGCTGAAAATTTAGCAGAATATGGCTATCAAACAATTTTTCAAGTTTTTGCCGACGAATCTCTATAATTTCTCATCTTAATAGCCGTAGGGTGGGCAATGTCCACAAAGGAAAAATTAAGTTTTAACAAACTTTTCAACTTTCTAGGTTTCTAGGTTCCTTTGTTCAAAGACTTTAAAACTAAAAGCGCTAGTCTGTCAGCGAAGGGACGAGTAGCCAGCACTTGTTCTTGCGCCCGACGTACCCGCGCTGCTGCTACTAGATGAGTATTTAACGATTATTACTTGTCGATAAGTAGTCTGACAGAATTAATTACACAAAGTCATTGCGAATGGAGCGAAGCGGAATGTAGACGCGAAGCGGCTTCCCGCAGGGTAGCAATCGCAAGGACTGGGATTGCTTCGCTTTGCTCGCAATGACTGTAAATATTTTTGTCCAAGTACTTATCACTATTCTGATTGACCCCATATTTCATTTGAGGGCGATCGCAACCCTTGATATTATGAATGCAGCGATTAAGAAAGGGAATTATGAGTCAGTCAGCAATCATTACATTATCACCAGATGTGATGAGTGGTACGCCAGTCTTCGCAGGAACGCGAGTACCTGTACAAATCGTGCTAGATTATTTGAAGGCAGGAGAGTCTATTGATGATTTTCTAGAGGGATTTCCTACAGTAAAACGAGAACAGGTGATTGCTTTTCTGGAGGCCGCACAAGCACAAATTCTCAAGCTGGTTGCATAGTGTGAATATTTTGCTTGACGAATGTATTGATCGAAGACTTGCAAGGCAGTTAGTTATCTCAACATAATCTAAAAACTGTGCCGCAGATGGGTTGGGCGGGTATCCCAGATGGAGAACTTTTGCGTTTAGCTGAAATTGAGTTTGATGTGTTTATTAGAGTGGATAGGAATCTGCCATTTCAGCAAAATGTGGCAGTTCTAGATTTAGCTGTTTTGGTGTTGCAAGTTACATCGAATCGATTAGCAGATATTCAAGTACTTATACCTAAAATTTTGGCAATTGTTGACACCGTACCAAAGGGTACAGCAACAGTAGTAAGTGAATAAAATTCTATCTAGCAATGGCGATCGCACCATCCAATCTATTGTTGTGCTTTGTAAGCAGGCGATCGCAATAACAAAACAATTTTCCAGAATTAATTGTCATTATGCAGATTTTTTCTTCGAGTTTGGCTTAGGCGCAGCCTACCGCAAGCATTTCTTTACCAGACCCACTATTCTGGTAATTTACCACGGTAGATACTGCACTTGACCTTCTAGCTCTCCTTCCTGGATACATTCTACAAGCACAAGAATATCTTCAATGACTCGCCCAAGTGGTACATTTGTGCTAACTTCAATTACTCCAGGCATAGTCTGACCTTGCCTAACTCGATCATATGCGTAGCGAGTGATAGTAGACACGTCATGGGTAAGCAAGATGCGTCCTTCTTGGGCTGCCCACTCTAAGACGGTTGGATCATCTTTACCTGACAACCCAACATCCTGCACACGAATAATGTCAATTTCTGGGCTACGGCGGAATAATCCTCTAACAATCGTATTATCAAAATTTTCGTCAGCAAGAAATTTTAACATTCTTCTTGCTCTGTTCTGCGGGCAAGTAGGCGATCGCGCAAGCCTTGTGGGTCAAATCTCGCTTGATTCATTGCACGAATCTCTCGTGATTGCTGCTGACGCTGTTGTAAGTATGCTTCAACTTCCGACTGATGATTGAGATAGAAGGCAATTGTGGCATAAACGTCAGCTAGATTCAGTGACGGATAGCGATAAACAATTTCTTCTGCTGTCACCCCTTGCTTAAAGACTGCAACTACAGTATCCAAGGTAACGCGAGTGTTTCCGACAAGAATCACACCGTCTTCATTTGCCTTTAGAGGAGCAGGTTCAGCCACAATTGTCAGTGTCATAAGCACCTTCAAGTTTGTTGCCTTGATGGTAGCAGATATTTGTCTGTCTATCGTAAGCAGTGGCGATCGCACCATCCAATCTATTGTTGTGCTTTGTAAGCAGGCGATCGCCGATTTTATGTAAAATATTGCATAAATACGGGATGAATTTTCTCACGCAGAGACACAAAGGCGCAGAGAGAATCAAGAGTTTTTTAACTCTTGTGTGGCTTGGGTTAGACGCACGAAAAATTATGCCAAAATTACTTATTGACACAATATGCTAATTTCAGCATAATTTATAGTGCATGGATACAGAACAAGAAAAACCACAGCTAAAAAAGTTTAAATCCATAGCCAGCGCACTTGATGATTTAAAAGAGTTTCCTGAAGATGTACAGGATGTAATGGGATATGCTCTTGAGTTGGCACAACGCGGTAACAAACATCCAGACGCAAAACCTTTACGCGGGTTTTCAGGCGCGGGTGTTTTAGAAATCATAGATGATTTTGATGGGGATACTTATAGAGCAATATACACTGTTAAGTTTGAAGGTGTTGTGTATTTATTACACGCTTTTAAAAAGAAATCAAAACATGGTATCGCTACACCAAAACAAGATATTGAGTTAGTAGAAAAGAGATTAAGAGCAGCTAAAGAGGACTATTTACAAGAGACTCTCAAAAGCGATGGTAAGAAAGATGGACAACCAAAATAAAGTTATTAGTGGTAGTGGGAATGTATTTGCTGATTTAGGTTTATCTAATCCTGAAGAACGTTTAGTTAAGGCTGAACTGGCGATGAAAATTAGTGAAATTATTACTACTCAAAAACTAACTCAGGTTCAAGCGGCGGAAATTTTAGGTATAGATCAACCAAAAGTTTCTGCTTTAACTAGAGGTAAACTAAAAGACTTTTCAGTTGAAAGATTAATAAAATTTTTGAATATTTTGGGTAATGATGTAGAAATTAGAGTCAAACCTAAACCAGAAAATCGTCCTTCTGCTTCTACTACTGTAGTTTGCTTTTAACTTTTGTGTGGTGTGATCGCCGATTTTATGTAAGATATTGCATAAATACTAAAATATTGCATAATACGGGATGAATTTTCTCACGCAGAGACGCAAAGACGCAGAGAGAATCAAGAGTTTTTTAATTCTTGTGTAGCGACTGTCTTGATTGTCAAGCGATCGTTAACAAAAAATCAGGTTGGGAGGGTTGACGCAACAGAGGAACGCTGCGCTAGATTCGACGGTGTCTGGTACGGGCTAAAAGACTTACAGCTTGTAGTCTAAATAGTCGAAGCCCGCACCAGACACTCCGCTGCGCCGCCGAATCTTCCTCAGTTGCTGGATTTCTCGTGAGGGAAAACAAGAGCATGAAAAATTTCTCGCATGAGTGCGATCGTTCACGAGGGAGACTAGTTAAAAGTATAAAAATGACGAGGTCACTAAGCGTTAACAATTGGTTGTTGATGGTTAGAAACGCACCAAGGGAGATTATCTCTAACCATTACATTTAAAATGATTAACATTTTATGAACGCAAGCAGTCAGAGCCAATTTTTTTGATTTACCACGGGCAACAAGGCGCTCATAAAAAGCTTTGATCACCGGATTATGACGCATAGCAACAACAGCACCCATATAAAGAGTGGCACGAACATGAGCGCGACCGCCATTAATCATGCGCTTACCTTTGTGTTGACCACTATCATGATTAATTGGTGCAACACCAACTAAGCGAGAAATTTGTTTGGCAGTTAGCTTCCCTAGTTCTGGTAAATCAGAAACCAGAGTTGTTGAAATAACTTGACCAATACCAGGAGTAGTTTTGAGTAAATTAACTTTATCAATCCATTGGAGATTGTTTTGCGTCAATTCGGCAATTTTTTGATTGAGTTGTTTGAGGCGTTCTTCCAGGTATTCAATATGCGCCTCAATATCTGCCAAAGCTTGACCACGAGAACGTGAGCGGCGATTCTTTTCTGCTGTTTGCATCTCAACTAATTGTCGTCTGCGACTAATTAATTCTGATAATTGACGCGCCGTTTCGGATTGAATGGCTAAAACTTGTGGTTTCATCGCTTCGCCAAAATGTGCCAATATTTGTGCATCAATGGCATCAGTTTTAGCCAGCTTACCCGTGGCCTTAGCAAAATCTCGTCCTTGACGAGGATTAATGAGTGCAACTGGTAAAAGTGCGGCTTGTAATTGAATTATCAGTTCAGTTTCTAATCCTCCCGTTGCCTCAATTACAATGAGATTTAAACTATAGGATTTGAGTTGCTCGACTAAATCTGCTATTTCTAAAACTGTGTTAGCAACCTTTAATGCTTTATCCATTGGACGGATGTAAACATCAAGAGTGGCTTTGCTAACATCAATGCCCACCCATACAGAGTTATTTTCCATTTTCACCAATCAACACTGCTGAAAAATATGTTGAATTCATCCCCTTGATTACACTCATCCTTGCCCGATACGGACTGTATAATCTAAATGTCAGTATTTAAATTTTTGCCCCTGGCGACTGTTCGAGTTCTGTCAAAGAGATTGTTGTAGTGACCCATGCTACATAGCGGTCTTTGTTGACCAAGGTTGGGACGGTCTACTACTCTTTCTAAGATACAAGGTTGGGTTAGACGCATAAAAAATCTTGATACACAACAGATAATTCTATTTTGCGTCGTAACCCAACATCAATGATTTTAGTAAACAAGAAATTATTGTATAGAAGTTTGAAGATGGTAAATTAAGTACAAAATAATGTTGGTTTTCACTGCATTCCAGCCAAAATACAGAAGATAGAGATCGTACTAAGTGAGGAATTATGGCTATTTTTCAAAATTCCACAAAACAAGAAGCAAACTTTTTAAATATCTTGTTCTGCTATCTCACGTGTTCCTTTTATGAAAATGCCTGAACTGATGCTGGGAACGTCCATTTTCACTATAGGTAAATCATCTTGCAATATGTCAAGTGCATCTTTCAATGAGCGCATTACTGCATATCTCAATGCTATCGTTAATCTGGGTAATTCTTTGGTAGCTTTTATACTTAGATGATTTGCCCCGTGGAACATCTGCCGCATCTTCCATAATTCTCTTGCCAGTTCGGGGTCAATACCATTCTTCTCAACAAGAAACTTTTGTATGGTCAGTCCGTTAACCTCTTTTGATGTGGAGGTATTACATACAGGACAATTTGGTATATCATGTCCACATTTGGCAGTATAAGGTTTTTCTACAACAACATCACTTCTAGAGCATAATATTTCTAGACTGATCCAATAGAATGCAAACTTGTCTACTTCAAATGACGTAGCTAGTCCTTTTATATACCATCTCAATGCAGCTCTTACCTTTTCATCTTTCAGTTCATACTCAGCTCTTATTTCTGGTGTGAAAGCGACTGCTTCATTCCCCAAAGGTATTGATTGCATATACTTAGGTGAGTAATAACCGTGAGGAAAAGGGTATAGAAGTATTTCTCGATTCATACCGATGCAAAGAGGAGGTGTGACATCTAATACTTCTAACTGAAAAATATATACTGCTTGTTGAAGTTGGAAAGATAGATCATCGATAATTTTTTCTAAAAGGTCTTCGGATTGGAGCAAAACGTTCTCTGGTGTGTCTCCTGTTAGCGTGACCGTGATAGCAGCAGGTTCAGAGTTTAGTGGAAAAAAACCAGGCGGAAATTGCGATTGCTGCCAAGGCTCAAGCGTTATGAGTATTCCATTTAAATCTTTTGAAATTTTCTGAGAAATTCGACTTATTGGCTTAACTTGCTGGGGAAAGGGGCTTCCTGGTGCAGGAGGAGATGCTTCAGTAAGAGCGATTGGAAAGTTAATAACCGCAGTTATCCGCCAAGTTGCCATATTCATGCTTTGTACTGAGGAATCAATAGTTTTAGATATTCTAGTAAGTTCTACAAATTATCGCTCTACTAAAAATAGCTAATCGCTAGGTTTAAAAATCACCAGCAATTAGCTATTAGTTGTAGTTAACAATTGACTTGTCCCTAACTCAGTGCTTCTGCACCACCAACAACCTCTAGGAGTTCTTGAGTAATTGCGGCTTGTCGGGCTTTGTTGTAAGACAGCGATAGGTTTTTAATTAGTTCACCAGCGTTATCACTGGCGTTACTCATAGCTGTCATCCGTGCTGCTAGTTCACTGGCAGCAGATTCTTGTAATGCCCGTAGTAATTGGTTGCCCAAGTACAGGGGTAGCAAGGCATCCAGAATTTGTACTGGGTCTTGCTCAAAAATCATGTCGCTGGCTAAAGGTTGAACTTGAGAAGTGACTTTCTGCCGTTCAACTTCAAATTGACCACCACGAGTTGTGAGACGGAAAATTTCATCGTCTGCTGCTTCTAAACCTTGGGTATCAAGAGGTAGCAAGGTTTGAACTACAGGACGAGAACTAACCAAGGAGACGAAACGTGTGTAGATTAATTCGATGCGGTCTACTTTCTCCGAAAGGAATAAAGACAGCAATTCGTCAGCAATTCTATTTGCTTCTTCGGCGGTGGGGATTTGTTCTAAGCCACTGTAGGTAGCATCGATAGGTTGGTTCCGGCGTTGGAAGTATTGGGTAGCTTTACGACCAACCAATACAAATGTGTAGTCGATACCTTCTGCCTTGAGTTCCTTGGTACGGTTCTCTGCACGACGGATGACGTTGGTGTTGTAACCACCGCACAAACCTCTGTCGCCAGAAATTACTAACAAACCTACTGATTTAACTTCGCGTTTTCTCAGCAGAGGTAGGTTTGCATCTTCAAACCGCAGACGGGTTTGCAAACCATATAGCACTTGCGCTAGTCTGTCAGCAAAGGGACGAGTAGCCAGCACTTGTTCTTGCGCCCGACGTACCCGTGCTGCTGCTACTAGCCGCATGGCTTCGGTGATTTTTTTTGTGTTTTTGACCGACTGAATGCGATCGCGTATTGATTTAAGATTAGGCATATTTTTTGTTAGTAGTCAATGGTCAATTGTCAATGGTCAAGGGTCAAAAGTCTTGATCTTTGACTATTGACTCTTGACTCTGGACTCTTGACTAATTACGCTGCTGCTTTGAAGGTCTTTTTGTAATCGTCTAAAGCAGCTTTCAATGCGGCTTCTTCTTCATCACCTAGTACTTTCTTGCTTTGTACTGATTGGTAATAAGGAGACTTACCAGTTTTTAGGTAGTCGCGGAAGCCTTTGGTGAAGGTGGTTACTTTATCTACAGCGATATCATCTAAGTAACCGTTAATACCAGCGTAGAGAATTGCTACTTGTTCAGCTACAGACAGAGGCTCGTTTTGAGACTGCTTGAGGAGTTCCCGCAGACGTTGACCCCGTGCCAATTGGTCTTGGGTAGCTTTATCTAAGTCAGAAGCAAATTGCGCGAAAGCTTGGAGGTCGTCAAACTGTGCTAGTTCGAGCTTAATTTTACCAGCAACTTTTTTCATTGCCTTGGTTTGTGCCGCAGAACCCACACGGGATACGGAAATACCAGGGTTTACAGCTGGACGGATACCAGCGTTGAACAAGTCAGAAGACAAGAAAATCTGACCGTCGGTGATGGAAATTACGTTGGTAGGGATGTAAGCGGATACGTCACCGGCTTGGGTTTCGATGATGGGTAGCGCGGTCATGCTACCAGCACCCAACTCGTCGCTGAGTTTAGCAGCTCTTTCCAACAAGCGAGAGTGAATGTAGAATACGTCTCCGGGGTAAGCTTCCCGTCCGGGTGGACGACGGAGTAGCAAGGACATTTGGCGATAAGCTTGTGCTTGCTTGGAGAGGTCGTCGTAGATTACCAGGGTAGCTTTGCCTTTGTACATAAAGTACTCAGCAATGGTAGCGCCGGTGTAAGGAGCCAAGAATTGTAAGGTAGCAGGGTCACTGGCGTTAGCTGCGACTACTACGGTGTAGTCGAGTGCGCCTTTTTCTTGTAAGGTTTGAACTACGTTAGCAACGGTGGAAGCTTTTTGACCAACAGCGACGTAAACGCAAACTACATCTTCACCTTTTTGGTTAATGATGGTGTCAATTGCGATCGCAGTTTTACCTGTTTGACGGTCGCCGATGATTAACTCGCGCTGACCCCGACCGATGGGAATCATGGAGTCAATCGCGGTAATCCCGGTTTGCATTGGTTCGTGTACAGAACGACGAGCAATGATACCGGGTGCAGGCGATTCAATCAAGCGGCTTTCGCTGGATTTGATGTCGCCTTTGCCGTCGATGGCACGACCTAAAGCGTCAACAACCCGTCCAATTAAAGCTTCACCGACACCGATTTGGGCAATTCTACCAGTAGCTCTCACAGAACTACCTTCTTGGATACTATTACCTGTACCCATGAGTACCGCACCCACGTTATCTTCTTCCAAGTTTTGGGCGATACCAACGGTGCCATCTTCAAATTCCAAAAGTTCCCCAGCCATAGCCTTTTCTAGGCCATAAATCCGAGCGATACCGTCACCTACTTGTAGAACGGTACCAACGTTAGCAACTTTAACCTCTTGGTCGTATTGCTCGATCTGCTGTTGAATAATGCTGCTAATTTCGTCAGGTCTAATTGATATGCTCATGGTGTATGTTTTTCTTTTGCAACACGGAAGAAATAGTAATCAATATCGAAATGCTGAGTGAATCAATTTTGGATTTTAAATTTTGGATTTTAGATTTAGAACAATCTTTAATCTAAAATCGGCAATCTAAAATCTAAAATTTGCTGCCCCTAGCCATTTGTCAAACGCAAGGACAAGCGACGTAGTTGACCACGTAAACTAGCGTCGATTACCTGTGAGCCGACTTTGATAATCACACCACCGATTAATTCGCTGTCTACTCTACTTTCCAGTTCTACTTGACGAGCATTGGTGATAGAGATGACTTTCTGTTTAATCGCTTCCTCTTGCTCTGGTGAGAGCGCAACAGCAGAAGTTACTTCCGCTAACACAGTTTGATTCAGCTGCCGCAGCAATGCCAAATACTGTTTTAAAATCTGGTCTAAGAAGAAGATGCGTCGTTTGTCTACTAACAGTAGCAAAAAGTTGCGTAAATAAGGATTACCACCTTCACCTGTTATTTGGCTGATCACCGCTTTTTTGGTTTCAGGCACAATAAAGGGGTTATCGATAAAGTTCCGCAGTTGTTGAGAATTTTGCAACAAGTCTAGTAAGGCACGCGCATCGTTACCGAACTCTTCTGTCAGATTTTTGGACTGTGCTACTGACATCAGTGCCTGTGCGTAAGGCTGGGCGATTTCGGCTGTTTCTACATTACTTTTCATTACCGTCCTCCCACCTGAGCGATGCTACGGTCGATTAGTGCCTGTTGAACATCGTCACTAACACCAGAGCGCAATTGTGATTCGACTTGTTGTAATGCTAAAGCGGCTACGCGCTGCCGCAATTCGGTAAGCGCACGCTCTCTTTCGGTATTCAAGTCTGCTGCTGCTGTTTGTTTCAAGCGTTCTACGTCTTGTGCTGCTTTATCTAACAGAGCTGTCTTAGTTGCCTGGGCGTTTTCTTCGGCTGCTTGGCGAATCCGTTGTGCCTCAGCTTGAGCCTGGGTCAACTGTTCTTGTGCTTGCGAAAGAGAAGTTTGTGCTTCTTTTAAGCGTTGTTCTGCTTCCTGAATGGCAGTTGCGATATTGGAGCTGCGCTCGTTCAGGATATTGCTTAAAACTTTACGTCCAAAGTAGAATAGTATGCCAATCAGAATCACTAGGTTTATGAGATTGGTTTCTAAAATGTCTAGGTTTAGACCGAAACCACCTTCTGCTGCGCCTTCTGCCAATTCAGAGTGAACAGCTTGAGCTTCTGTGGCAAGTAAGAAGAAAATGCCCATGATAGCCATTTACAGGTGCGCTGCTCGCTTGCTAATAAGTTTTGTCTTCCCGTAGGAAAAAAGTGCTACGAATTTTAGATTTTAGATTTTAAATTTTAGATTTTTTGGTTTATCCCCCACCGAAATTTTAGATTTTTCATTAATTTTAGATTTTTCATTTTTGATTGAGTAATGTATCAATCGGCAACCTAAAATTGGCACTATAAATCCAAAATCGGCAATCCAAAATCCAAAATTAGCTGACACTTAATTAAGCGCGCTGGGACAAATGCCCAGTTGCGCGTATGCTTTCGCTCTAGCCAGTTTTAGCTTATCTAGCTAAACTTGGCCCTAATAGTTTTTCTAGGATCTGCCTGCTGAGAGCATCAACTTGTTGTTCTAAGGAACGCATAGCTTCCTGCTTTTGTTGCTCTATTTCAGCAGATGCTTTTTCTCGTTGAGCTTGAGCTTCTTGTTGCGCCTCAGCAATTTTCTGAGCAGTAATATTCTTAGCCTCAACCTGAGCGGCTTCTAAAGTAGCTTGCGATTGTCTGCGAGCTTCTGCTAGTTGCTGCTCATATTCTTGAGTTAGGCGTTCGGCTTTGGCTAAACGTTCCTTGGCTTCAAGGGTATTGGTGCGGATGTAATTATCGCGATCGTCCAGTACCTTGGTCAGTGGCTTATAGAAAATTACATTCAACAAGGCTGCCAACAGCAGGAACTGCAATGCCATAAAGGGCAAAGTAGCATCGAAATCAAACATTTCTCTCCTCTTTGGCTGGAGTAGCAGTTTTCATGGCTAGCAACGTTATCCAACCTTTCGTATTTTAGAGACCCATAGCCACAAGGGTCAGCCTACATCAGAACCAATTAATCCCCAAAATAGTTGGTTTGTAGAGCCGTAAATCATCACGGCTCTACACTCACAAAACTTTTAGGTTCTAGGAAAATGGGTTAGCGAACAATAGTACTAGCGCAATTACCAGACCGTAGATGGTCAAAGATTCCATGAACGCCAAGGTTAGCAGCAGAGTACCGCGAATTTTACCTTCTGCTTCTGGTTGACGAGCAATACCTTCTACTGCCTGACCAGCAGCGTTACCTTGTCCAATACCAGGGCCGATAGCAGCCAAACCAATTGCTAGAGCAGCAGCCAGAACTGAAGCAGCAGAAACTAATGGATCCATTTTGATTTTCCTTGCTTTAAGTACAGAACTACAAAAGTAAATTAACTAGTAAAGACGTGTTTTTTCACGCTGCACCGAGTTCTCGCAAATCGCAGTTTGCGACGTTTTGAGCGTTGATGCTCGTCGGAACTGTGCTAACAACTGAGGGCTTTAATGATGCTCCTCATGCTCTTCGCCGCCGTGTCCTTCCATTGCCTCATGAATGTATGCCCCTGCTAGAGTAGCAAATACTAGGGCTTGGATGGCACTAGTAAATAAACCCAAGGCCATTACAGGCAGAGGTACAAATAAAGGCACGAGCAGCACTAATACCGCCACAACTAATTCATCCGCCAAGATGTTACCGAAAAGACGGAAGCTTAGGGAGAGGGGCTTAGTGAAATCTTCGAGAATGGCGATCGGCAACAGTACGGGTGTTGGCTCTATGTATTTCTTGAAGTAGCCCAAACCGCGTTTGCTGAAACCTGCATAAAAGTAAGCAAGAGAAGTCAGCAGTGCCAATGCTACCGTCGTATTGATGTCATTGGTGGGAGCTGCTAATTCACCAGATGGCAGCTTGATTAGCTTCCAGGGAATTAAAGCACCTGACCAGTTCGATACGAAGATAAACAAGAACAATGTACCAATAAATGGTACCCAAGGGCGGTACTCTTTCTCACCAAGTTGGTTTTTTGCTAAATCACGAATAAATTCCAGGGCATATTCCATTAAATTTTGGATACCGCTGGGAACTTTTTGTATGTTCCGAGTAGCAGCTAATGAAGCTATTACTAGAACGCCAATGACGAACCATGAGGTGAGAAAAACCTGCCCATGAATTTTTAGGTTGCCTAATTGCCAGTAGAAATGATGACCTACTTCTAATTCGGCGAGGGGAAAAGAATTAAAGGCGTTTAAAACACTAAGCATTTGCATTCTTCAAGCATTTTCCCCAACGAGCGAGGATGGGTGTATTGTCTTTAGTGAGCCTGACTTTTAATCAGTTATCAGTTGTCAGTTATCAGTTACCAGTTTTGTCTTTTGGGCTAAAGTCCCTTACTTCATTTGTGTGCGCTTCTATACACACCACAAACCTGTTTACTGTTCACCCTTACGGGTTCGCCAGTCGCTCATGAGGGAAACCCCCAAGACCGCGCTGGCTCACTGTTCACTGTTCACTGTTTTAAGAATCAGGAAGGAACGCAGTTTGCACCGTATAGACGAGGAGCGTGGCCTTGTATGTAAGAAATCCCAAAAAAATGGGCATTACGTGTAGATCGTTCCATTGAGTTGCTAGTATAATCAACCCAATAAATAAAGCAAATCGATTTTTGCTTAGACGATTTTTTTCAGCACCCAATCGCTCAACGTCGTTAGCTAACATCTTTAAGTAAACCACACCTGTACACGCCCCAATTAAATAATTCAGGGCAATGTTTAGTGAATAAAAAATCCACACAGAGATAAATATAATCCCCGTCAAAACAAGTGTGATTACCAACAACTTCTGATAGAGTTGATAAAACTCCTGCATAGAAGTGTTGACTGGTTTTGTGTCCTCAAAACCAGATGGAGAATCTTGTTGTGTTGTCGGAGCGGGCGCAATTGGTTCTTCTGACAAGCTCACGGGACTTGAAACCAGTACAGCTAACTTATTATGACTGCACATTCAGTCAGCTGAATCATATCACGATCCGGTAACAATACTTTAGAAAAAAACAATTAACTTCTTGTTTTTTGCCCAAACGCAACACAAACTAAACTTTGGATAGGCACAAAGCGAGAAAAATTTAGGAAGCAGGCAAATCTTGAGGATGCAACGTGAATGTCACCTGCAAAATTCCTAATTGATGTCAGATTGCTGTTTCTGCAAATAATTTAAGTGACCTCCAGAAGCGTTGTGTAATCACCTAAGTAATGTTTCGGAAAAGCTGGGTTTAGAAAATTTACTTGGTGCTTGAGGAGCGTAGACGTAGAACGTCTTGTCTTTAGACATCACACCAAAGCTAAATTTTGCTAAACTCCAGCCTGTTGAGTTTGTACTACCCACTGAAGAGGGCATTGCTGTGTACATTCTTAATTTACATTAGATTGGCCAAAATTGCTTGCTTGGCTCATTTGGCTTTGACCCATCAGTCAAGACTAACACAAGCTTATTGATATCTTGAGACTGGCTGTAATGACTTACCACTCTGTTCCCCGGAAAGGGTAGTTTCTAGGAATGATGTACTCTAGCCCTTGGAGTAGGAAAGCAAAATCTACACGGGAGAAGGGATGAGTACCGATGTTTGCAAAGTATAACCGACCATCCGGCTTGATTAGAAATACAGCGGGTTCGCTGAATAAAGCTGGTTCACTTTCAAAATGACCTTTAGTGATATACAGTCCCCAACGGCGCATATCATCGGGAGTCAAGTCATAACCAATTGTGATATTTTTGATGTTGGCTTTTTGTTGAAATTGTTGCGCTTTTTCTTGGGAATCGCCGCTGATGGCGATCGCTTCTACACCTAGTTTTTTGAAATCTTCAAGTTTTTGCTCTAAATCGGTAATATATTGTTCGCAAATAGGACAATGTAACCCTCGGTAGAACACAATCATTGTGTAGTTTTTTGGGGTTTGGTCAGCTAGTTTCCAGATGGTTCCATTTAAAGTTTTGACTTCCAAAATAGGAGCCGGATTTCCCATCAACAGCTTGGGTGAGGTCGTTTTCTCAGATTGGGTAATCATAATTTTGTTTCCAAATTAATAGTTACATCTCGCGCTTGTTGGTTTTGTACTTTGCTGAATCCGGGTATTAATTTACATCACACAAGAGCGCAGAAACGCAAAGAGAAAAATTAAATAAGCTTTTTTTAATTTCTTTGTTTAGAGATATTCAAATGATTCTAAAAGTCAATAAAATGAATAATTAACAGTAGATGTAGGTGCATTAGCGGGTTGTTACACGCAGTCCACGCAGATAAAAAATACTTATATAATATTTATATTTATGAAATCAACTATTAACTTGACTAATCAGAAATATAAACTCATAGCAATTTTCTTTTGATTGAGTTAAGCAACAAGTATTTAACGGTAGATAAAGCTATTTTGAAAAAAAATATAAATTACAAAAAACTAGCAAAAATTACTACCAATTCTTAATTTTTCAGGTAAGCTGACAAAAGCAGTTTTCATCCTCAAAACAATGACCGCAAGTAGTCCTACAATTTTGGCTTTAGACTTTGACGGAGTAATTTGCGACGGACTAATTGAATATTTTGAGGTCGCATGGTTAACCTACTGTAAACTTTGGTTGCCAGATAATGATACACCGCCCGATGACTTGGCTTTGAGATTTTATCGTCTCAGACCAGTAATTGAAACAGGTTGGGAAATGCCTGTTTTAATTAAAGCTTTGTTGGCGGGAATGTCCGATGAGCAGATTCTTCAGGAATGGACAACAATTACTCCCCAAATTTTATTAAAAGATAACTTGCAGGCTAGAGAAATAGGTGCAAAACTAGATCACCTGCGGGATGAATGGATTGCTACAGATTTAGACGGCTGGCTGAGTCTGCACAGATTTTATCCGGGTGTGATTGAAAAAATCAAATTGACTCTAGCTAGTGATGTGCAGTTATTCATTGTGACAACGAAAGAAGGCCGTTTTGTTCAACAGTTGTTACAGAAAGAAGGAGTAAATTTACCTCCAACAGCAATTTTTGGCAAAGAGGTGAAACGTCCTAAATATGAAATTCTGCGAGAATTAATTCAAACAGCTAATCAACAGCCAGTTAGTTTATGGTTTGTTGAAGACCGAATTAAAACTTTGCAGTTAGTTCAACAGCAAGCGGATCTGGAAGATGTACAACTTTTCTTAGCAGATTGGGGCTATAATACCCAACCAGAAAGGAAAGCGGCGCAAGATGACCAACGGATTCATTTAATATCGCTGTCACAGTTTACCAAGAACTTCTCAGATTGGTTGTAATAAATTTGTAGAGACGTAAATTTTGCGTCTCTATCTCATCAAATCTTTTCTGGATCAATTCCTAATTCTCTTAGTTTTGCTGCGAGTTTTTCCCTTTTTTGTCTTTCAGCTTGAGCAATTTCTTCAGAAGTTAAGTAGCGATCGCCAGTTTGATCATACCAATATAATACTTCTCGTTGAACTACTCCAGATATGTAGTTTGAGCGTCCAATTCCTAATTGAATTTCCGGCATCCAAAACGGTTCACCAATTTGCAGTTGATACTTTCCCTCAACTAATTTGTAAACTTCAAATGGTTGGTGTTGGTCACGCTGCCAATATTGTGAGTTATAGATAACATAGTACAGTACTCCTAATTTGGCATAGGTTTTGAGCTTACGAGT
>JAGKSW010000100.1 GCA_018993265.1 Nostoc sp. TH1S01
CGCATCACGACTCGTAAAAATTAAATATTCCAGTGTCATATCCCCCTGCATTCGCTAACAACCAATTAGCCGCTTCAGCCGCAGCATAAACTTTAAACCAAGCAGTAGCCATAGCTACCATTACAGCTATTAAGCAAACCCCAACTAAATCTATATAAGGTATTTTCCTCTTCTCGACGGGAATAGAGGCAGTATGTACTTTCACAGTTACTGTATGAGTTGGGGGATACGCATTACTATGCAGTATGATTTGACGTTTATATTGTGTATTTGCCATTAACCGACTAGTATCTACACAAATTCGACAGTTAATTGGCTTTTGGGTACACCTTACAAGTGGTTCTACAAAAATCCAAGCATGAGAATCTGGTGTATGTGGTGGATCATGAGGATGGGGTGCAACTTCCCATCTACCTTGTAGAATTGTGTCTGGTATTGGATTCTCGACAGTGATAATTTGCGTTAGCTTCTCGCCTAACTGAGTTGCTTTAAACTCCAGTACTGATGTACTTAAATCTACTGCTGGTTGATGGATAACATCGATTGGTTGAAGTGCGGCTAAAGCTGCTTTTGCATTAGAGAAACGCTCATCTTGTCGCGGTTGCACCATCTTTTCCAGCCAACTTATAAAACTCAAACTCAGATGAGTTAGGTAATTTTGAAACTGAATTTGATATGGATTATTGCGATCGCACAACTCCCGTATTTCCGTTGACTTAATTCCTGTCAACATACAAATCAACGTTGCACCCAAAGCATACAAGTCTGTGGCTTGCGTCGGTTCAAACATTTGTTCTGGCGGAATAAAACCAGGAGTACCCTTAAAGACACTACTCCCCGCGACTTCCTGGCTACCAATACGCGCAAAACCAAAGTCAATCAAATAAACATTGAGTTCTTTGTCTACTAAAATATTTTCCGGTTTAATATCCCGATGAATTACCGGAGGATTGAGAATTTGCAAATATCTGAGAATATCTAAGGCTTTGATAGCAATCTGCTTAATTGCTTCTACGTCAAAATCACCGAGGCGTTCTGCTAAAGATGGAGCGTCAATATATTCTTGTACCAAACAAAACCCATCAGGCGTAGCAAAAGAGCTTATATATCGGGGAATGCCAGGATGAGCCAGCTTTTGTAATATTTTAATTTCTCGTTGATGTGCCTCAAACCCAGACCAACTAGAACCAACTTGAGCAAAGCAGAATTGCTTTAACAATGTTTATAAGAACTGCCAGATAAAAAACATCCAAAATTTCTTGTGGGATGGGTGTCCTCACCCGTCCTACATACAAGGCGGCTAAGATGTCCACCCCACAAGCTAACAGCTGTCTAACTCTTACCAAACACAGTACTCAGGGAGCGAGCAATGTTTTGTGGTTGCATCGCATCCATTGCGGCGGTTGGTTCGTAGCCGCAGTGAACCATACAATCAGCACATTGGGGATTACCACTGGCGCGGCCGTATTTACTCCAGTCTGTTTTGTCTAGCAATTCTTTGAAGCTGGTGTAATGTCCTTCATTCAACAAATAACAGGGTTTTTGCCAACCGAGGACGCTATAGCTGGGGCTTCCCCAAGGTGTACATTCGTAGTCTTTTTCACCAATCAGAAAGTCTAGGAACAAGGGATTGTGATTGAAGTTCCAGTTTTTCTTACCTGATGTGTAGGGTGTGAGAATTTCCCGGAAGAGGGCACGGGTTTGTTCGCGTTTGAGGAAATGATCTTGGTCTGGGGCCCATTCATAGCTGTAACCAGGGGAAATCATCATCCCATCAATATTTAGGCTTTCGAGAAAATCAAAGAATTCTTGCATTTCTTTGACATCTGCACCTTCAAAGATGGTGGTGTTGGTGGTGACGCGAAAACCTTTGGCTTTGGCTGCACGAATGGCTTGTACGGCAGTATCAAACACGCCTTTGCGATCAACACATTTATCATGCCACTCGCGCATTCCATCTAAGTGAACGCTAAAGGTAAAGTAAGGCGAAGGTTGAAACTTATCGAGGCTTTTTTCCAGTAACAAACCATTGGTACACAAGTAAACATATTTCTTGCGTTCTACTAAGCCTCGGACAATCTCATCAATTTGGGGGTGGAGTAGTGGTTCTCCCCCAGGAATAGAAACTACAGGTGCGCCACACTCTTCCACAGCCGCAAAGCACTCTTCTGGTGTGAGATTGCGTTTGAGAATTTCCACGGGGTGCTGAATCTTACCACAACCAGAACAAGCTAAATTACAACGAAATAATGGTTCTAGCATCAACACTAAGGGGAAGCGTTTGCGCCCTAAAAGACGCTGAGTCACCAGATACTTCCCGATATCCATCGCTTGTTGTAAATTAATTCCCACTTTCCTATCACTCCTCTGTTATAAGTAAAAAGTGCTGAGTGCTGAGTGCTGAGTGCTGAGTAAAAATACTAGCCTCTAGCCTCTAGCCCCTAGCCTCTTTCTTGACTTCTGCCTTTCATTTGACATAACCTTCGGCGATAAACCAATCGACGGCATCTTTTAAAGCTGCTTTTAAGGGAGACTGAGGCAGTCCCAACTCGCGGACAGCTTTACTCGCGTCATAGTACATGTGTTGTTGAGCCATACGGACACCATCTATTGGGACGGAAGGCGTTTTTCCTAGCGGTGCGAGAATTTTCTCATCAATCCAAGCCACACTCAAGGGTATCCAAGCAGGAATGGTGCGTTGGGGTGCTGGTAAATTAGTAATTTCGGCGAGTTGTTCTAGTAATTGCTTGAGGCTGAGGTTTTGGTGTCCTAAGATATAGCGATCGCCTGTTTTCCCTTTTTGCAATGCTAGTAAATGTCCCCAAGCCACATCCCGCACATCAATAAAATTCAGGCCAGTGTCTAAATAAAATGGCATTTCTCGCCGCAAAAACCGCAGAATAATATCTCCTGTAGGTGTGGGCTTGATATCTAATGAACCAATTGGGCTACTAGGGTTGACAATTACGACATCTTGTCCTCTAGCAGCTGCTTGTTTGGCTTCTTGTTCGGCGAGAAATTTTGACTGTTTGTAACTACCAATCAGTTGTTCTACTGGACTTTGATAAGTTTCATCGACAGGTTTACTGCCTGGGCCGACTCCTATGGCTGATACTGAACTGGTGTAAACAGTGCGTTCAATATCGGCTTTGCGGGCGGCTTCGAGGATATTCCGCGTACCGATGACGTTGTAGCGATACAGTAGTTGTCTATCTACCTGCCACAAAGAATAATGGGCGGCGACATGAAATAAATATTGACAACCCCGCATTTGTTGCCAAATCTCAGAATCTGTCAAATCGCCTTTCACCAGTTCCACATCCAAGCCGCGTAAATTGGCTAAATTGCTACTGGGGCGGACTAAAGCTTTGACTGTGTATCCTTGTTGCAGTAACAACCGCACCAAGTGGGAACCAACAAAGCCGGTTCCCCCTGTAACAAAGGCCTGCATTAGTGTTTTGCCTCCTGACGAAAGCGCGGGAACCAGTCATCTAAGATGGCGTAAACTACAGGTACGACAATTAAGCTGAGGATTGTAGAACTGATCAAGCCGCCAGCAATAGCCACAGCCATAGGCGATCGCAATTCTGAACCAGCACCAAAACCCAAGGCAATGGGTAGCATCCCTAACAGTGTGGAAGCAGTGGTCATCATAATTGGTCGCAGGCGCACTGGCCCAGCTTTCAAGATGGCTTCTTTGCGGCTTAAACCAGCTTGACGCAGTTGATTGATATAATCCACCAACACGATCGCATTTTTGTTAGCCAGCCCCAACAAAAATACAAACCCAATTAAGGAAATCATGCCAAAATCACTCTTGGTAAAGAGTAACGCCAGCATGGCTCCCACAATTGACAAAGGCAATGAAACACCAATAACTACAGGGTCTATCCAACTGCGGAACAACAAAATCAGTACCACAATAATGCAAAGTGCTGATAGTACCAAAGTAGAAGCAAAACTGCTAAATACTTCGTTTTGACGGGCAGAATCGCCACCCAAGTCTAAAGTTACACCAGCAGGTAAAACTTCTTTGGCCTCTGCAACGATTTTGTCTGTGGCACTACCTAAAGACAAATCCTGGCCTAGATTGGCACTGATATAAGCCACACGCTGATTATTCAGTCGCTCAATTTGGAAAATTCCCCCCTGGTTTTTACTGTCACCCGTTACCGTCACATCCGCAAATCCTGGTATTTTGGCGATGCGTTCTTTAATCGCTTGGGCGGCTTTGTTCAGTTCTTGGAGATTTTCTCCCCGCAAGGAAACCTGTAGAGGTTTTTGTCCACCAGTATCGATAAATTGAATATCTTCCACACTGGTAGTTACGCCTGGTAAATTAGGCAACTGAGCGCGTATTTGGTCTTGTACTTCCGCCGTCTTTAGTTCTCTGTCTTCTTTCAGCTTGACGTAAAGCGTACCTTTATTGGGTTCACCTTCGCGGGAACCGACAGTAGCAAATACTGTTTCCACGGCTGGGGATTTTCTCACCACCGCTTCTAGTTTCTTGGCAACTTCCAGAGAATCATTGAGCGGGTTGGGAAGGGAAATGGGGGGTTGAGATGACAAGGGAATCCCAGCTTGTGCTGCCTGTGCTGCCTGTTTTTGCAAAGCGGCAATATCAGGTATTTGTGGCAAGGGAGCCGTATAGGTAATATTAAATTCGCCCCGGTCTAATTTCGGGATAAAGCCTTTGGGGATGAATGGTACTAGGGCAATACCCGCAACAAAGCTGAGAACAGCTAATAAAACCACTGTTTTGCGGTGATTTAACGACCAATAAAGCAATTTCCGGTAAGCTTGGGCAAAGCCTGACCATAGCTTTCCTTCCTTTCGGGGAGCATTGCTAGAAATTGGTTTGAGCCAGTAAGTAGCTAACACTGGTGATAGTGTCCGAGCTACTAGGGTAGAAGCAATATAAGAAGCGGAAACTGTAATCCCAAAGGGCTTGAAGAACTGCCCAACGACACCACCCATCAAACCAATTGGTAAAAACACCGCCACTGCTGTAGCTGTGGTGGCGACAACGGTTAACCCGATTTCGCTGGTTGCTGAGTAGGCGGCTTGACGAGGGTTTTCTCCTTCTTCAATATGCCGCATGATATTTTCGACATCGATGATGGCATCATCAATCACGCTACCAATGACTAATGCCAAAGCTAACAATGTAATCGTTTCTAAGTTGAAGCCGAAAATTGCCATGACGATAAACGTCGCCAGCAAAGAAGTCGGAATCGCCAGTGCAGAAATTAAGGTGGCTCGCCAACTCCATAAGAAAGGAAAGATTACAACAATAGCCAAGACTATGGCTTCAATCAGCGCGTCAATAGTTGACTTGGTGGCATTACGAATATACTCGGCTTGGGTAGCAGCTAAGGTGAGTTTGACATCCTTGAGGTTGGTTGTGAGCTTCTGCACTTCTTTCTCCACCCGACTCACCACTTCTAAGGTGTTGGCGCTACCCCTTTTGATTACCTGAACAGCCAGTGCATCTTGCCCATTAAATCTAACTAATGTGGCTCCACCTTGGGGAATTGCCACAGATGTATTTTGGGCGCTTGGTAATGCGGGTGTAGGGCTAGGCTCTCCCAACAAATTGACTTTCAAAACTCCCGGTACTTTGGTAATGACTGGGATAATTTTGTCTTTTGCTACCTTGGTCAATTCTGTGAGATTCTGCGAGGCACTCTCTATTGTGTAGCTAATGGCTGCTGATTCGTTCAGGTTCAGGGGAATAATTTTGTAATTTGCGCCTTGCGGCAGGCTTAACTGTTTGAGGGCAGTTTCTACCTTGCTAGTAGATTTTTCTAAATCAGTACCGACTGCAAAAGCTAAACTAACGGCCGTTTGACCAGGATAGGCAGATGAACGAAGATCATCTAGTCCTTCTACAGAGCGTAGGCGCTCTTCGATTGGTTTGGTGAGCTTGGCTTCTGTATCAATTGCTGTTGTCAGTGGTGCTGTGGCGTTAACTACCACCACCGGGAAAGTAATATCTGGAAACAAAGCATACTTGAGGGAACTGAACGCCAAAAGCCCAGCTACCGTTACAGCAATCCAGAAACTCACTGTCAACCACGAGAAGTCAATGGCCAATTTGGAAATATTGAAGCGTTCTCGTGCAGATTTTGCGCTACTAACCTTTACCATCTTGGAAAATTTTGCTGGTGTCCCAATTAATTGTCATGCTACATTAATCGTCTAAAGTTTGGGTGGTTTAGTTTCCTTGAATGGGCAATTTTACTTAATTAGTTTCTTAAAAAAGCATAAAGGATAAAGGGTCAAAAAATTTCTTCTACTCCAACACTTAATAATTAATACTGAGCAATCAGCACTAGGTAATCAGTAATGTATTACTCTATGCTGAGATAAAACTTGTGTTACTCACTACATCGTCCTGGTTCTAACGGCAATTTTAGGCACATATAACTTTACTTATGAAGATTGGTTCTGTTGACCATAGGGAATTATTCTGTCGTAGTTTTATGGAGAGTTACAGGGAATATGAGCCTGAGCATCTCCCTTGGCCTGATTTGGATAATGCAGCTTTGCAACTTTTGCGAAGCATCCCTTTTTGGGGTCAGGCTTTGAATAAAGAACGTCAAGCAGGAGTTATCGTCAGTGAATATGCCAAAACTTTAGACAATGGCATTTTACAAGATGCGATCGCTCTCCAAGGTGAAGAAGAATCTCGTCACGCTCGCTTGCTGAAAGTGTTTATTGAGCGTTATGACATTCCTATGCCTGCTTGTCCACCCATAGAAATTCCCGCCAACCTTGAACAGACATTCATTGAATTTGGTTTTGAAGAATGTCTCGATTCTTTTTTTGCCTTTGGCTTATTTGAAATTGCGCGAGAAGCTAGAGTGCTTCCTGAGCAAATCTTTACAATCTTTGACTCAATTATTGATGAAGAAGCTCGGCATATTGTATTTTTTGTCAACTGGTTCACTGATTTGCAAATTCAACGCGGTGATGGGTTTTTACCACTGCGGAGTGTCAAAACTCTCTGGTATTACGGCAGGGCATTGAGCAGTGTGATTAAAGCCTTTGGTGAATCTGATCCCAATGGTGCAGGCTTTACTGCTAGTGGAGCCAGTGTGTTTAGTCAAGATTTAACACTTGAAAAATTTCTCAAAGTGTGCATTCAAGAAAATCAACAGCGAATGAGTAAGTTCGACTCGCGGATATTGCAACCGCAACTGCTACCTCGACTCGCCAGCATAGCTTTAAATACTCTCCAGTTAATACCGAAACGGAAAGCTTTTGGGGAGGGTGTAAGGGTGTAGGGGCAAAATCAAGTTAAAAGTCAAAAGTTAAAAGTTAAAAACTCTCGGAACTTTTGATTTTTGAATTTTGACTTCCCCGTAGGGGTGTCAGGTGTAGGGGAAAGAAGTGGCTGCAAAGCTGAAGCATTCACCAGTACTGATACTTGTGATTCTTTAGGACTTACGCAATAACTCTCTCAAACTCTTATAACTTCGTGTCCTTTGCGCCCTTTGCGGTTCGTTTTTTCATAATTTTGCGTAAGTCCTATTCTTGTACCAAATCTCTGTAAACTTGCACTAAATAATTATTTTTGTCTTCCTTGGCGCTCTTGGCGTTCTTGGTGAAGCAGTCCGGTCTTGGGGGTTTCCCCCATGAGGAACTGCTGTTAGCGCAGCGTTAGCGACGCAGGAGCGTCACCCGAAGGGCGGTTCGTAAAAAAATTAAACACCTTCTTAAACCCCTACACCCTTTCATTCCTACTCAACAATAAAGATTGATGATGAACACTGTGATTTTAGTACCGCAGGGTGCGGAGTATAAAGCTGTGTGTCGTGGCTTACGTCAAAATACGGAGTCTACACCAAGAGTTTTGGCGATACCAGTGGGAATGCAGTCGTTTACGAAATATTTGCAACAATGGGACAAACAGCAGTCACCAGCTAAGGTCGTGGTGATGGGTTTGTGTGGTAGCTTAAGTCAGAATTATGCTGTTGGGGATGTAGTGTTGTATCAAAGTTGCACTTATCAGGGACAGGTGCAAGAATGCGATCGCACCTTTATGACTCAGTTATCTTCTTTACCGCCAAAAGTCTCACTGGTGAAAGGCTTGACAAGCGATCGCGTCATCTGGTCTGCTACAGAAAAATCTTGTTTAGGTAAAACATCCAACTGTGATGTTGTTGATATGGAAAGCTTCGCCGCTTTGAAGTTTTTTCAGCCAATGGGGGTAGAAGTTGCAGTATTGCGCGTGGTTAGTGATGACTGTCAACACGATATTCCTGACCTTACCGCAGCTATCAGCGCCGATGGTTCACTGCAAACTTTACCTTTAGCATGGGGTTTAATTAGTCAACCCATAGCGGCTACACGGCTAATTCGTGGTTCTTTACAAGGGTTAAGAGTTTTAGAAAGAGTTACTCAAGCACTGTTTTGCCAGGGATAATATCGTGTTTTGTGAAAAACTGATCATGAAGGGCCCAGGGTGTAGCTTTCCCATTAAACAGTCAGTATTTACACTAGTTCAATTTACCTTGTAAATACTTAAAATTTTTAACCAATAATTTACGATTTCTACATATAAGAGTGTGATAACTTTATTTTATAAAGTTACTCTCTTTCTCAGTGTGTTTAGCAACATTATTATTTCTTGATAAAAGAATATCAATTAATATGAACCCTTGATAGGAAATACAAAAAATCAAGTTATGAAGTATAGGAATCTAATTAGATAGCTGAAAATACTTATGTAGAGAAGGAACAGACAACAACAGAGCAACAGATATACTTTAGTTTCTATTTAAATAGAGCTATTTAACCTAAACATAATATAAATTAATTGGTTTTTGATTATTTTGAAATTTATCAAGATTTAACCAGTTATTAATATCAATTAAAACTAGAATAAATCAAATTTAAAGTATGACATATATTAAAAGTGCATTCCAAGAATTTATTACTAATTTAGAAGGCTTTGACCAATTACCTTCAGAAGTGATTGTTAACCTTTCCGAAAAACTAGAAGCTTGGCGCTACCGCATTGGACAGAAAATTATTGGCAACGAAACAATACCACAAAAAGTCATCTTTTTGTATGAAGGACAAGTACGCCTCTTAGGCTATGACCCGCAAACACAAGCTGTAGTTACTTTAAAGTTGCTCAAACCAGGAGCGGTGATTGGGGAAATTAGTTTCTTGCGTCAGGTGCCTTGTGAAATTGCGATCGCTTCTACAGAAGTGATATGTTTAGCATTGAGCATTGAAGAATATTCCCGCCTATTATCAGAATATCCAGCATTTGTTCACACTCGTCAATATCGCAGCAATATTTCCGAAGTTTTTAGTGTTTTGGGTGTACAAGTAGCCAAACAAGCTAATGCTGTAGCGAATTTTCAAGAACTATCAGAACAAGCTTTATTAAGTGCTAGCATACATTACTTGTCACCGGGAAAAACTTCATCTTATCAGATAGATAGCAGCAGTATTTGGTTTGTTAGTGGTGGCGAAATTAAGAATTTTGTCCCAGGTTCTCGCCTAGACTTAAGTAATGGAACAATAGAAGTTTCTGGGAGAAATCCTGCACGCTTAATTGGTTTTGAACCAGCAGATTTATCATTTCTCGATAATTATTCTCAGACTGAAGAACTGTCTGTATATGATACACAAGCAAGCAATACAGATGAGTTAGATATTCCCTACGCACCGGAAGAAATTACTCCGGTAGACTATTCAGGATCGAAAAAACAAAAACATCGAAAATACCCCTTTGTTCGTGGTACCGGAGAAGTAAATGCGACCTTTGCTTGTTTTCAAATGCTGTCCAAGCATTTACAAATTCCTCTGCGTCGAGAAGTTGTACGTCGCATTTTATCTGAGCAAATTAAACGCCAAGGTAGTATATCTTTTCCCGCTTGTGCTTATATAGCAGAATTAATTGGTTTAAAAGCACAGTTAGTAGATTTACCAGCATCCACAATTGAACGTCTCCCCACACCAGCACTCATTCGTTATCAAGGCAATTTTGCCGTATTGTATGCAGCAGATGCACATCATGTTGTTGTTGGTGTGCCATCCCAAGGGATAGTACGCTGTAAACCAAAAGAATTGTTAGCAAATTTAGAACTCGAAGAAGGTAATTACCAGCCACAAATGCGGGTGTTACTGCTAAGTGCTACCAAAGAAACGCCACAAGAAAGATTTGGCGTATCGTGGTTTTTACCTTACTTGTCACGCTACCGTCGAGTGCTAATTGAAGTATTTATTGCTTCGTTTTTTGTACAGTTAGCGCAACTAGCAAACCCACTGGTTATTCAGTTAATTATCGACAAAGTAATTGTCCAAAACAGTATTAGTACCTTGAACGTTTTGGGAGCATTACTGTTAGTAGTGGGACTATTTGAAGCGATAATTGGGACTTTGCGGACTTACCTATTCGTTGATACTACCAACCGTATTGATATGGGGTTGGGTTCGCAGATTATTGACCACTTATTAAGATTACCACTGCGCTATTTTGAACGCCGTCCAGTGGGCGAATTATCAACCAGAATTAATGAGTTAGAGAATATTCGCCAGTTTTTGACAGGGACAGCATTGACTGTCGGGTTAGATGCGTTATTTTCTGTGGTTTATATTGTTGTCATGCTGTTTTACAGTTGGCAACTTACCTTAGTAGGTTTAGGGACAATTCCCATATTTGTGATTATTACTTTAATCGCCTCACCCACAATTAGTAAACAGTTACGCAACAAAGCCGAACGCAACGCCGAAACCCAGTCGTATTTAGTTGAGGTGATGTCTGGTATTCAAACAGTGAAAGCGCAAAATATCGAATTGCGATCGCGCTTTTCCTGGCAAGAGCGTTATGCTCGTTATGTTGGGGCAGGATTTAAAACTGTTGTGACTTCTACCTTGGCTAATTCTACTAGTAACTTCCTGAATAAACTCAGCAGTTTATTAGTTTTATGGGTGGGTGCTTATTTAGTTTTGCAAGGTGAACTGACATTAGGTGAATTAATCGCTTTTCGGATTATTTCTGGTTATGTTACCAGCCCAATTTTACGTTTAGCCCAACTCTGGCAAAACTTCCAAGAAACGGCTTTATCTTTAGAACGATTAAGTGATATTGTCGATACCCCAGAAGAAGGCGAAGCAGACAGAGGTAATATTCCCTTACCAGCCATTGACGGTACCGTTAAATTTGAAAATGTTTCCTTCCGCTTTAACCCCAATGGCCCCTTACAACTAACTAATATTAATCTGGAATTTCAGGCAGGACAATTTGTGGGCATTGTCGGGCAGAGTGGCTCAGGTAAAAGTACGATGATGAAATTACTGCTGCGACTATATGATGTGGAGTCGGGCAGAATTTTAATTGATGGTTATGATATTGCCAAAGTCGAACTTTACTCTTTAAGAAGACAAATAGGTGTAGTTCCCCAAGAAACACTGTTGTTTGACGGGACAGTACAAGAAAATATTGCTTTAACGAACCCAGAAGCAACTACCGAAGAAATTATTGAAGCAGCGCGAGTAGCTTGCGCCCATGAATTTATTATGGGCTTACCCAACGGTTACAATACCCGTGTTGGTGAAAGAGGTGCGGGACTTTCTGGGGGACAAAGACAAAGAATTGCGATCGCTCGTTCTGTACTCCAACGACCTAAACTGCTAGTCTTAGATGAGGCTACTAGTGCCTTAGATTACCCCACAGAACGCCAAGTTTGTTTAAACTTAGCCAAAGCCTTTCAAGGTAGTACAGTATTTTTCATTACCCACCGCCTCAACACTGTCAGCCATGCAGATACCATTGTTGTCATGGATGCAAGCCGAGTCATAGAACAAGGAAGTCATCAAGAATTAATGGCTGCTAATGGTCATTATTATTACCTCTATCAACAGCAAGAAGTTAATTTGTAATGAAATGACTCAAGAGTCAATCGTCAATAGTCAATCACTAATTATTAATCAAGGGTAAAACTACTATGACTCAAGTTAATGGTAATCGGCTCAATGGCAATAATGGTAACGGCAAACATCATACAGAAAATACTACAGAATCCCCAGTATTAACATCTGCAAATAAAGTTTCGCAACAGCCTTTAATTAATCAAAAATTTGATAACTTTGAGCAGTCTGTTGTCTTACGTCAATCTCCAGTTTGGTCACGGACAATTATGTTGACCTTGATAGCATTAGCTGGGTTTGGTATTGCTTGGGCTTGTATTGCCAAAATCGAGCAAGTTGTCCCCGCGACTGGTCAATTAAAACCCCAAGGAACAGTCAAAGAAGTCCAAGCACCAGTCAATGGCGTAGTCAAAGAAATCTATGTTAAAGATGGACAAAAAGTCAACAAAGGAGACTTACTACTAACCTTTGAAACTGTTGCGACTGTCGCAGAATTAAATTCATTAATTCAAGTTCGCAATAGTTTAATTAGAGAAAACCAAATTTATCGCCGTTTGATGAGTTCTAGTTATACTGTTGGCTCGGAACTAGAATTTTTACGGAGTAAATTACCAACAGATGCTGTCTTTTTGTTGAAAAGTCGCGCCGCCTTAGTTGCTGAAAATGAATTGTTACGTAAAGAATTAAGAAATTCAACAACTACTCAAGGACTAGGAGTAGATGAACAACAACGTTTGCAAGTGTCTAAGTTAGAATTAGCTACTCGTGCCAATGCAGCACAGTTAGAAGTTGAAAAAATTAAAAAACAACTCACACAAAATCAAGTAAAAATAGCTGACACTCAGTCTAGTTTAGCTATTCAAAAGCAGATTTTAGATAGACTGAAAACCTTAGCTGAAGAAGGTGGCGTTTCTCAGTTGCAGTATCTAAACCAGCAACAACAAGTACAAACGCTGCAAGCAGAAGTTGCCCAACTACAAGAAGAAGAAAAACGCCTCAAATATGACATAGAAAAGGGACGGCAACAATTAACTAATACTGTGGCGGTATCTGGCAAAAATGTTTTAGAAAAAATCTCAGAAAATAAACAAAGAATCGCTGACATTGATAGCCAGTTTATCAAAATTGTTATAGAAAACGAACAGCGTTTAGCAGATATTAGCAGCAAAATTTCTCAGGCTCAACTAAACCTCAGATATCAGGAACTACGCGCTCCTGTAAGTGGAACAGTTTTTGATTTACAAGCAAAAAATCCTGGTTTTGTAGCGAATTCAACGCAAAAATTACTGCAAATTGTCCCCAACGATAAGTATATTGCTGAAGTATTTATTACTAATCAAGATATTGGGTTCGTGCGGGAAGGTATGAAGGCAGATGTGAGAATTGATTCTTTCCCTTTCAGCGAATTTGGTGATATTAAAGGAGAATTAGTTTCTGTAGGTTCTGATGCTTTACCACCCGATGAAACTCATAAATTTTACCGATTCCCCGCCAGAGTATCCTTAGATAAGCAAGCACTAGAAATGAATGGTAAACAACTACCATTGCAGTCTGGAATGTCAATCACAGCTAATATTAAGGTACGTGAAGAAAGAACAGTGATGAGTCTGTTTACTGAGTTGTTTACCAAACAGGTTGAAAGTTTAAAGGAAGTTCGTTAATGCTGTTGAAAAAGACGAAGGTCAACAACAGTAATGTTTTGGCCTTCTGTCTATTGATATAAATCAATGTGATATTAAAAACTTCTCCATTGCATAATTAATAAAGGTTTCCCCCCTTCGTTCTACTTGTTGTTCTCTGAGAATCGAGAATCCCTTATGTAAGAAAAATGGTTTGGCAGTGATACTTGCTTCAACATGCAGGCGATTAAGTCTTAATTCTTTAGCTTTGTCCTCAATTGCCGCATAAATTTTACTACCAACGCCCATTCGCTGATAATTTTTATGACAGTAGAAGCAATCTATATGCCCATTGAATTCTAATTCGCCAAAGCCTGCGATTACACCTTGGTTATCAGCAACGTATGTAAATCTTTCTGAACAAATTTTTGCCCAGTCTCTAAAATAAATATCATTTGGCGCCCAAGCTGCGACTTGATTTTTTGAGTAGTCGTTAATATTAACTTGACGTACTGTGTCGTGGAATAATTGCGCTATTTGTTCTGCATCTTGCGGCTGAAACAATCGGATTTTCATAACAGCATTTACGCTCTTAGTGTACCTTTACGGTAAAGTAAAGGCGATCGCATATTTATTTTTACCTACTTGTATGGTTTTTCCTCAACGCATCGAACCTGCACCCGGACAAGAATCAGTATGGGATTATCCCCGTCCCCCGCGCTTAGAACCTACCAACAAACACATACAGATAATTTTTAATGGCGTAACCATTGCAGATACCCACAACGCTAAACGTGTATTAGAAACCAGCCATCCGCCTTCTTACTACCTTCCCCCTGAAGATATCAAAATGGAATACCTCATATCAGTACCGCAATCTAGTTTTTGCGAGTGGAAAGGACGCGCAGGCTATTACACGATTCGTGTCGGCGATAAAGAAGCGCAAAACGCGGCTTGGTATTATCCCAGCCCAACATCAGCTTTTGCATCTATTCAAGATCATGTAGCTTTTTATGCTCATTTAATGGATGTTTGTTATGTAGATGGTGAAAAAGTACAACCACAACCAGGAAACTTCTACGGTGGTTGGGTTACTAGTGATATTGTCGGGCCATTTAAAGGCGGGCCTGGTACTTGGGGATGGTGAATTGTTAAGTTAAAAAACTCTCTAACCTATCACCTGTAACCTGTCACCTATAACCCAATACAGTTCAGTTAAGACTAAAACTCTTTGTTAAAGTCATTTTTTTTAACGAACCGCAAAGAGCGCAAAGAGCGCGAAGAGAAGAAAAAATTACTAACTGAACCGTATTGACCTATAACCTACTCAAAACAACAACACCCAAGCTTCTACTCACTTAGCGATTTCCTCAAATAAATCATTCATCTTAGGCTTTTACTGATTTACATTTAACTATCAGTAATAACGCCTCAGTTTACACACAGGAGGAAATATTAGTGTTCGAGTTGGGTGTTGTTGTTAATACGAGACAGATTGAAATTAAACAGCGTTTTTTACCTCTTAACTAATTTGAACATTGGCTGTTAATCTGCCAGGGAAGCTTTTCAACTTCAATTATTAATTTATCACAGCTAAATCAAGAGTATTAGCTTTGATACTAAAGTTTACTATTAGACTTTTAACACTTACAAATATGTGGATAAATGTTAAGTCTTAATTTATTAGCAAGTTGGGTTCCGCCTCATTACACCCAAGTTACGCAATTTTATGAAATAGATACCCGGCTTGTTTAGCAAGTCGGGTATTTGGAGTGAGTATGAGATTGACGACGTGAGTCAACTGCCGATGGTTTCATGAGACTTTTCTCATTTTTCCTTAATTATCCTCTCATAAAGGTCGAATTAAATTTAGATTAAGCCAAAGTTAAACCATACTGATTCAAACTGTACTTTTTGCCAGGGGGTACATATACAAACAATTTTGTGTAAATAAATACAAGCAAAAGCTAGAAAATGAAACTAAATATAGATAAATCCAGGCATATCCCTATAAATCCTTTATTAATGAGATTTAGCGTGTCTTTTCGCCGTTCAAGTCCTTGGCAGATTAAATCACTTGTAGCAATATTTTTAACTTCTCTATCGGGAGTATTAGTATTTATACCACAAGGTTTATCTATACAAGGACGGTTGACAATATTTGTATTTCTCCTAGCTGTTATTTTGTGGTCAACAACCTCAATTAATGCTGGTTATGTAGCTTTATTTTCTGTGCTGTTGTTGCTGTTAACTGGAGGCATTTCTCAAGCACAATTTTTTGAGTCTTTGGGTTCTGATGTTGTCTGGTTAATGATAGGTGCGTTTATTTTAGGGGGTGCAGTTAAGCAAACAGGTTTAGCTACACGACTGACTCAAATAGTGGCTGCAAAAGCACACAATGTCAGCAGTTTATTTTGGTTACTGACGACAGTTTTAATTCCCCTATCGTTTTTAATTCCCTCGACTTCGGGACGCGCTGCTGTTACCCATCCGATTTTTCGCAGCGTCGCCAATGCTACGGAGGATCAACGAATTCGTCGGGCGATCGCATTATTAATGCCCACTGTGATTCTAGTCTCTACCATCGTTTCTCTCACAGGCGCAGGTTCGCATTTAGTCGCTCAAGATTTATTACAAGAAATTTCCGATACCAGTATTTCTTTTAGCCAGTGGTTGCTTTATGGCTTACCTTTTGGAGTTGTTGCTAGTTACGCCTCTTGCTGGGTAATCATGCGGTTGTTTTTAGATAAACAACGCTTGCAACAAAAGTTAAATGTGGAATATCTGCAAACAGAATCTTTATCTATGCCAGAACGCAAAACATTATGGATTGTTTTGTTAATGTTGGCACTGTGGATCACTGAACAATGGCATGGGTTAGAAATTGCTACTGTCACCGTCATTGGTGCAATGATTCTCACCGCGCCTAATTTTGGGGTAATTCAATGGAAAGATGCTGTCAAAGCTGTTTCATGGAATCTAATTATTTTTGTCGGTGCAACTTTAGTATTAGGCAAAGCATTAATCAGTTCTGGTGTTTCGGGATGGTTGATTAATAATATTTTTCAATTTAGTGACATCAACAGTGCCAAATCTCACTTCTTGATTTTGCTAATAATTGCCATTATTTCTCTCACTTCTCACATATACATGACTTCTCACACCGCTAGAGCAGCAGCTTTAGTTCCGCCGTTGCTTTACCTCGCTAACAGTTTAAATATTAATCCTGTCGCTGTCTTATTTCTTAGCACTTTGGGTATGGACTATTGCCTGACTTTTCCTGTCAGTTCTAAAGCATTAATGGTTTATCAAGATGCAGACGAAGGCTTTAAAACCACAGATTTACTCCGGTTAAGTTCAGTGATGATTTTGATCCACTTGGCTTTAATTCTGGTGTTTTACTACACCTGGTGGCGTTGGGTAGGATTATCTCTCTAATTCTTCCCCATCTCTCTAAATTTAACGACAAAAAAAGCGGCTGGATTGCCGCAGGAAAATAATAATGACACTAAACATTTTAATCGCTCCTTCTGGATTTAAAGAAAGTCTAGATGCAGAACAAGTTGCTGACTGCATTGCTACAGGTATCACCAGAGTTATACCCGATGTAAATATTTGCAAAGCACCTTTAGTAGATGGCGGTGAAGGCTTTACCAAAACCTTAGTTGCAGCTACAGGTGGAACCTTGCATCACTTGGAAGTAACTGGCCCTGTAGGACAAAAAGTACAATCTCACTTTGGCTTTTTAGGTGGAACTATTAAAAAAACCGCAGTGTTAGAAATGGCGGCTGCTGCTGGGTTGCGGCTGGTACCTACTGATATGCGAAATCCCATGATAACAACCACTTATGGAGTAGGTGAGTTAATTAAGACTGCTTTAGATGCTGGTGCAGAACGCATTTTAGTTGGTTGTGGTGATTCTGGCACGAATGATGGTGGTGCGGGGATGGCGCAAGCTTTGGGGGTGAAGTTGCTAGATGAGAATGGTAATGAGTTAGGTTTGGGTTGCAGTGAATTAGTTAAACTCCAACGCATAGATTTATCTACAAAGGACTCTCGTTTAAATCAAATTCAGATTGATGTTGCTTGCAATTGGCATAATCTTTTGTGTGGTGAAAAAGGGGTTGCGAGAGTTTTCGGCCCGCAAAAAGGCGCATCTGCTGAAACGGTAGAGAAAATGGCTTTCGCATTAGAACACTACGCTGCGGTTATCAAAGCAGATTTGGGTTTGGATGTGCGAGAAATGCCTGGTAGTGGTGCTTCTGGTGGTTTGGGTACTGGCTTGCACGCCTTAATCGGCGCGAAATTACACCCACGCTACGATATTGTGATGCAGTATTTAGAATTAGATAATTTAATTCCTCAAGCTGATTTGGTGATTACAGCAGAAGGTTGCATTGATTTTCAAACGCCACGGGGTAAAATTCCGGCGGAAGTTGCTAAACGTGCCAAGCGTTATCAATTACCAGTGATTGCATTAGTTGGGACGATTGGCGAAGGTGCAGAAATTAATTTTCAGCAAGGAATAGACTATTTCAATAGTATTTTGACTCATCCTTGTCAATTAAATGAGGCGATTTCTCAAACAGAAATTTTGTTAACTAATGCGGCTGAACAAGTAGCAAGGTTGTTGTTAGTTGGGAAGCAAATTAGACGTTATCAAGATTTACGTAAGGGGAATAAAACGAACCACAGAGGACGCAGAGTTTCCGAGAGTCTGTTAGTGACTTCGAGCTATAAAAATATCAGTTAGTAATTTACAGCTAATCTGAATTGAAATATTTCCCCAAAATTTACTATTTATCTGTTGATTTTGGGGATTTTTGAATGTGTATAAATCAGGAGTAGTTATGCAGAAGATTTTGATTGTTGAAGATGAGACGCGGATTGCCATATTCATAGAGAAAGGCTTGCAGCGGAATGGGTTTAATACTGCGATCGCTAATAATGGCGAACAAGCTTTACAAATGTTAACTACAACTAAATTTGACTTGTTGTTATTAGATATTAATTTACCTGTTAAAGATGGTTTAACAGTCATATCGGAACTGCGCGAACATAATTTGCTCATTCCTACAATTATAGTTAGCGCGAATCATGAAATTCTCAAACAAATACCTCAATCAGGAAATAAAGCTGTTCCTTACATCAGTAAACCATTTCGATTTACTGAGTTGTTAGACAGCGTGCGCGCTCATTTATCACCAACTAATTAAAATTCTAAGCTGGTGCGAATAGTCCCGACCAAAAGGCTATCGTTATTCGCGTTATGTTCAGGGTTAGTAATTAAAAATATTCCTGGAGTAATCGAAATATTTTCTGACACCTGAAACCGATAAAAACCTTCTATATGTAAAGAAGTATCTCTATCAGCTACTAAACTACTACTGATAACTTTTGGTGGCATTCCCACAACTAAACCGGCTAAATTACCCTCACTACCTAAATCAGGAAAGGCTAAACTAATGGCATAATTTAAAATTTCGGCATCATCATTTGTGACTGGTGACTCTGCTTGTGTATAGCCAACCCAACCAGAAACAATAAATTTAGAATTAATTCGCCAGCTAGTTTCTAAACCAAAGGAATTTGCTGTAGTCGAAACATTACCAAAAGGGCTACGTGCTGTTAAACTACCTGTGCTACCTGTCAAATTTACATCGCTGTCTCCACCGCCTGCATAGTAAGTATGAATATAGGTAAAAGCAATGCCTAAATTGTTAGTTGGTTGATAAGTTAAATTTCCTAGTGCTGCAAAGTTACCATTAAATAAACCGTTCTTTTCTGTTGGTAAAGCCGCATTATTAGTTAGGTAAGCAAAGCCAAGATTAGTATTATTATTTATTTGATAATTTAGTCCTAATCCTGTGCCATCCATGCTGCGAACAATCGGATTATATCTACCAAAACGGGAAACTGCACCACTATCGCTACTGGCTAAAGGATTGATTGGTTCAGCAATATCATTTAATTCCATTTCAGTCACAGCAAGTGTAGTTTTGATTTTGTCTCCAATAGGAAATGAATAATATACTTCATCTAAACCAATGTTATTATTTGTATCTTCATCAAAGCCTAAACGCGTCATTGCTGTTCCGGTAATGCTTTCATCAAATTCAGGAATATTACCCGATTCTAAGCGGATGTTTAATTCATCTTGATCAGTAAAACTAGTCAGAAAATTTAACCGTACACGTTGAGCCAATGTAATATTTGTATTTAAGTCGGGATTGTTATTAGAATTATTATCACTATCGGCAATCGTTTTACCAACAATGCCAGCCGCACCTATAATTACTTCAGCTTCTAGTTTTGTTGTAGGTGAAAACTGGTTTGCAGCCAACTCCGAGGTTTGAATTTCTAAAATATCTACCCGATTGCGGATTGTGGCTAATTCTGAAGCAAATTCTATTTGCAGTTTTTGAATTAAATCTAAGTCTGTTGTAGTTATAAGAGTATCTTTTGTTGTTATAATTAGTTCTTGAATTCTTGCTAAACAAGTATTTAAACCTGCTGCAAACTCATAACGTGATATGGCGCGATTGCCACGATATGCCCCATTAGGATAACCAGCAATACAACCGTATCTTTCTACTAAAGATTGTAGAGCTTGAAATGCCCAATCTGTAGGTTGAATATCAGAAAGTTGAGAAACTGAAGTTAACTGTGCCAATTCTGCTTGAGGTGCCATTGGCTGATTTTCAAAGGCAAAACTTGGTGAAACAATTGGGAATGTAGTGAATATTAAACTTGATGAGGAAATGATTTTTTTACACAAATTAGACATTGGAAAGCAAGATTTAATTGTCAATATCTTGAGTTAACTATATCTTAATTTAAACTTAAATTGACTTAATAAAGTATGAGAAATTTCTCATACTTTAAAACTTAATCTTCATACAAGTCTACTTGTGTATTTCCATTCACATCAAAATATAGCTCGTATTCCATCTCACCATCAGTGATATCTACTTCATAAAAATTGCCTTTAGGCGTGATTTCAATTTCATATTTGGTAATTTTAAATGTAGGATATTCTTGGCGAATGCGTTTTAAGACAATCTCAGGAAATTCTTTTTCTGTGACATAGTATTCCGTTTCTAACCATTCACCTGAATCAGAAAACTCAGCTTCGTATTTGATATTATTTTGAATAAAAGTAGCTTCATAACCATAGTAATTTTTTTGCCAAAGGCGCGGAATGTCAGAATACTCATTTTTGAATGCAGCGTCTACAATAGCAGGCACATTTAGAGATTTTTGTGAACTATTACAAGCAGCGAGCGCAAAAATTAGCACAGCTTTAACAGTACCAGCTATAATCTTGTGTAGAGGCATCATATAATTTGAGTTTTACTTATTACCTTTAGATAATTTTATTTTTACTTTATCAATAATCTTTTAATTATTACTCTCTTGAGGTGGTTCTAAAGGTAATGTAATTGTGAATGTGGCTCCTGCTCCTAGTTGACTTTCGAGAGTCACTTCTCCACCGTGAGCCTCTACAATAGCTTGAACTATAGATAATCCTAACCCGGCTCCTTCAGAACGACGGCGACTGTTTGCAGCACGCGCAAAACGTTCAAAAATTCTTTTTTGGTCGGCTTTTGCAATACCCTCGCCAGTGTCGCTTACCCAAAAGTAAACTTTATTTTTATGAATAGCTGAACCCAGGGTGATGGTATCGGTAGTTTTTGTATGTTGAGTAGCGTTTTGGACTAAATTCATCACAGCCTGTGTCAAACGCTGGCGATCTGCAACAATTCTACCTTTAGCAGTGGCTCTTAGTTGCCAGTTGCGATCGCCTAAAGCTTGCACTTTGACAAATAATTCTTCGATTAAAATATAAATATCAACTGTTTCTAAATATAAAAAATTAGGATGTTCCGCCTTTGTCAGTAAACTTAAGTCATTTACAAATCGGTTCATACGTTCTAATTCATCTATTACTAATGCTAGAGTTTCTTGTATTTCTAGTGGATCATAACCCATCAACTCTAAATGTCCACGAATAATTGTAATCGGCGTGCGTAATTCATGACCAGCATCATTAATAAAATTGCGCTGGCTAATAAAAGCAGCTTGTAATCTATCCATCATTTCATTAAAAGTAGCTGTTAATTCTGCAAGTTCTCCCTCACCAATTATTGAAAGACGTTGATTTAAATCTGACTCGCTAATATTACGCGCAGTTTGAGTTAAAAAGCGTAAAGGGGCAAGAATTCTTCCTGACGCAAACCAAGCTAAAACTAAAGCTAATAATATAATTCCCGCACTTACAGGGATAATCACTCTAATAGCTTCTCCTACCTCGCCGTGTTCGCCAGCAGTAGTGTGTGCAATGACAAATACTCCGATAACTTCATTATTAATTTTGACAGGTTGAGCAAGATAAATAATATTACCAACGCTGCTACTAGGGATTATCTTTTCCCCTTCTTCTGGTTGAGTTAATGTTGCCCAATATCGAATTAGTTTGGAGTCTCTACTCAGTTCTTTTGGTCTACCTCTAGGACTAGATTTATAAAACGTTCCTTCTGTTAAGGCAATTAAAAACGTGTCATCTTCAGGAATTTGATTTACCAAGAAAGCATCAAAAAAATCTTTTAACTCATTTAAAGTTTTTGGAGGTTTAATTAAGCGATTATCCGCCTCTCTTAAGAGATTAATTTTCTCTTCCGCTTCGCCATTTTCTAGATAATCAAATAATTGAGGTTTACCGTTAACTAATTCTAAAAATATTTCCATTTTTTCGTTAATTTCTTTATGAACGCGTCTATTAACTTGTGCATACAAGAAATAACGAAATACTGGCACAAAAAAGATAAATATAAAACATAAAATTAGGAAGTACCAAAAAAGTATTTGAGTACGTGTCGCCCAAAACAAACCTTTAATATACTTGAAGCAGCTTTTTTTAACTTCTTGTTGATGATTGGGAATTTTTCTCATTGTCAAACAACAATGCGACAGATAAACTACTCATTGAAACGCTATCTGTCGCATTTTAATTAATATTAATTAACCTCAGATGAAACTTCTAGGCCTATAAGTTACATCTTGATTATTTTATTGAGTATACGATAATGAAGATAAAAGTTTGATGAGAAATTTCTCATGTTCGCAGACGATAACCCATACCTCGGACAGTTTCAATCAGGTGGTTGCCTAGTTTTTTACGCAAGTATCCTACATAAACATCGACAATATTAGAACCTGGGTCATAATCGTAACCCCATACCCTATCTAACAATTGCTCACGGCTCAAAACTTGTCCGGGATGGCGAAAAAAGGTTTCTGCGAGAGTGAATTCCCGTGCAGGTAATTCTAGAGTTTTGTTACCCACTTTTACTTTACGCGATCGCAAATCTAAAACTACATTTCCCACCTTCAACACCATCTCATCATTAGCTTGGCTACTAAAACTATTACGTAATCGCGCTTTTACCCGTACTAGTAATTCTTCAAATCGAAAAGGCTTAGTAATATAGTCATCAGCACCCGCTTCAAAGCCTGCAACTTTATCTTGAATATCATCACGCGCAGTCAAAATAATTATAGGAAAGTTCTCCCCTTGTCCCCGTATTTCTTCTAAAACATCTAAGCCATCCTTACCCGGTAGCCCTAAATCTAAAATCATCAAGTCAAAAGAACTACCTAACGCCATTTCTGTAGCTGAATGTGCATCAACCGCCACAGACGTTGTAAAACCGTGAGAACGCAATCCTTTCTCAATAAAAGCCGCAATTCTGGGTTCATCCTCCGCAATAAGAATTCGATTCATCTGATGCACCTATTTTTTGGGTTCTAAAGGTAAGACAACCGTAAATGTACCACCTGTTCCCAATGGTATTGTTTGGTAAACATTGCTGAATTTCCTATTCTCTTAGAAAATACTCTGTATTCTGAGCTTTTCAAATAGCTATGAAGGTAGAAGTTGTACCCCATAATCCTAACTGGCGTAGTCAATTTGAAAATGAATCCAAGCAGATTGCTCTGGCGTTTGGCGAGAATGTGGTTACTATTCATCATATTGGGAGTACATCAATTCCCAACATCTATGCCAAACCAATTATTGATTTTTTGATTGAAGTCAAAGATATCGCCAAGGTAGATGAGCAAAGTTCAGCGATGGAAGCATTAGGCTATGAAGTCATGGGTGAGTTTGGTATCCCAGGCCGCCGCTACTTTCGCAAAGAAAAGGACGATATCAGAACACATAACGTTCACACCTTTGAGGTGAATTCACCAGAAATAATCAGACATTTGGCATTTCGAGACTACATGATTGCTCATCCTGAAGCAGCACAAAAATATAGTGAATTGAAGCGTCAATTAGCCAAGCAGTATCCAAATGATATCAACGGATATATGGATGGCAAAGATAGCTTCATCAAAGAGATGGAAAAAACAGCTTTGGTATGGCAACAAGAGCAGAAATAGGTAAAATATAGCTTTCTCTCTGAAATAGAGATCGCTGCATTTTACATTAGTAGTAATTTTAAATCTTAGCCACAAAATAGACTGTTCTGTTTTTATCACTTACCAACTTTAGGCTCAAATATTAAATAAGTGCCTCCCAAACCTTCTACAATTGTGCGTGTGTTAGCCTCCAACATTTTTTGATAACTATTAGCATCACTATTGGCATCTCCAAGACCATCTGTGTAAAGTTCTCGTTCCGAAACTGTAACTTCTGCTGCTTGTGCTACCGATTGAATTAACTTCTTATTAATATTTTTCTCAGCAAAAATAGTTGGTACTTTAGCCCGTTGAATATCTTGAACTAAATTGTTCAACTGCCTATCTGTTGGTTGATTTTCGGGATTAATACCGGCTAACACCCCGACTAAAGACATACTATAAGCTTTGGCATAATAAGCCAGCGCATTGTGACTTATCACTAATTCACGTTTATCACGAGGAATACTTGCAATTCTGGTTTTGATCCAACTATCTAACTGAGTTAACTCACTTTTAATTTGTTTAGTATTACGATTATAAATTTCCGCATTATCAGGCTCTAATTTCTTCAGATTATTGCTAATGACCTCAACCATTTTGATGCCATTTTTAGGATTATGCCAAATATGGGGGTCTATAACTCTTGTGCCATCTTCAATAAATCTTTGTGGTTTCGGCACTGCTAACTGACTCACAGCTATTTTTGGTGCAGTATTACTAGTAGACTTAATAATTTTGATCAAGCCTGGTTCAAAATTGTAGCCATTATAAAAAATCAGATTAGCTTGGTCAAGAGTTTCTCGATCTGCTGCTTTTGGTTGATAGTTATGGGGGTCTGTACCTGGAGGAATTAAACAGGCGAGGTTAACTGTATTTTCAGCAACTTGTTTAATTAAGTCACACAATACACTTGTTGTAGCCACAACTTTCGGAATACTTTCGTCTACTGTTGTAGTTTGAGTAAATGAAGTATTAGTGGCTTGTCTTGCACAACCAAAAAGCCCAATCAAAAAAGTAATGCAAGCAGACAGCCTTACCAAATTATTAAATAGCAATTTATTTAGCATAATCAACTGCTAGTAGCTTTCCTGAATAAATTTAACAATAGTCATTATTATTAAATAACAGTGAAATGTGAAATATTCAGGATTCTCAATTACAACAAAGTCCCTTCTACATGCCTGTAAAGGGACTTGGCATTATTTTTAGTTCAGTTCAACTTTTCGATAGATATAGCTTGAGAATTTAGCATTTAGCTATTATGAAGCGGCTTGCTTTGTGAATAATTTCTTGTTTTCAGCCACTTTTGCCGTTCTTTATGGCTCATTTCAGTTTTATAACCAACTCTAACCTGATTATGAGTCAATTCTTTGTGAGTCTCCATATATGTTTGTGTGCCTAGTCAGAAACTTCAGTTGACCAAATAATTAATTCGCCTTGTTCACCACCGGCGGCGAGAAACTTGCCTTGAGGATGCCAAGCTAAGGTAGAAAATCCGGCACTAACACCTGTCAGAATTTGAGATACTTGCGAAGCTTCAGGCCACAGACATAATAAACCATCAGCGCCGGCAGAGGCTAAGAGAAAGCTTTGGGGTGCAAATGCGATCGCATTAATCACATCTACATGATTAGTTAAAACTCGCGCTTCCCAACCCAAAGATTCATCCTCTAATTTTTCCCAAACTACAATTCCATCAAAACTAGAAGTAGCCAGTATTGGCGCACTTAATTGGGTAGTAGCTTCTGACCACGCCAACTGCCGAATTTTACCCGGAAAGCCACGCATAATCCAAGGGTCGGGGTTTTCCCATTCCAATACTGTAACGCTGCGATCCATATTACCCGAAGCCAAATATTTGCTATCTGGCGACCAACCCATAGCCACACTTACAGTCGGCATACTGAGAATATATGGTTCCTCATCCCAGTTTTGATTCTGCCAAATTTTGACTCCTTGATAACCGCTAATTGCTAGGTACTGTCCATCGCTTCGCCAATCTATACCTAAAACGGAGGAGTTATCAAAATTCAAGGTGACGACTATCTCGCGCTGATCTGCATCCCAGACTTGCACGTAACGTCCCAAACTAAAAGCTAGTTGGTTACTAGTATGATTCCAAGCGAGCTTATCCACCCAAGCGGGTGCATTTTCTAAAGTAGCGATGAGTTCATTTTCTTGCCAGATTTTTACTATTCCATTCTGTCCGCCAACCGCTAAAAATTTGCCATCAGCCGAAAAAGCAACACAGTCTACTGATTTACCGCTACCACTTTGTAACTCTATTACATTGCCATCATTCCATAGCACCACCTCTCCAGCCGCAGATGTAGCAGCAAGAATTTCACCTTGGCTAGACCAAGCCAATGCTGTGACATAATCCGAAAGCATCCCGGAATCATATATGGCAAATTCTTGGGATTGGTTAGTTGTCAAGTTCATATCTGGGTATCAACGCTGAAGTTTTAAATAACCTAAGTTGGGAGGACAGGTAGTTAGCTGAAAATAACCTCAAATTCAGCACCTATCATAATGTTTAGTTTAGATGCTTGCTGCTATTTTTTAGTTTTGCCGAACTCACGACGTTAAACTATGAATAGTTTTAGCCCAGATGGACAAGAATTCTCAGGCTAGACTAGGGAAAGCTACAACAAATCGGTAATGCAGTTTGCTCCCTTTTTTCCTTTTATCTATCGGATTCTTCAACCAAGCTTTCCTGATTGTCTTTGGTGTGGCGATCGCAACTCTCAGGCGATCGCACTAACTTTTGACGATGGCCCCCATCCCCAATACACACGCCAAGTTTTACAAGTTTTAGACCGCTACAACATTACAGCCAGTTTTTTTTGGTTGGGTGTTTGCGTCAACCGTTCACCAGATGTTGCTAAAGCAGTGAGTGATAGAGGCCATTGGATTGGCTTGCATGGTTACGATCATCGTTCTTTTCCGACGCTGACTCAGGGCGAACTCAAGGAAAGTTTAGAAAAAACCCAAACTGCTATCTACAATGCTTGCAACCTCCTACCCGAACAAGTGCTTGATGTTCGGCCTCCCAACGGTTTATTTACACCCAAAACTTTAAAATTATTTCGTCAATGGAATTACCGTCCGGTCATGTGGAGTGTTGTACCAGAAGACTGGGTAAGACCTGGAATTACTACTGTAGTGCAGCGAGTTCTCCACCAAGTACAAAATGGTTCACTCATTGTGTTACATGATGGTGTTTGTGGCGGACAAGACGTAGCTGCAACGATAGAAGTTTTAATTCCCCAATTGCTCGAACAAGGCTATCAGTTTGTGACAGTAGATAATTTATGGCAATACAATCAAACTCATTTAATCTGAATACTTGGCTTAGATATAACGTCACTCACAGCAGGAGGAATATTCATACTCTGCGAGAAAGAGAAGTCTTTAGTCATCTGTGTTGACCAATTTTGATCATAAATCATGGGCATAGTAGCCACTGTCTTTCCTAAATTTTGCTTTTGGCAAGCTGGTAGTAATTTGACATCTACAAAATTAATACACGAATTCTCTGGAGCAAAAGCTACGGAAGTTGTTTCTTCCAGTTCTCTAGTTATCGTATCTGATAGTGGTTGAGTATTTCGATCACTCAGATCATTCATACCAAGGTAGCCGATGTTCTGTAAATCTTCCATTGTGCGCTGCATAATAACAGTGTTGTAATTGGTACTAACAAGAGTACCCCACTTCATATACTGAGAGTTAGCTGCATCACGTCGATTTTGCTCTAATGAACATCCAAACCAAGTTGGTTGACTTTTTGTGGGTGTAGAAGTATCCCCAGATGTAATGCTGACAACTATCATTTTTTTGTTATGCTTGCTACTCATTACAACTTTATTCACAGTCCAACCCGCGACAACTGCTTCCATTGTCACAGGCATGGTATATGTGTTTTTGAATAATTCTGCTGGGCGAGATTGATTTTTGCTAAAACATCCCTCATGATCAACAACAAGATGAGAAATTTCTTGAGCCATCGCTTCTTGTGGTTTTTGACTGAGGAAAGCCACCTGAACAATTGCTAAAGTTACCGTTAAGCTCAATGTCTTTAAAAATGTTTTAGTTTTCATAATAGATGTTATCCATATTCAGAAACTGCATTTCTGGCATCTATTTAACAGATAAAGAAAGATTGTGAGGATCTTGTGAGGGAAAACTAAATCATTTGGATAAAACAGTCCGATCAATTGATGACGCTACGGTTTTGTATCCTGTGTTGTCTTATGAATACTTGACGATTGAAGACGGAACACTGGAATTGATAAATGTGCCAAAGTATACGCAGTACTTATAAAGTATTAAAATCACCGACAGATCATCTCTTGCTAAAGACTCTTTAGAGATGATCTGTCGGTTAGTCTAGGGAATTTACAGTAGTTATGAGTTGAATTAGGACATCCGATAGTGCCTTAAAATTCCTTCTTCTTAAGTCGGCAAATTCGGCCACGCGGTGGCCTCCCTGTTGAGGGAAGTGGTATGGAAACCCTCAAGACTGGTGCCTCTTTTGAATTCAGAATTCTGCTGTAAGACCTATGTTAGCCGCTTGTGGCTTTACGCTTTTGAGCGACTTCACTTTCAGAATCTAAGGTTGAGGCTGTTGTCTCAGTACCTAATATCTGATGTATTTCGTTTATTGAATTTGGTTTCGCTACAGGTTCTTCTAATGGTTCGTTCACATATTCTATTAGGTCGTCTACTTGGCAATCTAATGCCTTACAGAACCTAATGATTCTTTCAATGTGGTCTGTCCCAGTTCTGCCGCTTTCCCAGTTTTGAATAGTGCTTTCAGTTACGCCAACAAGACGCGACAGTTCAAGCTGGGTCAGCCCTGCTCTTTCACGAAGCAAAGCGATCCTCGGTTTTGGCTTTTGTTTCACAGCTACAGCACTTTTATCTCAATATATAGTGCTAGATCGTAGCACCAAAAAAAACCTACGCCTAGAAAATCCCTAAAAAAACTTTATTTTAAACCCTCTTTCTTTAAAATTTGGACTAAAAGATGTAGGTGTGTCATCTATCTAGGAGAATAAATAATAAACTATTAATTATTGGCTCCTGATTAATTACAAACACTTTTGTAACTGTCTTTCTAAGTTGGCTCGCAACCACAACTCAGCTGCCGACCAAACCCAGAACTGATTTGGTGCTTCCGCAAAATCCTCCGGTTTGTGTGTGACGATCGCATCTAGCACTTGGTCACTAATACAAACGAACTCGACAGCAGATTCAAAATCTCTTATGGGTAACGAGCGTGCTATTTGCAAAATTTGCTGGTCAACAATACAAATGTGAATTTTTTCTCGTAACCAATCAATTACGATTTCTGCAATTTGACTGTTTTGCAAGCGGCTAGTATATGCAGCGATTTTTTGCCAGCCAATATCGGTTAAATACAGCTTGATTGATGGATGCACGCCATCCAGCAATTCTCGGACATCTTCTGTCAATTTGTTGCGATTTATCAAAGCATCTAAGATTAAATCGGCATCAACTAAAATCCTGAACACTTGCAACTCCCATGATATACTGAATAAATACAGCTAGTAAATGGTTAATATCCATCAAGTATGCGCCCCTGACATTGAAGCGTAGTCAGCACTGAGTTGTTTTGTAGATAACCAGCGATCGCTCAAATTAAGAATGAAGGTGCTGCTAATATATACGAGCATTAGTTGTAGTCACTGAAACTTAAACTTACATAATCAACTACAGGGGAATTAATCATTATTTCAGATTTGATTCTCCAGGTTTTTTTGCAAAATATTAAGGCACGTAAATTATTTGTGATAAAAATATAGGTTCAGGGAAAACGCTCCATTTCACATAAAAATCAATTTAAATCCGCACAATAAAAGCAGGCTGGAACCAAGCTCTGTCTGATATTGACTATTAGCCAAAATGACGGCAGATAATTGTCTGAGTTCCAGGTACAAAATTTTTCGGCTGCTTTGTTTTAGTTGCTTAGGGTTTGAGTAACATATAATACAATTGGCCATTGCTAACTGTAACGCCAGCACGTTCCCCAGCTATTTTCCCAGTACCCAAAAAATAATCTACTCTACCTGCACCTCTAATAGCTCCGCCTGTATCTTGATCTAGCACGTAACGGCTAACAATCTGATGCTCCATCGCGCCGTTAGCTTGGACAAAAGGAAAAGCAGCACGAATCAAAGCTAAAGCCCCAGGTGGCATGAGAGATTTATCTGTAGCGATTGAACGTTCTGATGTGAGTGGTACATTAATAGAACCTTGGGCTGGTGCGCCGTGGTTTTCTTGAAAAAAGACAAAACTCGGATCGCGGGGGATATATATATTTAATTCTGAGGGATGCTGCTGAAAATAGTCGAGGATAATGGGCATTGTCATCCCCTGTAAAGGCAATTTGCCATCATTGGCTAGTTCTCGACCAATACTTTTATAGTTATAAGCTGTATTGCCTGCGTAACCTATGGTTGTCTGGGTTTTATCGGTCAATTGCAACCGCGCTGAACCCTGAATTTGAATCATATATGGTTCCAGGCGATCGCGGAACCAAAATAACTCTAATCCTCGCAATTTGCCTTTTGTTCCTTGTAAACCATCAGCACCTTCGAGTTCTAAGCGGGTGGGATGCGGCTGAGGCCAAGAGTTGAAATCGGAAGGTAATCGATAAACTGGATAGCGAAATTCGGCTGTGGGAAGACGACTGGCAAGATACAGTGGTTCATAATAAGCGGTAAATAAAACTGTGCCTTTTTGGTCTTTGCCAACAGACTGATAATAAACAAACTCTCGTTCTATGGCTTGATGTAATTCGTTTGCAGATTGAGATTTTAAAAGGAGTTCGCGGAATCGTTTTAAACTTTTGATGACGCGATCGCGTGTAATTTCCGTTACCGGATATGCTTGATAAGCTGCGATCGCTCGTGATGTTTGCAAATATTGCAAACTGCGGTCAATAGAATTTATTAGTGCTTTTTTGTCTGCTAATTTATCTAAACAAGAGAGGTCATCTTGACAACAACTCACAGGCGATCGTTGAATCAGAACTGGTTGCGTGTTTTGTAAAGACTCTGGTATCTCCCATTTCTTAATTCGACATATCGATGAACTCAGTTCTCGAAATCCTAATGGTTGTATCCCCACCAAAAAAATCAACATAATTATTGGTGGGGCGCTGAAAGTTGCTAGTTTGTATTTCATTAATAGCAAAGTATTGATTGCTAAGTATTTCAGACTTTTCCACGCCCCACTCCCTATTCCCAATTCCCTATTTTATTACTCATTCATATTGCGATAGGTTGCAACAGCAGAAGGCGAAATGCGGTTGAGATAACGGAATATCCAGTATTTAAAAATCGTGTCTAAAATTACAGGAAATGTGGCAATAAACAAAAAGATGAAATCTCGGTTAGCTGGTAAACCCCAATGGCGCGATACACCTTCTAAAATTACTTCCCAACCGTGGGGAGAGTGGAATCCTACAAATACATCAGTAAACAAAATGATAATAAACGCCTTGGCACTATCACTCAAACCATAGACAATATTATCAAAGAAATCTTTTAGTACTGCGATAGATTGCTTACTCACAAGCAGCAACCAAACAAAAGCAATTACTGAGAAAATATCGGCAAAAACATTTTTAATCGCATTGGCACTTTCACCACGAAATTCTTCAGCAATCTCTGCGGCTTTTTCTTTCAGTTTATCTTCTATGGCTTCTGCATTCAGAGGTGGTGCAATGCCAATTAAATTTTCAAATCTAATTCTTTCTTCAAATTTTTGTAACTCTGATAAAGCTTCTTCTTCCATTTCAAAATTCAGGAAGACACTTGCGGTTTCTGCTGGTTTAAAATGGTTAATTAATGGCCCAACAATCAAAGCTTTTGATAGTTGATGGGCTAAAAGAGGTACAATAATTAGTAATAATATAAATCTGATAGATATAATAGTTCTTCTTTGAGCTTGACGAAAGCTTTTAACAACATCTTGCTCAGAATTTGGGTCTAATTCGACTTGTAAACGACTAATAGTGCCTAAAATTGAGCGAGGTAATACACCTGTTGTATCAGCTTTCCGGCGTGGTTTTAGTTTTGGTTCGGAATTTTTATTAGGTAATGGAGTCGGTAAAGGTGCAGGAGATTTTGACGTAGCGAACTCATCAACTTTAACTAATTGTGGTTGGTTAACTATTGCAGAGTTAACCTCAATATCAGGTAAAGTATATTTTGATATGACTTCATCAATAAATCTTAACTTTTCTAAAATGATGTCAGCACTGGGATATTCTATACCTGTTTTTCGGGCTGCTTTTTGATTAGATTCATTAGAAAACCAACGGCTGGCTCGAAACTCCGTCAGCCGCATCCGAGCAATTTTTAATTGTTTTTTGAGGTCTAACTCAAAATAATCCATCATGCTGCTGCTGTAGGGGCTGGAGTCAGCATCTATTTTCTTACCGTTGAAATGCTCATCTTCTATGGATTTAATTTGTAACGCTGCTTGATAAGCTTCATCAAGAGAACGCTGTGGCGTTAATAAGTACCAACGATAAGCAGCTAGTAAGTAAGAGTAAATTTTTTGAGTGAAAGCGAAATTATTCATTGTAGGCAATTATCCAGCCTTTTGTAGTGATTCTTAACCCTAAGTTAACGCACAAGATATACTAACCAAATCTAGAAGGAGAAAGTTTGTGGTTTCACATTCTGTTTGGATTGTCGGCAATAGCCGCAGCGGTAAGACAACTCGTTTGATAGAGCATTTTTGTCGTTGGCTACAAATAGAAAATCACAACTTTGGATTATTTTATACTAAAAAAGCCGGAAAGAAATCAGATCATTCCATCTCCAAACCCTTAGTTTTGAAGCAAACAGAACCAGGAGTTTTAGTCTTAGCTGCCAATGATGACAATCGTCGAGAATTATCGGATAAAATTGTTACAAAAACCGTAGGAAAATACCCAATTCGTGCTAAAACTCCATTAGGTTTTTTTCAAGATGAAGTTATTTTATTTTGGCCTTTACTGATTGAGTTGCTGCATCTTAAGGCACAATTTCCAGTAAGATTGCGCCCAGAAACTGAACAGGAATTAGCAACAAAACTCTGGCGCGAGCAATTAGATGCAGAAACGCTACGTCGTGCAGGAGTGAATGAATACCGTTTAGTACGACGGATTTTGGACTTATTGCAATTAGCTGCTTATAGTGGTACAGCTTGCGAAGGAATTGCGGAGGTTTTACAAAGCGGTTTAGAGGAAAATGGCATAAATCTAGAGCCGGAATTTTTGGCATCCTTGCTGCTAGATTGGCGTAATTGGTGTTTAGAGCGAGGCTTACTCACTTATGGGATTATAACTGAACTCTACACGCAGCATTTGTTAAGCGATCGCCATTATCAAGAACGTCTTAGCCAAAGGTATCAAGCCATACTTGCTGATGATGTTGATGATTACCCAGCAGTAACACGTCAGTTATTTGAAACACTTTTAAAACAGGGCGCTGTTGGTGCATTTACATACAACCCTGATGGAGCCGTACGCTTGGGATTAGGCGCTGATCCCAACTATTTGGAAGGGTTGGCTAGGCATTGTCGGGTAGAAACTTTGTTTGCACCCGCCGAACCATCCTTAGCAGAGAAACTAGCTAGACCAATGGTCGAATTTATTACGCAACCAATGGTGATGTTAGAGCTACCCGCAACAGTACAGTCAATTCAAACTACCTCCCGTGCTGAATTACTGCGAACCACAGCAGAAGTCATTGGTAAAGCTATTAAGTCAGGACGAATACAACCAGAAGAAATTGCCATCATAGCACCTGGTTTGGATGCGATCGCTCGTTACACCCTCATCGAAATCCTCACCAAGCAAAACATCCCCGTCGAATCACTCAACGACCAACGCCCCTTAATTAGTTCACCAATGATTAGGGCATTGTTAACTATGTTGGCACTCGTTTATCCCGGCTTAGGACGCTTGGTAGACCGAGATGCGGTGGCTGAGATGTTGGTAGTGTTGAGTAGGAGGCAGGAGGCAGAAGAAGTATTAAATACTCAGCACTCAGCACTCAGCACTCAGCACTCCATACTCAGCACTCAGCACTCCATACTCAGCACTCACCTTGACCCGGTACGTGCTGGTTTAATCGCTGATTATTGCTTTGTACCTCATCCCGACAGACCTAATTTACTACCTGTCACCTCTTTTGAACGCTGGGATAGAATTGGCTATGCAGCGACCACCGCTTATAGTCAGATATTACAGTGGATTGAAAAACAGCGATCGCAACAAGAACAGCGTTTAATTCCTAGCCCTATTTCTCTGTTGTATCTGGCAATTCAAGACTTTCTGTGTAAAGACAGCAACCCCCCCTACGACCAAATGGCAGCCCTGCGAGAACTGCTAGAAACTGCCCAACATTATTGGGAAATTGATACTAGGTTGAGGCAAGAGGCAGGGGGAATAGAATCTTTAACTCAGCACTCAGCACTCAGCACTCAGCACTCAGCACTCAGCACTCAGCACTCCTCACTCAGCACTCAGCACTCCTCACTCAGCACTCAGCACTCAGCACTCAGCACTACCTTGGCTGAATTTATTCAACTGCTGCGACGTGGTACGATTACCGCCAATCCCTATCCATTGCGTCCTATTGGTTTATCTAGAAAAGCCGTCACCTTAGCAACTATTTTCCAATATCGTTCGAGCAGGCGATCGCATCGTTGGCATTTTTGGCTAGATGTTGGTTCACCATTGTGGGCAAAAGGTGGTGCTGCTACTTTATTTGGTGCGCCATTATTCTTAAAAGACAGATTAGGTCAACCTTGGACAGCAGAAGATGAAAAAATGACAGAGCAAGAAAGAATCAGCCGAATTTTGGCTGATTTACTCTCGCGCGTCTCCGAAAAAGTGTATTTGTGTCACAGCGATTTAGCTGTCAACGGCCAAGAACAACTAGGGCCTTTATTACCCTTGGTACATACCTGTGTGTCTGTTATTTCTGAGTCAAGTGTAAGTTAAATATCCAAACCGCGAGTTTACGTAAATTTTACGTACAAACACGCAATAATTCATTAAAAGTTTACATAAAATCTTTTAGTTTTTTAACCAGAATATTAAACTCTTACTGAGTTTCAGTTTTTTGGTGTTCTCAAACCCTTCAATTTCATTTTCTTTCATAAATAAAGATAGCAAATGGTATGCGGGAGTAATGACTCAGTATAATCACGTTATTTTAGGAATGCTCCTGATGACCATCTCTAAACTTTTCAATAGGCTATCAATGACTGCCTTAAGTGCAGCATTTGTAATTATAGGTACAGCTAGTAACTCTCAAGCAGCAGGATTTTTGCTAAATGGATTAGGTGGTGATGCAGATTTTGGAGAGTTAGCCCTTCCCAGGAATGATGATGATTCATCAAACCAACTTGACCTGCCCTTTCAAATCAACTTTTTTGGTAACACTTTTAATAACTTTTTCGTTAACAATAATGGGAACCTCACCTTTAGAAGTCGATTAAGCACCTTTACTCCCAATCCTTTTCCCATTGCTAACCAACCAATCATTGCACCATACTGGTCGGATGTTGATACTCGGTGTGCAACATGCGGTGAGGTTTATGTTGCTTCCCCTAACCCAGACACCGTTGTTGTGACTTGGAACAACGTTGGTTACTTCTCTAACCACGATGATAAAAAGAATACTTTTCAGACAGTTCTTCGCAATCGTAGTGACACAGGTGCAGGCAACTTTGACATTGAATTTCGTTACGGTCTCTTGGAGTGGACTACGGGAGATGCTAGTGAAGGTGTCAACGGTTTAGGTGGAATTCCTGCTCAAGCAGGCTTTGATGCAGGTGATAATACTAACTTCTTGACTCTACCTGGCTCACGCACAGCTGACATCCTGGACATACAAAATACCAGCAATCTTCCTGATCCTGTTCCTGGTCTTTGGTCGTTTGCTGTTCGTAACGGTGTATTACCAGGCGCAACTCCAGATAATCCCTTACTACCAGTAGTGACAGAAGATGGTTGGAACTTCGACTTTAACATTGCTGATCCTACTCAGCCAGTATTTATCGACCCGCCAGTAGCAATTGGTTACGACTACATTGTTGATTCCGGGCCAAACATTGCTTCTGTGATTTTGCCAACTGGTATTGGGGATGACCTCTACGATTTATACACTTTTGACACCATAGCAAATGATTTTGTTGATTCTGGAATAGATATTGCCGGAGGTTTCAGCTTTGATTTTGGTGATGGAGGTGTAGACAGATTTCGTATTTTAGGGATTGAACCCAGCGCAGGACTTGATCCTAATGATACAACTGCATTTGTAACAGGGTTAACGTTTACCAGTAATGGTCAAGTACAACTTCGTCAAGTCCCAATTAGCCAAAATACTACACCCGTGCCAGAACCAGCCACTATTCTTGGTTCGTTCATAGCCTTGGGATTTGGCAGAAAATTACATAGAATGCGATCGCAGTCTAAAAATAAAGTTGCATAAATTAGGTAACATCAAAACATTAATTCTCTAGCTTCCAACCAAGGGCAGTGGCGACTTGACTGGCTAATTCTAGGGGGTTGAAGGGTTTAGCGATCGCTGTTACTATACCCATTTGAGCATAACGACGGCGATCGCTTGCTTGGATTTTGGCAGTTAATAAAATTACGGGAATTTCTTTCGTAGCCGCATTTGCCTGGAGTTTCTCAAAAGTGGTTATTCCATCCATATCTGGCATCATCACATCCAGCAAAATCGCATCTGGTTGATAAGTCTGGGCTTGCGTAATCCCTTCTTTGCCAGAACTCGCTGTCATCACATCCCAACCAGCAACAGTTTCTAAACAAATTTTGGCAACTTCTTGAATATACTGTTCGTTATCTACAACGAGAATCCGTTTTACGGTCATAACTCATACCAATTTATAATTCGTAATTAATTAAAAGGGAACAGGGAACGGGGAACGGGGAACAGTAAAAGACAAAAAAGCTTATCTGAACTGTATTGGGTTATAGTCAAACTCTCTTTTACTCAGCAACGCCAGTTGCTACAACGGAGGGAAACTCCGCAACGCACTGGCTCCTCAGCACTCAGCACTTTCAACTGTATGATGAGTGATTCGCTGAAGTAAATCCACCACTCTTTGTTCAAATTCTTGGGTAGTTACACGTCCTTTGGTTAAAAATTCTGTGTATCCTAATTTAAGTCGCTGGCGTTCAGATTCATCCAAATCTTTAGCAGAGTAAACTACTACAGGCATGGTACATAAATGATTGTGTTGTCTTAACCAATCAATTACCACAAAGCCATCACTTTCTGGCAAAATTAAGTCAAGAATTAATAAGTCAGGATTCAATTCTTGGCTGAAGTGAATAGCTTCTTTACCAGTTTGTGCCAAGCAAGTTTCAATGTCATGGCGCTCAAATAAAGTAATTAGTAATTGTGCTAAGTCGTTGTCATCTTCCACAATTAGAATGCGAGCGCGTTTAGAAGGTTTGGCAACAACTTGTTTGAGCGATTGTAAAAGATAACTTTCTTGTACTGGTTTACTTAGCCAATCAGCAAAATCTGTTATGGGTTTGTTATTAGTATCTGAGCGATAAACACTACAAATTACAATAGGAATGTGTTTAGTATCGGCACGTTCTTTTAAAATAGCCATTGTTTGCCAGCCGTTCATTTTTGGCATGAGCAAATCGAGTAAAATCACATCTGGTTGTTGAGTTGATGCAGTGGCGATCGCTTCTTCTCCGGTAGCAACTGTTACTACTCGGTATCCACCTTTTTGCAATAAAGTTTCCAGTTCGTTACAGATAGTTTGGTCATCATCACAAACTAAAACCAAGGGAGAATAAGCAATTGGCAGTGGACAGTGGTGATTATGTTGTATGGCTTCGGTAGTTTGCGGAGCTTTATAAATGGGGAGAGTAAAGTAAAATCTACTACCTTCCCCTAAAATACTTTCCACCCAAATACGACCGCCATGTTGTTGCACAATGCTTTTACAAATTGCTAAACCCAAACCTGTGCCATCATGGTTGCGTGAATCAGAAGAATCTACTTGTTGAAACCGCTCAAAAATACTTTCTAATTTATCTTCTGGAATACCACGTCCGGTATCTTTAACTGTGAGTAAAACTTCATTTTGTTGCTGCTGAATTTCTAACCAGACTGTCGCCCCACTCACCGAGAATTTAATGGCATTACTCAACAAATTGGTTAATGTTTGCACAATCCGGTCAGGGTCAGCCCATAACATCACCGATAAGCTAGAAATTGCTAATTGTACGCCTTGTTTATTTGCTAAAGGTTGAATAATATTGACTGCTGATTGCACTAATTCATCAAGGTCGCAGATTTCCCGCGCCATCTTGACTTTGCCTGATTCAATGCGTTCGATGTCTAAAATATCATTAATCAACCGGACTAAGCGATCGGTGCTATCTGTGGCAATTTGCAACAGCCGTTTTCCTTGATCGGAATCTGCTTTTAATAAACCACTGGTGAGCATTCCCAGTGAACCATGAATTGATGTTAGAGGTGTGCGGAGTTCGTGACTAACCACAGATACAAACTCATCTTTCATCCGCTCAATTTGTTTGCGTTCTGTGACATCACGCAAAATCACTGTATAGTAAATTTCCTCACCCATATTTAACTTAGAAATGGAAGCCTCAGCCGGAAATTCACTTCCATCTTTGCGCTTACCAAATAATTCCCGTCGTTCTCCCATACGCCGCGCTAAATTTGCCGATTTACCAAAATCAGATACATGGTGACGATGGGCTTGGATAAATCGCAGTGGTAAAAGTATATCTAACTTCTGCCCAATAACTTCCTGAGCAGTATAACCAAAGATTTTCTCGGCTCCTTGATTAAATAAGGTAATAAATTGGCTGCTATCTATAGAAATAATCGCATCATCCGCAATATCTAAAATCCGTGCCAATTTCACTTGCGAAACTCGCAATTCTTCTTCGATGCGTTGCCGTTTATCTAGTTCTGATTGTAATTGACGGTTGACAGTAATTAATTCGGCAGTGCGTTCGGCAACTCGTAATTCTAATTCATTATTCGCTTTTTGTAAGGCGGCTTGAGTTTGTTTTAATGCGGCTTCGGCTAAAGTGCGATCGCGTTGGTTACGTAATGCGACAATACCATAAGTTAAATCTTCTGCCAGTTTTTTTAAGAGATGTACTTCATCATCATCAAAAGCGTTTGGTTCCGCTGCATAAATATTCAACGCGCCAAAAGTTCGGCTGTCTGTTTTTAAAGGTAAAGCAATTACAGCTGCATAACCGCGTTCTTCTGCTTGACAGCGCCAAACTTCATATTTGGGGTCAGTTAAAATGTTCTGAATAATGGAGGTTTTACCTGTACGAATGGCGGTACCCGTCGGCCCTTGACCACGTACAGTATCTGACCAAGTAAGCTGGAGCGTTTGTAAATAGCCATCATCATAGCCAGCTTGCGCCACTGGCCGAATATTTTTTTGTGCATCGTTTTCCGCAAAGCCTACCCACGCCAGCCGATAGCCGCCAACTTCCACAATAATTTGGCAAATTTTCTCAAGTAACTCTAGTTCGTCTGGCGTGCGGACAATAATTTGATTGCAACTACTCAATGTCTGGAGTGTGCGATTAATCCGCTGAATTTCGGTTTGTACTTGTTTGTAGTGGGTAATATCGCGGGTAATTGCCAATTGGACAAATTTGCCATCAGTTTTATTTTGCAGTGGTACAGCGTGAGTTTCCATCCAGCGACGATTACCTTGACAAGTAATCATTTCAAACTGCAAACTGCCTTTATTACCTTGACAGACACTTTCATGAAGTTGCCGAAATGCGGTTTGATATTCTGAAGCAATTAAAGAATAAACTGATTTGCCAATCACCTTGGCTTTACTTTTTGCTTCGATAACAGCCAGTCCGGCAGAATTGATTTCTAAAACTGTGCCATCAGCCGCTATCACTTTCACACATTCCGGTTCACCTTCAAAGATGGTACGCCAGTCAGCTGAGAAGTTGGCAGTTGAAGATGAAAGAGCAACTGCTTCCTGGACTTGCTTCTGCTCGGTTTGTCCCATCCGCTTGAGCAGTTTTATCCGCTCCAGACGGTTGACAATTCGAGTTACCAGTTCTGGCCCGACAATTGGTTTGCTGACAAAATCATCAGCCCCGACGCTATACACCTGATTTACAATGTCGGCATCGCTGTGGACTGTGAGAAATAAAATCGGTAACTCGCTCCAATTGGGGTCATTCCGCACAACTTGGCAAAGCTCAATCCCATTGCTGTGGGGCATTTCTACATCCAGAATCAACATATCTGGCTTGACTGTTTCCAAAGTTTCCCAAAAGCGACGCGGATCTTCTAAACCTATTACTTGTAATCCCCAAGGTATGAGTAAATTTTGTAACAAAGCGAGAATTTGGGGATCATCATCTACGGCCAGGATTTTCGCTTCTCCTTGGGGTAATTGTTGGAGTAATTGCGCGATCGCCTCTGCCACTTTTGCTGCTGTCATTGGCTTTTGTAAAAATGTGTGTCCTCCTTGACGAGCCAATTGCAAGCGATTACCTAAATCTGTTTGCTCTGTAAAAACTAAGACTGGCACAGGTGGTTTTCTTTGCGCCAGTTCGCCTAAAAAACTCCAACTATCTTCTTGACGGTCAGAAAAACTGGGGTCAAGTAACACTGCACTGGGATGGTCGCGGTAAAGTATAGTTCTGGCAGAATCTAGATTTGTGGCAATGCTCACTTGAAATTCTGCACCAGCCGTAGTTTGTGTCAGTTGTTCTGCGATAGTCGGGTCTTGATCAACCATCAAAACTAATGGCAATCTACTATCAACTGCGGCTGAGTTTGCATCCTCAGCTTGAGTTTGAATTTCCTGGCGCAAAGATTTCACCCAAGTTTGCAGCTTGGCTGTTTCTTTGGATGTTAACTCTTGACCAGATTTAAGTAATTGCTCAATTTGACGCGCCAGTTTTGAACCCGTCGGAAAGCCAAATGTCCCTAATGAACCGGCTAAAGTATGCGCTTCTTTGGCGGCTTGGTTGAGCAATTCACTATTTAAAGCTGACTCAGCGAAAGCTGCTTGCTCGATGACTTTGATTTGCTCATCGACTCTCCCTTGAAATCTCTGCCAAATTCCCGCAACCGCTTGCAGTGTTTGCTGCTGAGATGATGCTTCTTCTTTCGGCTGATTGTTTTTAGATTTGGCATTGGCTGGTTTTGCTGCGATTTTCTCTTCTTCCAGGGGTTTGAGCCGATAGCCAATTCCATACACAGTCTCAATTAAATCACTAGGCGCACCCACCGCTTTTAATCTCTGGCGTAACCCTTTAATATGAGTCCGCACTGCTTCTTCCCCTGGTGTATCTTCGTAAGACCACAAATGTTCTAAAATCATGCCGCAGCTAAAAACTCGGCGACTGTTGCGTAAAAATAACTCCAAAAGCGCATATTCTTTGGGAGTTAATGATAGTAAATTGTTGCTATAACTAACTTCACAACTACTAGGGTCAAGGCGCAAATTTCCCCACTCTAAAACAGGTTGTGATGTTGCATTGCCACGACGTAATAAAGCCCGCACGCGGGCGACTAATTCTTCTTCGGCAAATGGTTTAACTACATAATCATCTGCGCCTGCATCTAAACCAATCGCTTTCTCATGGCTACTATCACATCCTGTTAACAGCAAGATTGGCATTTGCCAGCCATGAGAGCGAATTTGCTGACACAAACTAATTCCATCTAGCTTTGGTAAAATTACATCTAATAAAATTAAATCATAATTGTAAGTTTGAATTAAATCCCAAGCAGTTTCACCATCATTTGCGACTTCAACTGCATAGTTTTGGTTGGTAAGAACGGCAGTCAGCGCATAAGCATTTAACTCGTCATCCTCGACAACTAAAATTTTCATATCTAAACATTTCCTGATCTTAATATTATTAGATGATTCACCAAAAAATAAAATTAAAAACTCAATAATATTTTAGATTTGCGCTTTAAAGCATATTAAAGTATCCATTCCTCTAATGTTAAGTTTAATTCACAATAATCAACAATAATCAATCTTTAGAAATAGTTGACGAGAGAATTAATCACTAAAGTTAACAACATCTATTAAAGCTGTTCTTGCTACACTGAAATCATGAAATAACTATTAAGATATTCTCCATCTAAATTACACCTTAAAATCAAAGACAAAAGCTTAAAAACCTTTCATAGCCTTATGTACACCGTCAGATATCAGGCTATATCAACATATAAATTAAGTCCTGAATGGCGGGATCATCCTCACAAGTTCCTCAAATTCTATTTTTATAAATAAAGTTAGATGTCATTGCAGAGGGGAAAATATCACAGCTAATTCAATAAAATAAATTTCTCGATTATTACCAATAACAGATGCAGAATTCTCAATTATGGTAATTCTGCGTTTCCCGACCAAAAACCGCCAAGTTATTAGCAATCACAGCCAGAGGTCTATATGCTGAAAAAGATTTTAGTCGCATTGGATCGTTCGGAAATGGGAACAGAGGTGTTTGAGCAAGCATTGGCTTTAGCAAAAGCTATGTCCGCCCAATTACTACTGCTACATGTTCTATCTCCAGAAGAAGAAGGTAGCCCTTATATTCCCATGTTATCTAATGTTGACTACTATCCAGGTTTAAGCGGACAAAGTTTAGATTTATACCAAAAACAGTGGGATAAATTTAAAGATGAAGGAGTGCGGATGTTGCAGTCTTTCTCAGCTCAAGCCAACACCACAAGTGTGACAGCAGAATTTAGCCAAATTTTGGGCAACCCTGGCAATACTATTTGTAAACTGGCTGCTCAATGGAATGCAGACTTAATTGTGATGGGTCATCGGGGACGTTCTGGGATAACAGAATTTTTCTTAGGTAGTGTGAGTAACTATGTGCTGCATCACGCCAACTGTTCAGTTTTTATTGTGCATTCGCCCAAAAGCTTAAACAGCACGGAAAAGAACGTAGCGAAAGCTGCTGAAAATGCCAGTGTCTCTTGATTTGATTGTGCGCTTGCCAAATAAACTCATCAGTCTCTAGCAGTAACAATGACAACCGCATCCCCTGTAGTTTGGCCTCATCCCAGTGGCGATAAACGCCTGAAGATGCTAGACGCAACCATGAAGCGTCACCAGTATCAACAAGATGCCTTAATCGAAATTCTCCACCAAGCCCAAGAACTATACGGTTACTTAGAAAACGACTTATTACTTTATATTGCTCATAAACTCAAACTGCCTCCCAGCCGAGTTTATGGAGTAGCGACCTTTTACCATTTATTTTCTTTAGCGCCCCAAGGAGTTCATAGTTGTGTGCTGTGTACAGGGACAGCTTGTTATGTCAAAGGCGCTCAGGCGATTTTGGCAAGTGTAGAAAAAACAGCTCACATTCAGGCTGGTGAAACTACAGCCAACGGTCAATTATCACTACTGACAGCAAGATGTTTAGGGGCTTGCGGGATTGCGCCTGCTGTGGTGTTTGATGGCGCAGTCTTAGGCAATCAAACACCAGAATCAGTTTGCGATCGCATCCAAGGATGGCTGGAAAATGGAACTAAATGAATTACTGGCAATTGCCAAACAAGAACGCTCTCAAACTAAACCGGTTCATATTCGTTGCTGCACAGCGGCTGGTTGTTTATCTGGTCGCGCCGAAAGCATTAAACATGAACTCGAAGCAGGTGTGAAAGCCGAAGGTTTAGAAAAAGATGTAGAAGTTTCTGGTGTTGGCTGTATGCGCTTATGTTGCCAAGGGCCATTAGTTCAAGTTGATACCCCAGCCGGCAGTAAACTTTATGAAAAAGTCACTACTAAGGACGCATTTGCAATTATTGAAGCGTTGGACGGCGGCAAAACCCATGTTTCCGAAATAGATTTATCCCAACCATTCTTTACTTATCAACAGCCAATCGTTTTAGAAAATAGCGGCAAAATAGACCCAGAAAAGATTCAATCTTATATTGCTGCCGATGGTTATCAAGCTCTTTACCATGTGTTGCGAGAAAGGACTCCGGGTGAGGTCGTCGAAACAATTACCCGCAGTGGTTTGCGCGGACGGGGAGGCGCTGGTTATCCCACTGGTGTTAAATGGGCGACGGTCGCCAAAGCCAAAAGCAACCGCAAATTTGTCATCTGTAACGCTGATGAAGGCGATCCCGGCGCATTTATGGATCGCAGTGTCCTAGAAAGTGATCCCCATCGGGTGTTAGAAGGAATGGCGATCGCAGCTTATGCGATCGGAGCTAATCAAGGCTATATTTATGTCCGTGCAGAATATCCAGTGGCAATTCGTCGGTTGCAAACTGCCATCCATCAGGCCCAACGCCTCGGTTTGTTAGGTAGCCAAATCTTTGACTCTCCTTTTGACTTCAAAATCGATATCCGCATTGGTGCTGGGGCTTACGTTTGTGGCGAAGAAACTGCCTTAATGGCCTCCATTGAAGGCAAACGCGGTCTACCGCATCCTCGTCCACCTTATCCGGCTGAATCGGGTTTATGGGGTCATCCCACCTTAATTAATAACGTCGAAACCTTCGCCAACATCGCACCCATTATTCGTAAAGGTGCTGACTGGTTTGCGAGTATTGGGACTGAAAAAAGCAAAGGGACAAAAGTTTTTGCCCTAGCTGGCAAAATTCGCAACACAGGTTTAATCGAAGTGCCGATGGGAACATCCTTACGGCAAATTGTCGAAGAAATGGGAGGCGGTATTCCTGATGGTGGTACAGCTAAAGCCGTCCAAACAGGTGGCCCTTCCGGAGGATGTATCCCTGCTTTTGCCTTTGATACACCTGTAGATTATGAATCCCTGACAAACCTGGGTTCGATGATGGGTTCCGGCGGCATGATTGTCATGGACGATAGTACCAACATGGTCGATGTTGCCCGTTTCTTCATGGAATTTTGTATGGATGAATCCTGTGGTAAGTGCATTCCTTGCCGAGTAGGAACAGTGCAGCTACATGGATTATTAACCAAACTCATGCAAGGTAAAGCAACACAGGCTGATTTGGCACTCCTCGAAGAACTGTGCGATATGGTCAAAAACACCAGCCTGTGCGGTTTAGGACAGTCTGCACCCAATCCCGTGTTGAGTACATTGCGTTACTTCCGTGATGAGTATGTGGAGTTGATTGAAGAGTATTTGGAGTTGATTAAAGATGAGGAAGTAGGAGCTAGGGTTTAGGGGTGTAAGGGTGTAGGAGAAAAAATATCCTCTTCTCCCCTGCTCCCTGCCCCCTGCGGTCTTTACGATAAGACACGGTATAACATCTCACTCATCCCCTAATTATGACCGTAAAAACCTTAACAATTAATTGTCAACTGGTCAGCGCCAGCGAAGAAGAAACTTTGCTAGAAGCGGCGCAAGCAGCAGGAATTCATATTCCCACACTGTGCCATTTAGAAGGTGTGGGAGATGTCGGTGCTTGTCGGCTGTGTTTAGTAGAGATTGCTGGAAGCAGTAAATTACAACCTGCTTGCGTGACAAAAGTTAACGAAGGAATGGAGGTTTACACCAATGGCGATCGCTTGCAAAAATACCGGCGCACAATTGTTGAAATGCTATTTGCTGAAGGTAATCACATTTGCTCGGTTTGTGTAGCAAATGGTAATTGCGAATTACAAGACTTAGCGATTGAAATGGGTATGGATCATGTACGTTTAGAGTATCACTTCCCCAATCGCAAAGTAGATGTTTCCCACGATCGCTTCGGTATTGACCATAACCGATGTGTGCTGTGTACTCGTTGTATCCGTGTTTGTGACGAAATCGAAGGCGCTCACACTTGGGATATGGCAGGTAGGGGTACAAACTCCCACGTCATTACCGACTTGAGTCAGCCCTGGGGAACGTCTCAAACTTGTACCTCTTGTGGTAAATGTGTCAATGCTTGCCCCACAGGTGCGATTTTCTACCAAGGTTCCAGCGTTGGGGAAATGAAACACCATCGGGACAAACTTGATTTCTTAGTTACCGCAAGGGAAAAACAGCAATGGAATTTTTAGCCGTTGACTTTGAGCTTAAGCCAGGAGGTAAATATGAAACTCCGTCGCATCCGACAAATATTTTGGTGGCTGCTAGTGGTAAGTATTTTGACAATATCTATATTCCTGGCTTTAGCAAGTCCCACATCACAAACGGCGATCGCATCTGTTACACATTTAGAAGCAGCACCAGGCGAAATACTTTATCGCTCACAAACAAAATTAGATGATCAATCAGGACATGTTTGGCAAGTTGTTCTGTTTAAGCAAATTTATCCTGGTCAAAGCACCAGTTTAAATCTGCGGCTTGTAGGTTTTCCCAACTCAGCCGAATTAATTCATCCCCAACCACTAAAAATTACCACTGCTTCCGGCAAAGTTTTCACTGCTGCTGATGTGTTCTTAGATGAAGCCCCAGCCCCAACTATCGGTCAGTACGACCTCAAAGATATCTTGCCGCAATTACCCAACGAACCCCTACAACTAGGTATACCTTTACCCAAACAAAACTTTATTAACATCTCAGTCCCTCAATCTGTCGTGCGTGAATGGCGTGAACTCCTCACAGCCACATCTCAAAGCTAACCAGATAACTAAAACTCTGCGTTTTACTCAGCGTACCTTTGCGGTTAAAAAAATATGTCTCGCTTGCGACTAGCAACAGTATGGTTAGGCGGCTGTTCTGGCTGTCACATGTCCTTTCTCGATTTAGACGAATGGCTGATCGATTTAGCCGGAAAAGTGGATATTGTTTACAGTCCCTTCGCTGATATTAAAGAATATCCCAAAGATGTCGATGTAGTCTTAGTTGAAGGTGCGATCGCCAATGAAGAACACTTAACCACAATCCGCACCGTTCGAGAACGTTCCAAACTCTTAATTTCCTTTGGAGATTGTGCAGTTACCGGCAATGTCACCGCCTTACGTAATCCATTAGGTAGCGTCGAACCAGTTCTTCAGCGATGTTATGTAGAATTAGTGGATCTGCACCCCCAAATACCCCAAGAAGCAAGCATTGTACCTCCGCTATTAGAAAAAGTCACGCCTGTACATTATGTAGTCCCCGTTGATATTTATTTACCCGGTTGTCCGCCTTCAGCACCTCGCATTCGCGCCGCATTAGAACCGCTTTTACAAGGTGAAAAACCCAAACTCGCAGGACGCGAATTCATCAAATTTGGTTGAAGAGAAGGCAGGAGGCAGGGGGAATAATTTTTTACTCAATATTCACAACTCAGCAACGCCAGTTGCTTCAAGTCGGCGGAGCCGCCCAACGCACTGGCTCCTCAGCACTCAGCACTCAGCACTTTACTACAGGAGATTAATTATGTTAAGAGCCGCAGACATTATGACAAAAGATGTAGCCACCATTCGTAGCTCTGCCACAGTCGCAGAAGCAGTACATTTAATGCGGGCTAGAGATTGGCGGGCATTAATTGTTGACCGTCGCCACGAACAAGATGCTTACGGGATTATTAGTGAGAGCGATATTGTTTATAAAGTTATTGCTTACGGTAAAGACCCTCATAAAACACGGGTATACGAGGTCATGACTAAGCCTTGTATCGCCATTAATCCCGACTTGGGTTTGGAATATGTCGCGCGGTTGTTTGCCCAACATCATCTGCACAGAGCGCCTGTTATCCAAGGTGAACTTGTTGGGATAATTTCGCTCACCGATATATTGGCTTTAAGTGACTTTATGGAACAGCCTCGGTCAGCTCTTTTAGAACAACAACTACAAGAAGAGATTAAAAAAGCTCGCGCCATTTGTATAGAAAAAGGAATCCACTCAGAAGAATGTGCTGCTGCTTGGGATGCAGTAGATGAAATGCAATCAGAAATAGCACACCAAACCGCTGAAACAATCAATAGAGAAGCTTTTGAAGATTATGGCGAAGAGTTATCAGAAAGTCTGAAGTTTGAAGTGTGAAGTATGAAGTTGGGAGAACAACAAATCACTAATGACTAATGACTAATGACAAAAATAATTATCGATCCCGTTACCCGCATTGAAGGACATGCCAAGATTAGTATTTTTTTGGATGATGCGGGTCAGGTGAGTGATGCTCACTTTCATGTCACGGAATTTCGCGGGTTTGAAAAGTTTTGCGAAGGTCGGCCGCTGTGGGAAATGCCAGCAATTACCGCTAGGGTTTGTGGTATTTGTCCGGTGAGTCATTTGTTAGCTTCTGCCAAAGCAGGCGATCGCATTTTAGCTGTGACTATCCCAGCAACTGCTGCTAAACTCCGACGGTTGATGAATCTAGGGCAAATTCTCCAATCCCATGCGCTGAGTTTCTTTCATCTCAGCGCCCCCGATTTTTTATTGGGAATGGATAGCAATCCCCAAACCCGCAATGTCTTCGGTTTAATTGCGGCGGAACCAGAATTTGCTCGTGGTGGAATTCGCTTACGTCAATTTGGGCAAGAAATTATCGAGTTACTGGGAGGACAAAAGATTCATCCAGCTTGGGCGGTTCCCGGTGGTGTGCGCGAACCACTCACACCAGAAAAACGCAGCCATATCCAAAACCGTATTCCCGAAGCCCGCACCACGATTTTAGATGCTTTGGCGAGATTTAAACACTTGCTCGATGATTATGCCGCAGAAGCCCAAACCTTTGGTAATTTCCCTAGTTTATTTATGGGGTTAGTCACTCCCAATGGTTTATGGGAAACTTACGATGGAAATCTCCGCTTTGTGGATAGTGCAGGTAATATCCTTGCCGATAAACTCGACTCTACACGCTATCAAGAATTTATTGGGGAAGCAGTTCAACCAGACTCTTACTTAAAATCTCCCTACTATCGACCCTTGGGTTATCCTAACCAAAATGACCATTGTCGGATAGATAGTGGGATGTATCGAGTCGGGCCTCTGGCAAGGTTAAATATTTGTAATCGAATTGGGACACCTTTAGCTGATCAAGAATTACAAGAATTCCGCGATCGCGGTCAAGGTACAGTCAAGTCATCTTTCTTTTATCACTATGCCCGCTTAATCGAAATTCTGGCTTGTATTGAACACATTGAAATCTTACTTGAAGACCCAGACATTTTATCAAAACGGTTGCGTGCCGAAGCTGGCATTAATCAGCTAGAAGGAGTTGGTGTCAGCGAAGCACCACGGGGTACATTATTTCATCACTATCGCGTTGATGAAAATGGTTTACTGCAAAAGGTAAATTTAATCATTGCTACAGGACAAAATAACCTCGCAATGAATCGCACAGTTGCTCAAATTGCCCGACATTTCATTCAAGGTAATGAAATTCCTGAAGGAATGCTCAACCGTGTTGAAGCCGGAATTCGAGCTTTTGACCCCTGTTTAAGTTGTTCAACTCACGCCGCCGGACAAATGCCTTTACAAATCCAATTAGTAGCAGCCGATGGCAATATTATCACTCAAGTTTGGCGGCATTAAATTGTGCTAATAATGTCTCCACACTCGCATTATGATCTAAAAAAGAAAACAAATGGCGATAAAGTAATTTACCATCTTTATCTAACACAAACTGTGCTGGTAAAGGCGCTCCCAAGGCTTGCCCGACTCTATATCTCCGAAATACTTGGCAACTTGGGTCACTTAACAAGGGCATTTTTAAGCCTAAATCTTGCACAACTATTTGACTCTGCTTTTCATCGGTACTTGTAATCATCAAAACTTCAATACCGCGTTTTGTAAATTCCTCATAGTTTTCATTCAAAGCTTTAATATGGGGATAACAAAACGGGCAATATTGCTTTTCAGTAAAGATGCGGGTAAAAGCCAGTAATACTGGTTGCTTACCGCGATAATCTGATAATTTAACTAAATTCCCGTTAGTAATATCCGGTAATTGAAAATCAGGCGTTCCTATTTCCACATGGAAGTAACTAGTTGCTGGTATTGGCAAAAAGTTACGGAAGAATCGCTCATTAAATAAGCCGCTGAAATCAGTTGAAGTTAGCATATTTTTCTTTTTAAAATAACAAGTCTAATTTCATATCAGCCGCACTGAGTTGACGTTACCAACTAACATCTAAACGCCAACCTGAATTGTCGTTTCTTCGTCATTCTGACGGGTTGCTGTTGTAGTTCTTGCAGCCGCTCACTAGCTAGATTTTTGCCCAAATTTATATTTATCGCCTTTCTAGCCAAGTTTGTAAATCAGCCAAACTAGTAAAATCTAACAATGCTTCACTCAAATCTTCTAAAACAGACAAAGGTAAGCCCGTAATTGCTGAACGCATTTCCTGCGAGAGTTCGCCAAATCGCTTAGTCAGCTGTCGAATTACAAGTTTAACTGTAGCTTCCTCACGACCTTCCTCACGCCCTTCCTCACGACCTTCCTCGCGTCCTTCCTCGCGTCCTTCTTCCTTGATTTCTCGATAAACTCTGGTTTCTTTGAGTGTGATTCCCAGCATAGACTCAACTTCCATCCTGCTTAATTGTTCAAATTTGTACACCATAATTGTTGTGATCATCTCTATTATGGCGCGGCTGGCTTGCTCAGTTAGTTCTTGGGTTCTGCTTAACAAATACCTGGCTTCTTGTGGTGCTTGGCTTTCCTCTACAGTAGTCAGTACCATCAATGCTACCCAAATTGGTAAGGAGCGAATATCCCCTAATTCATCCAAATACACTCTATGCACTTGTTCGCCGTTCAATAATGAGCGATGAGGATAAATATCACTCTGTTCAATATTGCGTGATGGGTAAATAATTACTGCTTGCCAATCGCTAAATCTGGCACGGTTGCGATAGAAATATAGTGAAGATTCCGCAAATACTCTTTCGTAAAGCTGTTCATCTGTTTGGAATTGTACCTCACAAAAATATACAACTCCTGCACTTTGATTTTCTGGTGGCAGAAACACACCGTCAATTTCAAATCTCGGTTCTTTTATCGCAACAGAATCAAATCGATAAGCATCTGCATTGCTTGGCGGTGTTGTTAGTAATTGAAACAACAGTGTAGGAGATTGTTGAAACAGTTTATAAAAAATAGAATCTCGGCGCATAAAATGTTATTAGGAAGCTGCGCCACATATATTACCAACTTGTGATATTTAAAGCTGATTAACTGCTAATTTTTGGATAAAAAATCATAAAACCACAGATAAATACTGAAATTTACACTGATTTTATCTAATGTTTATCTGTGGTAGGGATGAATTTTGCCTTCAATTCCAATAAATGCTATTGGAATTGAAAGCGAAAAAATTCTAGACAGAAGCGAAGTAAACTTTAGACTTCACAGGGTCAGGAGTCATTGTCTGATCACCTGGTTGCCAACCAGCGGGGCAAACTTCGTCTGGATGTGATTGGACGTGCTGAATAGCTTGTAATGTCCGTAGGGTTTCATCAACGCTACGACCAAAGGCTAGGTTGTTAATGGTAGCGTGTTGAATGATACCATCTTTGTCAATCAGGAATAGACCACGCAATGCAACGCCTGCTGCTGGATCAAGCACGTTGTAAGCTGCGCTAATCTCTTTCTTGATGTCGGAAACTAGGGGATAATTGAGGTCGCCTACGCCACCTGATTTGCGATCGGTTTGAATCCAAGCGAGGTGGGAGAACTCACTATCAACAGAAACACCGAGAACTTCAGTGTTAAGTTTCTTGAATTCTTCGTAGCGATCGCTAAATGCTGTGATTTCAGTAGGACAAACAAAGGTAAAGTCTAGGGGGTAGAAAAATAAGACAACATACTTACCGCGATAGTCGGAAAGTTTGACTGTCTTGAATTCCTGATCAAATACAGCGGTTGCTGTAAAATCGGGAGCTTGTTGACCAACGCGGAGGCTTCCTTCTGTTCCGTAAGTGAGGGACATTAACCTAATTCTCCTTCAACTTATATTCCGTTTTAGTAGCGTTAGAGTTCGGGTCAGGTAAAACTCACCCATCCACGCTGTCTCACCTTTCAGGTTCACAGTCCCCTACGGAGGGAAACCCTCCTTCAGGGCTGGTTCACAGTTTAATTACGATCTGTTACGACTATATCATAGTCATAACGATTTTGAGTAGCAAATGACCAATTTAGATACAAGAGAATGGTTACTCACCAATGGCTTGGGCAGTTTTGCCAGTGGTACAGTTTCTGATGTCCGCACACGCACCTACCACGGTTGGTTGTTTGCTGCTACAAATCCGCCGTCTGGGCGCACCCTTTTGTTATCACACCTAGAAGCGAGTTTGGAAGTATCAAAGGGAGTCGTAGCACTAGGGACAAATATCTGGGGTAGTGGTGAGATTAAGCCGACAGGTTACGAACTACTACGATCTTTCGATATTAACCCAGTACCCAAATGGATTTGGGGTGAAGATAACTGGCAGTTAAGTAGGCAACTGCTAATGCCCTATGGTGTTGAGGGGAGTAGGGAAAATAGCCCCCACTCTCATAGAATTTTGATTCACTATCGTTATGACGGCGTAGAGACAGCGATTTTAAAACTACGGTTACTCATTTGCGATCGCGACTTTCATCGTCAACAAACCGCAGTAGGTTTACAATTTTCCCAATTACTAGGACAACAACAAGTTTGCCTACAAGCGATCGCATCTGGGCATTTTGGTAAACCTTGGTATTTACGTTGGACGCAGGGTCAATATCAAGCAGACGCATTTTGGTACTGGAATTACGTCTTACCAGAAGAAACACGCCGGGGATTAAGTGATTATGAAGACCTTTACAGTCCTGGCTATTTAATTGTCACTCTCCAGCCAGGAGATGCTATCACCCTAGAAGCAAGATTGGGTTTTCCTGACCCACAGCAAACTCCTCTATTACCCGAAAGCTTTGCAGAAGCAGTAGAAGCAGAACAAGAAAGACTCTGCCAGATTTTTGGATGTAGTAAAACAAAAAATACTGAATGGGAATTAGGCTCTGGAGGCTGGGCGCTGTTAAAAGATAGAGGAGCAGGAGTGCAGGGTGCAGGCGGAAGACTATTCTCTCTTGCTCCGTATACTCTTCCCGATCTTCAATCTCTCATCTGGGAACGCCTACTCAAAGCCAGCGATCAATTTATTGTTTATCGGGCTGCTGTTGCTGGCCCAACAATCATTGCAGGTTATCACTGGTTTAATGACAGGGGGCGTGATGCGTTAATTGCCTTACCCGGTCTAGCATTAGTGGCGCAACGCTATGAATTAGCCAAAGGGCTATTACACACTTTTGGGCGTTATTGTCGCCACGGTTTAATTCCGAATACCTTTCCAGATATTGATGGTGAGCCATATTACAACAGTATTGATGCGGCGCTATGGTGGATTGAAACATTAGGGCTTTACTTAGAAGCTACCCAAGACTGGGAATTTTTGGCAGACCAATTCCCGATAGTGCAGCAAATCCACAAAGCCTTTGTGGGGGGTACACGTTATAACATCCAAGTTGATGCTACTGATGGATTAGTAGGTTGGTATGCTCGCGGTGTAGCTTTAACTTGGATGGATGCACTAGTCAACGGCCAGCCTGTAACGCCTCGTCATGGTAAGCCAGTAGAGATTAATGCCCTGTGGTACTCTGCTTTGTGTTGGATGAGTCAATGGGCGCAACGCTTAAGTCAAATGCCCGTGGATGATGCACCACGTCTAGCAAAACAGGCACAACGTTATACACAACAAGCACAACAAGTAAAAATTTCCCTGCAAAAATTCTGGAATCCAATGCTGGGTTACTTGTATGACACCATTGAACCAGACGATCGCCGCAATTCCCAAATTCGCCCCAATGCTGTGATTGCATTGTCTTTACACCATTGTGGATTTTCCCAACAACAAGGTCGTCAGATACTCGACTTAGCCACCTATCGCTTGCTGACTCCCTATGGCCTTCGCAGCCTGGATGCGATTGATCCAGAATACGTTGGTAAGTACACAGGTATGCCCCACGATCGCGATCGCGCTTACCATCAAGGTACAGTTTGGAGTTGGTTGATTGGGCCGTTTATTCGTGCTTGGCAACGTTTTTATCCCAAACAACCACTGCCTTTTAATTGGCAACCTCTCATCGACCATTTTCTTTCAGATGGTTGTCTTGGCTCCATTTCCGAAATTTTTGATGGCGACCCACCACACACCCCCAGAGGTGCGATCGCCCAAGCTTGGTCAGTGGCCGAGGTAATGCGTCATATCAATGAATTTTGATTGCACCTCTCCCTCTACTCACCACTCACCACTCCCCACTCCCTACTCTATAAGTCCTACTATTAAAAAGTGCCTCTTGAATACTAACTACCGCTACCCATGCCTTTATCGCGCATAGTAACGTTAATCGTTGGTCTAATTGTCATTTTGGCAATGAGCCTGTGGCTGATAGATTCCCTATCGCGCCTTTATTGGCAATTGTCTTATTCACCATTACTCGGAAATTTGCTGCTGTTGCTGCTAGTTGTCTTGATTGGTGGGTTAGTGGCGGCGTTTGTTTATTACGTTTTGGTGCTTCAGGCTGGAGAAAAACGTTCTCGCCAAGGGCGCAGGCGCGTGACAGCAGCGCAAATCCCAGCGGCAAAATCGGATGCAGCTTCTTCCACACTCCAAGCTGTGCGCCAACAAGTATCACAAATTCAAGATGAAGTAGCACGTCAAGCGTTATTAAGCCGATCGCGGGAAATTGAAGCTAATTTAGCACGGGGTGAAATTCAAGTTGTGGTGTTTGGTACAGGAAGCGCAGGTAAAACTTCCCTGGTAAATGCGATTATGGGGCGGATGGTAGGTCAAGTAAATGCGCCAATGGGAACAACGACCGTAGGCGAAACTTATTGTCTGCGGTTAAAGGGATTAGAACGCAAAATTTTAATTACCGACACACCCGGAATTTTAGAAGCAGGTGTCGCCGGTACAGAACGGGAACAGTTAGCGAGAGAATTAGCGACAGCCGCAGATTTATTGTTGTTTGTGGTGGATAATGACCTGCGTCGCTCAGAATATGAACCATTGCGGGGTTTAGCAGAAATTGGCAAGCGATCGCTGTTAATTCTCAATAAAACAGACCTTTACACCGATGAAAATAAAGAAGTAATTTTAGCGCGGTTGCGCGAACGAGTCCGGGGCTTTATTGCAGCTAATGATGTGGTTGCGATCGCTGCTAACCCCCAATCGGCACAATTAGAAACAGGGGAACTATATCAACCAGAACCCGATATTGTGCCATTGCTGAGGCGGATGGCGGCTGTGTTGCGGGCTGAGGGTGAAGATTTAGTAGCAGATAACATTTTGCTGCAATCTTTACGTTTGGGTGAAGAAGCACGTAAACTGATCGATGCCCAGCGCCGTCGTCAAGCCGATAAAATTGTTGAGCGATTTCAGTGGATTGGGGCTGGTGTCGTTTCGGTTACACCCTTACCAGTCGTAGATTTATTGGCGACAGCCGCCGTCAACGCCCAAATGGTTGTAGAAATTGGTAGAGTCTACGGCTGCGAGTTGAACATGGAACGCGGGCGGGAGTTAGCTTTATCTTTGGCAAAAACTATTGCTAGTTTGGGGATAGTCAAAGGCGCGATTCAATTAGTCTCTACGGCTTTGCAACTGAATGTCGCCACATTTATTATTGGCAGAGCCATTCAAGGCGTAACTGCGGCATATTTAACCCGGATTGCCGGCAAAAGTTTTATTGAGTATTTTCGCCATGATCAAGATTGGGGCGACGGCGGAATGACCGAGGTAGTGCAGCGTCAGTTTCAAATTAACCGTCGTGATGAGTTTATTAAAGCTTTTATCCAAGAAGCGATCGCCAGAGTTGTCAAACCTTTACAAGACAAAGTAGAAGCAATTGACCAAGATGAAGAAGCTCAGTAGTCCTCAGTGCTGAGTGCCTACGGTGTAAACACAAATCCGGGTTGAGTGCATCTATCCCGCCTCGGAATCAATTCCGAGTCTCATAGCGCAAGTCCTCTTGGGAGGACTCAACCAGAAGTTCATTTCAGTCCACGCTTTGTGGACTTTGGCTATGAGCCTGGAACTTTAGTTCTAGGCGGGATGCGGTTTCATTCAGCAAATTTTCGACTTGTGTGTACACGGTAGGTGCTGAGTGCTGAGTAACAAGACTAACCCCTAACCTCTAGCCCCTAGCCCCTAATCCCTTTCATTGTAAACTTTCCACTAAGGAAAATTTACGTAAGTATTATGGCATATTCTGACATCAGTATTGACAAATCCTTACTTTATCAAATACTGAGAGAATTTTCCCCTAAATAATACTGAAATAATAATTTAATCTTTTCGTAAAATAACCCTATTTTTATTGCCGTTTTTATTTTCTACTGACAGTATGGAAATGTGCAAAGGCAACGATGACCATCGAGCTTCAATGAACTAGGGAGTTAATTAGAGATGTAAGGCAGCCAGCTAAATTAGTGTAATTATTTAATTGAGCAAGTGCGTAGCCACACAAACATTTTTGAAATAGAAAAAGCTATTTGACCTCATAATTTTGAATTCCGAAAATTTGCGTAAATATCGCTGTTACAGCCCAATTTTATGCGGATTCAGCATTATGCAAAAAGTAGGAAATCACTTAAAAGAAACTACCAAGGTTATCAAGCTTGCTGATATAAAACTTGCCATTAATACAATTACTTCATATCTGATTTCTACATATCTAGGTATTTTTTCTCTAGTTTGGAAGTAATTTGGCAAAAAGTTTATTTACGATTCCCCATTTTATGAAACCTACTTTTGGAGAAACTCAACTCATGCTGACAACATCCTACAAAAAACTATCTCAAGCTACTGCTGGTATTGCCCTAAGTGCTGCTATGTTAGCTGCTGTGGGTAATGCTCCCGCCCAAGCTGTAACTTTAAAAACATTTAATATCTCTGGAGAATTTGCATCTCAAGCAATTTCTGGTTCAACGGGAGTAGCTGTAGGATTACAAAATGGTTCTTTTTCTGGAACTTATACAGTAGATATAGACAAACTACCGACTGCTACAAGCGTCTATTTGAATGATTGGTCTATCATTCTCAAAGATGCTTCTAACAATGTTTTGAAAACATTTTCTAGCAGCTTGCTGGGACACACTGGTCAAGTTATGCAGAATAACTTGCTATTTAGCAACAACATAGGTACAAACGAAGGTGAAGTCACAGAAAGTTTTGGATTAAAATTCCCTTCTGGTTTTACAGGCTTACCTATGGCTGTTGCATCCAGTGGCAGATTCAGTAGTGTCATAGACATCAACGATAATTTAATTGCTGGAAGATTAGCCATCAAATCTGCAACTGTCGAACCAGTTCCTGAACCTGTTTCTACTGCTGGTGTTGCTGTTGCTGGTGTTGTAGGTTTATGGATGAAGCGTAAGCAAAAATCTTCCATAGCATAGTTGCATTCCTGAAAGACGGGGATAATTCATAAACTGGATTAGCTTGATTGCAGAGTTATTTTCTACGCAAATACGCACTAGGGTTCCTTCTCTCCTCGCAAAGGAACCTTTTTCTTTGGTAGGAATTACGCAGTGATACGAAAAAACCCTTACACCCCTACACCCTCACACCCATTCTTAACAAACAACCTTTGTGCGTAAGTCCTGTGTGGTTTTGCGGATCTTATTCGTGAAAACACGGCATCTATGCCTATTTTCTCGATACTATGGTCAATGTTTGGCTAATTTAGATGTATATGTAGTGCAGATAGCAAAAAAAATTTATTTTTTTGATAAAAATACGTAAAAATTAATAAGCTAGGACGACCGTAAGCAAAGCTCAAGTGATTTATTTTCCAAGACATCCGGAAACAATCAGGTGATGTCTGAAAAGTTATATAAGGACTTACTAAGTAACCAGCTTATGAGCCACTACATGATCGGTAAAGTACTACAATCGCGGTACCAAATCGTTGAAAGTCTGGGTGCAGGGGTATTTGGACAGACATATACTGCTATAGACATAGAATACCCAGAAAACCCTAAATATGTCGTGAAGCAGTTGAAAACTAACAATTGCCAAACTAGCTATTTAGAGACATTAAGGTTACATTTCCTGACGGAAACGGAAACTCTTAAGCGTCTGGGTAGCCATCCCCAGATTCCTGAACTCATCGCTTGCTTTGAAGAAAATGAGCGGCTCTATCTGGTACAAGAGTTTGTCGAAGGACATGATTTAACAGCAGAACTACCCATTAATCAACTGTGGGGATGTTTGTGGACTGAAAGCGAAGTTGTGGAATTTTTAGAGGATGTTTTACAAATTTTAGAATTTGTGCATTCTCAAAGTGTTATTCATTGTGATATTAAACCAGAAAATTTAATTAGACGTTGTGTTGATGGCAAACTAGTTTTAATTGACTTTGGTTCTATCCAATCTGTGAAGTTTTCGCTAGATACGGAATTACCAATTGATTGGATTCCTGTAACATCTTTAGGTTACATTCCACCAGAGCAATTTATTGGTCAAACCCGACCTAATAGTGATATTTATGCTTTGGGGATGATTGCTATCCAAGCACTCACAGGTTTAGAACCCTTACAGTTTAAAATTGATCCGCAAACTAATGAGATTATTTGGCGTTTACCAGACACGTTAGTGAGTGATTATTTAGCTGCTATTCTCAGCCAAATGATCCGCTATGATTTTCAAGAACGCTTTCAGTCCGCAGGTGAGGTACTGCGTGTACTTAAGCAAATGCGCCGAGAAACTCAGCTATCTCAAGTTTTGCCAACCCAATATCATGAGCCATCACCAATAGTACGTTCTAGTGATGATACTCAGCAAAATCTTACTTCTGATAAATTAGCCCCCCTGATGACAGGGATGAAAGTCGGACTAGCGGCTAATTCTTTATTGATGGGATTTGGTGTTTATTCTTTACTGAATAATTCGCCTGCATATTCAGAAAGCGAAACTTTATATAAAGCCACAGAAAACTATCAAGCTGGAGATTTACAAGGAGCGATCGCTCTAGCTAAATCAATTCCATCCTATAGTAATGTTTATCCAGAAGTACAAGCCACTATCGAAATTTGGCAAAAACAATGGCTGCAAGCCGCTGAACAATATTTATTAGCAGAACAAGCCTTGAATGAAGGTAGATGGTCTGATGTTCTCAAAACATCTACTCAAGTTCCAGATATTTTATATTGGCAATCAAAAACAGACCTACTCGTTCAACAAGCAAGAGTTAATATCGAAACCCAAACTCAAAGTTTACTGGCTAAAGCTTATGAAAAAGCGGAAGCTAGAGATTTTTCAGCTGCGTTGAAATATCTCCGCCAAATTCCTCAAGACAGTTCGGCTGGCGCTATAGTGCAGAAAAAATTGGCTGAGTACAATCAAAAACGGCAAATAAGAGCAGCTTATTTTTTACAAAATGCTTATAAAAAAGCAGCTTTTGGGGACTTTGACGGTGCAGTCAAATTTCTGCGACAAATTCCTAAAGATACGAAAGTATATGCTCAAGCTCAAACTAAACTGCAAGAATATACTCAAAAGCAGCGTTGGCAAACTCGCAGTCAAGATGTAGCGTTTGATATAGTTTCTCCAAAACAAAATACAAGTAAACTGATCAATTCGCATTTAGAAAATGAACTACAAGAAGTCAATATTCGCTAGTTATTGGTGTGCATTGAGAAAATTTAAATAACTTAGGGATGATCACCGAATCTTGAACATACATAAATTGAATGACATAACCTGTACATTCGTGCTATGGCTTGGATAAAAATACGGGACTAGTGAACAAATTATTATTTATACAATGATGTGACAATCAAGTTTCCATAATAAATACAACCAAAGTTTATTTAGTTACATTTTACGTTGATCCCAATTGTCCTTACGAATAAAATCATCTAAAAAATTTTAAAATAAATAACCTAATTAGCTGCAAATTACCAAATAATGTGTTATTCTAAATAATAGAAAATATCAGCAACTAAATACATGATTAACTCCTAACTTATCAGGAGTTAATTATTTTTAACTCCAATTAACAAGCTGAGAGTCAAACCTGGAAAGGTTGATAAACTTCTTGTATTGGGTTAATGAATGTCATCGAATATTTGAAATTTTATTTTATTACTCATTGTTGAATTAATTTGCCCCCTAATCTTACAGTTAAACAACTGATAAGATTAGGGGGTTTTACTATTTAGTACCGTTATTCACGAATCAAATCCATTTATTAGGAGTGTTAGTTAACGGCTAAATGTGCCAAAAATGCTGCTAAACAAATCCTGACGGAACTGTTGCAGATATTTTGCTTGAGCTTGAGCTTGAGCAGTTCTAGCTTTAGCTGTATCTGCTAAAAACTCATGAGTTTTTTGCTCTAGATTTTGGTGGAAGTTATGCAGATATTTTGCTTGAGCCTGAGCTTGAGCAGTTCTGGCTTTAGCTGTATCTGCTAAAAACTCGTTAGTTGTTTGCTCTAGATTTTGGTGGAAGTTATGCAGATATTTTGCTTGAGCTTGAGCTTGAGCAGTTCTGGCTTTAGCTGTATCTGCTAAAAACTCGTGAGTTGTTTGCTCTAGATTTTGGCGGAACTGATGTAAATATTCTGCTTGGTTTTTAGCTTGTTCTTGTCTGTTTGCTGTTGTCTCCGACAAGAATTCATGAGTCTGTTTAAATAGTTGAGTTACTTCCTCAGCTATTGACTGATGCTCTTGCCGTATTTTTACCATTAAAGCCGTCATGAGATTCTCCACAATCATACTGAATAAACACAAATTAACTACATTTATTAGATATTAATTATCTAATAAATGTAGTTTTAATAACATCCGCTTATTTCGTTTTGCACTTTAATAAATATTAATTAAATATTATATTTACCAGTAGAAATAAGCAGATAAACATGAGAATAAACAACTAATTAAAGTTGATATTCCAGAAATACTTAAGAATTAAGCAGGCATTGCAGCTGATTGTGTTAAACCAACAGCTTCTGCATATTTCAAGTAGGTTTCAACAGAAGCAATAACGATACGAGCTTCAATTGCTAGTAATTCAATACCAACTAAAGAAACACGTACCCAAGCATCTACAACGATACCTTTATCTAAAATCCGGTCAATAACTTCTGCCAAGCTTGAAGAAGAATTAGTTTTTTCGACTGCCATTTTTTTACACCTTGACTCATTGTTGTTTTGGACTTATCCGATCACAGAAGAATATCAAAATTAGCTATTAAGTAATTTTGATATTCCAGAAATACTTAAGAATTAAGCAGGCATTGCAGCTGATTGTGTTAAACCAACAGCTTCTGCATATTTCAAGTAGGTTTCAACAGAAGCGATAACGATGCGAGCTTCGATTGCTAGTAATTCAATACCAACTAAAGAAACACGTACCCAAGCATCTACAACGATACCTTTATCTAAAATCCGGTCAATAACTTCTGCCAAGCTTGAAGAAGAATTAGTTTTTTCGACTGCCATTTTTTTACACCTTGACTCATTGTTGTTTTGGACTTATCCGATCACAGAAGAATATGAAAATTAGCTATTAAGTAATTTTGATATTCTAGAAATGCTTAAGAATTAAGCAGGCATTGCAGCTGATTGTGTCAGACCTACAGCTTCTGCATATTTCAAGTAGGTTTCAACAGAAGCGATAACAATGCGAGCTTCGATTGCTAGTAATTCAATACCAACTAAAGAAACACGTACCCAAGCATCTACAACGATACCTTTGTCCAAAATCCGGTCAATAACTTCTGCCAAGCTTGAAGAAGAATTAGTTTTTTCGACTGCCATTTTTTTGTACCTTAACTCATTGTTGATTGTTTGTATGAACTAGGTTTTTGTCCTTGCTCATTCCTGAATTTATATTAAACCTACTTTTTTATGAATGTAAATAGTTTGACCAATCAAAAAAACATAAAAAAAACAAAAAAATACAGATTTGTTAGCGGAAAGTTGTTGATGAAAAGTTGAATTTGTATACATTAATTTGATTTTTGATTTGATATATGAGTTTTAATGTTGAACTTGGTTATTTTTGTAAGTTTTCATGTAATTTTTGGTTGAATAAAAAAATTTTCACTATCTGAATCATAAATATTGATTAGAAGCCTGACTGTATATAGATATTGCTTGGTTCGGGAAATTATCGTGTTGCTCTAAATTTAATAGCCAAACTTCAGTAATAATACGGTTACTAAAATATGGAGGTAATAAATATGTTATTAAGCTCCTGGTTTGAAATAATCGAGGAGGCGATCGCCTGAATCAGAGCGAATTAATGCTACAACTACATCAGGTAAGGCTGTTAAACTGGGATAAACCAAATAACGGGGTTCCCAATTAGGGCGAAACTTATCTTTGTAGGCGTGTAAGCCTTGAAAGTTATAAAAGTGGTTCAAGTGTTCGTAAAGATAACGCAGCACTTTCTCTAAGCGGCGTGACTCGGAATTATCTCCAACACCAGCTAAGGCGGACAGGCCAAAATTAAAGGTGTCGTAGCCTTTCTCTTTAAAGTGCTGAAGCAGAGAAGTAAAAAGAAAGTCCATCATGCCATTTTCCATTGAGGCACGATGACGCATCATATCAATGGTAATTTCATTGAGCTGATACTCTGGCAAAATGTTAGTAAAAGCGGCAATTCCACCATCAGGCGTATGCACAACAACAATTTCGCAATTACGCAGATAAGCTTCATCAAACCATCCTAAAGAAAAGCGTTTTTCGGAACCTTGCGCCATCTTTAGTCATTCATCACTGACAGATTTGAGTTGATGTAATAAGTCATTAGCTATTGGTGGTTGATAAAAACTTACTTGATAGCCGAGTTTGGTTAAACGATTAATTGATGGGCGAAAGTTCTTCCCGGCTTTACCTTGGAGAGTAAAGTTGTTTAAGTCAACGATCGCTTCTTCGCCAATCTTTAGTATCCTAAATCCCAGAGAAATATAACGGTCAAGGTCATCGGGTAAGGTTTGATAAAAGGCAGGATACCAATCATTGCGTTGACAAAACTGCTGAAAACTAACAATGACCTCTTGGCGGTCTTCAATGGGGCCGATGGGATCTCCCAAGGCGATCGCACCTCGCCCTTTCGGCACATAAGCAATTACACTTTTACCAGAAGGACTAAAGAAGTAACTTTTATCGCTTAGAAGTGTAATTGCAGCTAACGAAGAACAACCATAATCTTCTACTATTTTTTTGGCTTTTTGCTGCTCAATCAAAGTTGCTGGATTCTGATACTATCGGTTTTGCTTGGCTGACTGGTAGTGCTATTCGCTATCGTTTTTATTCTAGATGGCAAGTATCAAAAATTGCGATCGCCCAAATCATTGCTTTTGTAAATTTCACATTTTGGTTGGGAATGTTTGCTGTTGCTGGGTTACTTTTTCTGATTCACCCTTTAGTAATTCCCATACAACTACATTTGCCATTCACCACTGTGCGCCCTATCGGTTGGATATTTCTCAGCTTGATTGTGATTTATTTAATCGGTAGCTTAGTTATTCACCAACCTTTAGTTCTTCGCACCCATGAATTTCGCTTGCCATCTTTTCAAATATTGCTGATGCAAATAATTATTTCTAGTCTTGATTGGATGTTTGCAGCAGCGGTACTGTATAGCTTATTACCTAACAATCTACCTTTAGAATATCTAGATTTCTTAGGAATTTATTTACTTGCTATGCTTGCAGGCGTTGTCAGTAATGTTCCTGGTGGTTTAGGCGTATTTGAAACAGTAATTTTATTAATTTTGGCAACTAAAGTTTCAGCAGCAGCAATTTTAGGATCAATGCTTGCTTATCGTGGTATATATTACTTTCTGCCTTTACTATTAGCAACAGCTTTATTAACATTTGATGAGATTAAATCTATTGCGCGAAATTTAATTAAAAGATAGGGGATGATTATCACTTACGTATCTAGCACATCTTTATCAAAAATTAGTTTCCACTTTAAGATTTTTGCCAAAATTTGATTATCAATATTTGAAATGATTGGGATAGCTTATATAAATTTTGAGAAAATTATATATACAATACTTCCGGATATAGTTATTCTTGAGATGTAAACACAAGTAGTAGTAGATGCACCCTGATTAATTGACAGCCTTCAATATATAACTGAAGGCTGTTTTCTATATAATTGAGCAGTTAATTATCTCAAAATAGCAGGTAGTAATCCAGGCGCTAACCATACTGCATATCCAATAAATGCAAAGAAAAAAGTAATTAAAGCAGTAATAATATAACCAATACAAATCAGTAAACCATCAGATTCAATAGTTGCAATTGCTAACAGTAAAATCCCGATAGTTGGAATCGGATTTGTTAAAGGAACTGGTAACATTAACAATATTGTTAACCAAGAGATACATAACCCATTAAGTCGCCAAGTTAACGGATTTCTCGCTATTTGCTTTAAGCGAGGACGTGTAATTTTTTCAACTATTTTGGTGAGACGTTGGAGATTTTTTAAAATAAGTTGAGCAAATGGGCGGGGAAATTTATATCTGGCGATTTGTTTAGGTAGCCAAGGCGATCGCCTACCAAAAACCATCTGCACAGATACTAACAAACAAGCAGCACCAAAAGGCCCTGCCAACCCTGGAGGCATAGGAAATAAAAAGGGCAGAACTAATATAGCTATTACTAGGCTGAAACCTCTTTCCGCAGTCTCTGCCAAAATATCACCTAAAGTTAAGTGGTGATCAGATAAGCGTTGCAGCAAGGATTTAATTTCTTGCGAAAATCTTAAATGCATTTGGCGTGAGTTAGAGTGAATTGCCACAAGACCCAGCTTTTTTTAGTATATCAAGGCGAATTTGAAAATGAGAGAAGCGGGGAGTAGAAACACTATTCCCTACTCCCTACTCCCTACTCTCTATTCCCTGATTTATACTGGCGGTACTAAAACAGTTATTGCCTTGGGTATAACTTTAAAACTGGCAGGAGTATAAGTTGTAATTTCACCATCAGTATTAATTGGGCGTGGCTTACGAGTATAAATTTCAAATATCTGCCCTTGCAACGCACGTACACTACGCCAACGAATATGTCTGCCTTGACGCATTGCTGGCAGTAGAGGTATGATTTGCCACCAATGTTCTATTTCCAAACTGTAGAGATCCAATCTTTGATCGTCAATAGTGGCATCGTGAACCACAGCCATACCACCACCATAATAACGACCGTTACCTACAGCAATTTGTACGGTTTTGACACGAAAGGATTGATCCTTCATTCTAATTTCTGCACTAAAGGGACGAGACTCCCAAATTACTTGTAACGCAGTTGCAACATAAGCAAATACCCCCCAACGTCGTTTCATTTCTTTGGTGAGTTTTTGCGTAATTTTGACACTCAATCCCATACTGGCAACATTAAAAAAATGCTTTCCGTTTACCCACCCTAAATCAACGCGGCGTAATTCTCCGTAAGCAATAATTTTGCAAGCTTCTGCTAAAGAATTGGGAATTGCTAATGTTCTGGCTAAATCGTTGGCAGTACCTAAAGGTAAAATTCCTAAAGGTAATTGCGTTTCCACTAAGCCATCGACTGCGGCATTGAGAGTGCCATCACCGCCACCTACAATTACTAAATCAACTTTATGTTGGTAACGCCGAATGATTTCTGCAAGATGTTGAGGGTTTTCTGTTGATTCTTCGGTTAATTTAAAGCCAAGTTTATTAAGATAATAAGTTGCTTCTAGTAAACGTTGTTGCCCGTGGCGAGCATGACGATTAACTAACAGTAATGCACGAGAATTTACTGGTAGTGGCCTTTGTCGTGTTTGTATCCAATTATCTGCTTCCATATAATTTAATTAATTTGGTTAAGAAAAGTTTGTTAGTTTTTATCAGATTTAGTAATTTTTTTATTTAATGAGTTTTGGTTATATTTGTAACTTCTTAGTTTATTTGAACTAACTCGACCTTATTATATATAAAACATGTTGAAAATAATGTAATAAATTTACTATTCATTAAAGTATTGCAAAATTATAATTCTCAGCAATAATTGTCATACTGTGTAGATAGTTGTTATAAAATTTACAATAACATTCATCAGACTTTTGATGTATTGCTGTTTCAAATCTGTCTAATTGAAAAAGTAGTATTGATTTATTTTAAAGTCAAATTGAACAAATACCAAACAATATTTCAAATCAAAAATAATTTTTGCTAATTGTTAAGAAAGTATAAGTTTATTAAGGGTAATATTTAATTTCAATATTAATTAAACTTAAAAGTAAATATACTTGGTTATATTCAATAGCTAAATTATCAAACATTATAATTTTTATTAATTAGTAAAATCGGCGTAATATTACGCACAAAAAAATAAGTATTGATTTAGATTTATCTTGAAAAATCTAACTATAAATTTAAAAACATCTATCTTAAGAAGGAACATATAAAGGGTTTTTAAGACAGAATTAATACTAAAACTATCCACATCTTAAAAAAACCTAAAAGTTACAGATAAATCCTCTAATAGGGGATTGTATTAGCTAGGAGCCAAAATATTTACTAGTGGATGAATTAACACCCAAAAAATTGCTACTTATTCAACTAATGAAAACATCTGCTTTGTTATTAACACTTGGTTTGTTACTGACAGCTTGTAACGCGCCTCAAAATACAGCAGTGTCTCCGAGTCCGACAGAAAATAGTGCGACTGCACAACCTGTACAGAACCAAACCAAAAGCAAACTAATTGTCGTGACCACAGTCGCGCCGATAACTAATATTGTGAGTAATATTGCAGGCGATCGCACTCAAGTTAAAGGCATTATCCCCGAAGGTACTGATTCTCATACCTTTGAGCCACGTCCCAGCGATGCTGATTTGCTGTCTAAAGCTAACTTAATTATCGTCAATGGTCTGCGCTTAGAAGCACCCACCGAAAAACTGGCAAAAACTTCTAAACCTAAAGAAACAAATATCTATGAGCTTGGTAACAACACCATCACCGAAGCTCAATGGATTTACGACTTTAGCTTTCCCAAAGAAAAAGGAGATCCCAATCCCCATTTATGGGTAAACCCCAAATATGCAGAAGCTTATGCTAAATTAGCCGCCCAACAATTAACTAAGTTAGACCCCGAAGGCAAAGAATACTACGAGAAAAATTTAAATAACTACTTGCAACGCCTAAATGAATTAGACAAAGTTACTCGTGAAGTGGTAGCGAGTATTCCTGCTAAAAACCGCAAACTGCTGACATACCACGATTCTTGGGCTTACTGGGCTAGGGAATATGGCTTTGAAGTCATCGGTGCAATTCAACCGTCAGATTTTAAAGAACCTTCCGCGCAAGATGTGGCTAAACTCATCGACCAAATTCGCAAAACTGGTGTACCTGCTATTTTTGGTTCTGAGGTCTACCCTAGCAAAGTCGAAGAACAAATTGCCAGAGAAGCCAAAGTCAAAATAGCAAACACTGCTGATGATGAATTACCAGGAACAGGCTCAGCCAATGCAATGGAAAATACTAATCCTCAGCATACTTACATTGGCATGATGGCGAATAATCTGCGGATCATTGCCGAAAATCTAGGGGGAAATCCTCAGTTGGTTGACAAGCTAAACACTACCAATGTCGTTGGCCCAGCTACCACAGCTACTAAATAACCAAGTGCTGAGTGCTGAGTGCTGAGTTATGTTCTCCCTTGTCCCCCACTTCACACTTCATACTTCATACTTCAGGCTTCATTTGCATGGAAACAATATTAGAAATTAGAAATCTTACCTGTGGTTTCCAAACTCAACCAATATTGACGAATGTCAATTTGTCCTTATATCCTGGGCAACTGTCTGGTTTAGTGGGGCCTTCTGGCAGTGGGAAAACTACTCTGATCAAAGCCATATTAGGCTTAGTTCAACCTTGGGCTGGAGAAATTTGGTTTCGAGGAAAACGCTTAAAACCAGGAACCGCACCGCCAAAAGTGGGCTATGTACCACAGGTAGAAACAGTAGATTGGAATTTTCCTGTGACTGCACTAGAAGTAGTGATGATGGGGCGTTACCGCAAACAGCAATTTTTGCCTTGGTCATCACGACGCGATCGCACTGCGGCCAAGGCGCTGTTAGAACGGGTGGGAGTAGGACACATCGCCCATCGACCTATCGGTGAGTTATCTGGTGGACAACAGCAACGGGTATTTATTGCTAGGGCGCTAGTTGGCGAACCAGAAATTGTCCTTTTAGATGAACCAACTAGTAGTTCTGACTTACGGGTGCAGCACGAACTGTTACACCTGTTAGCGGAACTTAATCAACAAGGTTTAACGATTTTGCTTTCCACCCATGACCTTAACTCGGTAGCGACTCATTTACCTTGGGTAGTGTGTTTTAATCACAGCGTTATTGCCCAAGGTGAACCTAGTGATGTGTTTACGCCCGCAATTTTAAAGCAGACCTTTGGTGCTGAAATGGTGGTATTTCATCAAAGCGATCGCATTCTCATTGCTAACGCAGGTACTTCGTTACGCCATCAAATGCAAGACAATTTACCCCACATTCTCAAGAAAATTCCCTCAAGCCACAACGGACATAATTCTAAATCTTAAAGTATTAGCGATTGGCAAAATTAACCCAAAAATGTTTATTTTGTTAGCTTTTAGACGATTATTCGTCCAATGAGCGATAACTGTAAAATTAAACAAAAGCAATAGTATCAAAACCCAAAACAATGACACGAATTCCATTAACAGAAGCGCAACTTCGTTTACCCGAACTCATTGCTAGCCTGCAACCTGGTGAAGAAGTAGAAATCATGACAGGAGATCGCACTGTTGCCAGACTAATTGCCGAACTCCCGCCGCCGCGTAAACCACGCCAACCTGGTAGTGCAATTGGAACTTTAACTATTTTGTCCGACGATGAAACCCACTTAGAAGACTTTCAAAATTATATGCCATGAAATTGCTGCTCGATACTCAGGCATTTCTTTGGTTCGTACTTAATGATCGCGCTCTTAGTCAAGTTGCCTGTGATTTGATTGTCGATCCGTTAAATGACATCTTACTAAGTCCTGCATCCTATTGGGAAATTGCTATCAAAGTTAGTATTGGTAAGTATCAAATTCCTGAAAGTTTTGCAACATGGATTGAGCGTCAAATCCAGGTGAACGAATTAGAAATATTACCTATTAAAGTTTTTCATACAGCCGCGATTGTTAATTTACCATTCCATCATAAAGATCCCTTTGATCGGCTTTTAATTGCTCAAGCACTCACAGAAACGATTCCGATCATTAGCGCAGACGCAGTTTTAGACAATTATGCAGTCACTCGTTATTGGTAAATACAATAACTACCAAACTTATTAAATACATGGAATTTCTGCTTAAACCTTTTGAATACGAATTTTTTAGCCGTGCTGTTACTGTTGGGATGATGGCGGGGCTATTGTGCGGCGTGATGGGTGTATATATCATTACTCGCCGGATGAGTTATATTGCTCATGGTCTTTCCCATGCTATTTTAGGCGGAGCAGTCTTGAGCTACGTTTTAGGGCTAAATTTTTATATTGGTTCGGGAATTTGGGGATTTGCTGCTGCCTTACTCATTCAATATCTTACGGGGCGCAAAGTATATTCTGATGCAGCCATTGGCATTGTCACAACTGCGAGTTTTGCTTTGGGTGTAGCCGTAATTAGTACCTATCGCAAATTTAGCCAAAACTTTGAAGCAGCTTTATTTGGCAATGTTTTAGGCGTTTCTCCTACAGATTTGTGGTTTGTGACGGTAGTATCGATTGTAATTTTGGGCTTAGTGTTTGTGTTTTATCGCCCTCTACTATTTTGGTGTTTTGATAGAGAAGTGGCACAGGTGCATGGTGTACCAGTAGTGGCGATGGATACATTATTTGCCTTAATGCTGGCAACTTTGTTAGTGGCGACATTGAACGTATTGGGAGTGACATTAATTATCTCTGCGGTGGTGATTCCTGCATCTATTGCCCGACTGTTGAGCGATCGCTTTGGTTATATCATGATCATCTCCGGAATTTTAGGCGCGGCGATCGCATTTGTCGGGATTTACCTTAGTTACTACTTAGATATTGCTTCTGGTGCTAGTGTTGTCTTGCTGTCAACCTTCATTTTTGCCTGCGTCTTACTTTGGAAAAGCATTCAAAGTCGGCGTAAACGTTATTTACCACCCATTTCTACACAACATTATCAAGGTTAATCAAATTCACGTTGCATTAACAATGTCAGGCAACACATTCACAATGCAACGTGACGTATTAACAATGTGAGTCATGACATTCACAATGCGAGGCAATACATTCACAATGTGAGTCATGACATTCACAATGTAAGCCATCACATTAACATTGCTGATTCAAAAACTTTTGTGTACACCATAGTTTCCGCATTATAGAAAGATTAGGGAGAAGTTGAGCCAACTCACATTAAGGGACTTCCAACTAAAAAAATATACAGTCGTTGTGGTGAGCAGAGGGAGCAGGGGAGCAGAGGGAGAATGAATCTGCTCATCGTCTTTACTCTTCATTATTGGATAATTTATTTTCTGGAAGTCCCTAATAGCAAACAAGTGTTCTTCTTTGGGTGAGAAATATCATCCCATCTTTGATGCAACGCGAAGCATATTAGTTTTAATTTAATTAAATCGCAGGCTTTTCGTACAAGCGCAGCAGACTACCATTCACCATAGCGCCGGCATCAGAAGCCAGCCAAGCTGTAAATTCACCAATGTCATCAGCACTAATCCAGGTTGGTTGACTGCGTTCTTTACTAGTGCGAGTGGCTACCCAACTATGAACAATCACTTCATTAATTCGTACAGCACTACCTTTGTTTTCTTGCATTAACACCTGAGTCAGCATCAGTTGTCCAGCAGCGGGAATGCTCACCGGGCTGACGTTGGGAATGGGTACTTCGGCTGCGGCTCCACCAATAAAGGTATAACTTGCACCCTTATGCTCTTTCAACACAGGTAAAAAGGTGCGAGCGGCGATGAAGTGACTGGTTAAATTACTATCTAAATATTGTTGCCATTCGGTAATTGAGACTTCCGTCACGGGTTTGTTCCCAAACCACCAACCACCAAGGGAAGCAACTACAGCATCAAGTTGACCAAATTGTTTGAGCAGTTGGTCACGAATACTCTCGGCACTCTCAATGTGGGTAATTTCGCCCACAATAGGAATAAATTTTTCTGGTTCAGCAAGTTCACCTAAATAAGTGCGTAATTCTTCTAGTTTTTCAGGTTTACGTGATGGCACAACCACTATAGCGCCTGCTTTAAGAAAAGCTCTCACAATGCCTTCGCCAACATTACCTGCACCACCAAGAATTAATGCAACTTTGTTGTGTAATTTGTTCATGATTGCTTCCTGATCATCTTCTGGAATTTTTTGCTGATTACCCTGCCAATATCCCACCATCAACAGTCAGGGTATGGCCGTTAACAAAATCTGTAGCATCAGCACATAGCCAAAGCACAGCATTCGCAATGTCGTCCGGTTTGCCTAAACGTCCGGCGGGGACAAGATTCTCAAAAGCTTTGGTATTACCGCCAGTGGCTTGACTCAGCATTTCAGTTTCAATCGGCCCTGGTGCGATCGCATTTATTCTGATTTTTTGTGAGGCATATTCTAAAGCGGCGGCTTTTGTCAACATCACCACAGTAGTTTTAGAAGCATCGTAAATTGATAAACCGGGTGCTAAGGGGCGAAAACCATTAATAGAAGCTGTATTGACAATTGCGCCACCATTGCCCTGAGCTAACATTTGGCTAATTTCGTGCTTCATGCACAAAAACACACCCTTGACATTGACTGAAAAAACTTTGTCGTAACTCTGCTCTGTCTGCTCTGCCAGCAAAGCATTCTGCCCCAGCATCCCCGCGTTATTAAAGGCAATGTCGAGCTTACCGAATTTCTCAACAACGGTAGCAGTAGTCGCTTGTACATCTGCTTCTTGCGAAACATCGGCTTTGACAAACAAACCTTCACTACCTGCTTGCTGAATTAAGCTGACGGTTTCATTACCTTCTTCTTCGCGCCGTCCCACGACCACAACTTTAGCACCAGCACCAGCAAAAGCGATCGCAGTCGTGCGCCCAATCCCAGAAGTACCCCCAGTAACGAGGGCGACTTTATTTTCTAAAGATTTCATCCAAATTTCTCTGTTTTCATCAATAAAGCAGTGTGCCTGATTTAAATGCTGCTTACAAGTAGGAACTTTCTGGTGATATAGTTACCTCATGGTTCCCAAAAATGAGCAAATCATCTTGAGTGCAGACTGTCCTGTGCGGCAGATGCTCGATTTAGTAGGAGATAAATGGACACCACCAGTAATGTATCTTTTATCTTCTGGTACAAAGCGATATACTGATTTTCAACGTCAAATTCCTGGCGTATCCAAAAAAATGCTGACACAAACCCTCAGAAGGTTAGAGTCAGCTGGTGTTGTAGAACGAACTGTGTATCCAGTTGTGCCACCAAAGGTAGAATATAAACTCACTCCCTTTGGTGAAAAGCTAATTGAACCGATCGCTTCTTTGGCAGAATGGGCTTGGCAACATCAAGAAGACTTGCGGCTAATTGCTGAACGTCAAAATAATTTTTAATTTACATCACGCATAACTAGGGTTTGCTGAACAAGTTCTTTGGTGAGGGTAGGGAACAGTTTCACCGCTATTGTGTCCCGATTCTCTTGCGGCTCAAACTCTTTTTCCCCCCGCCTTATTCCAACAATAACGTGATGTGCAACTTATTTTTAAACCCCTCTCCAAACCTCTCCCCTAAGAGACTACGGTGTATACACAAATATTCGTGTAGTGCATCTTTCCCGCCTCGGAATGAATTCCGAGTCTCATAGCGCAAGTCATCTGAAGATGACTCAACTAAAAATGTATTTCAGTCCACAAAGCGTGGACTTTGGCTATGAGCCTGGAACTTTAGTTCTAGGCAGGATGCTGTTTGATACTGCCAATTTTCGCTTTGTGCGTACACCGTAGCCCCTAAGAGGAGAGAGGCTTTGACTCTTGCTCCCCCTCTCCGACGCGGAAAGGGGTAGGGGAAGAGGTTCTTCCAACATTACTGAATCGGTGTTCTAGAGGCTAGGGGCGAGAGAAGATAGTTTTTCATCCTTGGTTATGAGATTTTTTTATGAATAATTGAGTGCTGAGTAGTAAAAGATACTAATCTATTACCTCTAGCCCTTTTCTCTTACTACTTCACTTCAGTAATTGTCAATGTGTAAGGGTAATACTGGCCTTTGTTGTATGAGCCTACCCAAATTTGGTAATTTCCTGGTAACCATTCACCACTCATCCCAGAATTTTTCCCTTCAAAATCATCATTACACCAAGTGCCACCAGGGCCTTTGACAATCATGGTGACATCTTGAGGGCTTTGCACTTGTAATTTGAGATAATCAAATTTGCTTGTGAGTTCTAAGGTATGGTCTGGTGCTTCATCAACAAATCCATCACATGGCCCAGTAATTGTCTCTCTTCTCCCAGCCACTTTGTTCCCAGAGATGGAACCACCGCTCATTCCGCGCACAGTTATCGGGTCTGGGGAAAATGGATGGTTGAGAGTCACATCTCCAAATATTGGTGGTGCGTCTTGAGCATGAGTGATGGTATTAGTTGTTGATGTGACGCAGAATGCCAATATTGTCAAAGATAATCGTATCCCTCTATTTAAAGATGTTTTCGACATTGCGATTACATAAGTTTCTCAGTGCTTTGGAAGACATGAATTTTACACACTAAGTTCCCAGGATGAGAGGAATTGACTAAACTAAATTCGTAATTCGTAAAGACTAAATTACGAATTACGAATTATGAATTACGAACTCATCGCTTGCTGCAATCTTGGTTTATCTAAACCAACATAATTCAGCAGTAACCACGATTGAATCAGGTCGGGGCCATGAACATCTCCGGTTAAAGCGGCTCGGAGCGATCGCATCACTAAGCCTTTCTTAACGTTCTGTGCTTTGACTACCTGTTTAATAATGTCTTGAGCAGCCGTTTCTGTGAGTTGGGTTTGATTTTCTAAAGCAGCAAGTATCCCACTCAACACAGCACTGGAACCTTCTTGTTGCAGTTGTTTACTGCCCTCTTCGCTTAATTCTACGGTGTCGCTGAAAAACATTTTACTCATGTCTACGGCTTCAACCAGACGAGTCATGCTAGGGCCAATTAAAGCTACTAACTGCTCTAACCAAGGACGTTCTCGCCCGTCTACGTTATATCCAGCTTCTTGCCAATAGGGAATAAGTAAATCTGTGAGTTTATCCACGGGCATATTGTGGATATATTGACTATTCAACCAATCTAGTTTCGCCCAGTCAAATTTAGCCCCAGCTTTATTCACGCGCTCAAAGCTAAATTCCTTAGCAGCAGCTTCTAGAGTGAAGATTTCCTGAGTGGAATCTGGTGGCGACCAACCTAATAAAGTCATGTAATTGACCAAGGCTTCTGCTGTAAAGCCCATTTTCTGAAAGTCAGAAATCGAAGTCACACCGTCCCGCTTGGAGAGCTTGCGCCCATCCATGTTCAAAATTAGCGGTGAATGGGCAAATACTGGGGCTTCTGCGCCTAAAGCTTCATATAACAGAATTTGTTTGGCGGTGTTAGCTATGTGGTCTTCGCCGCGAATGACATGGGTAATTTGCATATCAATGTCATCAACCACAACGACGAAGTTGTAAAGTGGTTGACCAATGCCGTCTTCGGAAGCACGGGCAATTACCATATCACCACCAAGGTCACTACCGCGCCAAACCATTTTGTCGCGTACCAAGTCATTCCAGACAATTTCGCGGTCATCATCGATTTTGAATCGGATGACAAAGCTACGTCCTTCGGCTTTGAAAGCGGCTTCTTGTTCTGGAGTCAGGTTACGATGACGGTTGTCGTAGCGGGGAGCTTCACCTTTGGCTTTTTGGGCTTCGCGCAACGCCTCTAATTCTTCTGGGGTGGTGTAACAGCGATAAGCTAATCCTTGATCTAAGAGTTTTTGGACTGCCGTTTTGTACAAATCTAAACGCTGGGATTGGAAAAACGGGCCTTCATCCCAGTTGAGTCCCAGCCAGCGTAATCCCGCTAAGATATTGTCTGTGTATTCGGGGCGCGATCGCTCTAGGTCTGTGTCTTCGATGCGTAAGATAAACTTGCCCCCGTGGTGGTGGGCAAATAACCAGTTAAATACAGCAGTTCTAGCTGTACCAATGTGTAAATTTCCAGTTGGGCTTGGTGCAATACGGACTCTAACAGTCACAGTTAATTCTCTCTTTCACAAAGCATAATTAATTTAAAGCAGAATTCAGAAGTCAGAATACAGAATTCAGAATCAATAATAGTGGGGGAAAAAGACCCGCAACTAATTTTAGACTGCTTTTTGGTTGCTAAATTTTCAATTTAGCGTGGTGTTCCACCATTGAGAACACGCTGCTAGTGGGAAGTTTTGCTTTAGCGATATAGGTTTATAGTGGCGTGTCAAGGCTAAAATGTTGCATTCAAAATCTCTTGTTGGATAGGCTTCTAGCCCGTCCAGTGCGGGCAGGATGCCCACACCACAAGAGTTATACTCATACAATACTTTAGCGTTGCCAAGCCAGTATAATTATTAATCCAGATTGCCGAGATTCTGGTGATCAGATAACATATAAATCAGTATTCGGCGTTTTGGTTTTTAACGGGACTGACGGGGCTCGAACCCGCAACTTCCGCCGTGACAGGGCGGTGCTCTAACCAATTGAACTACAGTCCCTTAATTTGCAACTTTATTATTATTGCTCTTTTTTTTTGTTTTGTCAAGTATTTTTTATTTGCTTTGGCTTTGGGGGCTGAGGCATTTCACTTGACGATTTCCTATTATAACGTTTAAAAGAATTTTCGCAAGGGGTTTTTCAGATAATTTTTAAGTTGAGGAAGCAGTCGCAACCTGTGGTTTAGATGATAAGTGTTCTAGTATATGAGATTGTATTTGTTTGTACTGCTGCTTGAGCAAATTCTTACTCATCAGGGCTTGATCAGATTGTGGCTGGCTTTTACTTTGTTCGCTCCACAGTTTTAATCTTTGTCGCTGGGTATTCGTAATGTGGGTGTTGATAACAGTAACACAGCTATGAGGTGCTTCCAAGGTAAAGCAAATCAAGGAATAGCGCCCATATTCTATCAAAGCAAAAACCAGTTCTTGGCTTTGGGCATTTTGCATATCTAAATAGCAGGGTAGCCATTTCGGGACAAGTTCTTGGTCGTAGAGGAGGGTGATCCACAGCAACATAGGGTGTGGTGTTGTCATGAAAACAAAATGGTTATAACGCTGACACAGAACTCGTTTTTTGATTTCTTGTTTAGGTAACATCAGCCACAAAGCTGCTAAATTACCTTGCGGTGTATCTAGTATCTGCGGAAAGACAATTTCTTGAATGGGTTTATTTTGCGGCCATGTGAGTTGGGCAAAGTTGGTTTTGAGTACTGGAGGTAAATCAGCTGCACCTGTCAAATGAGGATTATATTTTGATGCTAAAGGTGTGGGCAAACTCTGACAACTTGATTTTTCCAGGCTATCAAAAACTTGCAGAATTTCTGCTATGTTTTGAGGGCGATCGCCTGGTTTTTTTTCCAAGCAAGCCATGATCAGATTGTTGAGTTGTTGGGGTAAATTGAGATGAGGATTAACAGTAGCGATCGCTTGTGGTGTTTCAAAGTTGTGTGCTTTATACCAAGCACCAAATAAATCAGTTTCTGGCTGCCAAGGTTTAGCACCCGTCAGCATTTCATACATCATTACACCCAAGCTATAAATATCTGAACGACTATCAATTTCTGTACCTTCTAATTGTTCTGGCGAGCAATATGGTAATGTGCCGTTAAAGCCTTTATTTGTACTAACTGTATTTGTATAATTAATAAATTTAGCAATGCCAAAATCCAATATTTTAACTAACCTTCCTAAAATCGGATCTGGCAGAACTAATATATTAGCTGGTTTGATATCTCTATGAACTAAGGCATAAACTTTGCCATCAATATTAATACCTTGGTGAGCGCATTGTAAACCTAAACAAATCTGACGTGTCAAAGTCAGAAACTTAGGTAATGGCGTAGGTATTAAATCTTTTAAACTTTTACCATTGAGATATTCCATCACATAAAATGGCTTACCTTCTGCACTCACACCATAATCATAGGCTCGCACAATATGGAGACTTTTTTGGCTTAAAGCAGCACTCAGCATGGCTTCCCGCGCAAAGTCTTGCTGCATTTTGGCATTACAAAAAGTTTGAGTTAAAAATTTGATGGCAACAGGTGTTCCACCCAGTAAAATATCATCGGCTAAAAAAACTTCACCCATACCACCCCTACCAATCAACTGTTTAATTTGATAGCGATTGGCCAGCAATCCTGTAATGTGTGGCGAGATGAATGCACTGTGATTCACTTTTAAAACCTCTAATATTGCCGTAATTAAATAATTACAAATTTATTTCATATTTAATAAAGTGATAAAATTTGCCTAATTTTATCAAATATTTGAGATAGCCAAGCTCTAAAACCAATTTTAGCAATTTGTTGTTTCTCTACCAATTTTTGCAAAATTTCTGACTTTAAATTTTGATATTCTGCTTTCAAAATTGTTTTAGCTTGTTCAGATGCGATCGCGTCATAAGATTTTTGCTCTAGTTCTAACCAATCTGTCAGTTGCTGTCTTTGTTTAGCCGTCAGCGTCAGCGTCATGACGTTAGCACATTGAGTTGGTTCTTCAAGCGCAAAAAAAAGTAAGTGATAGTATCCTCGCTCTGCTAAAATTTGAGCAATTCTGTGACCTCTATTATCTTTTAAATCTAAGAAATAAGATAGCCATTTAGTCAGAGAAAACTGTGCATTATATAGGACTGTAACCCATAACAGCATTGGATATAAGTTCATTTTGTCAATAAACTCTGTGCTGTGATATTTATCGGAAAAATTAGTAATTTCCTGCTTGGGTAGCATTGCCCAGAAAGTTGGTATAACTCCTTGAGTAGTATGTAATAAATGAGGAAACCCAATCGAAGCGATTGGTTTATTTTTAGGCCAGGTTTTTTGTAAACACTCTTTTTCAGATATTGAAGTTACGGGTACTAAGTTAGCCGGAGCTAAAAATTTGCTACTATCAATTTCTAGCATTGCATCTCGCGCAACTTGGCGCTTAATTTTTTCTAAAACTACTAAAACTTGACTAATAGTTTGAGGGCGTTCTGTAACTTCTTTAGCTAAGCAAGTTAGCAATAATTTTTTTAATGCTTGGGGAATTTTAACTTCGGGGTTTACTTGTTCTGGTGTTGGTGGAGTTTGAAAACGATGAGCTTGATACCAATTCCCAAAAGTGTTAGTGTCTGTTTTAAATGGGTGTTTTCCTGTCAGCATTTCAAACATTAAGACACCCAAACTGTAAATATCAGAACGTACATCTAGAAGTTTCCGTCCTTCCATGTGTTCTGGAGAACAGTAAGGTAAACTCCCAATAAAAGAATCAGTCAAGGTCATCCCACTACGTTCTGTTAAGAATTTAGCAATACCAAAATCAAGAATTTTAACAACCTCACCTTGTTGGCCATCATCAATAATAAAAATGTTTTCTGGCTTAATATCTCGATGAATAATCGGATAAATTTCACCTTTCAGGCTGATACCTTGATGAGCGCACTGTAAGCCTAAGCATATTTGCTGAGAAATATCGATAAATTTTCCCAGTGTTAATGGTTGTACTTTTAAAATCTGCTTGAGGTTTTTACCTTGAAGATATTCCATGACATAAAACGGGGTTTTATCATCCGTCATGCCATAGCTTAATACCTGAACGATATTTTTACTTTTACGACCTAACTGAGCGCCAATAAAAATTTCCCTGGCAAAGCGTTGTGATATTTGCTGGTTTCCTAGACTTAGCATTAAAATTTTTACAGCTACTAAACTTCCACCTTTAGCTGCATCTTCTGCTAGGTAAACCCTACCCATACCGCCTTTGCCAATCAAATCTTTTATTAAATAGCGATTGTTTAAAAACTTTCCAATGTAAATATCTATGTCGGTTTTGGGCATTACCATATTTGGAAATGTTACGCAATAAAATTTTTGGATAAATATTGCTTAAGCTTTAATTTTAACAATGAATAATTTCACTAATTTTATAAAATCAATTATAAATTCTAAAACTCACTTCAAGAGCAGATAAAGGTTTAATAAAAAACTAATTGATTTTTCGGCAAAATCTCTTAAACATTATGTAACATATTAGTTAAGCAAAATAAATGAGGAAATCCACTGAACCCAAGGATGTTTTGAAGGTATTGACCTCCCAATCACAGTAAATCCACGGAAAAAAGTAATGATAGCTCAAACTAGTTATAAGGTGGATTAATGTAAATATCTAGATAATCTATCTATTATTAAAAATTGATTATCCGACGGAACCATCTGAGAATAGGTGGTTCAATTTTAAGTTGAAAAGCTAAAAATTGACTACGTTGTAGAGAATTAAAATTATTATCGCTGACCAAAATTAATGAACGCTGTCCATTAGGTAGCCAAGGGCCGAGCGTTAACCCTTCAATATTATCTAGAGCTACGTCTAGAGTTCGCAAATCTAACAAGAGTTTTTTTGTAACTGGTCGAATAGTTTTGGAGTTTGCTAAAAGGCTGTCGATATGATGAATATCATCAGCATCATCTAAGGAAATTTGAAATAGAAAGATTGCAAATCCTAAACCTGTAAAAGACCTTTCTAAACTTAAAAAGTGTCCGTGATTATCTAAGGCGAGTAAATCTGGGAATCCACTAGCAAACTTACCAGTTATGTCTAGTAATGGTGCGACTGGTTCAGTTTGGTACAAAAATTCACTTTCAGGCTGCTGGGTAAGCAAATTATATTGCAAAATTCGGCAAGAAGTACCGACATTAGGTTTAGCCACTGACCCGTCTTGAATTAAGGCGTTTTCAGTTGCTGTGAATAAATACTGATGATTGGGTGTAATAGTCAGACTTTCAAAAGCCAAATTATTGCGGATACCAATTTTACCGTTTTTGTCTGGTAAGAACTTTCTCGGTATATTTAGCGTTATCATTGTTCTCCCAGAAGATAAGGAAAACTCTTGAATAAAAGGATTGATTAATTTATCCACATCACCTTCAGAAGAGATGAAGACAGTATCTTTATCGGTTAAAGCAATCCCTTCTGTATCGGTGGTTCTAGGAGGGAAGTTTTGCCCATCTTTATTTAACAGCATTGTCACACCAACAGGTATAACATCACTGTTTTCTAGCACACCTTTGCTCAAGTTGATTTTAAAAGTATAGAAACGCGCAGGTGCTTTTTGCCCTCGGTCATCGGAAATAGCATAATAAAGGTCGTTTTTGGCATCGTAGGTAATACCTGATAAGCCACCTACTTCAGTTTTTTGGAAAGATAACCCGTTAGATAATGTTGCTTCTCCGATGAAATTTATACTGCTGATTGCAACAGAATTTGCCGAAAAATTAATAATTAAAAGTATGATAATTAAAATAAAAATTACTATATAAAAAATTTTTGGTATTGCCCAGATTTTTCTGACTATTTTCATATTGATGAGTTAAAAATTATGACTTTCTATTATCTTGTATGAGCAATGTCAATCTTACCTGTAATTGCAATCAATTATTCTAGCTGACACAATGCCAAATTCCCAATTCAAAAGGGTGCGTTGATAAGATATCACGCACCCTACAAGATAAAGCGATCGCGTTTTTATTGATTAAGCTTGCTTGCGCTTGATAGCTGAACTAGCCCCAAACACACCTACCATTAACACGCCCAGAATAGCGCCTGATTCAGGAACAGCAACAGCAACTAAACGAACGTCATCAATGTAACTTCCTCGGCTATTAGAAAGCTCACCAAAGTTATCAAAACGTAGAGTAGTTGTAGTATCGTTTGCCACTAAATTATAGGTATAAACGTTCCAATTGCTATTAGACCGCCCTGCACCACTCGCTGTGAGATTTGCAACGGTTGCTCCATCCCAGAACACATTCAGTCTATTGTCAGCAGTTCCAGGACGTGCTGAAAAGGCAAAACTTAACTGGTACTGGCGACCAACAACTGTCGAGATATTCTGAAATATCCCAGATACAGCCCTACCATCAAGCTCCACAAATTGATTACCTTCAAATGGACTTCCGGCGATATTATCTTGAATTTCAATCCCAGAACCTGGAGCAGAGTCAGAAGTAAGACTCCATCCTGGGATAGGGTTAATGGTTGAGTAGCTATTTGGACGAATATCAGGGGATTCAAAACCACCGTTAACAAGTAAATTCAAACTAGCTGCTGATGCTGAACTAACTATCCCTAGAGACATCAACGCTGCACTAGATGCAGTGATCAACAGTTTCTTAAGCATACATTTGCTGTATTTTATACCGTTATTTTGTGTTTTGCGATAACTGAAAATGTTACCAATTAATAGGGACAGTCAGTATAATCCGAAATAATATGAAATCTTTAACTGACGCGGATAGACAGGTTTGATTAACTCAGAAATTTTGTCAAACAGTGATATGTCTAAACACTCAAATACTAAGGGATATTACTGTGATTGTCAATACAGAATCTCAAGATATTTTACGTATGACTACTGGATTTGGGCATTTTGAAAAAAATTTGCCAGCCATTCCTTGACGCTGCGAGTTGCATGGCAGTCATCTTCGTTGTAGCGTTGGATAATTTCTAAGAAAGTGCGATCGCCTGTTTCTAGCCATTTATCATACCAGTAAATACACTTAGCACCGCTGGCTTCTTTATCACGCCATTCAAAACCCAACCATCGAGCAATCACTTTTAGGGCATAACTTTCTACAGGTAAGGCGACGCTTTGAATTAATTGTTCGTATACATCTACAAATCTATTCAGAACAGGATTAACTAACGATTTAGGTGTTTGGTATAGCTTGGCTAATCGTTTGACTGTATCAAATTCGTAAACACAAAAATGGTAAATTGGCGCATCGGGGTATTGCCAAACTAAGTCGAGAAATTGTCGCCAGACTAATTCTTCATCTGCTGGTTTTTCGGCTAAAAAAGAATAAAACTTTTCGGTATGATTTTGCCGATCAACCACTAAAACACCTAAAAGATAATCTAAATCTAAGTCTGGCTGGGCTTCAATATCAAAATACAATTCTACAGGAGCAGTATATGTGAGTTCGGTTGCTGGTAAAGAGCTTGGTAAAATGAGCGGGCGTTGTTCAATAACCGCTTGTGCTTGGATGATTAACTTGGTTGCTACTATACTGTCAAAACCAGGCAAATCTTCTAAGAGAGTAGGATTTGTATTCGCCAGAGATTCTAGGGTTGTGAGTGAAAGGGTTTGAAGTTGGGCGTAGCGAACAGGTGTAACTCCTGGTAATAAAGAAAGATGTTTTTGTGATTGTGCGATCGCGTAACATTGACTATGCCAGTGGCAAAGATTGCACTTTTGCCGCGAAATAAACATCTCTGGCGGTTCTGATAACTGTAGTGCTTGAATGAACTCCTCCAGAATTTGTAACATCTGTGGTGTCCATTTTGCTAAATCTACGGGATAACTAACGTCTTTGGTACGTAATATCAGCCAAGCTTTGTCAGGGGTGACTCCCTGTACTGTTGCCAAAGCTTGGGCATGAAATGCAGCCACAACTTGATATTCTTGTTTGGGGCGTTTACCCAATTCCATACTTGCTGGGACATACATCCAATCCCCAAAACAGGACTCTCCTGGCTGTTTTACAAGTAAATCTGGACGGCTGAGGAGTGTATATTCTTCAGTGGCTGTCTCTACCCAATCTTGATAATTACTTAACAGCACTCCCTGATAAATATACTCAACTCCACGTTGCATTAATTGTAACGTTGCCGCTTGCGCTGCTTCCTTATTTCCTAATGGATATTTAGGTTTTTCATAGTCAAATTCTGCCAAAATGCCCCGATGATAGGCTATTTTGTCTTGTTGCAATTTAGCCAACAAGTCATTAGGCGCATCTCTGAGGCTTTTGTCAGCATTAATATCTAAAATTGGTCGGCGTTTGCAGCGTTGGTATTGGAGTAAGTGTTCAGCATTAATCAACATTCATTTAAGCTAACAATAATTGTGGCTTTTTGGGGCTGGTTGATACCATTTTGAGCCTAGCGAATAGAATTCGCTGCTACACAAGCTAAGTCTACCTCTGCTGACTATGGAAAAATTCAGGGTTTTGTCTGTGTTGATGTGGTTTTTAACCGCCAAGAGGCTTTAAGTTGCCTTCTCATTGGTGGGAAAATAAAACACTAAAACAGTCACATATATATTTGGCATTATTCATGAGCAGTATTTCGGCTATCCAAACAGAGTTGCATCGCCATCGAGAACAATTTCCGGCTTTAGCTAATAAGCTTTATTTTAACTACGGCGGACAAGGCCCGTTGCCCAAACCAGCAATGGATGCCATTATCCAAGCTGAGACTCATATTCAGCAGCTAGGCCCTTTTGGTAATGAAGTTGGACGCTGGATAGGTTCTCATACTCAAACTATCAAACAAGCGATCGCAACGGAGTTAAATGCACCACCAGAAACTATCACCCTCACAGAAAATGTCACTGTGGGCTGTAATATTCCTCTGTGGGGTATAGATTGGCATCCTGGCGACCATCTGCTACTGTCTGACTGCGAACATCAAGGAGTAATTGCCGCAGCTAAAGAAATTGGGCGGCGATTTCATGTGGAAGTTACCACCTGTCCATTAATGGCAACTTTAAATGCAGGCGACCCTGTGGCAGTTGTTGCCCAAAACTTACGCCCGAATACCCGCTTAGTAATTCTCAGCCACGTCCTTTGGAATACTGGTCAAGTTCTGCCACTTGACAAAATTATAGAAGTATGCAAAGATAACCGTTCATTAATATTAGTTGACGCTGCCCAATCTGTGGGTTTATTGCCTTTAAACTTAAGCGAATTGGGGGCAGATTTTTATGCGTTTACTGGACACAAATGGTGGTGTGGCCCGGCTGGTGTGGGTGGGTTATATGTAAAACCAGAAGCGTTAGACAAAATTGCACCGACATTTATTGGTTGGCGTGGCGTAATTAAAGACAGTCAAGGTCAGCCGATAGATTTATGCCGCGATGGCCGCAGATATGAAGTCGGAACATCAGCTTATTCATTTTATGCTGGCTTAGTAGCAGCGATCGCACTCCATCAAAAATGGGGTACCGCCGAGGAACGTTATCAGCAAATTTGCCGCAATAGTGAATATCTCTGGCGGAAATTATCAGCTTTACCCCAAATTAAATGTTTGCGAACTTCGCCACCCGAAAGCGGTTTAGTGTCTTTTCAATTTGTCCAGCATCATCCCCAAGCAAGTTTTAAATTAGTCCAATTTTTGGAGACAAACAGGATATTTACCCGCACAATTGCCAATCCTGATTGCATCCGTGCCACTGTTCATTACTTTACTTTAGAGTCAGAAATTGACCAATTAGTAGAGCAAATACAACAGTTTGAAAATTAGGAATAGGCCTAAATATGCGAAGTATTTCACAGAACAACAGGACTGACGCACAGGCAACGGAAAATCGAACCACAGAGACGCAGAGTTCACGGAGGAATGAGAGTTTGAGAGAGTTTTTGCGTAAGTCCTAAACAAGATATAACTTCTCATATTATGTCCGGATAATCATACCATATCCGGCAAATCAGTTATGATTCAGCATATCTGTGCAGAAAGACAAAACTCTTCCTCCCCCTGCCCCCTGCGGTCTTTTGTCTTGCACGAATGGTGAAAAACAAAAATTTTTAGCCTCACGCAAAGACAAGGCAGCGCGTTGGGCGGCTCTGCCGACTTGAAGCGACTGCCGCGCAAAGGCGCAAAAAGTTAACTTCCCGGTGATAATTGCTCAGTATAAATTTGTAAAAAAAACGTAATATCTAGATTTTTATTTTCCAACCCAAGACTAAGCACGATATGATGCTCTGTGCATTTATGGTTAGCTTTGCAAAATAATGCTGGATTGGCTTTATCGTTACCCGACGCTCTACCCTGGTGTTTTACTCAAACGCTACAAACGGTTTTTTGCTGATGTACAACTTGCTGATGGTCAAATAGTCACAGCACACTGTCCCAATACAGGGCCGATGACTGGAGTTTCTACCCCTGGTAGTTTGGTGCAATTATCTCAAAGCGATAACCCTAACCGTAAACTGGCTTACACCCTAGAACTGATTCAAGTCCACGATAATGAACCAACTTGGGTAGGTGTCAACACAGCCTTACCTAATCGCATCGTCAAACTAGCTTTAGCAAAATATTTATTTCCAGAATTAGGTAACTACAGCCAAATTAAAGGTGAAGTGGTTTATGGCTTAGATAAAAAAAGTCGCGTAGATTTTTTGTTAACAGGTAATGATACAGCACCTTCAATATATTTAGAAGTAAAAAATACAACTTGGGCGCAAGGAAACTTAGCATTATTTCCTGATACAGAAACTACTAGAGGACAAAAACATTTACGAGAATTAATGGCGCTGCTACCTGTAACTCGCGCTGTGATGCTGTACTTTATCAACCGGGGTGATTGTACAGAGTTTGCTCCTGGCGATAGTAAAGATCCAGTATATGGTCAGTTATTGCGGCAAGCGATCGCTCTTGGTTTAGAAGTGTTACCTTGTCGGTTTGATATTTCTCCCGAAGGTATCCGTTATTTAGGTTTGGCTAAATTAAGAATTTAAACTAGTTAGTGTAAATATTTCCAGCTAAATCATGCCAGAACCTTTTCCTATCATTGAAGTTCCTTTGAATGCTTATGAATTATCTGAAAATGAACCTATAGGAAGTAAGTACAAATTCTGGTTTCATGATAAAACTCTAGGTCGTTGTATATACAAGCAGGCGACAGACAATACAGGAGAAGATTGGACAGAGAAAATTGCAGCGGAGTTATGTACATTTCTCGAATTACCACACGCTCAATATGAACTAGCAATATTTAATGAGAAGCGCGGAACTATTTCTCCTACATTTGTACCGAAAGACGGAAGTCTAATCACTGGCAATGTTATCCTTGCTCGAAGCATACCAAACTATCCAACAGAACAACACTATGGTGTATCTCAACATACAATAGATAATATATTTAATGCAATTGGAGATCCTTTAATTAGTTTGCCGATCAATTGGAAAGCGCCAGAAGGCATTAGTAATGCGATAGACAGTTTTGTCGGGTATTTGCTTTTAGATGCTTGGATTGGTAACAGTGATAGACATCATGAAAACTGGGCGTTTATAAGTTTGGGTGACAAAACCCATTTAGCGCCAACTTATGACCACGGCTCTTGCCTTGGTAGGAACGAGACTGACGATAAACGCAGAAACAGACTGATAAGTAAAGATAGGGGCTTTTCTGTGCAAGCGTATGTGGAAAAATGTAATTCAGCCTTGTATGCTAAAGTCGGCGACAAAAAAACTCTCAAAACTTTTGGCGCATTTCGTGAAGTGTATCAACGCTATCCAGATGCAGCCAACGTGTGGTCAAATAATCTAGCAAGGGTGTCGAGCAATGATACGTTAGAGGCTATTTATAAAGTAAA
>JAGKSW010000101.1 GCA_018993265.1 Nostoc sp. TH1S01
GGATGTTTGCAGTTCGCTACATCTACCATAGTCATTGGGAGGCCTCAAGGAATGGTGTCGTTACCTTTATCTTGTGGTTTCCCCTTCTTTTTTGCTACCCCGACTCACATAAGCCGTAAACTTAAATTTTTCGATGTTTATTCGAGATGTATTTGAAATTTACCACCAATTACAGAAGTAGATACCTATAGTTTTTTGGACAATTACATTCAATCGTCCGAGGAATCATCCTATGAAACCGGATTATCTCATTGTCGGCAGTGGTTTATCAGCATTAGTCTTTGGTGCTTTGATGGCAAACTCTGGCAAGTCCGTGCAAATCCTCGAAGCCCACGAGCATCCGGGAGGCTTTGGGCATACGTTTACAATGGCTAAAAAATATACATTTAATGCCCAACTTCACTACGTTTGGGATTGCGGTGAAGGACAAACGGTGAATCGGGTACTCAAAAAACTCGGCTTAGATCAGGACGTGACCTTTGAGCGATATAACCCAGATGGCTTTGACCATATGCGAATGCCGGGGTATGGGTTGGATATTCCCTCACAACCAGAGGAACTGATTCGACGATTGTCAGCATTGTTTCCGGAATATAGCGATCGCATCCGCCAATTTGTCCGCGAAGTAGAAAAGACTGGTGTAGGCTTGAAAATACTCGCTCCTCCAGTTAAGCCAACTGAACTACTTAAAAACGCGAGTGAAGTATTTTGTGCTGTTCAGTATCTCAATAGTACACTTCAGGATGTATTTGACAAGTTTCAGCTACCCCAAGCCGCCCAAACTTTATTAGCTCTGCAATGGCCTGATTTTTTGCTACCTCCCAACCAACTCTCGTTCTATGCCTGGGTCTTATTATTTCGCGGTTATCAAGCAGGCGCATTTTACCCAACGCAGCATTTCGAGTATGTGATTAATTCCTTCGTCAAGGTGATTGAATCACACGGGGGACAGGTGTTGCTCAACCATGAAATCACTAATTTTAGAGTTACCGACAAAACTGTCACGGGAGTTGAGGCGATGGATCTCACCACCCATCAAACCCATGAATTTACGGGTAACACCGTGATTTGCAACATTGACCCCAAACAAGCCGCCAAAATGATTGGTGAAGAAAAGTTCTCTTCAAAATTGCGCCGTCAACTCAACTATGATTATTCGGCATCCAACTTCATGGCTTATTGTGTCGTCAAAGATATCGACCTCCGCGACTATGGATTTGGTAAGTGGAATCTCTTCCATACAGAACATGAGGATTTGAATGTAGCCTTTGCACAGATGTATGTACACAATGACTTTTCCAATCCCAGCTTTGCGATGACAACGCCCACTTTATTGACCCAAGCAAGACGGGATTGCCCAGAGGACTGCCAGATTGTCGAATTTCTCACCGTTGCCAATTACGACTACTTCAAGCAATTGCGAGAACATGACCGTAAAACCTACAACCAGAAAAAGCAAGAAATTCTAGATTCAATTCTGGATGTCGTAGAAAAATACTATGTGCCGAATTTTAGACAGCATCTGGTCTTTCATATCACCGGCAGCCCCACCACCAATGAACGCTTCTGCTGGTGTCCTCAGGGGAATTCCTACGGCTCTAGTCTCACACCGCACAACATGGGTTTAGGGCGACTGAATCACGAAACCTCACTCAACAATTTCTATTTCTGCAACGCCTCATCCGGCTATCCAGGTTTTGCTCCCACCATTTGGACAGGAGCTTTGTTGTATCAACGCTTATCTGGCGACGTAATTCTAGGTAACAGCTAATATAGACGTTCACGCACGATTCATTTCATCAATTTAGAGGTGAAGTATGAGGATTGCGGTCATTGGGGGCGGAGCAAGTGGTATAACTACAGCTTACTTGCTCAATAAACAAGGGCATCATGTCACTGTGTTTGAACGGCAACCGATGTTAGGGGGACATATTCGGACACTAAACAAAAATGTCCAGCCAAATCAATCCGATTGCCATGAAATTTTGGAAAGTGGAGTGTTGGAATTTCCTACTGTATTTCATAACTTTGTCGCTCTCATGCAAGAGTTAGAAGTGGAACTATTACCCGTCAATATCGGTTCAGCGTTGTTTCTCAAAAATGGCAGTCACTTGCTATCGGGGGTGGCGATCGCCAAAAACTTCAAAGGTCTCCAACGCCTACTCAAATATCTGCGATTTCATAGCGTCTATATCTGTTCCCCTGGATTATGGCTGAAAACGCGATTTACTACCATCAAGGATTTTTACGACCAGCCACTGTCTCACTATCTAAAAGCCAATATTACTAGTAGCATCTGGCTCAAGTTGCTGACAATGTATAGCTACTCGATACCATTTGACCTCATTGATGATTTTCCAGCCCAATTAGCAATTCCGATGTTACGCGATTACCTTGCAGTCAACTGGCTCAGGATTGAAGGCGGTGTATATTCTTACATTGAAAAAATTCTGGCACGCTTTCAAGGTGAAGTCCTGCTGAATGTGGAGATTGCCAATGTTTCCAGAACCCCGGAAAGCGTGAAAATTCAGAGATTAAACGGCGAAATACAGGAGTTTGATAAAGTCGTGTTTGCCACGCCACCCGACCAGGTAATGGCACTTTTAGCTGACCCAACTGATGCTGAAATTAAACGCTTCTGTGCTTGGAAAGCCAATTATGCAACTACTACAGTTCATAAGGATAGTTCTATGTATGCCATGTTTGGCATTCGATACCCTTCGGAATTTGATTTCTTCCAGACAGACACCTGTTGGGGATATAACTGCTGGTTGAATCAGCTTTGCGGTATTTCGTCACCACAGCATCATTTCCTATCTTTTCAACTGGAAGAGTTAATTGCCAAAGATTGCATGATTCACATTCAGCAACATCACACTCCGTTGTATAACACTGAATCTTTTCGATATCGAGATGAAGTCGTTGCCACTAATGGTGAGAATAATACCTACCATGCAGGAGCTTACTTAGGAGATGGCTTACATGAAGGAGCGATCGCATCTGCTTTGCGAGTCGCTCAACTAATTGGTTAAGCCTTGTTTGAAACCTTTTGTCACAGCTAAACGCAGCGAGCGTTCGGCCTGATTGTTATCAGGAGGTACTTCAGGATGATCAAGGAAATATAGTGAAGTGCTGAGTGCTGAGTAGGAACTAAGTATTTTCATGAGTTTCAGCCACCAACATAGTCCTAACCTATGCTTCGACTGCTACACCACCATTGATGAGCTTTATCGCGCAAAGAACGTAGAATTGATCTTCCTTATAAAAATTCCAATTGAGTATGTGCTTTGAAAATACTTGGTTAAGACTTACGCACAGTCTACGGAAAAATAAGGTACAAGCGTAAAACCTAAAATCATGTAGAGACGTTACATGTAACGTCTCTACAGTATTTCACTGTATTCTTATTCCATAGGGATGTGCGAACAATTTTCGCGCATCTCTACTGGCGATCGCTTAAAATGCTAGTACAGCACGGCGGAAATAAAGCACCCATTATAAATTGCTGAAAAGCTCACTATAAAGGTTTTTTCATTTCAGACTTCATACTTCATACTTCAGCCTTTTTGTACTAGTGTTTTACTCACAGAAGAGTGTAATAACTAATCAACTCTGCGTCGCCAACCAAGCACGTAGAACTTCTGCTACTGTCCAGGCTTGGGCAATGCATCCGCGTGGAGTCATCGGTGCATCTCCATTAAAAATTTCGCTGAGACTGCCAACACCATGAGATGTGAGATGATTAGCCATTGGTTCTAAAAATTGCCGCGCCTGTTCAGGATTTTTGTAGACGCGTAGATGGGCGAGGACAAACGGCCCCAACAACCAGCCCCAGACAGTTCCCTGATGATAAGCTCCATCTCTTTGATACTGATTGCCACCGTATATTCCTTGATATTGCGGATGGTCGGGAGAGAGCGATCGCAATCCATGAGAAGTGAGCAGCATTCGTCCACAAACTTCTACCACACTTTTTTGTTGAGCAGGTGTGAGGGGACTTTCTGGTAACGACACAGCAAAAATTTGATTCGGACGCAACGCCGCATCATCACCATCAGGACTATCAATCACGTCATAGCAATAACCCAACGCCTCATTCCAAAAGCGAGAAAATCTAGCTAAGGCGCGGTCTGCCATTGCTTCATATTCTTGGTGTGGTTTACCTAGTTGACGGGCAAATTTAGCCATTGTGCGTAAGGCATTATACCAAAGGGCATTGATTTCAATTGGTTTGCCAATTCGTGGTGTAACTACCCAATCTCCTACTTTGGCATCCATCCACGTGAGTTGTGTACCAATCACACCTGCATAAAGTAAACCATCCGTGGGATCAAGATGGATATCATAGCGTGTGCCGCGACAGTGCCAATAGATGATTTCTGCAAGCACGGGAAACAGTTCACTCACCAACTGATCGTCATTTGTGGCATTGTCATAGGCGCGAATTGCTTCAAAGTACCACAGTGTGGCATCGACTGTATTGTATTCTGGTTGCTCTCCCGCATCAGGAAAGCGATTAGGTAGCATTCCCTGGTCTACATACTTCGCAAAGGTGCGGAGAATTGCGCGTGCTACCTCTGGGCGACCCGTGGTAATTGTCAATCCAGGGAGACTAATCATTGTGTCCCTTCCCCAATCACTAAACCAGGGATAACCAGCGATGATGGTTTTGCCGTGAGATTCTTCTGGCACTGGGCGGTCTACAATAAACTGGTCAGCAGCGAGTACCAAATGTTTAATCCAAGCTGGAGATTCCTGTGCTGTAATGGGGCGATTACTTTGCCATAGTTCTAATAGTTTCTGTTCTTGAGTGCGGTGTAATTTGAGAGCGGTTTCACCATGTAAATCAATTTGTTTTTCTGTGCTGGCGGCAAAGGTGAGTGCTTCCCCTGGATTGAGTGTAACTGTGAAGGTGGCAGCGTGGAGATGATCTTCTTGATCGTTTAAGCCGCGATAACGCTCCACCGCCAAGTCAAAGTCATAATACCAATTGTGAACTAATGTAGTACTGCCTTTATCACTCAACAAATAAAATGGTGTAGCACTGGGATAAGCAGTGACACAAATCCCCTGTTCTACTGGCTCAATCGACATTTGCCAGCCGTTGCTGTGGGTGTCACTATGATAATCGCGGTAGTTGACCATTGCTTTGAGCGTTAGTTGCAAAGGTTGGCTACCACGCCGCAGAGTGTATTGGATATATGTGGTGTTAGCTCCCTGCTGCATCCAGATGCGCTTTTCTAGCAAAGCATCAGCCACCGCAAAACGCCAGATAGGAATTGTACCTTCTAAAGCAAAAGATTCAATGTGTTTATAACCTTGAGGACTAACGATTTGATTTGCCCAGCGATTGGTGTGTAGTGGATAAGAGCGATCGCTATACAATACAGTTTCATCTAATTTTGCCAACAGTAAAGTGCGACCTAACGGTGGGTGTAAGGCTGCTACTAGTAAGCCGTGATAGCGACGAGTCAGCATCCCTGCTACCGTCCCAGAAGAGTAACCACCAATGCCATTGGTAACTAACCATTCCCTTGTCTGTGCGGTGTCGAGATTGCCGCAGATTTCCCGCCCAAATTCCATATACATAAGGCAAATTGCGTGATTTTTTAGGTTATCACCAAAATCTCCTCACTACAAATTTGTTATATAGGACTGATCTTTGATTTCTGAAAAAGCATTACACTTCAACAATACTCTTTCCTACTCCCTATTCCCAGTCTGCACAGATAATTTCAAAAATCACAACTGATTAATATATCCTATCGTTATTTTGTCATATTAAATTTACTTAAAAACTTGCATAATAAATTTCAATGTTTATTTGTGGCAAGTTTACGTTTTTAGGAGATACTCAAACTATGTCGGGGATTTTTTTGGATGCAAAGTAACAGCATTCTACCGTTTGGATTGGCAATTGCTGTCTGTGCCTAACTGCTGTCATCCATCTTTTGTCATCATTTCGGCAATTGATATTAACTCTGTTCTCTATTCAACGAATCCGTTCTTACCTGGGCTAGGGAGGTTCCACGTAATTATATCTACCCAAAACAGTGGATCTGCTGTTGTAGTAACGAATGTGTGATTTCAATTATTTGTTGCAAAATCTAACATTCACAAAACTATAAGTATTTATTCACTGTATTCAAAGTTACCTTTGTAGAAAAATGTTGTTTTCAATACTTCAATTTAAATTTAACTTATTTTTATATTTAGATATTTAGCTTACTAAATCAGCATATTCAGTTAAGATGAAGCATGTTTTACTATTTAGTTGCTGGTTCTGGACTGCTAGACTCTCTGGATTAATTTCATCTTGTTATTCAATAGCTGTTAGCCCATATTGCTCCCATGCTGACCTACCATCGCAAGCCTGTGTGCTTATCACTAATTTCCACTGACCTGCCGTTCTGGTCGGTGGTAGAAACTGCCGGAACACTGTATCAGAAAGATACTGAACGATTTCATTTACTGTTAACTGCACCGCCTCTAATTACTTGTGAAGTAGAAACTTCGCCCAGTACAGAGGAAGTTGTACCCCAAAGAACGAACACGGCATACGCTCCCAGTAGTCCCAGAGTTTTGTGGCTGGAAATTTCTCCATATCGGGTAATTATGACTATGCAAGGTAATGGTCAAGTAAGTTACCGCCACTTCTGGGAACAAGGCGTATATGGTGTTAGCCGTTATTGGTTGCCTACCGAATCATTACAACCGAATAATCCAATTCGCTTACGAAATTTTACGAAAACATTAACCCTCTCTGGCAAACAATTCCCAGAACACTTGCGACTGGAATATGAATTGTGGGCAGAAAAAGTCCAATTGGGATGTTACATCCTGAATTTAGAAATTAAACACTGATAAATCTACCTCTGTTATTATGCCTTTCCCAAACTAATGATTGGGAAAGGCATAATATAGCAGTCCTAAATCATTTGTGAACAACAAGATCCCCGACTTCTTTGAGAAGTCGGGGATCTGAGCCTCTCAATTTTTACAACTCACGTATGATTGCTATATTTATATTTTTTATCAAAATTTAACATCTAAAACAACAATAGAAGGAGAGCAATTTGTGACTTTCCCTGTATATTTTTGGTTAGGGTCATTACGAATTCATCCGCATATTTTATTTGAATCCTTAGCTTATGCGATCGCCTTTCGTTTATTATTGTGCAATGTTCGCAAAGATGCGATCGCTCCTAGTCAACGCAGTTCTGTGATTCTAGGTGGTATGCTTGGGGCTTTAATTGGCGCTAAGGTATTAGTCGCTTTACAACATTTAGACTTAGTTTGGCAAAATCCTCAGCAATTAGGTTTACTGCTGTTACAAGGCAAAACTGTAGTCGGCGCACTTTTAGGTGGATTAATTGGCGTAGAAATCACCAAAAAAATTATTGGCGTTCATCAATCAACAGGCGATGTTTTTGTTTATCCTTTGATTGTTGGTACTGCAATTGGCAGGATAGGATGCTTTTTGACTGGGTTGAGCGATCGCACTTATGGCATTGCCACTAGTTTACCTTGGGGCGTTGATTTTGGTGATGGCATTCTGCGTCATCCCACGCAATTATATGAAATATTATTTTGTATTTGTTTAATATTTGTATTAAATCTTCGCCGTCGTTATCAATATCGCAATGGCGATTTATTTAAGTTTTATTTAATTTCTTACTTAAGTTTTCGGTTTTTAATTGATTTCATCAAGCCAGATTTTCATCCTTTGCTTGGTTTAAGTGCAATTCAAATTGCTTGTCTATTAGGTCTTGTATATTATTATCGCAGCATTCCCCAATTGTTTTATTTCAAACCACGCGAGGGTTAGTAAGGGACTTCCAACTAAAAAAATATACAGTCGTTGTGGTGAGCAGAGGGAGCAGAGGGAGAATGACTTGCATCGCCTTCGCGGTGAAACTTGGATAATTTAATTTGTGGAAGTCCCTAAATGTCATTGCGAGGAGGAACGACAAAGCAATCCCAAAGTCTTCAATCTTAACATGTTGATGGGATTGCCACGCTCCACTTCGTTGCGATCGCAATGATACCAATTCACTAAAATCTTGATTCAAATAAAAGAACTTGTAGGGGCGAACGGCCGTTCGCCCCTACATCTGTATTTGCATCATTTATAAAGTGAAATGGTATGACAAGCAAAAAAGTGGGATGCTTCCGGAGCAAACGGCTGTTCGCCCTTTCAAGTTATTGTATGCTTAATGTTGTATGTTATTAGGCAGTCATTGTATTTTCATTTGATGTTTTATCTGTATTAGATTTCAAGCGTGTCAATCTACTTTTGCGGACGCGTTCGCTGTCTCGAACACCACCTGCAAGTTCATATTCATTGCTGTTTTTGCCATACTTGAACCGAACACCCATCAGTATTTTGTCTGAAACCTGACTTAAGGTTTTTTCCATCGCATCCAGTTTGATTTTAGAAGAGTCAACCATCGCTAGAGCAGCGTTATAATCATCAAGCATTTCTTGAACCTGCTCGATTAATTGCGTCAGGTTTTGCAAGTTGCAATTATCATCAAAACTAATATTAGGGTCAATAGCTTTTAGTCCCGCAACTCTAAATTCAGCTTTTTTTAGAATCTGGGAACTACGTTTTTTGCGAGGCATTATTTTATACTTTTAAACGCTTTACAAAGCTATTTTGGCTCAATTAATCTAGATTTTAGTTCAGCAAAAAACGCATTTTTTGTAGCACAAGTTTTTCTTGATGTGCGTAATTTTTCTGAGTTTAATCATAACGTGAGTTCGACGGATTTAACAAACCCCTCTCCAAACCTCTCCCCTAAAAAAAGAGAGACTAACAAACCCTAATTTTCCGTTGATATTTTAGCCCCTCTCCGCGCCGGAGCGAAAAGTTTGCGCGTCCGGGTTTCCCGGCGCAAAACTTTTCAAGACAGAGGGGTTGGGGAGAGGTTCATCGAATTCACGTTAATCACATAGCGCATCTTTAACTTTATAGTCAACAGCGATCGCAGAGTTTGAAAAAACTATAATTGCATCTTCAAGTTCTAGAATACAGTACAATATTTTGTATAATTCACCGCAATTATTTAGGTCAGCTTGATGAGTCCGTCACTTGAAAAAATTTTAAGCGAGATTGAGCAATTGACTCCAGAAGAGCAATTGACAGTGATGGGGCATTTAGTAGAGCGTGTAAAAAAACACGTTACTCAAGCACAAGCAAAACGTAAGTGGAGCGACTTGAAAGGTATGGTTTCCTATCCGCTTTTTGGTGAAGATGCTCAAGAGTGGGTTTCGCGGAGTCGGCGAGAAGGTGATGAGCTTCGAGAAAGAGGCTTACGGACACAGGAATGAATTGAGAGTTTTGGTAGTAAGTGAGTTGGAAGTAATATAGTCAACGCTGATCGCTTTAACTTTCAGCCTTAATATTGTAGTTTTGATAGCTAATATTGTAATCTTGATGGTTAATGTTGTAATCTTGATGGTTAATATTGTAACTTTGATGGTCAATGTTGTAATTTTGATGGTTAATGTTGTAACTTTGATGGTCAATGTTGTAACTTTAATGGTCAACGTTATAACATTGATGACTAAAGTTTGTTGGTGAGTGCATTATAACAAGCGTGGTATTCTTGCAATTTTGTTCATGCCTCGCCCAAAACGCAATTTACAATCAGGTTTTTCCTATCACATCACGACACGCTGCAATAACCGCGAGTTTCGCTTAACGCGGTTAGAATGTCGTGAGGTTTTTCTTTACGCCATTAAGAAAGCACAGGAAAAATATCAATTTAATTCATATCTTGCACCTAGCGACTGAAGTCGCGGCTACACAGACAAAACCCGCCTGCGCGGGTTCAAAACACTTGATTTTCTGTTAGTCCGCGTGGTGCGCCAAGCGCAGCGCAAGCGCGATAGGCGGACTTTGTTTTTATAGCCGCGAATTCCATTCGTCGGGGCTTAGTGTCTTAATTCACATCTTGCACCTAACGATTAAAATCGCGGCTACACAAACAAAGCCTGCCTCCGCAGGCTCAAAAAGCTCGATTTTACGTTAGTCCGCGTAGGCGGACTTTGTTTCTATAGCCGCGAATTTCATTCGTCGGGGCTTAGTTAATTCACATCTTGCACCTAACGATTAAAATCGCGGCTACACGAACAAAGCCTGCCTCCGCAGGCTCAAAAAGCTCGATTTTACGTTAGTCCGCGTAGGCGGACTTCGTTTTTATAGCCGCGAATTCCATTCGTCGGGGCTTAGTGCAAGATGTGTGTTAAGCTCTACATACTGGTTGAGGCTTTTAATTAAATCAGAAATAATGAGTGAGGCACAAGTAAAAAGCCTTTTAGATGAATGCGAACAGTTAATTAAAATTATTGCTAAATCAATTGTGACTGCTAAAGCAAAGCTAGAGAAATAAACTTTTGACTTTTGACTTTTGACTTTTGACTTCCCCAAAGGGGTCGCCAGGTATCGGAAATCTGAAATGTTGATTCTACCGTGCATTTAGGGTTTGTAATGAATCTTTAGAAACTTCGGAAAGCTTTATAAGTTACACTTTACAAGTCTCGATGCGAGAGAAGAGATACCAACCCCTACCTTCCCCTTCATAAATACAAGTATAGGGAGGTGTCCCTTTGGAGAAGAGGTGTCAAAAGTTACTTTCGAGTATAGAATCCAGCTACTCTTCACTCTCCATCCACTCTTCACTCTCCATTCTACGTGATCGCCAAACATTTCCCAGGCTTCTTCGTAATACTTGCCAAAATCACCGCCTACGTTCAAGTAAATTTCCTTTTGGACACTGAAGCCAAAATGTCCATTGCTGTATTTTACCCACAAGCGGTCTATTGTGCGTAAGTCAGTGCAAGGAAAATTTAAGAGTTCGTCTTCGGTAAACCAGTCGCCATTTTTTTTACCTACAGCCTTAATCATCACCAGATAGGTTTCTTTATCGGCTTCCTTCCAGTTTTTTGCTGCTAGTAAGTCGCGTAGTCTGGTGTAGTCTATACCTTTTTCTGAGGCTAGGTCATCTTTTTCAGGCTCAAGGGCTTTTGGTGGTGTAGGCTGATTTATGGGTGTTGTCCCTGGCTTTTTCCCAGTGATACCCCAAATTAACTGTCCCATCGGTTCAGGATACTGTAAACGGAAATCAACCCACATCAAACCTTGGAGAAATACAGGTAGTTTTGGTTCTTGTGGCGCATCTGGTAAAAGTACAGGAATTACTGGGCATTTTCTATTAACAAATGCTCGGATAAAAGCTTTAATTTCTTGATCTTGCCAAGGGCCGAATCCTGAATTACCCACAAAAACTGCTGCGGCTCTAATCTGATTTATCTGTTCCTCTAAAGAATCTTGCCAAGAAAAACCAGGGCGCAAATGCCAAATATCCAGCCAAGGTTTAATTCCCTTGTGTTGTAAATGCTGGGCAACTTCAACAACCGCAGGCTTATCTTTACTATTGTGGCAAAGAAACACATCAAACTCTTCCACCTATCACTCCTCCACACCTGCAATAGTCGCTAAAGCCTGAGCATACTGTTCTAAACCCACACGCAAAGCCTCTAATTCCAGACGCGCCACCGCTTCCTCAGACCAACTCTGCTCATGTTCCTTGGGACTCACCCCCACAGGTCGCCTAGCTTCCCACGCCTGCAATAACGGATGCCATTTCGACAAAAACGGTCTTAACCCATTATTCAACACCGCAATGGCAATTCCCCCCACAGAATCCCGACTAGCACCCACATCAGGCCCCGCAGCTTTGAGAATTTCGCGGGTAGTGCCGAATAAACTATAAAGAGAGTTCATTGCTTCTCGCACTAAACCCTGTTCCATTTGTAATGGTTGCACAGCAATGCGCGTCACCAACTCTACATACAGCGACCAAGCCGCCCTCTTTTCTGTGGTGTTCACTTTCCACGACATCGAACCAATGCCAAAAGGTAGACTGAGAGAGACAGTTTCTAAAGAAACGCGATCGCGCATCATTATAATTAAGCAAATTTAACTATATTTAGTGAATATTATAGTAATTGATGAAACTCTTCTACCAAACCCTTTTCAGGATGTGCTGGTAAAATGCACACCAAATTGATCAATTGAGGGTGCGATCACATTGCCTCTAATTCAGATTGTGGTACATTAGCACCAAAGACAGCCAAAAATTTCATCAGTTTATTATGGAAGTTCAACCAAAGGAGATCAGGAATTACTTAAGAACTGATGGTACAGATATTTTTTCTGAGTGGTTTGACTCTCTGCGGGATAGAAAAGCAAAAGCTAAAATTAGAGCAAGACTTGACAGAGTAGAAGCAGGCAATTTAGGTGATTGCAAATCAGTTGGTGATGGTGTTTTTGAACTGAGAATAGACTATGCTTCTGGCTACCGCATATACTTTGGTCAAGAAGGTTCAACAATTATTATTCTTTTATGTGGTGGGGATAAAAGCACTCAAGATAAAGATATTGCTAAAGCCAAAGAATATTGGCAAGACTACAGGAGTAGAGATGATGCCTAAGAGTACAAGCTATCACGAAAAATTAATACAAGACTTAAAAAATCCCCTAGAAGCAGCCGCTTATATTGAAGTGGTTTTAGAAGAAGGCGACCCGAAGATGTTAAGTAAAGCACTGCAAAATGTCATAGAATCGCATGGTGAAGTTGATCAGCTTTCTACACAAGTCCAGGAACTCTACAATAAACTTGACAAAATGCTATCCGATAAAGGCGAAATTGAGTTTTACAGTCTAAATTCTTTGTTAGATGCTTTAGGCTTACATTTAGCAGTCACAGTAAAGCCGTAATTTAATATAGTTCTGTTAATAAAATTGTAGGTTAGATGAAGCGATCGCGCATCATTATAACTAAGCAAATTTAACTATATTTAGTGATTATTATAGTAATTGATGAAACTCTTCTACCAAAGCATTTTCAGGATGTGCTGGTAAAATGCACACCAAATTGCTCAATTGAGGGTGCGATCGTATTGTCTCTAATTCAGATTGTGGTACATTAGCACCAAATACTGCCAAAAGTTTCATCACTATGACAGCTACAACAAACTCTCGTTATGTCACTCGACAACCGGAAATTTTATCAGGTGAACCGATTATTCAAGGAACTAGAACACCTGTGAGAGCAATTGTTGAAAATTGGCGTTTAGGTATTAGACCAGAAGAAATACCGTTACATTTACCTCATTTAACTTTAGCGCAAGTTTTTGATGCTTTGAGTTTTTACTTAGATAATCAAGCAGAAATCAATGAATATATAGAACGCAATCATGTCCCTGATGAATTAGTTCATCCTGCTATTAAAGCTAGACTAAATCAACCATGACAATTTTTGCTCAAGTTTATATTGATGAAGATGTAGATGTTTTAGTTGGTGCTTTACTTTTAGCAAGAGGTTTTGATGCAACGACAGCCAGAGAACAGCAAATGTTAGGAGAACCAGATCAAAAACAATTAGCTTTTGCTGCATCTATTGGACGTTGTATATTAACACATAATCGACTTGATTTTGAAGAATTACACACAAATTATGTAGTTAATAGTCAAACTCATGCAGGGATTTTGATTGCTAAACGTAGAAATTCCTATGAAATTGCCGAAAGGGTTGCTATTCTTCTTGATACTTTGACAGCAGACGAAATTGCTAATCAATTATTGTATATTTAGTGCAGTAATGCTCAAAATGTGAATGTTAAAAAGCAAAATTTTTATCTCACGCAAAGGCGAGGCAGTGCGTTGGGCGGCTCTGCCGACTTGAAGCAACTGCCGTGCAAAGGCGCAAAGAGTTATGGGAAGTTAGGCAAAGTCAAAAGTTTATTGAATATTTGCAATATGATTAAATAATTCCGATATAATAATAAATTTGGCTATTGCAACTCATTTTTTAGTATATGTCCAATACCTACACTGTAGAACTGCTTCACCAAGGCAAGGTTCATACTCTGCAAGTTCCTGAAGACGAAACTATTTTATCTGTTGCCGATGCTGCTGGTTTAGGACTGCCTAGTTCTTGTCATGCTGGCGTATGTACAACTTGCGCCGCGCAAATTACCGAAGGAACTGTAGACCAAACTGATGGTATGGGCGTTAGTCCAGAATTACAAAAACAAGGTTATACATTACTTTGTGTCGCTTATCCCCGTTCTGATTTGAAAATTGAGACTGAAAAAGAAGAGATAGTTTATCAGTTGCAATTTGGCAAAGACCAATAAAGTATGAAGTGTGAAGTATGAAGTCTGAAAGGATGTTTTAAATAAAGTATGAAGTGTGTAGACACCCTTTGGGTGGCTTCCCGAAGGGTAGTATGAAGTCTGAAAGGATGTTTTAAAAGTCCCGCCTCGGAATGAATTCCGAGTCTCATAGCGCAAGTCATCTCAAGATGACTCAACTAAAAATGTATTTCAGTCCACGCTTTGTGGACTTTGGCTATGAGCCTGGAACTTTAGTTCAAGGCGGGATGTGATTGAACATGAAAATTTTTGTGTACACCGTAGCTTTTTAAAGAGAGGCTCAAGGGAATCTTGATACAGTCCGGTACTTTAAAAACATCCTATAAAGTCTGAAGAATAAGATTTCAGACTTCATACTTCATAATTCATACTTCATTCCGCTATTCTAGAACAAATCAATTAATAGGATGAACGGCGATGACTACTCATTTTATTACCGCAGAAATCGACATTCAAGAAACTTCTACTGAGTTGCAAACAGCAATTGAAGCTGAGTTGAAAAAACAAGGTGAACCTCTGCGTTGGGCTATTACATCTGTAGATGAAGCACAGCAAAAAGTTGCTGTAGAAGCAGTTGTGACTAAGAGTGCTGAGTGCTAAGTCACCGAAGTTTGCTCAACGGAGGGAACCTCCGCACGCAACTTCTCGCTGAGTGCTGAGTGGTATTAAAAGATTGTATTACTTGGTAAAGTCTAAGACTTGTAGTTTCACGTGAGTTAAACAAAGATAAAAACCCCTCTCCAAACCTCTCCCCCACAGGGAGAGAGGCTTTGAAACTCTATTTTTTTGTTGAAAACCAGTAGTATTTTTACCCCTCTCCGCGTCGGCTAGGTTGTACACAAATCTTGATTGAGTGCATTTATCCCGCCTCGGAATCAATTCCGAGTCTCATAGCGCAAGTCCTCTTGGGAGGACTCAACCAGAAGTTCATTTCAGTCCACGCTTTGTGGACTTTGGCTATGAGCCTGGAACTAAAGTTCCAGGCGGGATGTGGTTGAACATGAAAATTTTCGACTTGTGTGTATACCGTAGCTCCGCGTCGGAGAGGGGTTGGGGAGAGGTTAATCAAACTCACTTTAAATTTACACATCTACTCACTCAGCACTAAAAAATGCGTCCATACACCGCGATTTTGATTATACCTACTGGCGTTGGGGCGGCGATTGGGGGATATGCGGGTGATGCTATACCTGTTGCCCGAACTTTAGCACAGGTTTGCGATCGCCTGATTACTCACCCCAATGTCCTCAACGGCGCAAGTTTATATTGGAACATTCCCAACGCTTTTTATGTGGAAGGTTACGGGTTGGATAAATTCGCTTCTGGTGATTGGGGTTTACGTCCAGTCCGTAATAATAAAGTAGGTTTACTTTTAGACCAAGGTATTGAACCAGATTTATTACTACGCCACCTGCAAGCTGCTGATGCTGCTAGGGCAACCCTGGGATTAACTATTACAGATTATGTAATTACAGATGCCCCGTTAAATGTAGAATTACGCACTTCAGCATCAGGGGCAAGTTGGGGAACTATTGGCAACCCAGATAGTTTACTGCGTGGTGCGGAAAAACTCATCAACAAAACTGGGGCAGAAGCGATCGCAGTTGTCGCCCGTTTCCCCGATGATATTGATGAAGATGCTGTACAGAATTACCTCCAAGGCAAAGGCGTAGACACAATAGCCGGCGCAGAAGCCGTAATTAGTCATTTATTAGTCAGACATTTGCAAATTCCCTGCGCCCATTCACCAGCCCTCGCTAGTACTCCACCTTATCCCGATTTATCTCCTCGTTCCGCCGCCGAAGAATTAGGCTATACTTTTTTACCAAGCGTACTTGTTGGTTTAAGTCGCGCCCCGCAATTTATTGTCGAGAAACAATTATTTACATCTTGCCAAGATGATATTTGGGCTAATCAAATAGATGCTGCGATCGTACCTGCAAACGCTTGTGGTAGCAGTGCTTTACTCAGTTTAAGTCAAAGCCACTGCCAAATAATTACTGTCAAAGATAATCAAACCCAAATCCAAGTTCCAGCCCAACCTTTAGGAATCAAATCCATACAGGTAAACTCGTATTTAGAGGCAGTAGGTGTATTGGTAGCCCTCAAAGCAGGCATTAATCCCAATGCTTTAGTCAATGGTCAATAATCATTCTCTCCCTTGTCCTCCTTCCCTAATTTCATACTTCATACTTCACACTTCATACTTCCCCGTGGTAGAACAACAAAAACAAGACCCAGAAATTCCCTATCTAACGCGTACCCAAGTGCTGATAGCAATGGGGGTAACGGCAATTCTGTTGTGGACAGTCGCCAAAGTGTGGTTACGCTTTGGTAATGTATTCCTATTCAAGTGGGAATGGAACCCAATAGATTTTCTTTGGGGCCTGGCTGTAGGAATGATTATTACCTGCTTGAGTGGTTTAGCATATCGTTTGTGGCCCGCCTATCGTCAAAGCGCAGATTATTATTTAGAACTAGTCTTAAGACCTTTAGCTTGGCCTGATTTAATTTGGCTGGGTTTACTACCGGGATTAAGCGAAGAATTATTATTTCGCGGTGTTATGCTGCCAGCTTTAGGCTTAGATCATGTAGCAGTGATTGTCTCTAGCCTTTGCTTTGGCGTTTTACACCTGAGTGGTTCGCAACAATGGCCTTACGTAATGTGGGCAACTGTTATCGGGTTAATTTTGGGATATAGCGCCCTGTTAAGTGGAAATTTATTAGTGCCAATTGTTGCTCATATTATGACAAATTGGATTTCCAGCTATTTCTGGAAAATGCAACAGCATTAAATATTCTAGGGTGGGCATTCTGCCCGCCCAATTAATCATCTCAAAATGTCAGTTTAGTTATCTACATCAATTAAAATATTGCCTTCTTCCACACGTACAGGGAAAACTGGCAATGTTTTTTGTTGCGAAACTAATGACAATACTTTACCAACTCCTGGTGGCCAGGGACACCAATTATTCACCTGCCCAGTAGACAAATCAAAAGCACTGCGGTGAAAAGGACAAACAATTGCCCCATCCTCAATTTTGCCATTTTTAAGAGGTAATTTTAAATGTGGGCAAGTATTCTCTACTGCATATAATTGATTCTCATGATTGAGCAAGAGAATTTTCCGCTTACCAACATTGACAACTTCTCTAGCACCAGGGGCAAGTGCATCAGCTGCTAGAACTTTAGTCCAGCCCATTGAGTTCTCCTTATTTAATGGATCTGTTTTCAGTTTCCCGCAATTGTGACCCTAGTGCGTATTGTTGCCTCCTGCCTGCTTTTATAACAGTCGGTATAACATAGAGTAGGCAGTATCCTAACTTTAAATTACTTTACAAAGGTCATAAAAAATGGGTCGCATAAATCCCTATACCCTCCAAATGCAAATTACTCGCATGTTTGACCAAGGACAATCATTTTTCGCTACAACCAAAGTCCAAGAATGGTTAAAAGAACGCAATCAAAATCCATTAGACTACGATATTATTTTCCACCAAAAACCTGCTCCTCCTGGTTCTAAAGAAGTTATGGTGGTAGAAATTGAATTAAGACGCAAAGATGGACAACCTGTAGATTCTTGGTTGCAAGAACAAGCAAATCTCCACGCCTAGCCCAAACATAAACTCGACTTTATCCAAAATTAAGAATTTGGTTCTTTTTGATATAGCAAAATCTCTATATTTTTGGCAAAAACTTTTTCTATGTCACTGATTATCGGTGTACACACAAATATTTGTGTAGTGCATCTGTCCCGCCTCGGAATGAATTCCGAGTCTCACAGCGCAAGTCATCTGAAGATGACTCAACTAAAAATGTATTTCAGTCCACGCTTTGTGGACTTTGGCTATGAGCCTGGAACTTTAGTTCTAGGCGGGATGCTGTTTGATACTGCCGATTTTCGACTTGTGTGTACACCGTAGCTCCTACGAGGAGAGGGGAATAAAACCCAGATTTTTCTTTACTCCTCCCTCGCCTTTTAGGAGAGGGAGGCTGGAAGGGAGAAGTCTGCCAAACTCACGTTAATTTATTTAATGATGATGGTGATGGTGGTGATGCTCACTTACATGAGGATTAACTGTCAAAGCTTGCGCTGACAATAGCTCAGCAATATGAGGATTTGCCCACTCTGCGGCCATTGCCAAGAATTCTGGATTGTCGTTAACACAAGCCATCTGCACATAATTCACATCAGAATACTGCTTTTCTAAAGCATGAATAATGTGGTGGACATCTAACAGAGTTTCATGGTTTTCGGTAGCGAAACCAATAGGCATAAATATCACTATTTTTGCACCTAATTGAATCAGGTTTTTGGCAGCTTGTTCAGCGTTCGGCTGTGTCCATTCAATTAAAGGTGTATCGTGATTCAACCAACCCACCGATATTAAAGGATAGCGGTTGATTAGTTTTTCTCTGACTAAATCGTATAGTGCTTGACTTTCAGTTATCCCAGAGGTGAAGCCTTTGGCTTTGTGCGGACAACCGTGATTCATTAACACGATCCCGATTTGCGAAGGTAGGTAAGTTGCAGCTAAATCAGCGTTGATTTTCTCCTCAACCAGATGCGCCATTAAATCAATGTAAGCTGGTTCGTTGTAAAAAGAAGGAATATAACGCTGTCCTTTAACCCAATGTTCTTCTCCTTCCGTAATCTCAGCTAAAGCGTTATTCACTTGCTCGATCGCAATCCCACTGGTAAAAATCGAGTCAACAACCAACAGTGGGTAAATTAACAGCTTATCAAATCCTTGATTATGGATTTCTGCTAAAACTTGTTTGGGTAAGAAAGGCGCACAGAAGTTAAATGCTTTGAATACTTTAACGCGATCGCCCCACTTCGCTTGTAAATTTTGTTCAATACCAGCTCGTTGCTGTTCAAATATGGCGTTGTGTGGCGAAATAAAATCATGATGTGTATGACCCCATTCATGGCGGTCAAATAGCGCCAACAATCTTGCTAGGGGAGGATAAATCCATGTGGGAACTGGTGCAAACTTCGCTGTGAGTAAATTTAAAGCCTGTTCGTTATAGTTGGCGAAATCTTCGTAGCTTTCGACTTCACCATAGCCCATGAGCAAAACAGCTACACGGTCTTGACCAGGTAGATGCTCGTGGGTGTGTTGCAATTTTTCTGGCGTAGCAACCACAATCAATTCCTCAATATAAACCAGAGTAAAGAGCTAAGTAATAGCTCTATGTGTTTTTCTGGATCATAAATCATTATCCCTTCCGGGGGGATAGGATAACCATAAAATTAACAACAATACTTCAAAAGACATACTTAGACTTAATCCTAGATACTGAGTATGACAAAATAATTACCTAGTATCCTAGAAGGAAATTTAACTAATTTGCCATATTCATTTACTATAATTTGGTAATTTTTATAGCTTTTTAATTAATGATAAATACTTAAAAAATTTTATAATAATTACAAAAGACAGAATAATTAGCAACTGTAACTTGAGAGTATGAAAGATAAATGATGATCATCATTTGCCCAGGAATTCATAAACCAGAACTAACTGAAAGCTTTATTTCAGAATGCTTAAGCAACAATATAGCCAAGACAATGGTTTTTCCAGGACAAGGTGTTTTATCATTATCAGGGCCCCATATTTTGCAGTTTTTGGGCGATCGCTTCAAAAATCCTTCAGATTCACCTATTGTATTTATTAGCTTCAGTGCTGGAGTTGTAGGCGCGATCGCCGCTGCTTGGAATTGGCAAATTTTGGGAGGACAAGTCAAAGCATTTATTGCTATAGATGGATGGGGTGTACCTTTATGGGGGAATTTTCCCATTCACCGCCTCAGCCACGATTATTTTACACATTGGAGTTCCTTGTTACTCGGTAGTGGGCATAATAATTTTTACGCAGAACCAGCCGTTGACCATCTATCCATGTGGCGATCGCCCCAAACTGTTCAAGGTTGGTGGGTAGATTCTTCAAATGAAGATTCTCCCCAACAAATGCGCTTGACTGCTGCTGAGTTTTTGCATTTGTTGGTAAAACGCTATGAATAAAAATAGTCCGGAAAACAGCGTCAGTAAACAGGAGTGAGAAATAGAAGACAGAAGAATTTTAGATGTTGGATTTTGGATTTTCAATGATGTCATCCAAAATTGAACTACTAGAAAGCTAAAATTTCAGACTTCAGACTTCAGACTTCAGACTTTATTCCTTTCCTCAGCTGTTCTATCTACCCTAGTCGTTATCACTAAGAACCGATGTTTCCAACTGAACCTGCTGCTGTCAATAATGGGTTTAGCGCACTGCTAAAAAATCGTGGCTTCATGCTCCTGTGGATTGGACAACTCATTTCCCAGTTGGCAGATAAAGTCTTTTTCGTGTTGATGATTGCCTTACTGGAATTTTATCCAGCCCCACCAGGATTAGCCGAGAACTCGATGTACTCAACTTTGATGGTGGCATTTACCATCCCCGCCATTTTATTCGGTTCTGCGGGTGGTGTGTTTGTAGATCGGTTGCCAAAAAAGCTGATTATGGTAGGCTCCGATATTGTGCGTGGGCTATTAACATTGAGCCTGCCCTTTTTACCAAGGGAGTTTTTCATTTTATTAGTTCTCACCTTTTGCATCTCCACAGTTACTCAGTTTTTTGCCCCCGCAGAACAAGCTGCAATTCCCCTACTAGTCCGTCGAGAAAACTTAATGGCAGCCAACGCCCTATTTAGCAGCACAATGATGGGCGCTTTGATAGTAGGCTTTGCAGTGGGAGAGCCAATATTAAGTTGGGCAAAAACCTTAATGGGAGAAGATTACGGTCAAGAGATTATTGTTGGCGGACTATATATTTTATCGGGTGTAATCATGCAACCGATAAAATTTAAAGAACACAAACCCCATCGAGAACACCGCGGATCTGTTAACCCTTGGGCGGAATTCACAGAAAGTGTACGTTACTTAAAGAAAAACCGTTTGGTTTTAAATGCCATGCTGCAACTAACTACCTTATATTGTGTGTTTGCAGCTTTAACAGTTCTCACAATTCGATTAGCAGAAGATTTTGGCTTAAAAGAAAAACAGTTTGGCTTTTTCTTAGCCGCCGCCGGGGTAGGTATGGTGATGGGTGCTGGGATTTTAGGTCACTGGGGTGATAAATTGCACCATAAGCCTTTGCCTTTAATTGGATTTTTAGTTATGGCGTTGGTTTTGGGAGTCTTTACATTTACCCATAACTTAATGCTGGCATTAGGACTTTGTGCATTGTTAGGTATAGGTGCTGCCTTGATTGGTGTACCCATGCAAACTTTAATTCAGCAGCAAACACCGCCAACCATGCACGGTAAAGTATTTGGTTTTCAAAATCATGCCGTCAATATAGCTTTATCTGTCCCCTTAGCAATTACTGGCCCATTAACAGATGCTCTAGGGTTGCGTGTTGTTCTAGTAACCATGAGCGTTGTAGTTGCTGCCGTTGGTGTTTGGGCCTGGCAAAATACCCGCCGAGTTTTACAGGATGTTCTTTAAAGAGCTTGATCATCAGGCTTGATTGTCTATGATTGAAAATAGTCAACTTTGCTGATTAAAATAAGCGCAACTTTTTATTTCATATTTTTAAGAAAGTTAGCACGAACAGATTTATCTGTTTGTAACTTCTATCTTCTGATTGATATTTAAAAATCCGTAGGCATTAAATTGAACTTTTCAATTAAAATGAAATCTTAAATACAGAATTTAAGTGTTAACTTAGCTATTATCTGAGGTTCGACCGTGACCTTGAGCTTGCCTTCCCCGATTACTCCCGCAAAAACCGATAATCAAAACCAGTCTGCTGCTCCATCGTCAGTTGTGACACCCAAACGGGCAACTGGTGGTTTTGCTTTACTTGACAGCCTTCTACGCCACGGCGTTGAGTATATTTTTGGTTATCCTGGTGGCGCAATCCTGCCGATTTACGATGATTTATACAAAGTGGAATCCACTGGTGCGCTGAAGCACATTCTGGTGAGGCACGAACAAGGCGCAGCCCATGCCGCAGATGGCTATGCCCGCGCTACTGGGAAGGTAGGAGTTTGCTTTGGGACTTCAGGCCCTGGGGCGACAAACTTGGTAACAGGTATCGCTACAGCCTACATGGATTCGATCCCAATGGTGATAGTCACGGGACAAGTACCCCGCAAAATGATCGGTACAGATGCGTTCCAAGAAACCGATATTTACGGAATTACTTTACCTATAGTCAAGCACTCTTATGTAGTGCGTGACCCGAAAGACATGGCGCGAATTGTGGCTGAAGCATTCCACATTGCCAGCACCGGACGGCCAGGGCCAGTTTTAATTGATGTCCCCAAAGATGTGGCGTTTGAAGAATTTGATTATGTACCTGTAGAACCAGGTGCAGTCAAATTACCTGGATATCGCCCCACCGTTAAGGGAAATCCCCGGCAAATCAATGCGGCAATTAAGTTAATTAAAGAAAGCCGTCGCCCATTATTGTATGTTGGTGGTGGTGCGATCGCATCTAACGCCCATGAAGAAGTTAAACAGTTAGCTGAGTTATTCAATATTCCTGTCACCACTACCTTGATGGGGATTGGGGCATTTGATGAACATCATCCTCTGTCTGTGGGGATGTTGGGAATGCACGGGACAGCCTACGCTAACTTTGCTGTGAGTGATTGCGATTTGCTGATTTGTGTTGGTGCAAGATTTGACGATCGCGTTACTGGTAAATTAGATGAATTCGCTTCCCGCGCCAAAGTAATTCACATTGACATCGACCCAGCAGAAGTCGGCAAAAACCGTGTCCCCGATGTACCCATTGTTGGTGATGTCCGCAATGTCTTGGTTGATTTGTTGCGGCGCTGCAAGCAATCTGGAATTAAACCCACACCCAATCAAAACCAAGAATGGTTGAATTTAATTAACCGTTGGCGGGAAGAATACCCCTTAGTTGTTCCCCAAAACCCCGACAGCATTTCTCCCCAAGAAGCCATTGTCGAAGTTGGTAGCCAAGCACCCCACGCCTTCTACACCACAGATGTGGGTCAGCATCAAATGTGGGCGGCGCAGTTCCTCAAGAATGGCCCACGCCGTTGGATTTCCAGCGCGGGTTTAGGAACGATGGGTTTTGGCTTACCTGCGGCTATCGGTGCAAAAGTCGCCTTCCCCAACGAAGAAGTAATTTGTATCAGTGGTGATGCGAGTTTCCAAATGTGTTTACAAGAATTGGGAACAGCAGCACAATATGGGATTAATGTCAAGACTGTAATCGTTAACAATGGTTGGCAGGGAATGGTGCGCCAATGGCAACAAGCCTTCCACGGCGAACGTTACTCTTGTTCCAATATGGAAGTTGGGATGCCAGATATTGAGTTGTTGGCTAAAGCTTACGGTATCAAAGGCATTGTAGTTAAAGAACGGGAGCAATTAAAAGATGCGATCGCCGAAATGTTGGCACATAACGGCCCCGTCATCTTAAATGTTCACGTCACCAGAGATGAAAACTGCTATCCAATGGTAGCCCCTGGGAAGAGCAACGCTCAAATGGTCGGTTTACCCAAGCAACCACCAACAAGTTCTGTAGAACCTGTTTGTTGTAGTCACTGCGGTAGCATGAATGCGCCGAACCATAACTTCTGTTCTGAGTGTGGGACGAAGTTGTAAATTATGCTAGTGGAGAGAAGTTTAGTAGGGGCTTTCTCCACTACGCAGTCTTTGAGGTTTTAAACGCGGAGGGATGTGGAGGTAAACGCGGAGGTACGCGGAGTTTTTAGTCCGTATTAGTAAGGATCGGAATTAAATCTGCCTCGCTTCACACTTCTATAGTAATGACCTCGATTTGGTGGGTTTCTGAGGTCGAATGTATCGCCGCTGGGAACTCGCCAAATTTTATAGTCATAGTAAGTGAGAGGTGTTCGGGGTTTACATTCCTCTGGTGGGTGGTCTCCCAGAACAAAGTAGGCGGCGTTTCTCCCCATCACCTTGGCTAGACCATATTTATCGATGACAAGTGATGTCTCCTCACTTATAGCTATTCCTAAAACGCGGTTAGCTTTACCATCCTGAATTTGTCGCGCAATGAAAGCCATAATGCGACCCATACGTTTGCGGCTATCGAAGTGGGTATCGATGATGGTTCCGCGCAAATGACCCCATTGAAAAAAATCGTATGTAAAGGTGATATTTCGATAAGGGTCTTCGAGTATTTCTCTTGTTTCTATGCTGTCTTCGCAAGCACAAGAGTCGTAAATATACTCACTGTGAATCATTGCACCTGCACTCGTCCCGCCAATTGCACCGCCTCTAGCGTAGACTTCTCGGACAGCGTTCTCTAGTCTGGTGTTTTTCCAACTGCGGATATATTGACATTGGTCTCCCCCAGCAAAGAAAACTACACCAGCTTTTCTGACTTTGGTGACGATATCATCTCGGTTGGCATCATTGCGGTTACTAACGATGAGTGTTTTGACTGAGTTCACACCTCTCATACCGTAAATGAGGTGATTATAGTCATCACTGCCATAGGTACGGAGAACTACCACATCAACTTTATTTGAGCTATCTCCACGAACTTGGTCAATCATCCATTGAATAGCCCTCTCAACATCAGGGCCACCGCCGCCTAAGTTCAGTACGGGGCCAGCTAGATGAGGAAGGGGGGAAAGGGGCGGAACAACATCAACAGTGTTGTCAATGAAGTGGCGTTTCAGGTATGCTGTAAGACGGGTTATTAAACTGGCACCCATCCTTAACAACACAGTTCCCAAATTCTTCCAGAACTTTGCTATATCTGGGAATGCCTTCGTCATACTAACTTTATAGAGCAAACTGCATTTACTGTTTACTCTCGCATCAGAAGGCTTGAAATTCCCAGCGTACAGGGCTTGTAATGTTTTTTAACGTCAAATAGTCCAGAGTAATCATTGATTCTCTGATTTAGGGGCAGTATCCTCAGTTTTACTCTGTGTTGAATTACCAGATAACTTGCGATCGCTCCTGCACCACTCGCTGATAAACTGATTCTGTTTGCTGGGCTAATTTTGACCAGCTAAAGCGGCGTTCTAAATCTTCGTAAGCGTTATCTACCAGCCATTGCCGATATTCGGGGTTTTTCAAAACCTCCAAAATTCCCCATGCTAAAGAATCAGGATCATTTACCCCAGTGACGATACCTGTTTTGGTATGCTGAACAACTTCCGGGAAACCACCCGTATCGGAAACTACCACAGGTACACGCGATGCAAAGCTTTCTAAAGCCACAATACCAAAGGGTTCATAAAAACTAGGGAATACCGCACAGTCGGCGATGGTTTGGAATTTATCTAAGTATTCATCAGATAAGAAACCCGTAAAATAGCATTTCTCCCAAATGCCTAAATCTGCGGCTTGGCGTTTAAGATGATCGGTATTACCGCCACCAATAATCACAAATTTAACGTAACCACCCATCTCTGCAAGGACTTTGGGTGCAGCATTTAATAATACTGGTACACCTTTTTCATAAGTCATCCGCCCGACATAGTAAACAATTTTTTCACCATCTTCGGCAAATTGGCGGCGAAAATCTTGAGCGTGAAAATCTTCGTGATGCTGTTTTTTCTCTGGACGGATACCGTTATAAATCACATCGATTTTATCCCAAGGGCTGCTGAGGGCGCGTTCTACCTCCCGGCGCATATAGTCTGTACAGACGATAACTCGCCAAGCATCGAAAGCGAGTAAATTTTCTTTGCCGTGAATATAGCGTTGAATATCGTTATGAATGCCGTTATAGCGTCCGTATTCTGTGGCGTGAATTGTTGCAATTAAAGGGATTTTAAAAGTATGCTTGAGGGCGATCGCAGCATCACCCACTAACCAATCATGGGCATGGATAATATCAAACGGCCCTTCCTCCAAAATTAACTTACCACCGTGATGACCCATGCTTTGGTTAAGATTGACAATCCAGTGGAAAAAGTCATTACTATGTCCCACCGGTACCCGATGCACATTTATGCCTTCCACTACCTCATACATCGGTGCTTGACCGAATTCCACTGTAATTAAGTGAACTTCATGTCCTAACTTAACTATTTCTGGATACAACTCAGCTACGTGTCTGGCAATACCGCCGACTATTCTTGGTGGAAATTCCCAACTTAATACAAGTATTTTCATGTAGTAAAATCTCCAAATTTTTATAAATTTCTCAAAAAACTAGCTGTATCTCAAAAATACAAGGATAAGAAATATGTTGAGTCGGTATGTTTACCAAAGTTTTCTAATTTTTTAATAATTTTAGGGATAGATCACAGGGTAGCAAGGTTGAGCAGATTCGCAAATACCTTATGAAATTTACTAGATTAATAGATAAATGTCCCTAGAGGGATGAAGTCTCTTACCCCTTTGTTGAGTTTTATGACACTACTATTTAAAGGCTGGGTGTAAGGGTGTATGGGTTACACTCATACACCTTGATACCCTAAACTAAGTTCTTCTTATAGCAGAAGGCAGAAGGCAGGAGGAAAAGTCTTACTATTCCTGGCACTCAAGCTTTGAAATTGTCCTAACATCTCTGACTACCGCTATAATTTCCAGACTTAAGTAAAAACCATCAGGACATAAATAAAGGAATGTCAAGAGAATCTTCCCATAGACATTCCTGGTAGTTGCTGTATGCAGTTAATAAAAGTCTTTATCAAACAGAATTCAGAATTGATTCTGACCCTTCGACAAGCTCAGGGCATCGCCCCTGAATTCTTCTTCAACTCCCTGCGGTAGAAGGAACAGGGAACGAGTAAAAAGCAACAGGAAAGTCCGTTTGTTCCCTATTCCCTGTTCCCTGTTCCCTGTTAATTAATTTTGATCTAACCGTAAAACAGCCATAAAAGCTTCTTGCGGTACATCTACTGTACCTACAGCCTTCATCCGCTTTTTACCTTTGGCTTGCTTCTGCAACAGTTTCTTTTTCCGGCTGATGTCACCGCCGTAACACTTGGCGAGTACATCTTTGCGTAAGGCGGGGATATGTTCACTAGCGATGACTTTGCTACCAATGGCGGCTTGAATAGGCACTTTAAATTGATGGCGGGGAATCAATTCTTTGAGTTTCTCAGCCATTGACCGCCCAACGTTGTAAGCTTTATCACGGTGGACAATCATGGCTAAAGAATCAACGGGGTCGCCGTTAATCATGATATCTAGCTTCACCAGCGGATTTTCGCGGTAGCCAATGAGATGATATTCCATACTGGCATAACCGCGCGATCGCGATTTCATTTGGTCAAAAAAGTCGGTGACAACTTCTGCCAAGGGTATCTCATAAGTTAAGGTGGTGCGCCCTTGGGTGAGGTATTTCATATCCTTGAAAATACCACGGCGATTTTGTGACAACTCCATCAATGTGCCGACAAAACCCTCCGGTGTAATCATTTCTACCTGTACATAGGGTTCTTCGATTTTCTCGCGATCGTTGGGTGCAGGCAAATGGCTAGGATTATCAATATATAATTCTTCGCCCTTAATAGTAGTTACTTTATAAACTACCGAAGGCGCAGTAATAATTAAATCCAAGTCATACTCACGTTCCAACCGTTCCTGCACGATTTCCATGTGCAGTAACCCCAAGAACCCACAACGGAAACCAAAACCCATCGCGCTAGAAGTTTCTGGTTCGTAATGCAGCGCCGCATCATTTAGTCTGAGCTTTTCTAAAGCTTCCCGCAAGTCTTCAAATTGGTCAGCATCAATGGGAAACATCCCACAAAAGACCATTGGGTTAGCTTCGGTGTACCCTGGTAAGGGGTCTGCGGCTTTGGCATTAGATAAGGTAATGGTATCACCTACCCGCGCATCGGCTACCGCTTTAATAGCGGCGGCTAAATAACCCACTTCCCCGGCGTGGAGTTCATCAACTTGCTTTTGTGTGGGAGACAAGACACCCAATTCGTCGATTTCGTATTCTTTGCCGGATGCCATCAGATAAATGCGATCGCCTTTTTTCACGCGCCCATCCATCACCCGGAAATAAACAATTACGCCCCGGTAGGGGTCGTAATAACTATCAAAAATTAACGCCCGTAAGCGTTTATCTACAGTATCAGGCGCTGGGGGGATGCGTTCAACGATCGCTTCTAAAATCTCATCAATCCCAATTCCTTCTTTTGCCGAAGCGAGAATTGCGCCACTGCAATCAAGACCGATAATTTCTTCAATTTCGCTAATTACCCGGTCTGGTTCTGCGCCAGGCAGGTCAATTTTATTCAAAACTGGAATAATTTCCAAGTTATGCTCTAACGCTAAGTAGACATTCGCCAAAGTTTGCGCTTCCACACCTTGAGACGCATCTACAACCAATAGCGCCCCTTCACAAGCCGCCAAACTGCGCGACACCTCATAAGAAAAGTCTACGTGTCCGGGCGTGTCAATTAAATTTAATACATACTGCTGACCATCTTTAGCAGTGTAATTCATCCGGGCAGCTTGCAGCTTAATTGTAATGCCGCGCTCCCGTTCTAAATCCATATTGTCGAGAAACTGCTCCTTCATCTGCCGTTCATCAACAGTGCCAGTAGCTTGCAAAAGGCGATCGGCGAGGGTTGATTTCCCGTGATCAATGTGAGCAATAATACAGAAATTGCGAATGCGAACTGCGGGAACGTCAGTCATATACTATCTTTGCTGAAGCAGCAACCAAGGTTATAAAGAGCGATTTACTTAATGTATTTTAATGCTTTCTTTGCCAAGACGCTGCTATGAAGTGAGAAGTCTGAAGTATGAAGTGTGAATTATGTAGACGCGCTTTGCGAGGCTTCCCGTTCGCGTAGCGTCTCCCTTTGGGAGAAGGGTAGTGTGAAATTTCATCTTCCCTTCAGCCTTTGTACCTCTGGCTTATGATCTCATACTTTTGTGGCTCATACCATTTCAGACTTCATACTTCACACTTCATACTTCAGTTGCCCCTTAAGTATTTTGCAAATCTATATAAAGTCTCTATAATTAAGTCTATTTTTCCTTGCAGGTATTGATCAACCAGCAGCGTACAATAAATATATATTAAGTACATAGTGTAGAGATCGTGGGCAGTTACACCTCGTAAATGCTCGGAGCTACTGATTTACTGACAAAACTTCTAGAGCATTGAAAAAGTGAGTTCTATGAAAATTGCCACTTAAAAATCTCAAGCTGTTATTTTTAGTGAGAGTTCGGGGAACTATGTAACTATACCTTGAAGATTTGTCAGTAAACTAACCCGAAACTTGAGTAGAACTACTTTACAAAGCTTTAGAAAAAACAAATGCAGAGTATATAAACCTATGAATATGAAAGAGAGAGCTACCGAAGGGGAGCAAAGACAAGGCGATAAGGTAGAAATTGCTGTCCGCCTAGATTCGGAATTATTAGAACAAATTCAGCATCTTACCAATGACCCCAGCAAAGTCATTGAGGTAGCAATTCGCCAATGGTTACGGGGTGAGATTCCTAGAGATGATGAACTGACGCGTACTCCTTATCGCACACCTGTGCCACCTAGGGGTGAGTGGAATGATTGACAGCCACAAACAAGTTTTTCCTAGACAAGAACACAAGTTTCAAGTTTGTCAATCATCTTGTTCATAACAGCCAAAACACCCAATGTAAGTATGCAAAAGCTTTTAGCAGCTTGAGCAACACTTTATTGAGTTGCCACTTGTCTACCCAACTCGATTAAATGACTATTACTGCCAACTCCCAATCGCCAAACTTATTTTCTCCAAATCTGGAAGACATAGCTAATCAAACGGATGGCTCGTTACCAACTCTCGGTGCTGAGTTGGTGTATATGCAAGATGGGTCAGGCCGCTACCTGACATTTTATTGGCAGCGCAGCGCAGTTCTGGGATTAAACCCTGAGCAACTAGTAAATAGCAGCCATGAAGAGGAAATTTTTGCTCCTGTAGATAAGGTAGCTTATTTGGAACGATTACACCGAATTTTAGAAAGTTTGGTGCCAGAAAAATTGCAATGTTGGTTTCGCTATCAGCAAGAGTTGTGCGAGTTGGAATTAGTAATTTGTCCAATCATGCCGCCACTGGGAACTGCCGCCACTACAGTTGTAGTGATGGGACGGTTATTACAGGCGACAGTAAATCAACAAGAACTCAGTACCATACCCAAAGCGCCTACACCAATCGAGTTGGCTTTACGTTCGCAACAACACCAAAAACTAGTAAATAAAATTACTAGAAATATTCGGCGAACTTTGGACTTAGACATTATATGGCAACAAACAGTAGATAGTTTGGGTAAAGCACTAAAGCTAGAACGTTGCATTATCTGTCCTTATCAGCCCTCTAGCTCAAAAGTGCGAGTTATAGCAGAATACCATCAGCCAGAACGCAGTTCGATGCTTGGCTTAGAAATAGATGTAGCTTCTGAGCCAGCATTTGCTCAAGCGTTAGCCACTTTAGAACCAGTAGTGATGGAGGTATCAAAATATCCACTGTGTCCTGAGCAAAAAGTTTTAGTAGTAGCAACATGCTATCAAGACCAAGCAAATGGTTTGATTGCCATTGGTGTGCGGGATGAATGCTATCCCCTGACAAATGCTGAACTGGAATTAGCAAAAGAAGTAGCAGATCAGTTAGGAACTGCGATCGCTCATGCTACTTTATATAAAGAATTAGAAGCAGCCAGACAAAAAGCCGAAGAAGCATCACGGCTCAAAAGTGAATTTTTAGCCAACGTTTCCCATGAAATTCGCACTCCCCTCAACGGGATGATTGGCTTTTTAAAGCTGATTCTAGAGGGGATGGCAGATGACCCAGAAGAACAACATCAGTTTCTCTTAGAAGCGCACCAATCATCCATCCACCTGCTGAATATCATCAACGATATTTTGGATATCGCCAAAATTGAAGCAGGCAAAATGGAATTAGACTGCGCTCCTGTCAAATTAGATGAGCTATTTTGTGGTGTAGAAAGTTTTATGCGTCCGCAAGCAGAAATGAAAAACCTCAGCTTTCGGATGCAAGTTCCTACCACCTGCGATGAAATTGTTGTCCAAGGTAATTATCAACGACTGCTCCAAGTAATGCTGAACTTGGTCAACAACGCCATTAAATTTACCCATGAAGGCGGTATTACCATCACCGCTGAAATTGTCCAGAAAAAAGTCAAATTTCAAGAACAGCAATTTCCTGGTATGGTCAGAGTCCGGGTAGCCGATACCGGAATTGGTGTTTCTCTAGACAAACAAGATAAATTATTTCAATTATTTTCTCAAGTAGATGGTTCTCGCACTCGTCAATATGGCGGTACAGGCTTAGGGTTAGCAATATCCCAGAAGCTAATTGAAGCAATGGGTGGTGAAGTACATTTTTACAGTCTGGGTGAAGGACTAGGCTCAACTGTGACTTTTACAGTACCTTTGTATCAGCAACCAGTGATTGTCTCTTCCAATGAAAGTAACTTGGATTGTGCTTGTTAATTCAGACAAAACCTCACCCTACATCCTTTTTTGATGACTGTATATGAAAACACTATATCTATGGGTGGGGAGTAAGGTAAAGTTATGATTGATTTCAACTTTATTCACTAGTAAGTTCACGACTCCCGCCAGATAGCTTGACGCTAGTTGTTGAGTCGCATGTGATTGTTTTGTGTCAAATCAGAAAGGTAAAAGTACGACAGGCAATCTGGCGACAATTGGATCTAGGATTGATGTAACAAAGCTAAAAAACAAAATTATGGGTGTTGAGTTCGCAGTAGTGCTAAAAGTCTACTTAAAACTCATACCTCATCACCATCACTAACTTCACAGGTCTAAAACAATGGAATTGACAGTAGACAACGTAGAAACCGTTTTAGATGAAATGCGCCCTTATTTGATGTCTGATGGCGGTAACGTGGAACTTGTAGAACTTGATGGCCCTGTGGTCAGATTACGGTTACAAGGTGCTTGTGGTTCTTGTCCTAGCTCCACAATGACCCTGAGAATGGGTCTGGAACGCCGCCTCAAGGAAATGATTCCCGAAATTGCTGAAGTTGAACAAGTAATTTAGGGACTAATGCAGAAAGGCTGAAGTATGAAGTCTCAAGTATGAAATTTCATACTTCATCCTTCATATTTCATACTTTATACCTAATCACTACCGATTATGTCCCATCCACTTTATGTTGCCTTTATTTGGCATCAACATCAGCCGCTGTACAAATCTCCTGACAGCGGCGTTTCACTTTCATCTACCCAGCAATACAAGCTACCTTGGGTACGCTTGCATGGTACTAAAGATTATTTAGATTTAATATTAATCCTGGAACAGTATCCAAAGTTACACCAAACGGTGAATTTGGTACCTTCTTTGATATTGCAATTAGAAGATTACATTGCTGGTAAAGCTTTTGACCCTTATTTAACAGCTAGCTTAACTCCTGCGGAACAACTAACAAGGGAACAGCACGAATTTATTGTGCAGCATTTCTTTGATGCCAATCACCATACTTTAATTGATCCGCATCCTCGTTATGCTGAGTTATATCAACAAAGGCAAGACAAAGGACAAGCTTGGTGTTTAGCAAATTGGTGTGTTCAAGATTACAGCGATTTGTTAGCTTGGCACAATTTAGCTTGGATAGATCCTTTGTTTTGGGATGACCCAGAAATTGCAGCTTGGTTAAAACAAGGACGGAATTTTAGTTTAAGCGATCGCCAGCAAATTTACGCCAAACAGCGCCAAATCCTAAGCCGCATTATTCCCCAACACCGGAAAATGCAACAAACAGGGCAATTAGAAGTCACAACCACGCCCTACACTCACCCGATTATGCCTTTGTTAGCTGATACTAACTCTGGTCGAGTAGCAGTGCCGAATATGACATTGCCAGAGCATCGCTTCCAATGGGCAGAAGACATTCCCCGCCACTTACGCAAAGCTTGGGATTTATACACAGACCGTTTTGGTCAAGAACCTAGAGGTTTATGGCCTTCGGAACAATCTGTTAGTCCAGAAGTATTACCGTATATTATTAAACAAGGATTTAAGTGGATTTGCTCGGATGAGGCTGTCTTGGGATGGACATTGAGACACTTCTTCCATCGGGATGGTGCAGGGAATGTCCAGCAACCAGAAATGCTGTATCGCCCTTATCGCCTGACAACCCCAGCAGGTGATTTAGCAATTGTCTTCCGCGACCATAGATTGTCTGATTTAATTGGCTTTACCTACGGGTCAATGCAGCCAAAACAAGCCGCCGCCAACTTAGTCGGACATCTGCAAGCGATCGCGAAAAAGCAGCGCGAAAACCCTAGCGAACAACCTTGGCTAGTTACCATCGCCTTAGATGGCGAAAATTGTTGGGAATTTTATCCCCAAGACGGCAAACTCTTCCTGGAAGCTTTATATCAAAACCTGAGCAATGACCCTCAATTGCAACTTGTTACCGTCTCCGAATTTATCGAAAAATTTCCGCCCACAGCCACTATCCCGCAAGAACAATTACACAGTGGTTCTTGGGTAGATGGTAGCTTCACAACTTGGATTGGCGACCCAGCAAAAAATAAAGCTTGGGACTACCTCACCGAAGCCAGAGCAGTCTTAGCCAGTCATCCTGAAGCTACTGAAGAAACCAACCCAGCCGCCTGGGAAGCTTTGTACGCTGCGGAAGGTTCCGATTGGTTTTGGTGGTTTGGTGAAGGGCATTCTTCTAATCAAGATGCGATTTTTGATCAATTATTTCGGGAGCATTTATCTGGCATTTATAAAGCCTTAAATGAACCGGTACCAGGCTATCTCTCTCAACCTGTAGAGGTGCATGAAATTCGCGCCAACCATGTTCCAGAAAGCTTTATTCACCCCGTAATTGATGGTAGAGGTGATGAACAAGATTGGGACAAAGCCGGCAGAATAGAAGTTGGCGGTGCTAGAGGCACAATGCACAACAGCAGCCTGATCCAAAGACTTTGGTATGGGGTAGATCACCTGAATTTCTATTTAAGGTTGGACTTCAAAAGTGGTGTCAAACCAGGGCATGAATTGCCTCCAGAACTCAATTTGCTGTGGTTCTATCCTGATAAGACCATGCACAATAGTCCAGTTCCCTTAGCAGATTTGCCACAGCAAGCACCAGTAAATTATTTGTACCATCACCATTTGGAAATTAATTTACTGACGCAATCTGTGCAGTTCCGAGAAGCCGCAGAAGATTATCAATGGCAACCCCGCTTTAGCCGCGCCCAAGTTGCTTTAGACACTTGTTTAGAATTATCAGTGCCTTGGGCAGATTTGCAAGTGCCGCCTGATTATCCTCTGCGCTTGATTTTAGTCTTGGCTGATAATGGGCGTTTCTGTGATTATTTACCAGAAAATGCTTTGATACCGATTGAAGTACCGTAGGAAAGTATGAGGTATGAAGGCTGAAGTATGAAATAATTGCTTCAGTCTTTATGCTTTGCTGGGTGTATTTGCATATTTTAGAGCGTAGAGTAACAGAAGCTCAGTCACTAAACAAGTTGATACACATACTAGCGACTTTTTACTAATCAGTTTTCCACTCAGATTCGGGAATATCTGCACCGATCATAATATTACGCAAAGTCCCAATTGGCAGATTCTGACCTTTGTGATAAGGCACAATGACTTGTAGTTGACGCTCATCATTTCGCCATTTACGATGGCTACCTTTTTGAGAAATAAGCTCGAATCCATAGTTTTGTAAAATTCTTTCAACTTCATCCGCATTCATTCGTCGAGTACGAGTCATCCTACCTTGAGCCACTCCCCCGTTTT
>JAGKSW010000016.1 GCA_018993265.1 Nostoc sp. TH1S01
GTTTCCGCATTGAGTTGGGTGAAATTGAAGCGGCAATTAACCAACATCCATCGATATCTGCGAGTGTGGTAATTGTTCGAGAAGATGAAACCGAGAATAAAAGCTTAGTAGCTTACATAACTGTCCAGCCACAGCAGACAATAGCAATTTCCGAACTGCGCTGCTTTTTAGAATCAAAACTGCCAAATTATATGGTGCCAACGGCTATTGTGGTGTTAGAGGCGTTACCTTTGACACCTAATGGCAAGATAGACAGACGAGCATTACCAGCACCTGACCTAACACAAGTCATATCTGAATCTAATTTTGTGGCTCCCACCACACCAGTAGAAGAAATGTTAGCTGGAATTTGGGCGCAGGTACTAGGTCTAGAAAAAGTAGGCGTAAACGATAACTTCTTTGATTTGGGGGGACATTCCTTAATCGCAACTCGTGTTATATCTCAGATACGGCAAGTATTTGAAGTTGAGATACCTTTACGTCGCTTGTTTGAGTTGTCAACAGTCAGCGAGTTAGCCAAAGAGATTCAAGCAGCGATTAAGGCCGAGAAAGGATTAGAAGTACCGCCTATCAAACCCATTGCGCGATCGCCACAATTACCCTTATCCTTTGCTCAACAGCGATTATGGTTTTTGAGCGAATTAGAGCCGAATAGTCCTTTTTACAATATTCCTGCGGCTGTGCGCTTAGAAGGACAATTGAATCTCGCCGCACTAGAACAGAGTTTTAACGAAATTCTCCGCCGTCACGAAGTCTTGCGGACTAATTTTCGCACAGTTGCAGGGCAAGCCATAGCCGTTATTTCGCCAGCAAAACCGCAGTTATTATCAGTAATTAACCTGAGCGAATTACCTCCGGCTCAACAAGAAACCCAGGTTAGACAACTAGCCTTAGCAGAGGCACAACAGCCATTTAACCTTGAGGCTGACACTCTGCTACGAGTGAAATTACTCCACCTGAGCGAACAGGAATATGTGACACTCTTGACTATGCATCACATTGTCTCGGATGGTTGGTCAATAGATGTGCTAGTGCGTGAACTAGCAACACTTTATCCAGCTTTTTGTCAGGGGCAACAGTCACCTTTACCTGAACTGGAAATTCAGTATGCAGACTTCGCCGCTTGGCAGAGACAATGGCTAGACGGAGAAGTCCTAGAATCCCAGCTTGCCTACTGGCTTAAACAGCTAGATGGTGCGCCAGCAGTCCTAGAACTACCAACTGACTATCCGCGACCAGCTATTCAATCCTCCCGTGGTGCCACCTATTCTTTTTGTTTGTCTCTAGACCAATCTCTGGCACTTAAATCTTTGAGTCGGCAACAGGGAAGCACCTTATTCATGACCTTGCTGGCGGCTTTTAAGACATTACTACACCGCTACACTGGGAGCAATGATATTGTCATCGGTTCTCCCATCGCTAATCGTAACCACAGCCAGATAGAAGGGTTAATTGGTTTCTTTGTCAACACCCTAGTCTTGCGAACTAATTTTGCAGGCAATCCCAGTTTTTTAGAGTTGCTGCATCGTGTCAAAGAAGTAGCTTTAGGAGCTTATACTCATCAAGATACGCCTTTTGAACTTCTCATAGAAAAAATGCAGCCACAGCGAGACTTAAGCCATACACCTCTATTTCAGGTGATGTTTGTGCTGCAAAATGCCCAAAACTCAGAAATTGAGTTACCGGGTTTGACTTTAACAACTCTCGAAACTGACAGTGGTACGGCGAAGTTTGATTTGACTCTAGATATGAAAGAGACCGATGCAGGATTAGTAGGCACTCTAGAGTACAATATCGACTTATTTGAGCCGCAAACTATACAAAGAATGGCAGGGCATTTACAGACATTATTATGCGGTATTATTACCAATCCAGAGCAACGGCTTTCTGAATTACCCCTGTTAACAGCAGATGAGCAACACCAACTATTAGTAGACTGGAATCAAACTCAGGTTGAGTATTCCCCAGATCCGTGCATCCATCAACTATTTGAGAAACAGGTAGAACGCACGCCAGATGCAGTAGCAGTAGTATTTGAAAATCAGCAACTTACTTATAGCCAACTAAATCAGCGAGCCAACCAACTAGCAAATTACTTGCAAAAATTGGGTGTTGGCGCAGAGGTGTTAGTGGGAATTTGTGTCGAGCGATCTTTAGAAATGGCGAGCGCACTTTTAGGTATTTTAAAAGCAGGTGGCGCATACGTACCATTAGACCCAGATCAACCACAGCAACGCTTAGATTTTATGTTGCAGGATGCAGAGTGTAGTGTCCTAATAACTCAAAAGCAACTAACTGAAACTCTTCGCACATATACAGGTAAAGTCATCTATTTGGATGCAGACTGGAAATTAATTGCTCAAGAACAAGAATCTAACTTAACCAGCAACGTACAAGCAACCAATTTAGCTTACCTGATTTACACCTCTGGCTCTACTGGCAAATCAAAGGGAGTGATGGTTGAGCATAGTAGTCTTGTAAATGCCTACTATAGCTGGGAAAAAGCTTATCAACTTGGTTCTCAAGTCCGTTGTCATCTTCAGATGGCGAACTTTTCCTTTGATGTGTTTACTGGAGATTTTGTTCGGGCTTTATGTTCTGGCGGTAAATTAGTGCTGTGTCCACGGGAGTTACTATTAGAATCCCAACAACTATACGAATTGATGTGTCAACAACAAGTTGACTGCGCGGAATTTGTGCCAGTGGTTTTAAGAAACCTCGTTGAGTACTTAGAAAAAAGCCAGCAGAAACTCGATTTTATGCGGTTAGTCATTTGCGGTTCTGATAGTTGGTATGGAGCAGATTACCAAAAATTCCGCGCTGTTCTTGGTGAAGAGACACGATTGATTAACTCTTTTGGCGTTACCGAGGCTACCATTGACAGTTCTTATTTTGAACACACTACAGGAGAGTTAGCATCTGAACAATTAGTACCAATTGGTAGACCCTATGCAAACAGTCAACTATATATATTAGATGCTAACTTGCAACCAGTACCCATAGGAGTTATGGGTGAACTTTACATTGGTGGTAACGGTTTAGCCAGAGGCTATCATAAACGCCCAGATTTAACTGCCGAAAAGTTTATATCTAATATATTTAGTCAAAAATCACGAGCAAGGTTATATAAAACAGGTGATTTAGTCCGCTATCTTTCAGATGGGAATATTGAGTTTTTAGGACGCATTGACAACCAAGTGAAACTTCGCGGTTTCCGAATTGAACTGGGAGAAATTGAGGCACTGCTTAGTCAAAATCCTGCGATAAGTGAAACTGTAGTTGTAGTTAGGGAAGATATCCCAGGTAATAAAAGATTAGTTGCCTATATTGTTGCTAATAGCATCTTGCAAACTTCTGATATTCGCAACTTTCTCAAAGACAAGCTGCCAAATTATATGATTCCCTCAGCTTTTGTGCAGCTTGATGTCCTGCCACTCACACCAAATGGCAAAATAGACCGTCGGACATTACCTGCACCTGTTACAGAAGAGCAAGTTGTACAAACTCAACGCACTCCTGTGGAAGAAGTACTGGCAGGTATATGGACAGAAATTCTTGGTAGAGAATGTATAGGCAATAATGATAATTTTTTTGATTTAGGTGGACATTCACTGTTAGCAACTCAGGTCATATCTCGCCTCCGGGATGCTTTTAAAATAGAGCTACCGCTCAGTTATTTGTTTAAGTCACCAACTATAGCAGAATGCGCCCAGGTAATAGAAACTAAAATCAGAACTGGGGAAAAATTAGAGACTCCGCCAATCAAACCTGTTAGCAGAGATGAAAACTTACCCTTATCTTTTGCTCAACAAAGATTGTGGTTAATGTGCCAGTTAGTTACAAACGGCGATTTTTACAATAACACAGAAGTCTTAAAAGTCTCTGGTCAATTAAATATTGCTGCTCTAGAACAAAGCATCAACGAAATTGTGCGTCGCCATGAAGCGTTGCGTACGACATTTCCCATTGTGCAAGGACAACCTACAATAGCGATCGCTCCCAGCCTCACTATAAGCTTGCCAGTTATAGACCTGCGTGATCTAAATCAACAGCAACAAGAAGCAAAAACAATCCAAATAGCCATTGAACAAGCAAAACAGCCTTTCGATTTAACCCAAGGCCCATTACTTAGAGTCACATTGTTATGGCTAGATTCTACAGAATACATACTGCTGCTTAATGAACACCATATTATCAGTGATGGCTGGTCAATGGGTATATGGGTTGAGGAACTGACAACACTATATGAAGCTTATTGTGCAGGTAAAGCCTCACCACTACCAGAATTACCAATTCAGTATGTTGATTTTGCTGTATGGCAGCGTAAGTGGTTGCAAGGAGAAGAATTACACAGACAGTTAGATTACTGGCGCAAGCAACTAGGACAAAATTTAACACCTTTACAGCTACCTACAGATAAACCTCGTCCTGCTCAACTTACTTACCAAGGCCAGAAAGTAAACTTTTTGCTGCCATTAGATTTAACTAAGCAGTTGCAAGCACTGAGCCAGCAAGAAGGGGTAACTCTGTTTATGACCCTATTAGCAGTTTTTAAAATTTTATTGTATTGCTATTCGGGGCAAGCTGATATCCGAGTTGGTTCTCCTATTGCTAATCGCAATCGCGTGGAAGTTGAAAAATTAATTGGTTTTTTTGTCAATACTCTTGTTTTACGTACAGACTTGTCTAATCATCCCAGTTTCCGTGAATTGTTAGGACGAGTGCGAGAGGTTACTTTAGGTGCCTACGCTCACCAAGACTTGCCATTTGAAAAAATTGTTGAGGAACTACAACCAGAGCGTTACCAAAATCATCTGCCTTTCTTTCAAGTCTGGTTTGTTCTCCAAAATGCTCCTTTAGGCTCTTTGAAACTACCGGATTTAACTTTAGAGCCTTTAGACATTAATGTTGATGTAGCTCGATACGATTTAGGCTTATTTTTGGTAGAAACCTCAGAAGGAATTAGCGGCTATTTTGAATACAGCACTGATTTATTCTTTGCTGACACTATTACCCGGATGGTTGAGCATTTTAAAATACTAATTAAGCAAATTGTTGCTAAACCAGAAAATAATCTAGATGATATAGCCGCCGACTATAACGAATTCAAACAAGCTCAAAAAACCATCAAAGCTAAAGAATTAGAATCTGCTAATATCCGGATGTTAAAAAACATCAAACGTCAATCTTCACCTCGGATATAATTATGAATAATCAAGAAGTTGTAAATTTGAGTTTAAAAAATCTAGGGATTAGCCGCAAATCTGTCAGGATATCACCAGCAGAATTAATTCAGACAAGCTATTTACCGGATGGTCAACATATTCCTCTAATAATCCAACCTGCTGTAGCAAATGTCAATCTTTTAGAATGGGCTAGTAAAAATCAAGAAGTGATACAGGCAATGTTACTTAAACATAAAGCCTTACTCTTTAGAGATTTCAATATTCATTCAGCAACTCAATTAGACCAATTTATTAAAATCACCGCTAAGGGAGAACCAATTAATTATAGCGATCGCTCTTCACCACGTCATGAAGTAAGTAATAAAATATATACTTCAACTGATTACCCTGCTGAACAAAGTATTTTTCTCCACAATGAAAGTACATACTGCCTAACTTGGCCACAAAAAATATACTTTTGTTGTTTGAAAGTAGCCGAACAGGGAGGAGAGACACCAATTGCAGATTCGCAAAGGATTTGTGAGTGCCTTTCTCCTCAAACAAGCGAACAATTTATAGAAAAACAAGTCTTATATGTTCGCAATTATAATGATGGATTTGGACTAACTTGGCAAGACGTATTTCAAACAACAGATAAAACTGTTGTCGAAGAGTATTGCCGTATTAATGCTATTGAATGTGAATGGAAACATAGCAACCGTCTGAGAACACGTCAAATTCGACCAGCTATTATTAAACATCCAATTACAGGTGCAACATCCTGGTTTAATCATGCTGCTTTCTTTCACATCACAACTTTAGAACCTAGGATTAGTAAAGCATTATTAGCAGAGTTTTCAGAGGAAGATTTACCCCATAACACCTACTATGGTGATGGTTCTGCGATTGAACCTGAAGTCCTTGCAGAAATTCGTGCTGCTTATGCCCAAGAAACAGTAATATTTCCTTGGCAATCTGGTGATATTTTAGTTTTAGATAATATTTTGGTTGCTCATGGACGCAATCCATTTCAGGGTAATAGAAAAGTCATAGTTGGTATGGCTGAACCCTGTAGCTATAAAGAATTAAAATAACTAAATTCAGGATAAAGATATGCAGGAAGTTAATATAGAAAATACAGTAGAAACAATTGAAGGTTATCAACTATCGCCTCAACAAAGGTATTTATGGCAATTGCAGCAAACAGGTAATAACCAACCTTATCGGGTGCAATTAGCTGTAAAGATTGCAGGTAATTTCAACCCAGAAATTTTTAAATTAGCTGTTGCTCAAGTAGTCAACCGTCATGAGCTCCTCCGTACAAGTTTTAAAAATGTACCTGGATTGACAATACCTCTACAAGTTATTAATTCAGAAAATAGCTTCTCCTACAAAGAATTCAATTTAAGTAAATTAGATTTACAAACACAGCAAACAAAGTGTGATGAGCTTTTTGAAGAATTAAATAACTTACCCTTTAATTTTGCATCTATTTCACTCTTGTATATATATTTATTAACACTTTCTCCTGACCAGCACATCATGTTACTTGGCTTACCTGCGCTGTATGGTGATGTCATTTCAGTACAGAATTTAGTTAGTGAAATCAATTGTTCTTATACTGCTTATTTACAATCACAAGAAATTACTGAAGAACCTTTGCAATATGTAGATATTGCAACGTGGCAAAATGAATTGCTGACAACAACAGATAGTGAAATAGCTCAAAATTATTGGCAGCAACTAGATATTTATCCTGAAATCGATATTAAACTGCCTTGGGAAAAACAAATTCAGGAAACTATCAACTATCAACCACAAGTCATCAGCAAAAAAATTAGCCCAGATTTGGAAGTAAACATCAATGGCTTGTTAGAAAAATATCAAAGTTCAATTGATGATTTTTTACTTGCTTGTTGGCAAGTTTTACTTTGGAGGTTGACAGGAAACACAGAATTAATTATTGGAATCGCATTTGATAACAGGAAATATCAAGAATTAGCAGATGTAATTGGATTGTTAGTTAAATATTTACCATGTAAATATAAACTACAGACAAATCAGAAAATTAGTGACTTATTAGAGCAAGTTGCAGAAAATAGAAATGAAGCTTATCAATGGCAAGAATATTATAATTGGCAGTCAATTATTAGTAATGATGAGAATACATTAAAAATAAATAACTTCCAATTCGGTTATGATTTTCAACAGATAAATCCTCAACTAGATAGCTGGTATGTTTATCATATTAATTCATGTTTAGATAAATTTAAGCTAAGACTATCTTGTAACTATATACAAGGTCATATTCAACTAGATTTTTATTATGATGCTCATTTATTTGCGGCTGAAAACATCCAGAGCTTGGCAGCGCAGTTTGAAAGATTGCTAGAAAGTACCGTTACTAATCCCGAAGCTAGTATTAGTCAGTTAGAGATACTAACACAACGCGATCGCTATCAACTATTAGTTGAGTTTAACCAGACTGAAGCTGATTATCCTCATGACAAGTGTATCCACCAACTGTTTGAGGAACAGGTAGCACTTACGCCAGATAATATTGCTGTTGTCTTTGAGAACCAACAACTCACCTATTCTCAACTCAATGCACGCGCTAATCAACTAGCTCACTACCTTCAGAATTTAGGTGTTGGTACTGAAGTATTAGTAGGAATCTGCGTTGAGCGTTCCTTAGAAATGTTAGTAGGGATTCTTGGCATTTTAAAAGCTGGCGGGGCTTACGTACCACTAGATCCCACCTATCCCCAAGAACGCTTGGCTTTCATGTTAGGAGATGCTCAAACACCAGTTTTATTAACCCAAGAGCGTTTATTACCAACTTTGCCAGATGGGAAAGCGCGTGTAGTTTGTTTAGACAAAGACTGGGAAGATATTGCTCTCCAGAACATAGAAAATCTTCACACTAGCCTTACATCTGAAAACCTGGCTTATGTAATTTATACCTCTGGTTCAACCGGAACACCCAAAGGGACTTTAATTACTCACCAAGGATTAGTTAACTACTTATCTTGGTGCATTGACGCTTATCCTCTCGAAAAAGGTAAAGGTAGTTGCGTTCATTCTTCTATTGCTTTTGATGCTACCATTACAGGTCTATTTGCACCTTTGTTGGTAGGTAATCAGGTGCAACTTTTACCGGAAGATTTGGGCATTGAAGCTTTAAGCGTTGCCCTAAAAAATAATTCCAACTATAGTCTAATTAAAATTACACCAGCTCAACTAGAACTACTCGCCCAACAGTTACCAGCACCAATAGCGGCTGGTAAAACGCAAGCCTTTATTATCGGTGGCGAAAATCTGACAGCCCAACACATTGCTTTTTGGCAAAAGTTCGCACCAGAAACTTTACTAGTCAATGAATACGGCCCCACAGAAACCGTTGTTGGATGTTGTGTTTACAAAGTACCTGATGGTGAACATTTTTCAGGCTCAATCCCCATCGGTCGCCCCATTGCTAATACACAACTTTATATCCTGAACGAAAGCTTCCAACCTCAACCTATTGGTGTCCCAGGGGAGTTATATATTGGCGGTGCAGGATTAGCCAGAGGTTATCTCAACCGTCCCGAACTGACTACCGAGAAATTTATTTCCAATCCCTTTGTGGGAGCAAAATCACCACGTCTCTATAAAACTGGGGATTTAGCCCGCTATTTACCCAATGGAGATATTGAGTACTTAGGCAGAATCGACCACCAAGTAAAAATTCGTGGCTTCCGTGTGGAGTTAGGAGAAATAGAAGCAGTTTTGGGACAACATCCAGATATTCAAAATAGTGTAGTTGTAGCTCATCAAGATGAATCTGGTAATCAGCGCCTTGTTGCTTATGTAGTTCCCAATTCTAAAACAGAAATTCCCAAATTCAGTAATTTACGTGACTTTCTCAAACAAAAGTTACCAGATTATATGGTGCCAGCAGTCTTTGTCATGCTGAAGACCTTACCTTTAACATCTAACGGTAAAGTTGACCGTAAAGCCTTACCTATTCCCGAACAAGTTAGACCAGAGTTAGAAGCAAAATTTGTAGCACCTCGTACTGAAGTTGAGCAAGTGGTGGCAGAAATTTGGGCTGAAGTATTGAGATTAGAAAAAGTCGGTATTTACGACAACTTTTTTGATCTAGGGGGACATTCTCTACTTTTAACCCAAGTTACTTCTCGGCTTTATCAGGCTTTTGGGGTGGAATTATCTTTACGCCAACTGTTTGCTACACCAACTATAGCCGACTTGGCAGTAATTATCGCGCAAAAACAGGTAGAGCAGGCAGATAGTGAATTACTAGAACAGATGTTGACAGAACTAGAACAAATGCCAGAAGACGAAATTTCATCTGTGCTTAGTGCAGACAATATTTAATCAGGGAGAACGAAAACTATGACAGACCTTACTAAACGAATTGCTGCTCTTTCTCCTGAAAAGCGCGAACTGCTATTGCGACGGCTGAACCAGCAAACAGAGAAAATTGCACCCACAATTATTACTGCTCAAAGTCGAGAATCTAACTCTTTTCCTTTATCTTTTGCCCAAGAGAGGTTGTGGTTTATCGAACAACTGCAACCAGGTAATGTTTTTTATAACATTACTAATGCTGTGCGTTTGCAAGGTAAGCTAAACATAACGGCACTAGAACAAAGCATCAACGAAATTATTAGACGGCATGAAGCTCTAAGAACTACTTTTAATGCCGTAGAAGGAAAACCAGTTCAAGTAATTGCTTCATCTTTAAGCTTAAAACTATCAATAATTGATTTGTGTACAGTATCATCAGCAGATCAAGAGCAAGAATTACAAAAAATAATTATTGAAGAATCTCTAATTCCTTTTGATTTGACACGAGACCCGTTACTGCGGGTAAAGCTATTACAGTTAAATCAAACAGAATATGTGATGGTATTTACCATGCACCATATCGTTTCTGATATTTGGTCGATAGGAGTGCTAGTGGATGAATTAGCTGTACTCTATCCGGCTTTTTATCATGGTAAAGTACCTTCTCTGCCAGAATTGCCCATTCAATACCCTGACTTTGCAGTTTGGCAAAGAAATTGGCTACAAGGCAAGGTTTGGGATGAACAACTAGCTTACTGGAAACAGCAACTAGCTAATCCTCCAATACTGCATCTACCCACTGACCGACCACGACCAGCAATTTCTACTTTGCAAGGTGCGACTCAATGCTTTGTTTTATCCAAGGATTTAGCTGAGGCGTTAAATTCTTTAAGTCGCCGTGAAGGAGTAACTTTGTTTATGACTTTGCTGGCAGCTTTTAAAGTTTTATTGCACCGCTACACTAGTCAAGAGGATATCTGCATAGGTTCACCAATCGCTAATCGTAACCGAGGCGAAACTGAGAAACTCATTGGTTTTTTTGTCAATTCTTTAGTGTTGCGGACTCATCTTGATAGCAATCTGACTTTTAGAGAGTTGTTGGTGAGAGTGCGTGAAGTGACATTAGAAGCTTACGATCACCAAGATTTTCCTTTTGAAAAAATAGTCGAAGAACTTCAACCAGAGCGTAACTTATTAAGCTACAATCCACTATTTCAGGTTTCTTTTCAACTCCAGAATACACCTATGGAAGTGCTGGATTTACCTGACTTGACTTTAAGTATGGTGGAATACGAAAATCAAACAGCAGCATTTGATTTAAATTTGACTTTATCAGAAGAAAATGATGGGCAAATTAGCGCAAATTTGGAATATAGCACTGAATTGTTTGATGCAACCACAATTGGGCGGATAATAGAAAATTTTAAAACCTTGCTTGCTGGTATTGTTGCTAACCCTCAAGCCAAGCTATCTGAGTTGCCATTATTAACAGAAACTGAACAACATCAACTATTAGTAGAGTGGAATAATACTCAAGTCGATTATCCTTTAGAAAAGTGTCTTCATCAGTGGTTTGAAGCACAAGTAGAACAAACACCTGATGCAGTAGCAGTAGTTTTTGAAAACCAGCAGTTGACATACAGCGAACTTAATAAAAAAGCAAACCAACTAGCGTATTATTTGCGTTACTTGGGAGTACAAGCAGATAGTTTAGTTGGAATTTGTGTAGAGCGATCGCTCGAAATATTAATTGGGATTTTGGGTATTCTCAAAGCTGGTGGTGCTTATATACCTTTAGATCCAACCTATCCCCAAGAACGCTTGGCTTTTGTGTTGGAAGACTCTCAAAGCTCCATTCTATTATCTCAACAGCATCTAATTGAGAAGCTTCCCTCACACCAAGCGCAAGTAATTTGCTTAGATAGCGAGTGGAATAAAATCGCAACTCAAAGTTCAGAAAATCTTACCTGCAATGTTAACTCCCATAACCTAGCTTACGTAATTTATACTTCTGGCTCCACAGGTAAACCTAAAGGTGTTTTGGTGAACCACGCAAATGTTGTGCGTTTATTTACCGCAACTGAACAATGGTTTCACTTTAATCAGCAAGATGTTTGGACATTATTTCACTCCTATGCTTTCGACTTTTCTGTGTGGGAAATTTGGGGCGCTCTGATTTACGGTGGAAAGCTAGTAATAGTTCCTTACTGGATTAGTCGCTCACCAGATGCTTTTTATGACTTACTCTCTCAAGAGCAAGTCACAGTTCTCAATCAGACTCCCTCTGCATTTCGGCAGTTGATGTATGCAGAAGCACAAGCAAATGACAACGCCAAGCCACTATCCTTGCGGTTAGTAATATTTGGTGGCGAAGCATTGGAAATTCAAAGCTTAAAGCCTTGGTTTGACCGTCACGGCGACCAAGTACCACAATTAGTCAATATGTACGGCATTACAGAGACTACCGTACACGTTACCTATTATCCTTTAACTAAAGCCGATATTGACCAGACAAAAAGTTTAGTTGGTCGTCCTATTCCCGACTTACAAATTTATTTATTAGACCAAAATAAACAACTAGTACCAATTGGTGTACCCGGAGAGATTTACGTTGGTGGTGCTGGTGTGACGAGAGGCTATCTTAATCGTCCTCAATTGACTGAGGAACGCTTTATTAATCATTGTTTTGGCAACAACTCAACAAGGATTTATAAAACTGGTGATTTAGCTCGTTATCTTCCAGATGGCAATATTGAATACCTCGGACGTATCGATCACCAAGTTAAAATTCGTGGCTTTCGTATTGAGTTAGGAGAAATAGAAGCGAGTCTCAGACAACATGAGTCTGTAGAAGATGTCTTGGTTCTCAGCAAAGATAATCGATTGATATCTTATTTGATTCCGTCTTCGTTGTCTAATGAACAGGAATTGCTGGCTCAACAAGTTTCAGAGTGGCGATCGCTATATGATGAAACCTATAGCCAGACTAATTCCAATCACGAGGCATCGTTAAATCTTACTGGTTGGAACAGTAGCTATACAAATTTACCAATACCGCAAGACCAAATGCAGTATTGGGTAGAATCGACAGTTGAGAGAATTTTAGCTTGTCAACCACAGCGTGTCCTAGAAATTGGTTGTGGAACCGGATTATTACTCCTGCGTGTTGCACCCCACTCTAGCCAATATTGGGCTACAGATTTCTCAGCCACTGCTTTGAACTATGTACAAAAAGTTTTAGACACTCAACAAAACCCATTACCTCAAGTCCGGTTGTTTCAAAGGCTAGCAGATAACTTTGAGGAAATCGAATCTACTAATTTTGATACTGTAATTATTAACTCAGTTATCCAATATTTTCCGACTATTAACTATCTATTGCGCGTTCTCGAAGGAGCAAGTCAATTAGTTGAATCTGGAGGGAAAATTTTTGTCGGAGATGTGCGTAATTTAACGCTACTGAGTGCGTTTCACACTTCAATTGCTTTGTATAATGCGCCTGATTCTTTATCAACACAGGAGTTGCTACAGCAAATACAACAACGCCTCAATCAAGAAGAAGAATTGGTAATTGACCCGGCTTTCTTTCTCGCATTACCGCAGCATTTACCTCAAATTACCTATGTTCAGATTCAGCCGAAGCGTGGCTATGACCGCAACGAACTCAGCCTGTTTCGTTATGATGTAATTCTCCATGTTGGTAATCAAGTTGAGCTTCCAACAGATGTTACTTGGTTAGACTGGCAACAGCAAGGATTAACATTAACCGCGCTTGTGCAGTTATTAGAGTCCACCCAACCGCAAATACTAGGTCTGCGCCGAGTACCAGATGCGCGTTTGATAGCAGAAGTTAAAACTTTAGAACTGCTCAAACAGGAATCAGCACCGCAAACAGTAGGTGAACTGCGGTCTTTGCAGCAAGAGATTTTAAAAGAAGCCGTAGAACCCGAAGATATATGGGCTTTGGGCGATAAATTACCTTACAAAATAGAAATTACCTGGACAAATGGTGGTATTGATGGCTGTTATGATGTTATCTTACGGCGACAAACCCCAGTGACAGGAAAAATAGTTGCTTTTCCTAGAAAAAAACAATACCTCAAATCTTGGCATAATTACGCAAACAATCCCTTGCAGGGTAAAATTGCTCGCCAGCTTGTACCAGAACTGCGCCAGTATCTCCAATCAAAGCTGCCTGAGTATATGTTGCCTTCAGCGTTTGTGCTAGTTGATGCTTGGCCATTAACAGCAAATGGTAAGATAGACAGGCGATCGCTTCCCTCTCCCGATCAGACACGGTTGGAGTTAGAAGCGGATTATGTGGTTGCAAGTAATCCCATCGAAGAAAAACTGGTATCAATCTGGTCTGAAGTTTTAGGCGTGCAGCAGATAGGTATTCACGATAACTTCTTCAATCTAGGTGGACACTCACTGCTGGCTACTCAAGTTATCTCACGGGTGCGAGATGCTTTCAATGTGGAAGTACCGTTGAGTTGTTTATTTACCAACCCTACTGTTGCTGGGTTAGCCGAAAATATCCAAACCTCGTTGCAGTCGGCAAATATTATCGAATATCCTCCTATTCAACCTGTTTCACGCAATGGAGATTTACCCCTCTCCTTTGCTCAACAACGGTTATGGTTTATCAGCCAGCTAGTACCGGATAGTCCCCTCTACAACGTTTCTCTACCTGTTCGTCTTACGGGTTTACTAAATATATCTGCACTAAAAGATAGCTTCGATGCGGTTGTGCAAAGACACGAAAGTTTGCGAACTAGCTTTGTTGCTGTGGAAGGACAACCAATGCAAGTTATTGTGCCAAATTTAGATTTGTCATTGCCGATTGTAGACTTGCAAGCATTAGAAGCATCAGAACAAGCTAACCAAGTGCAGAAATTGGCTACAGAAGAAGAATTAACGCCTTTTGATCTCACTTGTTGTCCTTTATTACGAGTCAAACTGCTGCGGCTGCATGAGACAGAACACATATTGCTGTTGACAATGCACCATATTATTTCTGATGGTTGGTCGATGGGGATTTTAGTTCAAGAACTGGTAACTTTGTATGAGGCTTTTTCTCATGTTAAGCCTAATCCCCTAACACCTTTACCAATACAATATGCTGATTTTGCTGTGTGGCAAAGGCAATGGTTACAAGGAGATGTTTTAGAATCGCAATTATCCTATTGGAAAAGACAATTATTAGGTGGTAATTTACCAACCTTAAAGTTACCTATTCAGCGTCCTCAACCAGCTATTCCTACTTTTAAAGGTGCGAGTTACAGTTTTGAACTATCTGGAGATTTATCGCAACAGATTCTCGAATTGAGTCGCCAAGAAAATGTCAGTTTGTTTATGACTTTACTGGCAGGTTTGCAAACTTTACTTTACCGCTACACTAATCTAGATGATATTGTTGTCGGTACAGATATTGCTAATCGCACTCAGAGCAAAACTGAATTACTCATTGGTTTTTTTATTAACCTGTTAGTGTTACGCACAGATATGCGTGGTAATCCCAGTTTTAGGGAGTTATTACAACGAGTGCGCGAAGTTACGTTACAAGCTTATGCTCACCAAGATTTACCTTTTGACAAACTAGTAGAAGAGTTAAAAACGGAAAGAGATTTACAGAAAATTCCTCTTTTTCAAGTGCTGTTTGTTTTGCAAAATACACCTGCACCAGAAATTGAACTGGCTGATTTAAAAGTACATCCTTTAGAAATTGAAGATGGACAATCAAAGTTTGATTTAGCTTTATTTGCTGTAGAAATAGAACAGAAAATTTCCTTTAATTGGCATTACAAAACAGATTTATTTGATGAAAGTGCGATCGCTCGCCTTTCCACACACTTTAAAACCCTCTTCACTAGCATTGTGGCGCAGCCAGATACCAAGATTAGTTCTTTAGAAATGCTGACTTCAGACGAAATAAACCAACAAATCAGCGAAAAGAATAAACGTCAGTCGGCTAACTTCCAAAAATTCAAAATGGTCAAGCCTAAAGCTATCAGCTTGACTCAAGAACAATTAGTTAAAACTTGTTATCTTCAGCCAGGAGAAACGTTACCTTTAGTTTGTCAACCTCATGTCTCTGACTTGGATATCATCGATTGGGCTAAAAACAATCGAGAATTTATCGATACTAATTTATTGAAACATGGTGCTATCCTCTTTAGAGGATTTAACACCAATTCTGTAGCGGATTTTGAAAACTTTGCTCAAGCTATTTGTCCAGAATTATTTGGTGAATATGGTGATTTACCAAGGGAAGGATTAGGCGGTAAAGTTTATGGTTCTACACCTTATCCCGCAGATAAAGCTATTTTATTCCACAATGAAAGCTCCCATATGCACAGATGGCCGATGAAAATTTGGTTTTACTGTGTGCAACCAGCACAAGAACGGGGAGAGACACCAATTGTTGATTGTCGCAAAGTTTATCAATTACTAGATTCTCAAATTATAGAAAAATTTGCCCAAAAGGGATTAATGTATGTCCGTAACTACACAGATGGACTAGATGTTAGTTGGCAAAACTTCTTTCATACCACAGATAAATCAGCAGTAGAAATATTCTGCAATCAAAATGGAATTGAGTGGGAATGGAAAGCAGACGGCGGTTTAAAAACAAAAGAAATTCGGCAAGCGATCGCTAAACATCCCAAAACAGGTGAATTAGTATTTTTCAATCAAATTCAATTGCATCATATCGCTTATTTAGATACACCAGTCCGCGAGTCTCTATTATCATTATTCGGTGAAGACAACCTACCACGAAATGTTTATTACGGTGATGGTACGCCAATTGAGCAATCAGTAATTGATGAAGTTACTGCTGTTTATCAACAAGCTGAAATTGCTTTCTCTTGGCAAAAGGGAGATGTTTTAATGCTCGACAATATGCTAACTGCACACGCACGTAATCCTTATGTAGGAAATCGCAAGATTGTCGTAGCAATGGGCGAAATTGTGAATGCTAAAAATATAGAATTTCCAGGTGTTAAATAAATGCAGACTCAAGAGCAAGTTATCAATGGTTTTCGACTTTCACCCCAACAAAAGCGTATTTGGAATTTACAAAAAGATAGCAGTGTTTATCGGGTTCAGGCTGCTATTTCTATAGAAGGCAGTTTGAAAGTAAATTTCTTAAAATTAGCATTAGAAAAAGTCATCAATCGTCATGGAATTTTGCGGACTAGCTTTATTAAGCCACCGGGAATTAAAACCCCCATCCAGACAATAAATGCTCAAGGATTGCTATTTTGGCAAGAAATTGATTCAAGCGATCACGCCTATTTAGAACAATTAAATCAAGTCGAATCTTTATATCAACAAGAAAGGTTAATTCCTTGGGATTTTGAGCAAGGTTCGCTGTTGCGTACTTACCTAATTAAATTATCGCTAAACAAGTCAATTTTACTGCTAAATCTTCCGGCAATTTGCGCTGATAGTTTCTCAGTCAAAACTTTAGTACAAGAAATTAGTCAATGTTATAGTTCTTGCTTGCAAGGTATAGAGCTAAGTAATGAAGAAGTTGTACAATATTTGCAATTTTCTGAATGGCAGAATGAATTACTAGAAGATACAGATGCAGAGGTTGGTAAACAATATTGGGAAAAATATAATCTTTCTGTATTACCAAAATTATCACTACCTTTTGAGAATAAACTAATAGCTGATTCTAGTAAGTTTAATATCGACTCTTATGAGTTTAAGATTGAGTCTAAATTGTTAGCTAAAATAGCAGCAATAGTTGAAAAACATCAATCATCAATTTCTGATTTTTTACTTAGCTCTTGGCAAATTTTATTATGGCGATTGACTCAACAAGAAAACATTGTTGTTGGTATCGCTGCGGATGGACGTAAATATGAGGAGTTAGAAACAGTCATCGGACTTCTGAGTAAGAATTTGCCAATATCAGTAAATTTATCCAGTAACTTACTATTTGAAGAAGTATTGCCAATAGTGAGCCAATCAGTAAAAGAGGCTGGAGAATGGCAAGAATATTTCGCCTGGGAAAATTTGACGGAATTTACAGATAATATACCTTTTGGTTTTGAGTTTCAAACAGACACAGCAAAGTACTATGCTGAGGAAGTTTCTTTTTCAATTGATAATCAGTTTGCTTGTACAGACCAATTTAAAATCAAACTTTCCTGTTACCAAAAAATAGATTATTTAACAGCTAAGTTTGACTATGATGTGAATTTATTTAGTGCAGAAGTTATCGAACTTTTAGCTGGATATTTTCAGACTTTACTAGAAAGTTCTGTTGATGCTCCTGACACTCGAATCTCTAGTTCAGAAATATTAACTGATAACAAGCGTCAGCAATTGTTAATCGAATTTAATAACACCCAAGTAGATTATCCCCAAGATAAATGTTTTCAGCAACTATTTGCAGAACAAGTATTACGCACACCTGATAATATTGCTGTTGTATTTGCCGACCAAAAATTAACTTACGCTCAACTAAATTCTCGCTCTAATCAATTAGCACATTATCTGCAAAAACTAGAGGTTAAACCAGAAGTATTAGTAGGCGTATACACCGAACGTTCCCTAGAAACCATAGTTGCAATCTTGGGTATCCTCAAAGCTGGGGGTGCTTACCTACCCCTAGATTCAGCATTACCAGCCGCAGCTTTAGCTTATCGTTTGCAAGATGCTGGTGTATCTGTGCTTTTAACACAGCGATCGCTAGTTGATAAAATTCCTGCTGACACTACACAAATAATTTGTCTAGATACAGACTGGGAAATAATTAACGCAGAAAATTCAGAAGATTTCCCAACTACGGTACAGCCAGAAAACTTAGTATATGCAATTTATACTTCTGGTTCTACAGGACAACCTAAAGCTGTTTTAGTCGAACATCGGCAACTAATTAATTACCTCTATGGAATTGTAGATAAGCTGAATTTATCAGCCTGCATGAACTTTGCCACCGTTTCTTCCTTAGCCGCAGACTTGGGAAACACAGTTATCTTTCCTGCCTTGTGTACAGGTGGATGTTTGCATATCATCTCTACAGAATGTGCAGCCGACTCCCAAGCACTAGCAGAATACTGTCAACGCCATCCTATCGACTGTCTAAAAATAGTTCCTTCGCACCTCAGTGCCTTATTAGCCTCTTCCTCTAGCCAGTCCATCCTACCTAGACAGTGTTTAATTTTAGGTGGCGAAGCCAGTAGTTGGAATTTAATTGAGCAAATTCAACAACAAAGTAACTGTCAAATTTTCAATCATTACGGCCCTACAGAAACCACTGTTGGGGTGCTAACTTACCCAGTCACCAACAAACAAACCACTCAAACAGTTCCTCTAGGAAGACCTTTAGCCAACACCCAAATTTATATTCTAGATGAACATTTGCAGCCAGTACCCATCGGCGTACCAGGTGAACTGTACATTGGTGGAACTGGCGTAGCTAGGGGTTATCTCAACCAACCAGAACTTACCGCTAAAAGGTTCATTAAAAATCCCTTCGCCTCTGAACCAACAGCACGTCTGTACAAAACAGGTGACATAGCCCGTTACTTAAGCAATGGGAATCTAGAATTTCTCGGACGAGTAGACAACCAAGTAAAAATTCGCGGTTTTCGGGTTGAATTAGGCGAAATTGAGGCAGTTATCAGGCAACACTCATCTGTGCAAGAAGTAATAGTTTTAACAACCGAGCAGGAGCTTGGTAATCAGCGTTTAGTTGCATATATAGTTACCAACGCTAAAAACAGAGTGGTTAACCAGATTCAGCACTTGGATTGGATGAGAGAAATACGCAGTTTTTGCGGACAAAAATTACCTGATTATATGGTTCCTGCTGCTTTTGTATTTTTAAAGGCACTGCCATTAACTGCTAATGGTAAAGTAGACCGTCAAGCCTTACCAGCACCAGATCAATCACGCAGTGCCTTAGAAACAGAGTTTGTTTCACCGCGTACACCGACAGAACAAATAATAGCTGAGATTTGGGCTGATGTTTTAGGGCAAGAAAAAATCGGAATTTATGACAACTTCTTTGATTTGGGAGGACATTCACTTTTAGCTACCCAAATTATTTCTCGGTTACGCACAGCATTCAAAATCGATTTACCTGTGCGTAGCTTGTTTGAAAATCCGACAGTTATCACTTTGGTGGAACGAATAGAGGGAATTTTAGCAGTGCAACAGTTACAAGCTGTGCCTACGCAAATGGCAGAAGACATCGAGGAAATTGAACTATGAAAACGATCGCCAAATTTTTGTCTGACCTTTGCAGCCAGGATATCAAATTATGGGTAGAAGGCGATCGCCTGCGTTGTAGTGCGCCAAAACAAGCCCTCACTCCAGATATTAAAGCGGAATTAGCAGCACGCAAAGCGGAAATTCTCGCTTTTATTAGCCAAGCTAATCAGGCTTTACAATCCACCTCAGAATTTATTCAACCTGTATCGCGTCAGGGAAATTTACCTCTGTCTTTTGCCCAAAGAAGGCTATGGTTCTTGAGCCAATTAGAACCACAAAGCAATGCTTATAATATTCCTGCTGCCATCCGTTTAACAGGCAAGCTAAACATAGTCGCCCTAGAACAAAGCATCAATGAAATAGTCCGTCGTCATGAAACCCTACGCACTACATTTACAGTCGTAGATGGAGAACCAATTCAAGTAATTGGTGCAGCAGCCAAGCTACAACTTCCCATCATTGATTTGCAGACTCTTCCCGAAACCGAACGGGAAACAGAAGCTTTGCGCCTAGCCAGCTTAGAAGCGCAAACACCCTTCAACCTAGAACAAGACTCCCTACTGCGGGTGAGCCTGTTACGTCTGAGCGAACAAAACCATGTAATCTTATTTACCATGCACCACATCGTATCTGATGGCTGGTCAACAGGAATACTCATCCGCGAACTGACAACACTTTACAAAGCCTACGATAGCAGCCAACCGTGCAATTTACCCCAACTACCAATTCAGTATGTAGATTTCGCCGTTTGGCAACGCCAGTGGTTACAAGGAGAAGTTTTAAACAACCAATTAAACTACTGGAAGCAAAACCTAGGTGGTGAATTACCAGTCTTAGAATTACCCACAGACCGCCCACGCCCAGCAATTCAGACTTACCGAGGTGCAACTGAATCTTTCGCGGTTTCTCCATCACTCACAGCAGCACTCAAAAACCTCTCCCAGCAGGAAGGAGTAACTTTATTTATGACCCTGCTGGCAGCATTTAAAGTCTTGCTGCATCGTTATACTCAGCAGAATGATATTTTAGTTGGGACTCCGATTGCTAACCGCAACCGTTCAGAAATCGAAGGGTTGATTGGCTTTTTTGTTAATACTTTAGTATTACGGAGCAACTTAACAGGAAACCTGACCTTTAAACAACTACTAGCACAAGTACGCGAAGTTACTCTTGGCGCATACGCTCATCAAGATTTGCCATTTGAACAATTAGTTGAAGAACTACAACCAAGGCGGAATTTAAGCCATAGCCCCTTGTTTCAAGTCATGTTCATTCTTCAGAATACAGCAACAGAAGTTATACAGTTGCCAGATTTAACCCTAGAAGAATTAACAGCAGAAAACAATACTGCCAAATTTGATATAACTGTGTCACTTTCTGAGACTGAGGAAGGTTTACAGGGAGCAATAGAATACAACACAGATATCTTTGATGCTGCCAGAATCACCCGAATGCTGGCTCATTTTCAGGTTTTGTTAGAGGGAATTGTTGCCAATCCGCAGCAGCACTTGTCACAATTGCCTTTATTAACAGCAAATGAACAACATCAACTATTAGTAGAGTGGAATAATACTCAAACTGAGTATCCGCAAGATTTGTGCATTCATCAATTATTTGAAGCACAGGTAGAAAAAACACCTGATGCTGTTGCTGTGGTATTTGAAAATCAGCAATTAACTTATCGAGAACTAAATCAAAGAGCAAATCAACTCGCTCACTATCTGCAAAAACTGGGAGTAAGGCCAGAGGTATTGGTCGGTATTTGTGTAGAGCGATCGCTAGAAATGATAGTTGCACTCTTGGGTATATTCAAGGCAGGTGGGGCATATCTTCCGCTAGATCCTAGCTATCCTCAAGAACGTTTAAAGTTCATGCTGGAAGACTCACAAATCTCAGTCTTATTAACTCAGCAAAATTTATTAACAACTCTTCCACCTAACTGCGCCCAAATTATTTGTTTAGATAGCGACTGGGAAAGCATCGCTGCATATCAAAACAACTCAATTAACAGTAACGTTAATTCAAGTAATTTAAGTTATACAATTTATACTTCTGGTTCTACAGGCAAACCTAAAGGTGTACAAATTACCCATAGCAGTGTATTAAATTTCCTCACTACAATGCAGCAGAAGTTGCAGTTAACAAATGTAGACAAACTGCTATCAGTAACTACCCTATCTTTTGATATTGCAGTTTTAGAAATATTTCTGCCCTTAACAACAGGAGCTAAATTAATTTTAGTCAGCCGGGAAATTGCAACCGACGGTAGACAGTTATTACAACAACTAAATAATTCTGCTGTAACCATTATGCAAGCTACGCCTGCAACTTGGCGAATGTTATTAGATGCAGGCTGGGAAGGAAATGCACAACTGAAAATTCTCTGTGGTGGTGAAGCCTTACCCCAAAACTTAGCTTCACAGTTACGTCAAAAGGCTGCTAGTGTTTGGAATTTATACGGCCCTACAGAAACTACTATTTGGTCTACCATTCATCAAGTAGATGAGCATGAAGCTTTTGTTCCTATTGGTTGCCCCATAGCTAATACTCAAATTTATATCCTTGACAAGCATTTGCAACCAGTACCAATAGGTGTTCCAGGAGAAATTTATATTGGCGGTGCGGGTTTAGCACGAGGTTATTTTAACCGACCGGAATTAACCAACGAAAAATTCATTCCTAACCCATTCACTCCTGCAACATTACTCTACAAAACTGGTGACTTAGCCCGTTATCTTCCTAATGGCGCAATCGAATACTTAGGACGCATTGATTATCAAGTAAAAATCCGGGGATTCCGCATTGAGTTGGGAGAAATTGAAACTATACTGACCCAGCATGAAGATGTGCAAGTCTCTTGCGTAATTGTCCGTGAAGATAATCCTGGTGACAAGCGTCTAGTAGCATATATCGTTGCTAAAACTGGCAATTTAAGCTCAACCAATAACAGTGAACTAATATCACAGTTACGCAAATACTTAAAAGAGAATTTACAAGAGTACATGGTTCCTTCTGCTTTTGTACTACTGGAAAAACTACCACTAACACCGAATGGCAAAATAGACCGTCGGGCGCTACCTATACCTGACCACACTGATTCCAATATTGGAACAACCTACATAGCACCCCGTACACCAGTTGAAGAACAACTAGCGAAAATTTGGGCTAAATTGCTCAAGGTTAAACAAGTTGGTATTGAAGACAACTTTTTTGACTTGGGCGGACATTCCTTACTACTGACACAGCTGATTTTCCAGATTCGACAAACTTGGAAGATAGAATTACCTTTAAGCAGTTTATTTGCAATGCCGACAATCGCTGCTTTAGCACAGAGTATTGAAACTGCTCAAAAAACGGGTTCTTCTACTCTGACTATTACTTCAAATAATCAAATCAATTGGCAAGCAGAGGCTGTTCTCGATTCTACGATACGCCCTGAAATACCAATTAAATATCCTACTAACACTGCTAACATTTTATTAACTGGAGCAACAGGTTTTGTAGGAGCATTTTTACTTTATGAACTGCTGCAACAAACTCATGCGAATATATATTGCTTAGTACGTGCTACTAATGCAGAAGAAGGTAAAAAAAGAATTCAAAGCAGCCTCGAATCATATTTGCTTTGGCATGAATCTTTTAGTAACAGAATTATTCCTGTTGTAGGAAATTTGCCTGAACCACTTTTAGGACTTTCTAGGCAAAAATTTCAAGTATTGGCTGAATTAATTGATGTTATCTATCACAATGGTGCATGGGTTCATCATACTTCTCCATACTCCACACTCAAGGCTGCAAATGTGTTAGGAACTCAAGAAGTTCTGCGGCTAGCGAGTCAAGTTAAAGTCAAACCTGTACATTTTATATCAACTCAAAGCGTGTTCTCTGCTGAAGGTGATTCTGGCGTAAAACTAGTTCGAGAACAAGATAGCCTTGATGATTATCAAGTACCATCTAGCGGCTACGCACAGAGTAAATGGGTGGCTGAAAAGTTAGTTTCCATTGCACGCGATCGCGGTTTGCCTGTATCTATACATAGGATAGGTCGTGTTTCTGGACACAGCAAAACCGGAGTATTCAATCAAAATGACTTTTTATACAGATTAATCATTGGTTGTATAAAACTTGAAAAAGTGCCAGAAGGCAATATGATTGAAGATATGGCTCCTGTAGATTATGTGAGCCAAGCTATAGTCCATTTATCCAGGCAAGAAAAATCAATAGGTAAGGCATTTCATTTTGTCAATACCCAACCTTTTCATTCAATTAAGCTGATCGATTTACTTCGCTCCCTTGGCTATCCACTGCAACAAATTTCTCATGCTCAATGGCAAGCAGATTTGATTAACATTGCTGAACACTACCCAGAACATCCATTATATCCAGTTATACCCTTACTTAGCGATCAGAATAATAACTCAGCAGTATTAAAGTTTGATTGTCAAAATACACTTGATGGGCTAGCAAATACCTCTATTGTTTGCCCGCCAATCGATGATGATTTGCTGAATGTTTACTTGTCTTACCTTATGCAAAAATGGTTCTTGGAGGCTCCCAAAACTAAATTGATCAATATCTAATTTCTGATAAAATTCGCCACATATTAATATTATGCAATTAACAAATTCAACAGCTACAACCAATGTCAATCCTCAACAGCAATATCTAGAAAACTTTATTGCCCGTTACACCAACCGGACACAAACATCGAAACAGCTAACTCAAGCATATCGTTCTGTGCTTGCAGATAGAAGAAATTCTATGGGGTTTAACAAAACCATCAAAGAAATGGTCTATCCCATTATTGGGAAACGTGCTTCTGGTTCTAAAATTTGGGATATTGATAGCAATGAATATGTAGACCTTTTGATGGGCTTTGCAGTAAGTTTTTTTGGACATAATCCACCCTTTATTAAAGAAGCCATAAAAGAGCGACTAGAGCAAGGTATACATATAGGTACACAATCAGATTTAGCTGGTGAAGTTGCACAGTTATTCTGTGAACTAACGGGGATGGAGCGGGTAACTTTTAGTAATACCGGTACAGAAGCCGTAATGACGGCAATACGTCTAGCACGCGCTACAACAGGTCGTAAAAAAATTGCCATGTTCGCAGGTTCTTATCATGGACACTTTGATGGGACTTTAGTTAAAAGACAAAAAATAGACAGCGATTTAGTTGTAGTTCCACGTTTTCCTGGTATATTACCTAATGTAGCTCAAGATGTTTTGGTTTTAGATTACGGAAATTTTAAATCGTTAGAAATCATTAAAGCTTATCAACATGAATTAGCCGCTGTTTTAGTCGAACCTATTCAAAATGAAAGACCAGACATACAGCCTAAAGAATTTTTGTTGCAGTTAAGAGAAATCACCCAAAAATCAGGTACAGCATTAATCTTTGATGAAATGATCACTGGCTTCCGCCTTCATTTAGGTGGAGCGCAAGCATGGTTTGGTGTTAAAGCAGATATGGCAACTTATGGAAAAATTGTAGGTGGTGGTTTGCCCATTGGAGTGATAGCTGGCAAAGCAAACTACATGGATAGAATTGATGGTGGAATATGGAACTACGGGGATGCTTCTTTTCCGCAAGTAGAAACAACATTTTTTAGCGGCACTTACTGCAAACACCCCTTGGCTATGGCTGCTGCTAAAGCAGTACTTAACTATTGCAAAAATCAAGGTAATGCTCTTCAAGAACAAGTAAATCAACGCACTTCCCAGTTTGTAGAAAAACTGAATAATTACTTTCAAGCAGATGGAGTACCAATTCAGTTAGCAAATTGCGGTTCGATGTTTAATACTATTCCTTTAGGAGAGGCTTCTGATTCTGGAGAGTCTACATCATTGAGTATGGACTTGATATCATATCATCTTCTCTATGAAGGAGTTTTCTTAATTGGAGATGGTGGTTTTATATCGGCAGCCCATACCGATGAAGATTTAGACTATGTAATTCAAGCTGTTAAAAATACTATCAAGGAACTGCGAGAAAATGGTTTATTGCCCTAGTTAGAGCATTGATCAACTTAATTTAAGTAGGTCGTTGTTAAAAATTGTCGTTATGGCAAGGCAGAGGGCAGAAGGCAGAAGGGAAGAGGTTTTTAAACCGCTTTACTGTTCGTTACATAGTTCGGTTTATTTGCACCGTTCTACTTAAGACAAATCTGGAGTAAAACAAACAATGAGTAGTATAGATACAGAAGACAAAACAATTTACAAAGTTGTGGTTAATCAAGAAGAGCAATATTCCATTTGGCCAGCAGAAAAAGAAAATCCTCTTGGCTGGAAAGATGCAGGTAAAACTGGACTCAAATCCGAATGTCTGGAATACATTAAAGAAGTTTGGACAGACATGAGACCGTTAAGCCTACGTCAGAAAATGGCAGCAACAACCTAAAACTCTCAGTTAAATTCATCCAATTCACCAATATCTACTCCGAATCAGAGTGAATTATTAAATTGTAGTCAATTTTGTAGAGAAGTTTAACTTTTCTACAAAAATTTTATTTAGGAAAGCATATAGCAAATTCAAATTGTGATGAAAACCAACACATCAAATATCAACTCTTGGATATTTTCTCCTAAGCCAAATCCTCAAGCAGATTTGCGTTTATTTTGCTTTCCTTATGCGGGTGGTAGTTCTCTGATTTTTCGCACTTGGCCGGACTATCTACCTCCATCTATAGAAGTGTGTGCGATTGAAATTCCCGGTCGAGGAAGGCAACTAAAATTGTCACCATTTAGTAGAATAGAGCCGCTTGTAGATGCGATCGCCTCCGCGATTAACCCCTACTTAGACAAGCCATTCGCCTTATTTGGTCACAGCATGGGTGGCTTAGTCAGCTTTGAATTAACGCGTCTACTTCACAAAAAGTATGGGATTGTTCCTGTTCACCTGTTTATATCTGGTCGTCGCGCCCCGCAAGTTCCTAACTCAAAGCCACCAATTCACAACCTCGCCGAACCCGCTTTCATAGAAGAACTGCGCCATCTCAACGGTACACCACGAGAAGTATTAGAAAATGCAGAATTAATGCAGCTATTTCTGCCAATTTTACGGGCAGATTTTGCTGTTTTAGAAACTTATATTTATAAACCTGAACCACCTTTAGAGTGTCCTATTACTGTTTTTGGCGGCTTGCAAGATTCAGAAGTTGGTTGTGATGAACTACAAGCCTGGCAAGAGCAAACAAACGCTGATTTTAATTTACATATGTTTCCCGGCGATCACTTTTTTCTGCATTCTTCCCAATCTGTTTTATTAGAAAAATTGGCTAAATATTTGCCGCAACAGTTGCTAGCATAACTTTTCTATCCTAGCGTCAGTGCCTTTCGCGATCGCCACACTATGAGTTGTATAAGTAAGTTACATTTTTGGCGTTATTCACTCAAAAATATCAGTGGAATTGGAGTTAGTAAGAGACTTTGGTTTGAAGTTTTGATTTTGGGTCATTTGCACTGTTGGCTAGTTAATATTTCATCTATTATTACCAGCATGATCGCATTCCCAAAATCAAGTTACAGAATAGATGGTTAAAACCGTTGTGCTAATTGCGGAGTACGCCCCTTGAAGCCAATCATCAATTTGAGGGCAAATACCTTCAAGGGTGGGACTCGCTTCATCAAGCATAAACCCAAACGCCGCACTATTACCAAAGGTACGATTTGGTTAGAAAACATTCTATCTAACAAGTCAGTGAAGCCTAAAATTGTCAAATTTTCCAGTTTCCGCCAGCGTTCATAGCCTTTGAGAACTTGAATTTTACCGATATCTTCGCCTTTAGCGTGGGCTGTTTGAATAACTTGCGCCAGGGCGGCCGCATCCCGAATGCCGAGATTTAATCCTTGTCCACCGACGGGATGACAGTTGTGGGCTGCATCGCCAATTAAAGCCAAGCGGGGGAGAACATAGCGATCGCTTTGCATGAGTTGCACTTGGAAGACAAAGCGATCGCCTAATAATTCCAACTTACCCATGTGATCACCGTAGCGGCGGCTAAGTTCTGCCAAAAATTGCTGATCATCCAAAGCACACAAGGCTTTTGCTTCTTCGTGAGGGGCTGTCCAGACAATGCGGCAACGGTTCCCCGGCAGAGGTAAAATCGCAAACGGGCCACTCGGCCAAAATCTTTCGTAAGCAGTATCGTTGTGGGGTTTTTCCGGTTTGACAAAAGCCACTATACAAGACTGCCAATATTTCCAGCCATGAGTTTTAATACCTGCTGCTTGGCGAATGGGCGATCGCGATCCATCAGCCGCTACCAGTAATTTACTGCGAACTGTATATATCTGCTCAGAAATCTTGATATCGATTGTCACTATATCCTGCTGATGCTTTGTATTGACTACCTCAGCCGGACAAAGGTAATTCACATTCGGACATTTCTGGACAAATTCTTGCAATGGTTCCAACAAAGCTTGGTGTTCAGCAACGTAACCTAACTCTGGCGAACTTCTACCAATATCGGCTGAGTCAAATTCCACCACATCAGGATAATCGGCATCAGAAAGACGCACATGACGGTATTTAGCGATGTGAGGTAGAATTTCGTCCCAAACTCCAATACCTTGGTAAATCAACGCCGAAAGCAGATGAACTGCATAAGCTTGGCCTTTGGCTACAGATGCTGATGTTACCTTCGCCTCAATTAGCAGTATATTTAAGCCAGAATCTTTCAAAGCAGCGGCTAGGGTTAACCCAACAATTCCACCGCCGACAATTACCAAATCATAGTCATATCCCCGTTTGTCTGTTGCGGGTTGGTGAGGGGAAAGAGTTTGAGTAAGCTGCGTTAGCGCCATTGTTAAGAGAAGTTAAGCCATTATAATTATTATTCTTACGCGATCGCCCCTTTTAGAGCAAGTTGGCAAGCAAAACTACTAAGTTACGAACTCTGTGTACTAAAATCTCCCTAGGGTAAATATAATTTCAGCAATTGTGAAAACTGACACCCTGTTCTATAACCTTTTTCAAACCTTCCCCAACGTATTTTTTGAATTAATTGGTCAATTAACAGATGCACTTACCCAGCAAGAAATTATAGAATTTATTTAGACAGTAGTGATTTACAAATTTCCCAAACTTAGCCGCGAGGAAGTAGAAGCTATGTTGGGGCTAGATGCCATTAAAAATACAAGAGTTTATCAAGAAGCACGAGAAGAAGGTAAACTCGAAGGTAAACTTGAAGCAGTACCTGGGCTTTTAAAATTAGGTTTGAGCGTGGAACAAATCGCTGAGGCTTTGGAATTAGAAATTGATATGGTGCGACAAGCAGCAGAAAAAAAGACTTCGTAAAATAATGGTGCTGAAATTTATTATATTATTAACCACTTAATTAGCTAACTTAGTAAAATTCTTTCCCCATGAAGGGAAAGAGTTTAAATCCGAATGCCTTGCTAAGTTTTATATATATCTTTAAACAACACTCACAGCCAATAAATGTTCTGACATATCAAAATTAGATGTGACATTCTGCACATCATCTAAGCCTTCTAGAGTATCGATTAACTTAAGCAGCGATCGCGCTTGATCGGAATCTGTAACCTCGACATTATTACTAGGAATCCAGCGCAATTCGGCATCAGTCACTTTAAAACCTTTGTCTTTGAGGGTTTGGTTGAGAGTTTCTAAATTAGCAACCTCAGTGAAGACTTCCGCCGTTTCATCTTCCGTCATTTCGTAAGACTCAGCGCCGCCTTCTAAAGATGCTTCTAAAAGCAGGTCTTCATCAACGACACCCTGCACAATACACACACCCTTTTGGTCAAACATCCAGCTAACGCAGCCAGTCTCACCTAAATTTCCGCCGTTTTTACTAAAAGCCACCCGTAAATCAGCCGCCGTGCGATTGCGATTATCAGTCAGGGCTTCAACTAAAATTGCCACACCACCAGGGCCGTAACCTTCGTAGCGAATTTCTTCCAGACTATGATTATCGCCGCTAAACGTACCTGCACCTTTAGCGATCGCTCGTTCAATATTGTCATTAGGAATCCCCGCCGCCTTCGCCTTTTCAATCGCTGTGCGTAGTTGAAAATTACCTGCTGGGTCTGGTACACCATTTCTCGCCGCTACAATAATAGCCCGCGATAACTGCGTGAAAGTCTTCCCTCTTTTCGCATCCACTACAGCCTTTTGGCGCTTAATATTAGCCCATTTACTATGACCTGCCATAACTCGTAACTATTTCCGCTATCTCCAAAGATTAGGATATACAAGTGAAGTATGAAGTGTGAAGTCTGAAGTATGAAGTATAGAAATTTAACTTTCATTCTTCATGAGTTACTATTCCCTGTTAAATTAATGATTCATCTTCTCCAGCGAGTTTTGGTACGATTTTTGCGTACTAATTGCACATTTAGGCACAGAAAAAAGAAATTTACCCAATATCTTCAGCAATCACTCTTATTATTGCTCATAGGCATAGTTACTTTAAGCGGATGTCAAACTTTGCGTTCTAGAGTGGAAGCAGGTAAGGTTACTCATATTACTTTATGGCATGGGGTGAATCCACCACCAAATCGAGATGTCTTGCAAAAGTTGGTAGATAAATTTAACCAAACCCATACAGATATTCAAGTCGAATCTCTATACATTGGGCAACAGGATCAGCAAACACCAAAAATTTTGGCTGCTGTTGTCGGCAATGCACCACCAGATTTATTGTGGTACAACCCAACAATTGCTGGGCAATTAGTTGAACTGGGGGCGCTGATTCCTGTAGATGAAATGTTAGCAAACTCGCCAGTCAAAGACGAAATTGACCCAACTTTGTATGCTTCGATGGAATACAAAGGTCAATTATGGTCAGTTCCCTTTGCGACAAATAACTTGGGCATTTTTTACCGTCCAAGTTTGTTTAAAGCGGCTGGAATTACCGAAATTCCTCGGAATTGGCAACAATTCCGCCAAATTGCCAAACAATTAACTCGTGATATTAATCATGATGGGCAGATAGACCAGTATGGAATGTTTCTGCCTTTGGGGAAGGGAGAATTTACAGTTTTTACTTGGTTGCCATTTATGTGGAGTAGTGGCAGTGAGTTGGTGACTGGTGATGCCCAAAATCCCGCAGGTGTGAGATTAACAGAAAATGCTGGAGCGATCGCAGCTTTACAATTTTGGCGTAATTTAATTACAGACGGTTCCACAATGTTATCTGCCCCAGAACGAGGTTATGAAACAGATCCCCTGCTATCTGGGAAAGTAGCAATGCAAATCAATGGCCCTTGGAATTTAGGTCAATTCCAAGATAATAACGTTGATTTTGGTGTTTTTCCTCTTCCAGTGAACCAAAAACCTACGACAAATATTGGCGGAGAAAATCTCTTCTTGTTTAAAACCACACCAGAACGCCAAAAAGCAACATTTAAATTTGCTGAATATGCCATGAGTGCTGAGTTTCAAACAGAATTAGCCCTCGGAACTGGCTATTTACCGATTAACTTAAAATCTCGCCAAAGCGCCAAATATCAAGACTTTATCGCGAAAATACCACAAGTAAAAGTCTTTTTAGAACAAGCACAGTATGGGCGTAGTCGTCCGATTTTTCCTGGGTACAATCGCATTTCGGATGGTATCGGACGGGCAGTTGAAGCTGTATTGCTGGGTAAGCTTTCGCCAGTAGAAGCACTACAAGCTAGTCAGCAACGTTTAGATTTAATTTTCAAATAAAGTCAAAAATAATCATAATCAAGGGAAAAATCTGAGCAGTGACATCTCCTGCTCAGATTTGTTGGTGCTGTTCTGTGTCACTATTAACTTCAGCCCTATTTGGCAAAATTACGCAAATTTGAAAAAAATAATCTTCAAATTTACTTAAATATTTATATTGACTTTATTTTGGTGAACAAATTATAATTTTAGATTGTCTGTCTTATTCCTGCTCGGATCAGGTAGACACATCATAAAAGCTAACCATAGCGATTAATCAAGCTCAGGTATATCGCCTTCTCTACAAGAGATTTCAGTTAGCTACCTGTACGGCAACTCTCAGGACAATTTCATGACCTACGCAATTATTGAAACTGGCGGCAAACAATTAAGAGTTGAGCCTGGTCGTTTTTACGACATTGAACTGCTAACTGCTCAACCAGACGAAAAAGTTACAATCAATTCAGTACTACTAGTACAACATGACGGTGGACTCAGCATCGGGCAGCCTATAGTAGAAGGCGCGACTGTAGAAGGGACTGTATTGCGCCATCTGAGAGGCCGTAAAGTCCTGGTATACAAAATGAAGCCGAAGAAGAAAACCCGCAAAAAACGGGGTCATCGTCAAGAAATTACCAGACTATTAATCAATTCCATTACTCTCAATGGTCAGGTATTTGCAGCTTCCGAAGCGGCTATAGCCGAAGCTAATGAGGCTGATAATTCCCCTGCGGAAACCACTGCTGAATAATAAGAAAATAAGCATAAGAGGAAATTATGGCTCATAAGAAAGGAACAGGTAGTACACGCAACGGTCGTGACTCTAACGCCCAGCGTTTGGGTGTTAAGCGATTTGGTGGTCAAGTTGTTCGTGCTGGAAATATCCTCGTACGTCAACGTGGCACAAAATTCCATCCTGGTAACAATGTAGGTATCGGTAGCGATGACACTTTATTCGCTTTAATCGACGGTATTGTTACCTTTGAAAGAAAAGGTAAATCTCGTAAAAAAGTCAGCATTTATCCAGTTGCTGCTACAACTGAAGCCGCAGCTAGCTAAAAAAATTGGGGATTTGATTAATTACTCAAAATTATCTTAAAAAAAATGAGGGTTGGTAAATTCCACCCTCATTTGTTTGTCTGAGTAAGTTGATGTACGTTCAAGTTCCATATTTTAGAACTGTCATTAGTCATTTGTCCTTTGTCAACGCCTCGACTTCGCTCGGCGTTGACCCTGAGCGGAGCCGAAGGGTCAATCTAAATGACCAATGAGCAAGGACTACCTTCACTAGTGGTCAAACAATTTAGATGCGTTTTTACTTACCACATAGATGTATACAGAGATAGTTCTTCATGGAGAACTGCACCAGCAGCTATACCTGCTAATGAAAATAAAGATGTAATCAAGAAGGCTGACCTGCCTTTAAATCCTGCTGTATGAAAATCAATTTTTGCTAAAATTGCCGCAGCAATAATCAGTAAGGTATCGAGAAAGAGGCGAAACCAAGCAACCATCAGGAAAAATAAAAATGCCCCGAATACCGCAATCAAAAAAGTTCTAATACTCGACTCAAAAAAGACACTAGAATAATTAGCCATTGCTAAAAAGGGAACAGCTAGACTTCCTAGCAAAATTAATACTCCAAATACGACTACTATCCAGAGAGGCCAAGGCATGTGTGCTTCTGACAACACCCAGCCTAGGGTACTATAACTAACCAGTACTAGTAATAAGGATGTCCAAGGAAGCCTTTTGAAAATTGACATTGGTTGTTCTCGCCATGAATAAGTAAAGTGATATTTTCAATAAATGTTCAATTACCAAAGACTTTAGCTTACTTGTAGGAGCCTTGATGCTGGTGGGAGTAAAGGCGATCGCTAGCTAAAAGAAAGCTAGCTTAATTTCAGTATATTTTGACGAGAATGACTTAGACTATATGTTTATCATCACCTTTTTGCCAGACGTAATCAATAGGCAGCCCGCGAGTTCTATAAATTTCCCAACAATAACGGTACAAACTAGTTAAATATTTTCGTAAACATTTGTAAACTGTTAGCAGCAGAGTAGCAAAGTATCACATCTGATTAAGGAATTGTCATGAAACAACTTGTTGTCGCTGAGCGCGTAAGCCTCATCGGTCATATTGTGTCAATGGTGTTTGGGTTAGTAGGGATATTATTGGTTGTACCCAATGCCGAACTCATTTTGAACTTGTCTGAAGTCGGACAAACTGCCATGCAGTGGAGTATGGCTGGTGGTGGTGTAGTTTATATGATTTTGGGTGCAGCAGCCGTATTGTTATATGCCTCGCGGACATTGGGTGTGGGTCGTGCTGTGGCATTTCTGCTGCCTGCTGTATTAATTTCTTTAACTAGTGAATTATTAGGAACTAGCACAGGCTTTCCTTTTGGTCACTATCACTATTTAAGCGGCTTGGGATATAAAATTGCTGGCTTAGTCCCCTTTACAATTCCCTTATCTTGGTTTTATTTGGGCTGTGTATCTTACTTGTTAGCCCGTGCTGGTTTAGAAGTGGATACAAAACCAAGCTGGTGGCGACATATTGGCGCGGTTGGTTTGGGTTCTTTGCTGCTGACCTCCTGGGATTTTGTGCTAGACCCAGCCATGAGCCAAACTGCCTTACCCTTCTGGTATTGGCAGCAACCAGGCGCTTTCTTTGGAATGCCTTATCAAAACTTTGCTGGTTGGTTAGGTACTGGCGCAGTATTCATGACAGTAGCAGCCTTATTGTGGAAAAACCAACCAATTAAATTTGAGCGATCGCAACTAAATCTACCTTTAGTCGTCTATTTAAGCAACTTTGGTTTTGCTACAGTGATGAGCTTGGCTGCTGGATTTTCTATTCCCGTATTGCTCGGTTTAGTTTTAGGTGTTACCCCCGCTATTACCTTGTGGTGGAAAGCATCCGCAGCACCGAATCAAGTTACCCTTGAGCCAGCAACTCCAGAAGTTTCTGTAGCCAGCGTCAAAGTTGCTTTGAAGTAGTAAAAACTTGCAAAAAACAGGGGATGATGGGGAAATTTTTCTGAGTACCCAATCCTCCATTCTTTACCGGAAGTCATAAATTAGTGGTGAACAACTAGATCCCCGGCTTCTTGAAGAAGTCGGGGATCTAAACCTGATTAAGCATAGTTATTGAGGATAAATATATTTATAGTTAGGCTAATTAAAACCTAAAAATTACGTCTTTGAACATATATCGAGCATATTAAAGAGATTAATAGCTGAAAATACAGATATTGTGGGAACTGTTCAATTATTATGGTCTATGATTGGCTTACTCCTGACAATGGGTGGCACATTTTTGGAAGCATATAGTATCACCTGGCCGTGGAGTTGGACTCAACATGGAATTCAAACTTTTTCTTTAAGTGTCAGCTTTCAAATTGGTGCAGTGTTACTTGTAGGTTGTTTGGGAGGGCAGAATGCTGGGGCGCTCTCACAAATAGCATATTTGGTTATGGGTTTAACTTTACTGCCTGTATTCTCCGAAGGTGGAGGCTTGGGTTATGTCAGACTGTCTCAGTTTGGCTATCTCTTAGGCTTTATTCCTGGAGCATGGATTTGTGGATTTTTGGCTTTTCAAGCCAGACCAAAGCTAGAATCTTTGGCATTTAGTTGTATTTGTGGCTTGTTAACTATTCACTTGTGCGGTATTACTTATTTGACCATGAGTTACTTTTTTCAGTGGCAAGGTACAGAAAATCTGTCCTTAATCCAAGCCATCCTGAAATACTCTTGGTTTGCCGTACCAGGACAATTAGCTGTAGTTTGTGCTGTTACCTCAATAGCTTATTTATTACGTCATTTAATGTTTTATTAGTTATTAGTCCTTTGTCATTTGTCCTTTGTCAAAAGCTAATGACTAATGACCAATGACTAATGACTCTTAGTTAACTCACCATGAATTTAAAAAATCGTCTGTTTTGGATTGCGGCCTTTACTGCTTTTTTCTTAGATCAATTAACAAAATACTGGGTCGTACAAACCTTTAAATTAGGGGAAACATTACCACTGATACCAGGGGTATTTCACTTTACTTATGTGACTAACACTGGTGCAGCTTTTAGTTTGCTCAGTGGCAAGGTGGAGTGGTTGCGCTGGTTATCTTTAGGAGTCAGTTTAGTCTTGATAGCCTTGGCTTTACTTGGCCCAATATTAAATCGTTGGGATCAGTTGGGTTATGGTTTAATTTTGGGTGGAGCGATGGGTAATGGTATTGATCGCTTTGTTTTAGGCTATGTAGTAGATTTTCTAGATTTTCGCTTGATTAATTTTGCTGTATTTAATATTGCAGATTCATTTATCAGTATTGGTATTGTTTGTTTGCTCATCGCTTCATTTCAAAAAACGCCAACTACCCCCCACAGAAGGTGATCTTGTTTCTGGCGAAAGACCAATCATCAAGACCGCAGAGGAGCAGAGGTGCAAGGGAGTAGGGGAGAGGTTGGTGTTATTAACTATTAACCAATGACGAATAACTCTACTCAACCATGCTGTAAAAACTCTACTTTGGGTAACAAAGGGTCAGTAACAATCGCTACCCCAATAAACCCCCAGCGTTTGAGCAAGCTGCTGAGTTGGCTACCTGGAAGAGACTCCACGGCAAAGCGATTTGCCACTTCCGCTGCATGAGTGTTGAGATAGCTTAAAGCATCAAAATTTTCTCGAAACAGCAATATATAACCTAACTCTTCCGAGTTGGGACGTGCTGTGAGATAACGGCCATCCGTTTTGGAACGCACTAGGTAATAAACGTCGGAAAGCATATTGATAGTTCCAGACTTGATATCAGTCAAGTTGAGAGTCAACACTTCTGATACTCAACAACCAGTAAAACAGATATAGGCTCTTAATGGGGAGTAGCCTGCAATGCCTGATAGATGGCATCGGGATTAGCAGCAATAACCTTGAGGTATGCCTTTGCAGTCTGGTCTGGCTCGCTGCGTCCTTGCTCCCAGTCCCGCAACGTACCAAGGGGAATTTGATAACGGGCTGCAAATTCCTCTTGCGTCAATTGCAAGGCGCGGCGTATGGTTTTAACGCGGGGAACACGTCTGGCGTTGCGTAACTCAGCTTCTGTCATCGGACGAGCATCAGGGTCGCTAACAGCCGCCGCGTGAATTTCTTCTTCAGTCATATCATGCATAGGCTGTTCTGGAAATGGTCGTTCGCTACCATCTGGCAATACCTCAACCACCGTCCCATCCTTGTGCATTCTCGCGGTAATAGTCGTTTCGTTTGACAAAGGACAAATGACCATTGACTAAATTATTTAAGCATCTAACTTAATTCTAGGGTCGGCGGCTTTTAACATTAAATCTGCAAATAAGTTGCCAACATTCAACAGTACCGCACTCATGACCAAGCTTGCCATGACTAAGTATTGGTCTTTAGCAATAACAGCCTGTAAGGTTAATCTTCCTAAACCTGGCCAGTTAAAGAACTGTTCCGCAATAAATGCACCGCCTAACAAACTGGCTAACTCAAAACCCAGCAAAGTGATGAGGGGGTTAATAGCGTTGCGGAGTGCGTGAACGTAGATAACTCGATTTTCTGGCAGTCCTTTGGCGCGGGCTGTTTGGATATAATCTTGACGGAGAACATCTAACAATTCCCCACGGGTAATGCGTTGCAAACCAGCAAAACTAGTGATACTCAATGCAATTGTGGGTAAGATCATGTGCCAGCCGATATCAAGAATTTTACCGAACCACGATAAATCAGCATGATCAATGCTGGTCATACTACCGACGGGAAATAAAGGTGAGGTAAATTGAGCAAATATTAATAAAAATAGCGCCGTGATAAAGCTGGGAAAGCCTTGTCCGGCGTAGCTAATGACTTGCAAGATGCGGTCTGTTGCACGATTTTGCTTCACAGCCGCAACAATGCCCAAAGGAATAGCGATCGCCCATGTCACAATTAAAGAAGCGATCGCTAATAATAAGGTTGCTGGTATACGCTCCCACAACAACGAAGCTACAGAACGCTGGTAGACAAAACTTGTACCAAAATCGCCTTTGGTAAATATCCGCCACAACCACAAGAAATATTGCTCAGGCCAAGATTTATCTAACCCGAACTGTCTTCTAATTTCCTCAATTCTTTCTGGCGAAATTTTCGGATTTTGGCGCAGAGTATCTACATAATCTCCTGGAGACAATTTAATGATAAAAAACGACAGCGCCGATGCCAACAATAAGGTAAACAACGCTTGCAATATTCGTTTCATTACATAAATAAAAGTTTCACTCGTAATTAGCCTAATTAGCCAATCTCGACTGGTCTCCAAGGAAATTTTTGTAGCTGTCATTTGTCTTTTATCCTCTGTCCTGTGTCCTGTGTTCTTTGCCATTAGTCAAATGACTAATGACCAATGACCAATGACTAATATTCAATTAACGAGATAATCGGTACATCTGGAAGATTTTTTCGCCCTTGTAAATCTCGTAGCTCGATAATAAACCCAAAACCTACTAGTTCACAGCCAATTTGTTGGACTAACTGTGCTGTTGCACCGGCTGTACCACCTGTAGCAATCAAATCGTCCACAATTAAAACTCGGCTCCCTGGATGCAAAGCGTCTTGGTGCATTTCCAAGCAGTCAGTACCATACTCTAGTTGATACTCAATGGAGTGAACGGCGGCGGGTAACTTACCCTTTTTGCGGACAGGAATAAACCCAGCGCCTAGTTTATAAGCTAAAGGAGTGCCAAAAATAAATCCTCTTGACTCCATCCCAATAACATATTCTGGACGAAATTCAGCTTGATTACATTTTTCTGTAAAAAAGTCAATAGTGTAGCGCAGTCCATCTGGATCGCGCAGTAGAGTAGTAATATCTCGAAATAAAATGCCAGGCTTGGGATAATCTGGTATGTCACGAACTAGAGATTTTAAATCCATATACAGTTAGGGAATAGGGAGTAGGTAAAGTATGAAGTGTGAAGTCTGAAATGAATGGTTTAGGTTTTCTGTTTTCCAGTCATAGGTGCTTGATTTTAGCGGAAATATACTGGAGGTGAGAGGCTGAAGGAGAAAATGTCGTATTTTCACTTCATACTTCATACTTTAAACTTCAGACTTGAAAAATCGTACACTATAATGTCATACGCTGGATTTAAGGCTCTAGTATCATCATCCATTGACGATAGTGAGAATCTACACCAAGCTTAAATATGGACTAATACTCAATCAAAGAAGGTGAACTGATGCTGGAAAAACTGAAATTTAAGTATACGGAAACTTTGGAGTAGAACAAGTTAAGTCATGTATACGTCAAGTATTATGGCTACTGCCACAAGTTTAATGTTATTTTTTGGCTACTTATCTTAAATTTAGTTGTACTAGTTGTATCTAGTCTGTTGGAAGCGCACAAGGTAATTTATCGAATGAATGTCTCCGCCAGCTTAACGCCGTTCAACAGTCCCGCGCCTGCATCAACGCCGATGATTTTGGATACTTTACCAGATCCGGCGATCGCAGGGCAAGGATGTCCGCCCAGAACTCGGCTGCAAATCGACCTCATCTTATTGGCTATTGAAGCTTTAGAACTTGGTGGTTCTGAAGCAATTTTGGCTTTTTCAGAAGAACTAGATTTAAAAGAAATTATTAAAAATCGGGTCAATTTATGGCGGATGCGTAGCTCTAACCCCATGCGCCGCGCCAATATCCGCAGACCCTTAACTATTATGGAGGCAAAGGCTTTAGTAGTCATTGCTTGCTACATTGCGCGGCGGTTAACCGTTGTTATCCGCCAGATGCTCATGATATATCAGCAAATGAATGAAAAGCAGATACCTCTAGAACAAAATTTGCGTTTATCTAATTATCTAGAACGCTTTCGAGCGCATTTTAAAAGTAGAATGAATACCCGACGTTCTGGTGTATTAGCATTAACTTCTGATGAAAAATTAGATGAATTAGCGATTAATTTGTTAGAAAAATTACTATTTTGTACTGGTACGGCCGGAATGCAGCGATTCTGGATTAGTCTTTTTGATGGTGAAGTGGAATGAACATTCAACGGAAATACAGTTTACCTAACTGTACGTTGCTTTTAGAGGGTTTAAGCGATGCTTCCAGGGTGGCACATTTACAAGAACTCCGCCCAGAATTATCAATATTGGTAAATGTAGAATGCTATATATCTGGTTATAAGCAGCCTCTAGTTGGAGGTCGAGAATTTTTTGAAAGTTTGGTCAGAGCGGTGAGTGCGTATGGCCAAGAATTTTTAAGCAATGTGCCGAACCCCCAAGCGCATAACCAAGACTCAGAAATAGTAGAACTACAAAAAATTGACCACAACCGTCATAGACTAATTGTTCATTCGGAAAACACTACAGAAGGTTTAGGGACGAACTCTCATCAAACTCAATCACCGATTCAAATTGATATGAATACGGTGCAGTTATTTGATTTGGTAGAAGCGGTAGATCAATTTTTTGCGGATACCCAAACCCTACCAGAGTTATCACTAGAGTTACAACCAGTGGCTCGACGCTATGGTGGTGCTAGTGAAGTTGTCCTCAAGCAAGCAGTACCAGCCAGTATTGGAGTTGCAAGTGTAGCGGTTGCAGCTGTTGCTTTTAGTTTGATTCCACCGCCTCAAGTCCGGACACCAGAACCGCAACCAGAAACTCAAAGTAGCGCCACACCAACACCAACTACTGCTGCTGTCGCTACACCAACCGCAACTCCCACCGCAGCCACAACTCCCTTAGCCAGCGCCACACCCATCGCTGCTACTACGGCTCCTACTCCTACCGCAGCAGCCACAGCACCTCCAACAACAAATTTAGAAGCACTTTTAAACACAACTTCCGAAATTACTGACCCATCTCAACTACGGGCTTTAAATCGTCAGGTGTGGAATCAACTTGATCCGGCTTGGAGCGATCGCTCGGCAGTGAAAGAAGATTTAGTGTATCGTGTAGGTGTAGCTGGTGATGGTGCGATCGTTGGTTATAAAGCAGTTAATCAAGGTTCAAATCCAGGCATAGATTTAACTCCACTGCCAAAACTGCTTTACAATCCTGCTAAACGTTCTGCGATTACTAATGAACCAATAGCCCAATTTAAGGTGGTCTTTACTAGCAAAGGCGTGTTAGAAGTTAGTCCTTGGCGTGGATATGCAAGTACACCACAGGTAATAGGCAGTAAAATTACAGACGCTAATACAGTTAAAACTTTAAACCAAAAGCTATACAATACAATTCGCCAAAGTTGGAAAGGCACTCCTACCTACACAAAAGATTTACGCTATCGAGTCGCTGTTAATAAAGAAGGCATCATTGCTGATTATGAACCATTAAATCAAGTTGCCTTTGATTATTTCCGGGAAACGCCACTGCCAAATATGTTTCAATCCGTTTATGGTTCCAATGGCGCAGCACCGAGTAACAAAGAACCTCTGGCTCATTTCCAAGTAGTGTTCTCTCCTAATGGCAAATTAGAAGTAACTCCTTGGCAGGGATATCAGTAACTCAAATGATTTGTCATTAGTTATTTGTCCTTTGTCATTTGTATTAACGGGGAACAGGGGACAGGGAATAGGGAACAGAGACTGTCTTGATGGGGGATTTACGCCCCTGACTTTTCACGGGATCTGGAAAACCTCTCTCTAAATCTCTCTCCTGCGAGGAGAGAGACTTTGAATTTCTGGTTCGGAAGTTAGATTTTCCGTAGACTTTTCCACATGACGTGAAAAGTCAGATTTACGCCCCCATCAAGACTTGCCACCTATAGATCAATACGGTTCAGGTAAGAAAATTAAATCACAACAAAACTAACAAATGATTACTCAACAAAAAACGAAAGAATGATTTTGGAGGGGGTTTGGGGGACGGTTGCGTCCCCCAATTGGGGGTTTGGGGGATTCTCCCCCAAATCTTGCTCATTGTCTAATAGGTAGACATATATCTTGCACCTAGCCCCGACGAATGGAATTCGCGGCTATAAAAACAAAGTCCGCCTACGCGGACTAAGATAAAATCAAGGGTTTTGTCCATGTGGCTGCGACTTCAGTTGCTTGCTGCAAGATGTGAATAGACAGAAATTGAGAAATCAACTCTCATCACCTTAACTGAACCGTATTGACCTATAGATGGGGGAAAAAGAACCATCGGTGGGGAGAGGGAACGAACGGACGAACTGTTGCCTGTTGACCGTTCCGTGTTCCCTCTCCCGAAGGGAGTTGAGTCAGTAATTTGTCATCCCTCAGTAGAGTGAATTACTAATCTATCTAAAAAAAGTTGGAGAAATTAGGAAAAACAACTATTTTGTTTTCGGGTAATAAATTATTTGTTACTCGATAGCGTTACTGGTAACGAAAATGACGCGTTCTCCAAATTCCGGAAATGATCAGGAGCCTATTAACCGTCGTTTATATCTTCTCCTTTTCAGTCGTACTAGTTTAGTTATAGGAATTTTTTTGCTCGCTGGAATTGCATCGGGAATTTGGTGGGCAAGAAATTATGTATATAACGATTTAGCACCGTTAGTAGAAACTAATCTTGAGCAATTACTGGGACGACCGATAAAAATAGGCAGAGTCGAAGCTTTTTCACTTTCGAGTTTGAGATTTAGTTCTCTATCAATACCAGCAACACCTACTGATTCTGACCAACTGACAGCAAAAGCAGTTGATGTGCAGTTTTCACTCTTACCAGTCATTTTTAGCCGTACACTACCTTTAAATGTCACATTAATTCAGCCTCGTGTCTTTATCCAACAGGATCAGGAAGGTCGTTGGGTAACAGCAGCGGTGAAAAGTAAAGAAGGTCAAGGTTTTATTCAAACCCAATTACAAACACTTCAGATTGTTGATGGCAATGTAGAACTATTACCAGCTTCTGCCCCAACTAAACCAAAAGGTTCTGTAGTAATTAATCAATTCGCTGGTGTGGCGAGATTTTTACCAAATAACGAAAGAATTGGCTATGAAATCAATGGTCAATTTGGTAGAGGCGGTGCGGTTAAAATTACTGGGGAAACACAACCAAAAGCTCAAGAAACTAATCTACAGGTTGTAGCTCAAAATTTACTAGCATCTGATGTTAGTCGCTTAATTCAGTTACCAATTGTTTTGCAAGCAGGACGAGTAAATGCTGACTTGGGTGTGCAAATTCCTGCAAATGCTTCAGATATAGCAATTACAGGGACAGCTATTCCTAATCAGGTGACAGCGCAAATTCAAAATATTCCGCAACGGTTTGTTAATTCTAATGGCAGATTAGTATTTCAAGGTCAGGCGATCGCATTAGATAATCTAACCACAAATTTGGGCAAAGTTCCTCTGCTGGCAAATGGCACAGTTAATCTCAAAACAGGTTTTGACCTCTCAGCACAGGTAAAACCAGTCAGTGCAAAAAACTTATTAGATACATTCAACGTCAAATCGCCAGTCGTAGCTACTGGGGAAGTGCAAGCTAACGTCAAAGTTCAAGGTTCCCTGCAACAGCCAGTTCTTAGCGGTACAGTCAGCAACACCAAACCTATTCAAGTTGACCGTGTGCAATTTCAAGCTGTCAATACTAATTTTCGCTTCAGTGTAGCTAAAAATGCTTCTCAAGTTGCTGTCTCCAATCTCAAACTTGTTCCCGCCGCAGGTGGTGTCATTACAGGTGACGGTCAAGCAATTCTAGGTGGTCAAGTAAAATTTAATGTGCAAGCCCAAGGGGTATCAGGGGATATACTAGCGCGGAGTTACGGTTTGACACCACCAATCAACGTTGGCAATGTCTCAGCTAATACACAAATTACTGGTTCTCTTGGCAAACAGCCTTTAACACTCAACATTGCCAGCGTTCAAGTGCAACCACCAGCCGGAGGACAAATTGTCGGCAGTGGTCAAGTGCAACTGGCTCCCCAAGGTCAGGTATCTTTAAATGTTATCGCCCAAAATTTACCAGGGGATGCGATCGCTAAAACCAATAACGCTGCATCTAACATCAAAGTTGGGAATGTCTCAGCCAATGCTAGGGTTTCTGGCTCTGTTGGGAATCTGCGGACAGTCGCGCAAGTGCAAGCACCTAATGCTACCTACCCAACTATAGGCGCAGCTGTAATTGAGCAACAAGGGCAGAATATTCGCTTGCCAACGGCGGTTTTTAATGTAGCAGGTAATACAATCACAGCCAGGGGTCAGATTGCCCAAAACCGTTGGCAAGCTTTGGTCAACACCGAAAAAGTTCAGTTAAGCCGATTTAAACAAATTCCACCCCAGTTACAGGGAGTATTAACTAGTGCATCGGTGAATTTGTCGGGAAGCACTAAATCTTTTCAACTGGCAAATATTCAAGCCACAGGACAGGCAAACTTGAGTGTCGCTGGGGGTAGAGTTAATGTCAGGGATATTAACTTGAATAATGGCCGCTGGCAAGCAGTTGCTAATGCTTCCCAAATTCAACTCAGCCGTTTTTCGCAGATTCCCGACCAATTTCAGGGAGTGTTAAATAGTGCGGCGGTGAACTTGTCGGGAAGCACGACTTCTTTTCAACCGGAAACTATTCAAGCTTCAGGACAGGCAAACTTGAGTGTGGCGGGGGGTAGAGTTAATGTCAGGGATATTAGCTTGAATAATGGTCACTGGCAAGCAGTGGCGAATGCTTCTCAAATTCAACTCAACCGTTTTTCCCCACAACTGCGCGGTAGGCTGAATGGTAATGTGCAGGTGGCTGGTAATACAAAATCTTTTGCGTTAGCAGATATTCGCGCCGCCGGACAAATTCGGGCTAACCAAGGAATAGCGCAGTTAGCACAACCACTCACAGCCGATTTTCAGTGGAATGGTAAGCAAATTGTTGTGCCACGGGCGACAACACCGGGAGTTAATGCTAGTGGTGCGATCGCTGTACAATTACCAGAAACAGGTACACCAAAAATTGCCGGCTTTAATTTCAATGTCCTGGCGCAGAATTTCAACCTTAACAATACTGGTGTAAAAGTTCCGGGAGACATCGCCGTATCAGGATTTCTCGATTTTAATGGACGAGTTACAGGTACTCCAGAAACACCGCAAGCTACGGGTAATGTTCGGCTGCGGAATTTCAATGTGAGTAACTTAGCATTTGACCCCGTTTTAACTGGTAATGTCAATTTTCAAGGTGGACAAGGCGCAAGTCTGCGACTGGCTGGTGTGCAGGATAGGATAGCACTTAACCTCAATGGCAATTATCGCCCAACTTCATTTTTAGTGAAGCGCGGTCAGGCAGTTAGCACAGGTAGAACTGAGGGAGATAATCTCATTATCAACGCCCAACAGTTTCCCATTGCATTGGTTGGTGGCTTTTTACCTAACAATAACTTGAAACCCTTGGGAGGGCAATTATCAGGTAATTTAGTAGTTAATTTGAATAATTATGCCTTGGCGGGAGATGTGGCAATTTCTCAACCCCGTGTTGCGAGAGTTTCCGCAGCCGAATTTCGCGGTAGTTTCAATTATGCCAATGGTTCGGCTAACTTAACTAACGGTCTATTACGTCTTGGAGAGAGTAGCATCGCCCTGAGTGGGAGTGTGCAAACTGGCAATAACCCGCAATTTCAAGTCCAAGCTAATTTAGTTCAAACTAGAATTCAAGAACTTTTACAAGCATTTAATATCTACAATTTTCAAGACCTGAGTACAGGAACAGAACCGCCAACACTAGCAGGCGCAGAAGCACTCAACACTACATCTGTTAAGTTGCCTAATGCAGACTTAAAAACCCAACTAGAATATTTCTCTAAAATTGCCACAGTAGTAGAACAGCAACAACAGCAAGAGCAAAAACAAGCACCACCTTTGCCTAGCTTGGCAGAATTAACAGGTGCTTTAAATGGAACAGTCGTAGCCAGTGGTTCTTTAAAATCTGGGTTGAATGCAGGGTTTAATCTTCAAGGTGCTAACTGGCAATGGGGACAATATTCTATTAATCAAGTGATTGCTCAAGGTAATTTTGCCAATGGTGTTGTTACTTTGTCACCCCTGAGTATAGGCATAAATCAAGGACAGGTAGCTTTTTCAGGACAGTTAGGTACTGACCAGCTTTCGGGACAGTTGAATGTAGCTAGTTTACCTTTATCCTTGTTTCAGCCGTTTATCGAAAAATATCCTTTAGATGTCACAGGTCAAGTTAATGCTGTCGCTAATTTGCAAGGTAGTTTACAAGACCCTAGAGTGAATGGTGAAGTGTCACTGGCGAATGCGACACTCAATAACCAACCAGTGCAGACAGGACAAGTAAAATTTGCCTACAACAATGCTCGCGTAAATTTTGACAGTACCTTACTTTTGAGCGGAACCCAACCCATCGCAGTTACAGGTAGTGTTCCTGCTCCCTTGCCTTTTGTCGCCGCAAAACCAGATAGTAATCAAATCAGTGTCAACGCTAATGTGAGTAACGAAGGTTTAACACTGTTAAATCTGCTGACGAACAATCAAGTTGCTTGGGTAGACGGACAAGGACAAGTGGCTGTTAATGTTGGCGGTACTTTAAACCAGCCAATTATTAATGGAACTGCCACATTGAATAATGCGACTATTCGCGCTCAAGCTTTAGCAGAACCGCTAACCAATGTCACAGGCACAGCCCAATTTAATGGCAATACAGTCAATTTAGCAGGTATTCAAGGTGAATATAATCAAGGTTTAGTTACTGCATCGGGAATCTTGCCAATTTTTACACCTCAGTCAGATACAGCTAATCCTTTAACAGTATTAATAGAAAAACCTCTAGATTTCCAAGTACCAGGATTATATGAAGGCGGTGTTAGTGGTAATGCTGTGATTCGAGGAACAGCACTCAAACCTCGAATTGGTGGCGACATTGAACTCAGTGATGGACAAGTCACTATTGGAAATTCCGCCACTGCTAACTCACAACCAGCAACGACAGAAAGTAATAACATAAGCATTAGTGCCGTAACCACACCAGAAGCTAACCCCAACGCTACAACTACAACAGAGCCAGCTAACACTAACGCTACAACTACAACACAACCAACTAACGCTGCAAATAACGCCGCAACTAGACCTAAGTTACCTGTAGAGTTTGCTGATTTACGCTTGACTTTGGGTAATGATGTGAAGGTGACAAGTCAGCCTCTACTGAGCTTTGTACCGGGAGCCGGAGCGTTTAGTCAACCGATACTTAGCTTTAACGCCAAAGGCGACTTAACAATTAATGGGACTTTAGCCAAACCTTTACCGGAAGGCGTGATTCGTTTAACCGGAGGACGAGTCAGTTTATTTTCCACCGAGTTCACTTTAGAACGCGGCTATGAACAAACAGCGACGTTTACCCCTAGCCAAGGACTTGATCCTACCTTAGATGTGCGACTGTTGGCGATCGTGCCTGAAACATCAGCAACGACAAATCGCATTTTAGAATCCCCTTCATCTGCGGAAATCAGCGATGTATCTACTACCAATTTTGGTACTTTGCGTACTGTTCGCGTACAAGCAAGGGCGACAGGACGAGCTAGTAGATTGAACGAGAACTTAGAATTGACGAGTCAGCCTCGCCGCAGTCGCGGAGAAATTGTGGCTTTGTTGGGTGGCTCAATTTTGAATAACTTTGCTCAAACCGGAGATGTCACACAAGGCTTAACTAATTTAGCTGGCTCTACTATATTAGGTAGTTTACAAGGAACTATTACTGCGATCGGTCAGGCGATTGGTTTTAATGAATTTCGCATCTTTCCCACTCCGATTACTGATCAAACCTCAAGACGCTCATCAGTGCTAGATTTGTCAGCAGAGGGTGTATTCAACGTTAATCGAGATTTTTCTGTTTCTTTATCGCGGCCTTTATTTAGCAGCGATGCGTCTTTCCGCTACAACGTCCTCTATCGGCTCAATGATGAAATTTTGGTGCGTGGTGCAACTGATTTGGGCAATGAAAATCTCCTGTTATTTGAGTATGAAACTCGATTTTAGTAGGGGCGAATGGCCGTTCGCCCCCAATACGGTTCGGTTAAGATCCCCCCGCCTACGGCGACCTCCTTTTTAAGGGGGTAAAAGATAATTTTCAGCCCCCCTTAAAAAGGCTGCCGTGTACACACAAGTTATGGAATTACTACCAGTTCTCGAATTACCCCACCCTAACCCTCCCCTTGGAAATGGGAGGGAACTGGATTTTCCGATTTCCCCCCTTTACAAGGGGGGATTAAGGGGGGTAATTCGACTTGTGTGTACACCGTAGCCCTTTTTAAGGGGGGATCTCATACCAATTCGCAATTCGCAATTCAAAAACTTAGATGCAGCAAAGCTTTCAGGGTTTACATCTGTATCAGATTTTTTGTGAAATGGTATCAAAATACGAAAACGTTAACCGAACCGTATTGGGGGCGAACGGCCGTTCGCCCTTACTCCAGAGAAAACATCAAGGCATTTATGATCAACAAGTACCCATTTATAGAAAAGGTCAACTCATTTATCATAAACGTGTTGATATTTACTATGAATGAGTACCCATTTATAAAAAAGGTCAAGGCATTTATCATAAACGTGTTGATATTTACTATGAATGAGTACCCATTTACAGAAAAGGTCAAGGCATTTATCATAAACGTGATGATGTTTATTATGAATGAGTACCCATTTACAGAAAAGGTCAAGGCATTTATCATAAACGTCACGATGTTTGTTAGAAATGGGGAAGCGTCGCCCCAGTCAACCACAAATTAACCTTGCACCCTTGTCCTTTACTTGATATCGTTGCAAAGTTTTCTATCCTCTTCAGTTGCACTGGGATTTTTCACATAATATTTCAACCACTCACAACCGCGCACCAACAACTGGTCTAAACTCTGCACAGGCCACAACCGCGCTGTCCTGTCATCCGATGCGGTGGCGATGGTTTTGCCATCGGGGCTGAAACTCACACTTAAGACACTGCCCTGATGCCCTTTGAGTTCGCGTAACAGTTGCCCGTCCAAACTCCACAACCGCGCTGTCCTGTCATCCGATGCGGTGGCGATGGTTTTGCCATCGGGGCTGAAACTCACACTTAAGACACTGACCTGATGCCCTTTGATTTGATTCCGTTCTGTAATCTTGTTTAAAATACTATCCAAAGCAAAAATTGGGCTAATAGCTGGGTATTTTTCCAACGGGCGATTATCTTTAACTAAACTTTTCAACTCTTTAGCCGAGTACATCACTGATACCAAAGCTTCCAACTCTGCATATTCAAACTGTCTTAACGCATTCACCCCCGCCCGTTCTAGTTCCGTTCCCTGTTTTGCTTCTTTTTGGGCTGCTTGTGCTATTTTAGTTGCTTGATTCGCGTTCGCCAGTTCTATTTTTGCTTGCTGCAAAGTCTCATCAGCCTGTCTAGCTTTAGCTTCCGCTTCGTCTTGCTGTTTTTTCGCCTGTTGTGCTTTCTCCTCAGCCTCTTTTACCTTTACTGTAGCTGCGTTAATTCTTGCCTCAGCTTCAGCATTTTTTTCTTGTAATTTTGCTGCTTCCTGATTTACCTTATCTAAGTCTGCTTTAGCCGCCAGCAAGTTTTGGTTTGCCTTGTTAGTTTGTTGCTGTGCTGCCTTAAACCTTGCTTCTGCGTCTTGCCTATTTTTTAACGCCACTCGAAAGTTTTGTGCTAAATCTTTGCTTTTATTTTCTAATACCTGAGCTTTTTTGAGGTTGTCAGCCAGTTTAGTTTCTGTCTGCTGCTTTTGTTGATTAACTTCTCGCAAACCTTGTTGAGCTTCAGTTAATTTATTTTCTGACTCTTGCTGTTTTACCTTAGCAGAATTCGCCTGTTGAAATAAACTAGAAGCATACAAAACTGTTACTGCTAATAAACATATTGATAAACCAGAACTTACCAACAAACGATTCCGCCCTTGCTTAACTTTGGCTTCAGCTTCTCGGTTAGCCTTCTCTAATATCTGCCTTGCTTCTTGTTCTTGTTTTAATTGCGTTCGTGCTTGCTGCAATTCTGCTAATATTTCATTTCCCTGTTGCTGCCGAATAAAAGACACTAAATAATCATGCACTAACTGATAACGATCTGCCGGTGATTCTGGCAAAAGTAACACTAAACCTGATTTTACAAAAATCGCTCAACTAGTTTCTCTTTAGTTCCAACCTGCCGATATTGCTCTAAAGTTGTAATGCAATCTGTTTGCAATTGCGCCCCGACAATTTGCAATTCAATCGGGCGTACTTCTCCCAGTTCTCCAGCTAAATCACTAACTAATTGCTCAATCAGTTGAGGTTCTAAATAAAATTGCGTACTCTGGGTTAAACTTTGAATAAATGCCTTTGTGTCGTCTGGTGAAAAATTACCCAAATAATATCGAATACTTTTATCTAAAATATTATTATTAATAACGCCTAAATTAAATAACCGCTCTAATTCCAATAAATAATGTAAATAATCTTCCCGCAAAGACAGCACAACCTTCATAAAAGGTATATCCAAACAAACCCGCAAAAACTCATAAAAATCTCGCCGTTGCGCCTTATCTGGATAAACAAAAAAGAATTCTTCAAACTGATCAAAAATTAAAACAGTTAACAAATTCCGGTCAGCATTCTTCTGCAACTGTGATTGAATTGCTGTCACTGAATCAAGATTTGCTGTTAATTTATTGCCTCTAACCGCCTCAAATTCTTCACTCAACCGCTGTCCTAAAACAGTCAGCCAATCTGTATAAACTCTGGTTAAAATTGGTAAAGCATCCCGTTCACCAACAGGTTGCTGTTGCAAAGCCGGAATTAAACCCGCTTGCAAAATTGAACTTTTACCTACACCCGATTGACCATGAATAATAGTTAATTTATAGTCATTACGGCTAATTCTTTCGCGCAATCTATTAACATCTATTTCTCGCCCAGAAGCCGCAATTTCTTGAGCAATTGCCCCAGTATTATCTACTTGCAACCTTCCAGAATTAATTACTTGATCTAACCTCCTCTTCCCTGTGAGTGAAAGGGGAATATTTAAAGCCTCTCTCCTTGCAGGGGAGAGGTTTGGAGAGGGGTCTTCCATAACTTGTGCAACGTAAGGATTAATTACCTTTCTTTGAGGATTTAAATAAGAAGCCCCAACAAAAGCCCGGAAACCATATTGTTGTTCTATTTGTAATTGCTCTTGCTTAAAATTAAATGCTTTGAGATATTCACCTTGCTCAAAATAAAGTGAGCGTAAATTTTCTAAAATCGCTATATATAACTGCGGATTGTATTGATGATTACTAGACTCTCGCGCCGTTTCTAAACTATGAATTGCAGCTGCAACATCACCCAAACCCTGTTGCGCTTGAGCTAAAATCAACCGATACCAACTATAGGTGTGTGGTAGGATATCAGGAATACTAAATAATATTTGTAAAGCCTGTTGTACAAGTTGATTCGCCTCATTCCACCGCAAATTTTCTACAGCCACCTCAGCCAAAAAGCCGTAAGCTTGCGCTACTTGTAACGGTGTGCCATACTCTCGTTGCAACACCAGTGATTTATTCGCAAGTTTTTCTAACTCAGCCCAATCTTTTAAATTTTTTAGTATTTCACCTAGCTGATTAATATACTGAGCAACTAAATTTAAATATTCTGCTTGCTCTAAAATATCCAGTGCTTGCTGTAAATAGTCTTGAGCCGATTGCCAATAACGTTGATTTTCCGTCTGATTAATTACTGCATGACGGTCATAAACTAAGGCGATATGCGCTAATAATATTCCTTGTCTTTCTAAATTTTCACTTTGTTGCCAAAAACTCAAACTCTGCTGATAATGTTCTATAGCCGCATCTATTTTGTCATCTAAATAATTGTGCAAACCCCGCACAAATTCAAGATTTGCTTGTAGTGAAGGTGCTAAATTTTCTCCCCGACTTTGCAAATCTTGAATTGCTCTTTCTAATTCCCAACAAGTCTGCGGGTTGAGTGCGACATCACCAGTAAATATTGCTTCAGTTTGTTGCTGAAGAAAAGTAATTAACTCATGAGTAGAATTTTCAAACTCAATAATAGTTGACCAATTTTCTAAATCAGTGGCTAATCTGATAAACTTTTGCAAAACTAAGTCATTCACCCACAACAGTATGGGGAAAGGAAAGTTACTGCTAAACTCCTCCCGCACACGGTTAGCCGCAGTTAGCATGGTGTCAATGTCTTTCACATTTTCTAAGCCAAACACCATCAATGCTGGTGGTTGTGTATCTCCTAGTTGTTCAGCGATGCTGGCGTAAAGTGTTTTGGCTGACGCTGGTAAGGTAATTTCGTGTATGTTTACCGGGGAAATTTGGCGCAATCTTTGGGTAATGTGTCGCCGCAAATCAGCATAATTACAGCGCAACAAAATCAGCGAAAATTGACCCTGAGAAAGAGTGATGGCTCTAATTAAAGTTTGTAATGAATGCTCGTTATCAGGGGTTAAATTTTCAGTCATTGTCGTGGTAAACGGTATTGTCGTAGGGGCGAACGTCTTTATAAACAGGATTATCGTACGGGCGAACGGCCGTTCGCCCCTACATGGGGATAATAAAATTAATTAATAATAATGGCAAATAATATTGTTGGGGCGATCGCATTACAAAAGTACCGTTGTGGTCAACGGGATTTTGATGGTCAAACGTCGTAGATTTTTTGTAAGGGCGAACGGCCGTTCGCCCCTACATTCGGGGAAAAATAAAATTAATTAATATTTATATGCCGTGAAATATAACCCGGAGAAACATCACCGTCAGTCTATTCGCCTGAAAGGACATGATTATTCTGTTGCGTGTGGCTATTTTATTACCATTTGTACCCACCATCGAGAATGTTTGTTTGGTGAAGTCGTAGATGGGTTGATGGAGTTAAATGAATTTGGACAATTGGTTGCTGAAGAATGGAAGCGATCGCCTAATCTGCGTCAAGAAATTCAATTGGATGAGTGGATTGTTATGCCAAACCATTTTCATGGGATTGTTTTTATTGAACCTGTTGAATCCCAAAATAGCGATCGCACAACCAACAATACCGTAGGGGCGTAGGCTTTGCCTTCCCGCAGGGTACGGCCGTTTGCCCTGACTTGACCAAAACCCCGTTCGCCCCTACAACCTAAATTCTTTAGCCTCCGCCAAAATGGGATTAATATCAAACCACGAACCATCCTCGTCTCGATATTCAAATACAAACATATTGCGGAGTAGAAGGTCATATTTTTCATGTCCTCTTAGGGTTTTCCCTTGGGTGACTTCTCGCAATACTTCCCATTCATCGGCTGTAATTGCTAAAGTTAGTTCGTTACAGCGTTTTTTAATGACTCTATTGAGACATTCTCGTGAAATTGGCGGGTCTTCTTGTTGCAGACAGCGAAACAATATCATCAGCAAGTTCCGCAAATGACCACCACTCACTAAGCAAAGTCTTTCTAATGTCTCAGGACTATCAAAAACCTCTGTAATTAAATGTTGGCTTTGTTCCCAACTCACGCCAGGAAACGCCCTCGCCATCACCATTTGTTGCAGTAATGTCACTCCCTGAGTAAATCTAGTTCCGTCTTGAAGTTGTACTGGAACCATTGGTAATACTTTGGGGTCAACGCCAAAGCGATTTGTTAACCTCCCCAAAGCATTAGAAAAAATCAATATTAAAGGTATGGTGTAGACGACGTGACAACTTAGCTGGTTTAACTGTTCACCGCGTTCTACAAATAAATATTCTGGCTGATAATAACCAGAAGGTTTGATGGAATTATCGATGCGGTCAAGGTTATCAACAATAACTACCAGTCCTTTTTTACCTTGTTGCTTGAGTTTTTCTCTGGCTGGTTTGAGCAGTTCTTGATTAATTGACTCTAAAATACTGTTGGTGCGCGGTTCTAAATATTGCCGCAATTGACTTCGCAATTTTGGCTATCTTTAGTTTTGGCGGTTAATTTGGCAATACCTACAGACAATTCAGCCTGCGCTGACAAATCTAAAGGTGTTTGTAAAAAATCGATAACTTCTGTAAATAAATTTTGAAAATAGCTGGGCTTGATGTTGATTTGGGCTTTTTCGAGGCTTTGACTTACTTCTCGCGCGATCGCCAGTAAAATATCTGTAATATCAACATCGGCTACATCTAAACTCTGGCTGGACTCAAAATACACTACATGAAATCCCTGCTGTTCTAACTCTAGTTTTAACCGATGCAATTCTGTCGATTTACCACAACCGATATGTCCGGTAAACAACTGACAAGTCGGGTCATCCGGTGAAAGCACTGCAATTGTCCGCCGCAATTCCTCAATAATCTTGCCACCCCGCACCTTGGCAAAATCAATATAATATTGCCTATCTTCTGGTTTACCGACCATCAAAGTCTTGCTAGGGTTGCAAGCCTGAGAAAACCTAATTAAATCCAATTTCATCGCCAATTCACTCGCAATCAGCCTGACACTACCGCTTATGTTTGTGATTATATGGTTTTTAACCGCAGATATACGCAGACTACTCAAGATGAAAGATTTTGTAGTGTCAGCACATTATCTTTTCTAGTGATATACGCCCACCCCACAAGAGTTATATTTATACATTTAGACTTGACACGCCACTACAGTAATTTCATTTTTACTTTATCAATAACGCGATGTGCGACTTATTCTTGAAACCCCTCTCCAAACCTCTCCCCGAAACGGAGAGAGGCTTTGAATCTGGCTCCCCTTCCCTACGAGGGAAGGGGTTGGGGGTTAGGTTTGAGAGAAAGTTGCACATCACGTTAAATAACCTCTAAACTAAAGCCAACCACGTAATTTTTTATGTACCTGCGCCAAGTACCACATATAATCATCAATTTGATATTGATCAGCAGCTTTGACTATATATTCTTGCGCTAAATTCAAATTATTTTCCGCTTCATAATACAATCCTAGATAAAGATGACTATAAAATTTTCCCTTAATTCCTTCTGAATTACCAACATTTAAAACTTCATCAGGTGTAGACTCTCCAGCAAATAAATTATAGACAAATCGCAGTACTCTTCTGGGGTCATTTTTGACTTTTAATAGAGAATTACGCGCTGTTTCTAAGCCTTGCCAACGAGCTATACACAAATATCGCCATACTGTTTCTTCAACATCATTAGCATTCACAGTCAAATCAATTTCAAACTGTTGAGCGCCTTCGGTAAATCTTTCCGCATAATAGTAAGATAAGCCTCGTTGCCAGAGATATGGCTTCAGGCGAGATTCTATTTTTTCTGCTGTGTCAAAATCTTGAATAGATTCATCAATTTTAGCTAACTGAAATTTAACCATACCCCGCCGAATGTAAGCCTTGGGATTATTTGGTTGACTGCTAATGATATGATCCCAATGTTGCAGTTGATTTTCTAAAGAGTTGCTAAAAAACATGGATGAGCAGAAATAATGTGTATTAATTTGCATCATTTCAGCCAAAGTAATACATCGTCAATGGGAGCATCCCACTTTTTAGTTTGTCATTGCGAGCGCAACGAAGTGGAGAGAAGCAATCGCAAAATCACTCAACATGAACGAGTTAATGCGATTGCTACCCTTCGGGAAGCCACTTCGTGTCTACGTCGTTCCTCCTCGCAATGACAAGTTTATTATTCGACTAAAGGATAAAAACTAGGATGTTCCCTCGTCAATCCCTGTTGCGCTGAGAGGATGTCTGAAACTGCACACAAAATGTAGATGATTGCGTTAATGTAGACGCGTTAGCGAAGCGGTAGCAACGAAGGAGCGTCAGTGGCTTGTGGTTATACCAGTTCTGTATGAAGATGCGCCGAATGATATGACGAACCACAAAGAAAGCAAAGTACACAAAGAAACAGCTAAAGAAATTTAGGATTTACGCATAGAGATTCAGTAAAACTGACTACCTAATAATAAATTAGGCATTTATCGGCTGTCTATTGTTGGCGGCTGTGTAATGATTTCTGTGATTGCTATCTTCAAATTTAGCGAATGCTAAAGCTTCTTTTTCGGTAATTAATCGGGCGCTACGTCTGCGGGTGAGATAGTTCCATCCCCACTGAATCATCACTAAGACTTTACTGTCAAACTCAATTAGGAAGTAGATGTGAATTAATAGCCAGAATACCCATGCAGAGAAGCCTTTTAATTTAATCAAACCTATGTCTACAATGGCTGCGTTTTTGCCAATCATGGCTAGGTTGCCATAATCAGTATATTTAAATGGTTGCAGAGTTTTACCGCACAGGCGTTTTTGAATCAATGCGGCGACGTATTCGCCTTCTTGTTTGGCGACGGGTGCGACTCCAGGGAGGGGTTGACCGTTTTGGTGGGAGAAGTTGGCTAAGTCTCCGACAACGAAAATATTTTTGTATCCTTTAATGCTTAAGTCTGGTTCGACAATAACTCGTCCACTGCGATCGCATTCTACACCAGTTTTTTCGGCTAAAACTTTACCCATTGGTGAACCTTGCACACCTGCTGCCCATAATACAGTTTTCGCAGCAATTTCTTTGAACTCATCACCTTGTTTCAGGGTAATGATATCGTTTTCAATGTTTGTGACTCTGGTTTTTGTCTGAACAATTACACCCAGTTTTGTTAAGGATGCTTCAGCTTCTTGGGATAACTCTGGCGCAAGGGCGGGAAGGATGCGATCGCCACCTTGTAATAGTAAAATTCTAGTCTCTGAGGTGTCGATATTGCGGAAATCTTCGTGCAGGGTTTTATATGCTAATTCAGCGATCGCACCTGCTAATTCTACCCCGGTGGGGCCTGCACCCACAATTACGAAAGTCAACAAAGCACGGCGTTTTTCGGGATCAGTTTCATGTTCTGCTGCTTCAAATGCTTTGAATATCCGGCGACGCATTTCTATTGCATCTTCCACGGTTTTCAAGCCAGGCGCAATTTCTTTCCAGTCATCTTTACCAAAGTAGGAATGCTTTGCACCTGTAGCAACAATTAATGTGTCATATTTTATGGTTCTTTCACCGAGAATCACTTCTTGGGTTTCGGGATTAATGTCATTTACTTCTCCCATCACCACTTTAGTATTTTTACTTTTGCTAAGTATGGAACGCAAGGGTGCGGAAATGTCAGCAGGTGACAGCGCACCTGTCGCAACTTGATATAAAAGTGGCTGAAATAAATGAAAGTTTCGTTTATCGATAAGAGTAACATTGACATTTGCTTTGGCAAGTGCCTTTGCTGCATATAGTCCACCAAAGCCACCACCAACTATGACCACCTGATGTGGTTGATGATTCTCAAGTGAAGCTTGCATAATTAATATTCCCTTGGGTTAAGAGCTTTGTAATCATTCTTAACTAATGTGTAACAAATTCCTGAGATTTATGACAGTTTGTGTTGAACAGTTGGAAAAATAATTGAATTGACTAAAGTTACGAATTGCCAGAATTAAGATAAACAAATTTTAATTAATCATCTTGCAAGTTTTATTTTGTGTGCGTTATATAAAATAAAGTCTTAGGTATAATTAATCAATTAGTGATGGTTATCAGTACGATAAATTTGTTTTTATTGAGAATAAGCAACTAAAGAAATGGATTGATAAATAATGAGTGAATCCTATTACAATTATTAAGAATTAAATATTGAGTAAACTTACTCAGATTCTCACGCATAGACGCAGAGTGAGATAAATACTTATTTAGTATGAGGGTTTAACAGCACTATAGATAATACTTGATAACCCTCGCCTTGAGGCAGACATTGAGCACCAGCATCTAAAGGACAAGCAGTTTCAGTTTGTTTTGGGCGAGTTCCTGGAACATATTTGGCTGTAATTTCTACTTGTTGATTATGTAATGATTGCAATGTGTTATGAGAAACTTGAATTGATGGACGCAACACTAATTTGGTGTGGTTTGATGTATCGGTAATTAAAAAGAATTCCTCGCCTAAATAAGCTCGAACCGACATCACAGGCGGAATTTCTTCGTAAATGAGTTTTCCCCGGAATGTAGATATTTGAGATTGATTCACCACTCTATTTATTTCCTGGCTTGGGTTATCTTTTACTTTAATTTTCTGTGTGTCTACAATTATAGTTGTTTGAATTAGGACTAAAATTAGTTGCAGTAAATCCATAGATTAATTTATATTTTTTTCTATAAAATGACTAATTTTATTTCAGTAATTAAGCTGCTGGTGTGATAGAACTCACAAGTTCTAAATAGAATGAAGACATATAAGCATAAAGAGTATATATATTTATAAGTATTACTTGCATTTTAAACAATAGGTTAAGGACTGGTTATTGGATAATAGTAAGACTTTAAGGTAATCTAGCCCATATAAATTGATTTACAAGTCTAAGGCAAGTTTATGTTTAAAGTAATACAGACAATTGCAGTTTTGGCAATTGTAACTTTAGAGCTGATTCGTAAACAAAAGCTTAAGAGGTTGATTCATTAATTATGATCTTACAGCAATTAGCTACTGCTGGTAACACAATTATTTTTATCAGTCACAAGTTAGAAGAAGTCATTAAACTTTGCGATACAGTTACAATATTACGGAGAGGAAAAGTAGTAGCAACAACAAATACTCAAGCTGTAACATCTCAGCAATTAGCAGCATTAATGGTGGGACATGAAGTTGATTTCCAAGTGAATAAATTACCAGCTTCACTTGGAAAAGTAATATTGTCAGTGCAGAATTTACAAGTTGTAGATGATAGAAATATTACGGCTGTGCATGATGTGTCCTTTCAACTACACGCCGGAGAAATATTAGGAATTGCGGGTGTCGATGGTAATGGACAAAGAGAATTAGCGGATGCAATTACAGGTTTACGCAAAATCAAGCAAGGAAAAATTGAGTTAAAAAAATATTCAACGATTGCTTATATCCCTGAAGATAGACAAAAAATAGGTTTGATATTGCAATTTAGCATTGCCCAAAACTTAATTTTAAAATCTTTTAAAAAATTACCATTTTGTCGTAATTATCTATTACAACCAGCAGTCATCAAAAATCACGCTCAAGCTGCAATGCAAACTTATGATATCCGCGCCACAGGAGAAGATATCAAAGTTAGCCAACTTTCGGGAGGAAATCAACAAAAAGTCGTCTTGGCGCGAGAACTTGCGGGTGAACCTGATTTAATTGTCGCTATGCAACCTACAAGAGGGTTAGATGTAGGGGCGACGGCGGCGGTACATTCCCAATTGTTAGCAGAACGCGATCGCGGTGCGGCAATATTGTATATTTCTACTGAGTTAGAAGAAATCATAGCGATGAGCGATCGCATTGCCGTAATCTACAGAGGTAAGTTTGTCGCTATTTTAGATGCACAGACAGCGACAGTGGAAGAAATTGGTTTATTAATGGCTAGTGGGAGAAATCAAAATGACTGAAGAAGAAATGAAAACGTTACATAGCAAAGCAAATTACAGCATATTTTGGGTACATGAGGTACAAGCGTAAAACATAAAACCATGTAGAGACGTTACATGTAACGTCTCTACCGTATTTCACGAATATCGAAACTGCTGTAACTAATAAAATCATTAAAACTTTATTTTCCAATACAAAATCGGCTAAAAATTCTATCTAAAACTGACTCGGTAACTTCTTCGCCAGTAATTTCTCCTAGTGCTTGAATTGCACCGCGCAAATCAATTGTCCAAAAGTCGAGAGGTAATTGTTGAGCAATTGTGGCTTGTACTTGTTCTAAAGAGATTTTCGCTTGCGTTAAAGCTGCTGCTTGTCTTTGATTAATTGCTAAATCCAAATCAGCCGCTTGGAGTTTTCCTAGTTGCACTTTTTCTAAAATAGCTGTTTCTAAATCATCAATACCTCGATTTTGCGAGGCGGCTGTGAGGATTTTGGATGGAATATTGGAAGTTTTAGATTGTAGAAATTGGCTTTCAGTTTCGTCTACTAAATCAACTTTATTAATTACTAGAATTACCGGACGATGTTGTACTTGTTCATAAATTTCTTGGTCGCCTTCAGTCCAACCTGCCGCAGCATCAATGGTGAACAAAACTAAATCGGCAGCATTAGCAGCACGACGCGATCGCTCTACGCCAATTTTTTCCACTTGGTCGGCGGTTTCTCGAATACCTGCGGTATCTAGCACTTGCACAGGAATTCCGCCTACAACTAATTGCGATTCCACAACATCGCGGGTGGTACCGGGTAAATCGGTGACAATGGCGCGATCGCTCCGGCTCCAAGCATTCAACAAGCTCGATTTGCCCACATTCGGACGACCGACAATTGCCACTTTCAAACCTGTACGCAACAGTTCGCCTTTATCTCTAGTCGCTAATAAGTGAGTAATTTCTGCGGTAATGTTTTCTATTTCTGATATGATGCCTTTATCATCCAGCGGAGGTAAGTCTTCCTCAAAATCGATTCGCGCTTCAATTTCCGCCAAAATATCCAAACAGTTGGCGCGTAACTGGCGGATGGGATGAGCTAACTTTCCTTGTAAACCAGCTAAAGCAGTTTGAGCCGCTTGGGGAGACTTAGCACCGACTAAATCAGCGATACTTTCGGCTTGGGTTAAATCGAGCCTGCCATTCAAAAATGCCCGTAAGGTAAATTCTCCTGGCTGTGCTAATCTTGCGCCATTTTCCAGACATAATTGCAAAACCTGTTGCACAGCAATCATCCCACCATGACAATGAAATTCCACCACATCTTCACGAGTGTAGGAACGCGGTGCTTGCATAATCAACAGTAAAGCTTCATCCACCAGTTGTTGCGTCTGGGGATGGCGAATGTAACCGTAGAGAATGCGGTGACTTTCCCAAACTTGCCTTCCTGGTGCGTGAAATAATGTCTGGGCAATGGCCATTGCTTGGGAACCAGAGACGCGCACAATACTAACACTACCTTGTTGGGGGACAACAGCAGTAGCGATCGCAGCGATAGTTCCAGTGGTGGCAAAGATTTGGGACATTGGTGAAAGAGGCTAGAGGCTAGGGGCTAGAGGCTAGTGTAGAGTTTACATCATGTAATTTATTTCACGCCCAGACGCAAAGGTGTTGTGGATATTTAATTTTTGCGTGCTAGGGTCAAGCCGTCGGCAATGGGAATTAAACTGAGAGTTATGCGGGAATCTTGGTGGAGTTTTTGATTAAAAGCGCGGATTTTTTTGGTGCGATTGTCTTGTACTTGAGGATCTGCAACTCTACCCGACCATAAAACATTATCAATAGCAATTAATCCACCCGGACGTATTAGTTGCAGCGATCGCTCATAGTAACCATCATAGTTGCTTTTGTCTGCATCGATGAAGGCAAAATCAAAGGTTTCGGCTTCACCATCTGCTAAAAGTTGATCCAAAGTTTCCATTGCTGGGGCGATATGCAGGTCGATTTTCTCGGCTACACCTGCTTGTTGCCAATAACGACGAGCGATCGCGGTAAACTCTTCACTGATATCACAAGCTACGACTTTGCCTGTTTTTGGCAGTGCTAACGCCACAACTAAAGTACTATAGCCTGTAAATACCCCAATTTCTAAAGTTTTCTGCGCTCCTATTAACTTTACTAGCAAAGACATAAACTGCCCTTGTTCTGGTGCTATCTGCATCCTTCCCATTGGATGTTGGGCGGTTTCTTGGCGCAATTGCGTTAATATTTCTGGTTCCCGCACAGAAACCGAGAGCAAATATTCATATAAATTTTGTTCCAAACCCAACGTTTGAGTAGTCATCAATCTGAAAGGCGCTGCAATTGGGAATACATAGCAATTTTAAATCACTCTGCACAAAATCTCTCATTTAGGACTTACGCATGAAAACGCAAAATTAAGGGTTTGGGGGAAGGGCGTAATACCAATTCACGAAATTATTGATACAAATCACTTCCTCTGCTCCTCTGCGGCCTTAATGATAAGTATTTGACCGGACACGGTATAAGTCCTGTATTAATATCATGGTTTCTCCTTTAACTACAGACAGGAGATAAAAATAATTTTGCTGAATATATTTACCCCTTCAGATTGAGTCAGCAGCTAATCTGGTTCCATCTTCCGAGTGATTAATACTCATAAATTAATAGATAACTTAAAAGCAGATAAAGAGACTTTACTTCTTTATCTCTAAGTAAAGTTGTGTACTTTGTTTTCCGTGGTCAGATTAAGAGCGTGTTTAGGGTGTGGGGAGAATTAATGTCAGTCGATTACATTTGGCTAATATCCGGGGTAAAAATGCATCAGCTTACTGTAAGTAAGTGAAAGCAAAATCTATCAGTAAACCTTGGTTTGAGTTTTCGATCCAAGGTTTATTTATGCCAATGAATTTAATTCTTGGTTCTGACTTCTATTTCTGGGAATTTTTGAACAAAAAACGCAAAAATATAATATCAGGAACAATCCGATGCCAGCATCAACACAACAAGAAAAATTGCAACCTCCTCAGCAGCAACAACCACCAGGTACTGAATCTGAGATGCAGCCAAGACCAAAAGCTGAGGATGAACAGTATCGTGGTAGTGGTAAATTAAAAAATAAAGTTGCATTAATTACAGGTGGAGATAGTGGTATTGGTCGTGCTGTAGCGATCGCATTTGCTAAAGAAGGTGCAGACGTGGCGATTGTGTACCTGAGCGAACACGAAGATGCGACAGAAACAAAAAATTTAGTAGAACAACAGGGACGACGAGCGTTAACTATAGCGGGTGACATTACAGATGAAACTGTTTGCCAGAATGCTATTAAACAAACACTAGGTGAGTTTGGTAAACTGGATATTCTCGTAAATAATGCTGCTGAACAGCACCCACAAAAAAGCATTGAAGATATTACTAAAGAACAGTTAGAAAGGACTTTTCGTACTAATATTTTTTCAATGTTTTTCTTAACAAAAGCAGCATTAAAACATTTGAAAAAAGGCAGTGCCATCATCAACACTACCTCAGTGACTGCTTATAAAGGTAGTCCTCAATTATTAGATTACTCTGCGACTAAAGGTGCGATCGTTGCTTTTACTCGTTCGTTATCACAAAATTTGGTAGAGAAGGGAATCCGAGTCAATGCTGTAGCACCAGGCCCCATTTGGACACCATTAATTCCCTCAACTTTTCCTGATGAAAAAGTCGAGACATTCGGTAAACAAGTACCAATGCAAAGACCAGGACAACCAGAAGAAGTAGCACCTAGTTATGTATTTTTAGCTTCTGATGATGCTTCTTATATATCTGGTCAAGTTATCCATGTAAATGGTGGAGAAGTTGTTAACGGTTAATTAACAAAAAGGAGTTAGAACTTAAAATTATTCTGACTCCCTCTGCATAAGATAAATCATCCTGAAATTAAACAACGTCAAAAATTTTAACTTGCATTGCAGAGTTCTTGAATGACCCGTGAAAACTCCTCAGTCAGAAAGTCTGAACCAGTTGCAAGATAAACTTGCTCTAACTGTTGATAAAACCAGATAGTTCCTTCCCTACCAGCTTTAAACTCTTGCCAAACGCTGCTACCATGTTGGCGTAAGTCTGCTAATAATGACCTGGCATTATGTAGTTTATCGGCTAAAGATACTAATCGAATTGAAGGTGAAGCAAAACGCAGATTTTCTAAATACCTTTGTTTCCGTTCTTCCCAAGGTGGTTTAGGGTGTGTATCAGATTCAGTGCAACCATCAACAATTGCAACGATTCTCTCACCAAAACGCTGGCGGATTTCTTCACGAGTAGATTTTCCGCCTTGGTCTTCAATACTATCATGTAGTAAAGCTGCGATCGCCTCTGCTTCTGTTCCGCCAGCTTCTAAAACCAGTGCTGCAACACTTAGTAAATGACTAATATAAGGAACACCGCTAATTTTGCGAGTTTGATGCCGATGAAGATGAGTTGCGTAAACTAATGCTGATTCAAAATTGGCTGTTAATTGTACTGTATTCATAATTTATCTTGGGGATAAAGCTAAAATTCTGGAGCAACATCAGCTGCAATACTTTGTCTAAGTTCATAAGAAAATTTTCATTTTATCAGTCTGTAGTTCAGCGAATGTTTGTAAATATTCTAATTACAACTAAAAGGATATACTCTCACTGTGTAGGCAGCGAGCAAAGAGCAGGGAAAAAATATGCTCTCTCAAAAATTTAGATATTTTATTTTCTGCAAGTGTTAATTTACGCTGCGCTGTACTAGTTGTTTAATCAGCAATGTTATAGTGTAGCCTTGCATTGTGAATGTACCAAATCACATTGTTAATGGGTTGCCTCACATTGTGAATGTACCAAGTTACATTGTTAATGGGTTGCCTCATATTGTGAATGTATTAAGTCACGTTGTGAATGTGTTGTCTCACATTGTTAATGCACCGAGCTTACCTTGATGATGTTGGGTTCTGCTACCGCGCCATCTAACCTACTCCTGATGCAGGTTATTCATTAAAGTTTGAATCATCATCCAAAAAGTCTGTGATGTCTTCATCCTCAAAGTTTGCTGGTAAGAGTTTCGGCAATTCCACAATCGCCCCGTAAAGATTTGCCCCGTAAAGATTCGCCCCTTCAAGATTCGCCCCTTCAAGATTCGCCCCTCGAAGATTCGCCCCTCGAAGATTCGCCCCTCGAAGATTCGCCCGTTGAAGATTCGCCCCTACAAGA
>JAGKSW010000017.1 GCA_018993265.1 Nostoc sp. TH1S01
TTCGCCCCTACAAGATTCGCCCGTGGAAGAATCGTCCCTTCAAGAATCGCCCGTTGAAGATTCGCGCGAAAAAAGTCTTTTATCGTTAAAATACAGTTTTGTAAATCTAAAAAACTGAGACAATCTAAGCACAATACATCAGCACTCCAACTAACTCGTTGCCCATGTAAACGAGAAATCCAAGCTCCAAAAGCATTAGAGGCTTTTAGTTTTTCAGTTGCTTCAGAAGTTTCAAGATCAGGCCATTCAATTTTGGAAATCCTTTGCGTCACCCTAGCGCAAGCATTTAAAACAACTAATAATGCTTCTTCGGCGTTACGTGCTTGTTGATTGGCTTGATGAAAGCTTTTGATTTCCGGCAAAAGTTCCATTGGCATTCCGTGACGCAACATAAAACCAATTAAATGGCATAACATCTCTTGCCATTTGCCAATATCAACTTTATCTTTATCTTGCTGTAAACGAATTTCATTGATCACGAACTGAAAAAGGTAATTATCCATAGCAGTTGAACCAAAAAGTTCTGCCCACTTTTTCAAAGCATCTTTTTCACTCCAGGTTATATATGAATTCTTTTTACTCAGTTCTTGCATTTCATACAGGCGTTTTACTTCCCAGACTATACGCCTTGCAGTCAGGTACTCACCAAAGCTTTTATGCGTAAATTCAAAAGTTTCTTCGTCTTGTTTATACCCACTTTTACGGAAATAAAAAGCAGTTAACAGACGAGTTATACCTGCTTTGCTATCTGAAGCTTTGAAAACATCTAAAACACGTTTGAGAATCTCCTGCTCACAAAGACTTTCGATTTTTTTAACTGTTGTGGTGCGTCCATCACCTCCATGCCAAGCAGCAATAGCAATACCTTCTAAGATTCTGATAAAATCTTCCTCCTCAACACCCCTAATATGCGGATTATCATCAGCCCAAACTCGCCGATAAACTCGCGTTAATAAAGATGCGTAAATATCATTGAGGTTACTATTTTCAGAGAGGAATGACTTATTTTGGTCATAGCTTAAAGCAACTAAATAATTTAGCAAAGGTTGAGCAGTAATTTCTCGTAACTGACCCTTGTCTAATTCTGTTGGTAAACTATCATATCCGCGATTACTAGCTGAACCGTAAGAACGCCACCACAAATGTCGTTGATCTTCATTTAATAATTTCTTTTTACCAATATAATTATTTTTTTGTGCCTCCTCTATTAAATAAGGCAGAATATACAAGATTTGTTTTTCTTTGCGAAACTCACTGCTGTTATTTTGTACTACTAATTCTCGACCACTAATTAAAACTTGCAAACGAGTCTGGCTGGTGTTTGCTCTAGTTACTTCTCCTCTGACTTCGCTTACAAATTTTTGAGCAACATCAGCGCCTAATTTTCCTTGCATTGATAGTTCATCTAAGCCATCAAATATAATTAGCAACCTTGGCACAAAATTATCTTGCTCTAATGGATTAGATGGCAGAGGTGTATCTCGTCGCATTGAGTTGATAAATTTGCCAATTTCAGTAACTAAATCACCTTCTGGATTAAATAAGTGTAGAGGAATAAATAAAACGTGAACCTTTGGTTGATTAGTTTCTTTGCTTAACCAAATTTTTGCCTGTTTAGCAGCAAATATTTTAGTAAAAGATGATTTACCACTGCCTGGACTACCACTAATAACCCGAATGGCATCTTTGGGGTTAGCTGCATCTAGCCAAGTTTGTAGCTCTGTGTCTAAATCAACAACTATTTTTTGAATTTTTTGTTCTCTTTTTTCATCATTGCGTTCTTCATAATAAGCACGCAATGATATATAAACTTGCTGCAAGGTAAAAACTTCATCAAACATCCTTTGATTAATTTGGTTTTGCAGCCAAGCAAAATAACGTCGCCAAGAAAGTTCCCGTTTAGCTTCTCGTTCTACAGCTTTAATAAATGGAGTATCTAGTTCTGCTTGTAACCGAGCATATTTATCAGAATTATTTGCCCACTCTTCATGCAGCGCCGAAATAAACTCAATTGGTAAACGTTGACTGATAGCTTCTGCTTGTGACTTGTTGAGATTTAAACTTTGTAACCATTTAGCAAAAGGAGTTTTAATAGCTGCAACAATAGATAAGTCTTGGGGATTCTCAAAAAAGTCTTGGTAAATAGTAATTTCTTTTTGGTCGAGTTTTTCTAAAGATTGGCTGAGGCGATGTTTTGAAATTATTTTTAAATCATCAAGGTTGACTTCTCGATGTTTGTTAGCTTGTAGGATTAAATCTTGATTATCTTCTACTAAACTAGCCATTGCTTTGATGAGCGAATGAAAAATCAACACCCAAGCAAGTTCTCCTGGTTCTTTGGCTAACCCAACGGCTGCACCAATATCAACAATATTCTCTGGTAAGTTCCCCCAATTAGCGGTAGCCGCATTCGCTCCAACTTTAATGATTCCTGTAAAGAAACTCCGCCAATCAACATTAATATCTTTGTTTAAAGTACCGATAGGCTTGGTAATGAGAATCCCAGGTCTTTTACTCATAAGTGTTGGGGAATGCTGCTAGAGACATTTAATTTGTAAGTAATTAGACAAAAATATTTACAATCATTGCGAGCGTAGCAAAACAATCTCACTTTTTGCGATCGCTACCCTTTGGGAAACAGCATTGCGTCTACGTTCTGCTTTGCTCCATTTGCAATGACATTGTGTAATTAATTGTGTCTCACTACTTATATATACACAACATTAGTACAACAAGGCAAAAGTAAAAAGTGAGCCATTGCGGTGGACGGGTTTCCCGGCATAAAGCAAATGGCGACCCGAAGGGCAAAAGGAAAAAGAAAGAATAGTCATACCACAAGCCTTTTAGCAACTCCTCTGCAAATGTCAATTTACGCCGCGCTGTACTAGTTGTTTAATCAGCAATGTTATAATATCGCCTCACATCGTGAATGTGTCACTTTGCATTGTTAATGTACCCAGTCACATTGTGAATGCGTCGCCTTGCATTGTTAATGTATTCAATCACATTCTTAATGGGTCGCTTTACATTGTTAATGCACTGGGTTTACTTATTAATTCATCATGATAAGTCTTTCAGAGAACAGGATATAAGGCAATAAGGTTTATTTAAGTCTCAAATTATTGGTTAAAGTCAATTTTTTTAACGAACCGCAAAGAGCGCAAAGAGCGCGAAGAGAAAGAAGAGATTACTAATTGAACCTGTGTATATAGTAGGGGTATGAGAGGATGTTTGAAAAGTCTCTGGTGGTGTATCAAATAATTTTAGATCCCCCTAAATCCCCCTTAAAAAGGGGGACTTGAAGAATTTTCCCCCCTTTTTAAGGGCAGGCTCAAGGGGATCAAGAAGTTTTAATAATCACAACCAACCACTTTTAAAACAACCTTTAAGATAGAAAAAGTTTTTTTAGCTACTTGATTGCAACTAAAGTGTTGTTTGTTGGGTTTTGCTATTGCTCCACCCAACAAACTTTTTTATAACCTGTTACCTATCACCTCTTCCCTGAATATTTAAAGCTCGTCCCTGAACTGTGGGAGCAGAGGGAACGTTTAGTAAACTGTTGATGGTTGGGGCAATATCGATATTGCGAATTCTGCCAATATTACCACGACGCTGAATGTCAGGGCCAGCAGCATAAAAGATGGCGCTGAGACTTGGGATTGTAGGATCATAACCATGCGCCCCGTAGAAATTTGGTACAGAAAATACAGAATTATCTGTGTCTCCCAAACGGGTGATGATGGGGCTTTGTACACCGTCAAAGTTGTACCCTTCGCGCATGATTGCAAACACATCACCAGTATCTTGACCGACAAATTCGCTTGTACCTAAACCAAATTTTGGATCATTGACATTTCTGGGTAATGGGCGAGGGTAGATTAAGTCAAAAACCGCTTGTTGTCTTCCCCGCAAATAATTAGGATTGTTATCTACTAATTCTCGCAACGCTGTGATCAGTTGCTGTTGTAAAGTAATATATTCAGCACGACTGACAAGACCATTAGGTTCACGTCCTTGGAGATTAATATAAATGTTGGCGGCTGGCCCTGATGTGACGGCGCGGACTTTAGTTAAGTCAAAGCCGCGATTTCTCAGGTAGTTATTCAAGTTAACGGCTGTGTGAAAGGGAGCAAAGCCGTGATCGGAAACAACTAAGATGTTACTGTTGGGTCTACCTTGGCGATTTGTCCCAACTGCGTTAATAATGCGCTGAACGGCATTATTAGCAGCTTGATAACCAGCCTGTACATAAGTTCTATATCGCGCTACTTTGGCTCTATCTTGTCTAGCGCCAATAGATAATGGATTTGTCGGATCACTAGGCTGACGAGGATCAGTTAACAAAAACTGGTGTTCTGAACCATCTGGTTGTTCAATGTAAACCATGACTAAATCTGCATTGAGATTTTGGTTGATGGCTCTCAAAGCTAGTCGAGTTTGATAATCAACAAACAGTTGCACCTGGTCTTCGTAAATAGCTTCTAGTTCATTGTCGGGGAAAGTTGTAAATCCAGGGCTGAGGCGTTCTGTAATGCGGAAATCTGCTTGGGGTGACCAAAAGCCAACGTTACGCAGGATATCATCAACACTAGTTTGCACTGCGGGATTTGTCGGAATCGCATTCGCAGAATAACGCGCAATGCGAACATTACTCAAGTCGGGAGCAAGATAGCTGACGTAAAATGCTGTGCCTGCTTGATTAGAACTACCTTCTAGATAAAATAAACTAGATTTGCGATCGCTCGCTTTTACATAAGCAGGGCCAGTTGCAGGTAAACTGAAAGACCCTGTCGGTATGCCAATTTGAGCGTCAAAAAATACTAATGTGTCGTAATTCGTGAAGCGATCGTCTGTTGTATCCAGTGCCGCAACTTGGATATCATAAATGACACCACCAACAGTAAACTGATCATTTAAAGCAGCTTGCAGGATGGGACTGTAAGAAATTCTGCCTGCGTTATTTAGTTGAGTCACTATTTGACTAGCAGCTGAACTAAAGTTAGCCGTGGTTAAACTAAAACCTCTTGCACCTACCCCCGCAAACGCGCCAAAGGGAACTGTATAAGATACCGTTCTTCTGCTGGCAGGTTGAATAATTGGGCTATTTGCTAAACCAGGAACTCGGACATCCACGCCATCTGCACCGGGAAAAGTAGCCGCCACAACTTGCTTACCACTTCGCTGAAGACCAATCCATACTGGTTCCGCCGTAGGTTGTACACTTGCAGTTGGGCCAATAGTTGAATAACCACCAATAGGTGCGCCAAAACCACTAATGTTAGATGTAAAGGGACTAGCAACCAAGTGGAATGTGTTTGAGTTAATGTCGTTACGAGCCGCAGTCGAACCTGTACCAATTGCTACATGACAAGCCGCAGTTAAGGATGCACTACAAGTTATGTTCCTTTGGGCATAAACACCTTGTCTTCTGAGTAGTCCTAATCCTTGCCGACGATTTAATACACCGTCTCTCAGATACTGCTCAACAAAATCTGGTGTTGCACCATCTAAGGAAATTAAAATTACTTTGGGGCTGGGTGTATTTGATGCTGGTTGAGCCGCAAGAGAATGCACAGTTAAACTTACGAAAAAAGTCACCAGCACCATTGCAGATAAGCGGAAAAATAACTTATGTCTAAAAGTTTGCCTCAGCCACTGCCATGTTTGATTTATGCCATAAAATTGTAAATATTTGCTCACTTGTCCTCCGTCAGTCTACGGCCGTCACTTGCATGGGATGATTGCAGATCAAATTTATTGACGGTACGTTAACGAAAGACTATGAAAATTTTAAGACATAACTGAAATAAATCCCTCAGACTGGAAGTCTGGGGCTATACAAACAAAGCCTGCCTTTGCAGGCTAATAATATGCTTTTTCATCTCAATCAATTTGGTATAAGTAGTTAAACATAATTAATTACACTGATTTGCTTCGTTCGCAATGTCGGTAATTAATGTTGCTGGGGTACTTATTTGACTGTTGAAAATATACAAAATCTCTATAGTAGCTTTTTATTGCTTGGTGCTGTCAGCCTTGATGTAAGTCATGTTCAAAGACAATAGTCAGCAAATCTTAATCGATGATGCACAAACAACGATCGCACAATTGGCGGCGCAGAACCATTTGGGAGAAAATAGCAATGGAATGCGCTCTAACTTGGGCGATCGCATTTTAGAAGCCACAACTATAGCGGTGAATGCTTTACTTAGCATTGATAACTTTGATGAAGCGGTGAAGACGGCTTTACAAGTGATGGGAGAAAGTTTAGATTGCGATCGCTTGGGTGTACTTGAACATTTTCCCATTCCATCGGCGACTTTACCTGGTTGGCGATCGCTGTATGAGTGGAATGCACCAAATATCATTGCTCAAATCTCCCATCCCGCCACAGCCCAAGGAACCTACACCGGGATTGAGGAATGGTATCAACGGCTGCACGAAGGTGAAAGTATTAGCTGTTGGCTAGAAGAAATGCCAGAACCGTTTCGCAGTGGACAAGCTGCAATTGGTGTAAAAGCATTGTTCGCTGTGCCGATTTTTGTGGAAGAACTATTTTGGGGAGTTTTGAGTTTTGATCACTGTCGTCAAGCCAAACACCCCAGCACTGCCGAATTAACATTGTTAAAAACCGCCGCCGCTTGTATTGGTAGTGCCATTCAGCGTCAACGTATTCGCCAAACCGAACAAAAACGCACGGAAGAATTAGCAAAAGTTAACCAAGAGTTACAACAGCGCGATCGCTTACTGTCTGTAGTTGCCCAAGTTACAAAAAATCTCTTAGACACAGAAGATATTGATATCGCAATTCCTCAAGCTTTACAAGCCATCGGTGAAGTCGCCAATATTAGTCGCGTGCAAGTCATCCTCGAACGCCAAAACCCAACCACCCAAAAATTACAACACTGCATCACCTACGAATGGGTAGCTGGAGGTATTTCTGCTCAAATTCATCATCCAACAATGGCAGTCATTGATAATGATGATGCCGAAATTTTACTGAGAGAACTATATGCAGGTCGTTCCATCTGGTATCTAGTAGATAACTTACCCCATCCCATCAAAGAGCAATTCCAATCACTAAACATTAAATCATCTGGAGGTGTACCCTTATTCATCGAAGGGCGCTACATCGGTTGTGTGGCTTTTGATGATTGTGTTACGCCACGCCATTGGAGTCAGCAAGAAATGGATGTCCTCACCACGGCGGCGGAGGGAATTGGAGCCGCACTGCACCGCAAACAATTGGTAGCACATCTCATTCAAGAACGCGCCAGTACTGTAGAAAAACGAGTCGCAGAATTAGTCAGAGCCAATGAATCACTGCGTGGCTGTGTGAATCGATTGGCCGATGAACCAGATTTAGAAACCTTCTGGGAACATATTTTACTAGAAGCCTCCGCCCAAGCTAAATCTTATGCCGCAGCTTTGTTTTTGTATGACGCATCAACTAACACTAGCCTGATGAAACGTTATGTCAGAGAAGGTAAAGTGATTCCGATCCACACAGATCCCGAATTTGTGCAGTTTCGTCTGCCAATTTCCGCAAATATTTTTTCCTATTGGCAAGAGGCGCTGTTTAGAGGCGAGGTAATTTTTTTTAATATCGAGGATAACAAGAAACTGCTAGGCGCAAGAATTAAATGGCATCGCGCTCAAGGACATCGTTCTATTGTACGTGTACCTTTAATTTTGGGCGATCGCCCCCTGGGATTCATTGGTTTGTGTTTTCGAGAACCCAGAACTAGTTTACCGCCAAATATTGAATTGATTATCGCCCTAGCGCAGCAAGCCACCTTAGCCATCCATTTAACTTCTCTTGCTGAACAAAGTCGTCAAGCGGCAATTTTAGAAGAACGCAACCGGATGGCTAGAGAAATTCATGATACCCTAGCGCAAGCCTTCACTGGTGTTATCGTCCAATTGGGTGCAGCCTCCCGCATCATTCCCCAAGATTTACCAGAAGTCCAAGAACATATCACCCAAGCCAGAGAACTAGCGCGGGAAGGTTTAGCCGAAGCGAGGCGTTCGGTAAATGCCCTACGTCCCCAAATTTTAGAAACGCAGAATTTACCCACAGCCTTTCATCACCTCGTAACGCAGATGTCGGCGGTGATTGATACTCAGATTATCTGCAAAATCATCGGGGAAGTTTATCCCTTAACAGTCGATATTGAAAATAACTTGTTACGCATTGGCCAAGAAGCATTGACAAACGCCATTAAACATGCTTTTGCCAGTGAAATTATGATTGAATTAGTGTATGAACCGACGCAATTTATCTTAAGGGTGAAAGACAATGGCCAGGGATTTGCACCAGAGAGTTTAGCTGTTGTTAAAGGTTTTGGCTTGATGGGAATCAAAGAAAGAAGCGATCGCATCAAAGCCCAGTTAACCATTAAAAGTTTGCCACAACCAGGCACAGAAATTACCATCCTGATTCGTCGAGACTAAACCATGACTGACAACCACCCCATCCGCATCTTGATAGTTGACGATCATCCCGTCGTGCGTCAAGGTTTAGCCGCCATGATTGACCGCGAAGCAGATATGACAGTTGTTGGACAAGTTTGTAATGGATATCAAGCAGTAGAAATATTTCCCCAACTACAACCTGATGTCACCTTAATGGATTTGCGAATGCCAGAAATGGACGGCGTTGCGGCGATTACAGCTATTTGTCGGGAATTTGCCAATGCTAACATTATTGTCCTCACCACCTACGACGGCGACGAAGATATTTATCGTGGCTTGAAAGCTGGAGCAAAGGGTTATTTACTCAAAGATGCAGAACCAGATGAATTACTGTTAGCAATTCGCATCGTCAACACCGGACAAAAATACATTCCCACATCCGTCGGTGCTAAATTAGCCGAACGAGTAGGGATATTGCAACTCAGCAGTCGGGAACTAGAAGTGATGCGGCTAATGTCCACAGGGAAAACCAACCAAGAAATTGCGGCGGTATTGCAGATTTCCGAAGGCACTGTGAAATATCACGTCAATCATATTCTCAGCAAACTGGGCGTAAGCGATCGCATCCAAGCCGTAATTACCGCCCTCAAACGTGGAATTGTCAGTTTGCAATGAATGAAACAGAAAAAATAGCTCTTGTAGATGCCCTGTTAAAATGCACGGCGAACTGTATTTGTGAATGCGGTAATTGTCTCTGGAATCGCATCTGAAGAATTTATTACTGTTAGTATAATTTGAGCTTTAATTTCATCTTTAAATGCTTGACCGTTTGTATGCGAACCTGTATCTTCATTCAATAGAGATTTATCTATTACGTATGGTTTAGAAGAGCGGGGATTATTACCTGGAATAATATCAGGCTCAGAAGAGTCATTTTTAAACTTACCAGCTTTTGACTGAAATGTTCTTTTAGGAAAACTAAAAATCTTTTTATCATTCTTTGTGCCTGGATCATCGCCTATTAATGAAATTTCTTCTTTATACTTTTGTGGACTCAATGCTTCTTCTTCCAGATTATATTTTACCAGTACCTTCGCTTGTGTTTCATTAATAACTTCAATTGAGAGTTCAGCGTTAATAATATAACTCATAGTCAAGCTCCTTAATTATGAAAATAATCAATGAAATCTTGGTCATTCAAATGTCTTTATATTTCTCTTTCTTGGCTGTATTCATTCAAATTGAATTATTTGATTCTGAAGCGTAATAATTTCAAGATAACAGGCGTAGTAGGCTGTAAAAGTAATTATGGTAACAAAAACTGAATTTATTAAACATAAGAAAGCACATTGAGACCGCAGGGAAGTAGGGGCAGAGTGCAAGGGAGTAAGTTTGCAGGTTTTATTAACATGAACACTATGATGATTAGCTGAAAAAATTTTTCATTTCATACTTCACACTAGCCTTCGGCAAGCCCTTCGGGTTCAGCAGTTGCTTCAAGTCGGGGAACCCGCCCAACGCACTGCTTCACCGCTAAGAGCGTCTACATACTTCATACTTTTTCCACTAGCCAAAAGTTAAGGTCATATCCCTATCTCTTAGTTAGTCATCAACTCACCTTGTGGTCTATGTAAAACTTCAACTTTGGCCTAGGGACAAATGTTAGCCGATTTTATAAAGTAATAGCAATTTGAAATCTGTTGGTTCTGCGCCAGTTTTATTGAGATCACGTCGTGCTAATTCTGCAATGCTCAAACTTATGACGTTGTTACTAGTCAGCAGCATGACTGTGATGGCTAATGTAACCATTTCCTCTGCCTTACCGCCTATAGAAGCATCTGATATTGAAAATTTCGCAGAGCCGAATATTTTAGAGCAAATCCCGACTGTTAGCCAATTCGCAGATGTGCAACCTACAGACTGGGCTTTTGTGGCACTGCGATCGCTCGTTGAAAAATATGGCATCATTTCTGGTTATCCTGATGGAACATATCGAGGTAATCGGGCGATGAGTCGATATGAATTTGTTGCGGGTTTAAATCTTGCCCTCGCACAAATTCATCAACTCATCGCGGCGGGTGATAACGTTTCCCCAGAAGACTTGACATTATTACAAAAACTCCAAACAGAATTTGCGGCAGAATTAACCACCTTGCGATCGCAAGTTGAGCAGTTGGAGGCGCAAACAACTGTATTAGCATCCCAGCAGTTTTCTACAACCACAAGACTATCAACCCAAGTAATCATCGCTGGGAATGCAGGCGGATATACAGGCGATCGCATTATTGCCCCTAGAGGTGCTGTAATTACCGAAAATCAACCAAATGCCACCATAATCTACCGAGTTAGCCTTAATTTCAACACCAGTTTTACAGGTAAAGACTTATTACAGGTACGCTTAGTAACTGGTAGCGGTAGTGCTGATGACAACACAGCAGGTTTTTTAGAACCAAATTTAGGAAGTACTCTAGAGTTTTCCATCCCTGGTAGAAATAACCAAATCAGCCTAGCGCGTCTTTATTACACTTTCCCCCTGGCTCAAGACTTGAGTTTAACCTTGGGGCCATCAATTACCGCCCCTGATTTTGTTGATAAAAATCGCTATGCCAACCTGAGTTTTCTTGATTTTTCTACCCAAGCCTTAGTCAATAACTATGTACTGTTTCCCAGAGCCAGAGGTGCAGGTGCGTTTCTGGAGTGGAATCCAGGTGCAGGAGCTTTACATTTACGCGGAGTTTACCTTGCTGGAGATGCTAACAATACCCTACCAGAGAATTCCCAATTGTTTGGCGGTGGTAGACCACAAGACATTCGCCTGTTTCCCGTTGGGGGTGGTGGTGCGACAGGCGGTTTATTTGGCGATCCTTACCAGGGAATCATCGAATTAGAATATGCACCGAGTCAGAGTTGGGCGCTACGTCTGCAATATGGCGGGGGCAGAATTTTTGGCAGTGATTTTGCCGCTTTCGGAGTCAATTTTGACTGGGCATTGAGTAATCGCTTGGGTGTATTTGGTCGATATGGCTATAGTTCTTACAGTAATACCACTGTTGGCAATATTCACCCAAATTATTGGATGGCAGGGTTAGCTTTTCCTAATTTATTCGTGAACCGAGCCATAGCCGGCATTGCGATCGGTCAGCCATTAATTGAAAATGCTGTGGGTAATGCAACTCAAACTAATTTTGAAGCCTTTTATAATTTCCCCCTAACAGAGCGAATCCGCATCACTCCCTTAATCCAAGTCATTACCAACCCCGGCAATCAAGATGCTAACGGCACAATTATTAGCGGCACTATGCGAATGGTTTTATCGTTTTAACCTTTTTCTTGATGACAAATACAGCCTATGAAAGTACCATGTCAATACCCATCTCCTGGTGTAATTGCGATCGCTCGTCGTGTCAAACCAGGATTAGAAGAAGCTTTTGAGGAAGCGACTAAAGGCGTGATTCTAGCAGCCAGCACCTTTCCCGGCTATATGGGGAGTGATGTGTTATATCCGCTAACGAAAAAAGGCGAGTGGCAGTTAATTTTGCGGTTTGACACAGCTAAACATTTACAAGAGTGGGAAGAATCGGTGATTTGTCAAGGTTGGATTGCTCGCGCGGAAGCTCTCACAGTAGATGGAGCTAAAGTTATGCGCGTCAATAGCCTAGAAGCTTGGTTTGCTCTCCCAGAACTCCCCAACGCCTTACCGCCCCCTAAATGGAAAACTGCGATCGTCAGCGCAGTCGGTCTTTATCCCGTGATTTCGATTCTGCCGAATTTTCTCCGACCAATTACCAGTGGGCTACCTGTTTGGATAGCTAGTTTGGTGAACATTAGCATCATGATGCCCTTGATGACTTGGGTGATTATGCCCCAGGTAACTCGTTTATTTAAAGGTTGGCTTTATCCATCTAAAAGTAAGAAGTAGTACAGCAGTCGAAGCATAGAAGAGAAAGTTTAAAAAGCACCAATCCCAGGTATAGTCAGACTTTTCCCTCCTGACTTGAAAGTGCTGTTAGCGGTAGCGGGGCGTTTAGCCCGTGCTGAGTTAAAAGTGCTGAGTAAAAATACTAGCGGCTCTTTCATGCTTGGCTATGAAATAAGTTTCATTGGGACTGACTTCTACAAACAATCACAAAGGACGCAGAACAAATGACTAACCATCAAGATTTATTCTCACCTATCCAGCTAGGTGACTACACATTACCCAACCGAATTGTCATGGCTCCGATGACGCGCAATCGGGCTGGGGAAGGCAATGCACCCACACCACTGAATGCTACATACTACGCTCAACGTGCCACGGCTGGGTTAATTGTCACAGAAGGTTCGCAAGTATCACCCCAAGCTCTGGGTTATCCAGCTACACCAGGAATTCACTCTCAAGCACAAATTACAGGTTGGCAAGAAGTGACAAAAGCAGTACATAGTGCAGGTGGCAGAATCTTTTTGCAACTATGGCATACAGGACGCATTTCTCACCCTTCGTTACAAGCAGATGGCGCATTACCTGTAGCTCCTTCAGCGATCGCACCTGCTGGTAAGGCTATGACGTACACTGGTGATCAACCCTTTGTTACACCTCGCCCCTTGGATTTAGATGAGATTCCCAGTGTGATTGATCAATTTCGTCAAGGCGCGAAGAATGCCCTAGAAGCTGGTTTTGATGGTGTGGAAATTCACGGAGCTTTTGGGTATCTAATTGATCAGTTTTTACAAGATGGTACTAATCAACGCAGCGATCGCTATGGTGGTTCTATTGAAAATCGGGCGCGCTTTCTGTTGGAAGTCACAGAAGCAGTATGTAGCGTTTGGGGTTCAGCGCGGGTAGGCGTGAAACTATCACCCAGCAACACATTTAACGATATCCATGATTCTGATCCGAAATCAACTTTCAGCTATGCGATCGCTGCCCTCAAGAACTTTAACTTAGGATATCTGCACTTAATGGAACCCACACCAGCCGATATTCGCCACGGCGGTAAACCAATTCCCGTTGCAGAATTTCGCCCTTTATATCCTGGCGTGTTGATTGCCAATGGTGGTTACGATAAACAAAAAGGTAATGCTGCGATCGCTAATGGCATTGCAGATTTAATTTCCTTTGGTGCATTATTTCTCGCCAATCCCGACTTACCTAAACGTTTAAAATTAGATGCACCCCTAAATCAAGGCGATCGCAATACCTACTATGGTGGTGATGAAAAAGGTTATACAGACTATCCGTTTTTGCCTTCTTAGTGCTGAGTACTTTTTTCTGACTCAGCACTTTCTCAACCTCAATTAGCTTGACTAATCGTAGAACCAGAAAAGCTCCGTTTGAGCATAAACACAGCTAATACAATTCCTAAAATTGCCAGTGCGGTAGTAGGGTAGAAGAAAACTGTATAACTGCCAAAGATATCTCGAATTCTTCCAGCTAACAAAGTTCCACCTAATGCACCTGCACCGTAAGCTGTGAAAACGAGACCATAATTTTTGGCATAGTCTGCTGATGAGAACAAAATTAAGGTGGTAGTGGGAGCGATCGCTAACCAGCCACCAAAAGAAAAATAAAATAGGGCAAAAGCTATTAAATAAGTAGCTACAGTACCCTGACCAGCTTTTAGCATCATCAGCGAAGCAATTAATACTAAAGTAAAAGAAACAATTGCTGCCAATTTTGGGCTAAAACGGTCAGTAAACCAACCAAAGAATAACCTGCCTAAAGCATTAAACACAGCAAATAAAGAAACTGTAGCTGCGGCTGTAGTTGCATCTAATTTAATGATTTCTTGAGCTAACGGGCTAGAAATACCAATTGCAGCCAATCCAGAGAATGTGCCGATGGTGTAGCATAGCCACAAACCGTAAAAAGCTGGTGCTTGCAATATTGTCTCTGAACTGTTGACAGATGTACTTCCCGAAACTGCAACATGGGGATTCCAACCTGCGGGTTTCCAATCTGGGGGAGGTGTTTTTAAGACAGTGGCGATCGCTAAAATAATCAGTGTAAAAGTTATACCTAAAATTACAAAAGTTTGCCGTACTCCGTAAGCATCAATCAGTGATTTCGCCAAAGGTGCGGTAATTAACGGCGACAGTCCAAACCCAATCACAGTTAAACCCACTGCAATACCTTTCTTATCAGGAAACCACTTAGCTATGACAGCCAATGGTACACCATAAACTATACCTACACCCGCACCAGCGATCGCACCGTAGGTAATAGCCAGTAGTTGTAAATTACCATTCAAACTAGACAAGATATAACCCAGTCCCATAATTACACCACCAACTGCGGTAATCATCCGAGAACCGAAGCGGTTGATGTAAAAGCCAGTAATAGGCATCAATATGGCAAACATGATTAACAAAACCGTAAATGGCAACAAACTTTCTGTTGCATTGATATTCAGTAATTTCTCTAAAGGTTTTCTAAAAATACTCCATGAATAAACAGTGCCAAGGCAGAGTAAAACAATTGCACCCAGCGGGATCAGCAACCATCTGCCTTTTTCTACAGGCATACCAAAAAGCCGCATATATTACATCTATCCTGTGAAATTAATTTTTCCACAGTATCTCACTTTTTGGACTTGATAATAATTTGCATGAATACTTCTCAAACCAACTCCTAGCCTGTGTTTAAAAAAACCTAAAAGTCTGAAGATAGATAAAATTAACAGCTAAATTTGTTACTGTTACGTAGAAATCACAGTTGAGTAGTTTGAATGAGTAGCCAAACAGCCCGCTCCTACGCTTTTTTATCAATCGCAGCAGCAGTTGTAACTATTGGTTTAAAGTTTGGAGCTTACCTACTCACAGGTTCAGTCGGGCTACTTTCTGATGCCATAGAATCATGTGTAAATCTGGTGGCTGCACTAGTGGCATTATGGGCATTGACTTATGCAGCTAAACCAGCCGATGCCGAACATACCTTTGGGCATTCTAAAGCTGAGTATTTTTCAAGCGGCGCTGAAGGTGCATTGATTGTAGTAGCAGCTATTAGTATTGCCCTAGAAGCTTGGGGAAGATTGCTGCATCCAGAACCACTGACTCAACTGGGATTAGGGCTAGTGCTGTCATTATTAGCCACAGCGGTGAATGGTGTGGTAGCTGTTGTCTTACTCAAAGCCGGAAAACGCTTACGTTCAATTACCTTGCGAGCAGATGCTCACCACTTATTAACTGATGTCTGGACTTCTGGTGGTGTGATACTAGGAATTTTTCTGGTGCAGGTAACGGGTTGGTTGATACTTGACCCCATCATTGCCTTATTGGTAGCAGTTAATATTGTTTGGGCAGGATTTAATTTACTGCGGGAAACCTTTTTTGGACTATTGGACACAGCTTTACCCAAAAAAGAACAGGAGATTATTCGGCAGATATTTAGTGAATACGAACATCAAAATATCCAGTTCCATGCCATGCGCTCTCGGTTAGCGGGAACGCGTCGCTTTATATCCTTTCACGTATTAGTACCGGGAGCTTGGACAGTGCGTCAAGGACATGATTTATGTGAAGAAATTGAGCTGAAAATTATTCAAGCACTGCCAGGAAGTAGCATTATCACTCACCTTGAACCTGTAGAAGACCCTGCATCTTGGAATGATATGGAATTAGAGCGTTTCAGTCAGCAGTAAAGCGATTCACGATTTGAATAAGAATCCAGAAGTCAGAATTCAGGAGTCAGAACACTCTTCGTGGGGGATTCAGACCCGCCACTAATTGTAGACCGCTAAATTTTTAATTTAGCGGGGGTCTTAAACCCGTTCATTCTTACTTTCCGAAAACCTGTTACCTATGTGCATGGTGATTCGCACTACTTCCGCATGGACAAGCCATTCCTAGATGCTCAAGGTAGACGGCTCGAACACTTCACTCGTGTTGAGACATTTGACGACAATCAAGGAAACGGCACTAACGACGTACAGTGGATCAAGGTGAGCGTCAATCCCCGTAGCCGCGAGGTATTTTCATATCAACCACCGATTGTCCCCAATAATCGAGTTGCAGTTCCGGCTCCCTAATTATAGTTGTAAATCTTTCACACGTATTTGAAAACGCTAAGGCGATCGCTATCGGCAAAAAAACAAACTTGCAGGTAGTGAGTTTTTACCCACGCGGAACCAAGCGATACCCTTGACAACATCTTCGACGACAAACGCGCCTAAAAATTTAGATAGCCGAGAAATTGGGCAATCACTTAAATGCTGATAAATTAGTAGGTCTAGTAGGTCGTCAAGTTAAGTTAGTCGGAATGAGAATTGTAGCCAAAACTGTCAATATACTTTTTAAGGAATTAATCACAGAAATGTGTAACCCCAGGATGTTAGAGTGAAAGATGACATTGCTTAATCTTTTGTCATCAAAGACCTCATCTGAAATATAGCTTCAATCATTAGGCTCAGCATGGTCACCGCAGAAAAAACAAACATAGGCTACATTACCCAAATCATTGGTCCTGTTGTAGACGTTAAATTCCCTGGCGGTAAATTACCGCAAATCTACAACGCTTTGACCATCAAAGGCACTAACGAAGCTGGACAGGAAATCAACCTAACCGTCGAAGTACAGCAACTTCTGGGCGACAACCAAGTTCGAGCTGTGGCGATGAGTTCCACCGATGGTCTAGTACGCGGTTTGGAAGTTGTTGATACAGGCGCTCCCATCAGTGTACCAGTGGGTAAAGCTACCCTGGGTCGGATTTTCAACGTTCTTGGCGAACCTGTGGATAACAGAGGGCCAGTCAACACGGAAGAAACCCTGCCTATCCACCGTGATGCTCCCAAGCTAACTGACCTGGAAACCAAACCTTCCGTTTTCGAGACCGGAATTAAAGTCGTTGACCTGCTAACTCCCTATCGACGTGGTGGTAAGATTGGTCTTTTCGGCGGTGCAGGGGTCGGTAAGACCGTGATCATGATGGAGTTGATCAACAACATCGCTACCCAGCACGGTGGTGTATCCGTATTTGCTGGTGTAGGTGAGCGTACCCGTGAAGGGAACGACCTCTACAACGAAATGATTGAATCTGGGGTTATCAACAAAGACAACCTCAACGAATCGAAAATTGCTCTAGTTTACGGTCAGATGAACGAACCACCCGGAGCGAGAATGCGGGTTGGTTTGTCTGGTTTGACAATGGCTGAGTACTTCCGTGATGTCAACAAGCAAGACGTACTGCTGTTTGTTGACAACATTTTCCGCTTTGTACAAGCAGGTTCCGAAGTATCCGCGCTACTAGGTCGGATGCCCTCTGCGGTAGGTTATCAGCCTACACTGGGTACTGACGTAGGTGCATTACAAGAACGGATTACCTCGACAACCGAAGGTTCTATCACCTCTATTCAAGCGGTATATGTACCTGCGGACGACTTGACCGACCCCGCACCTGCAACCACCTTCGCTCACTTGGATGGTACTACAGTACTATCTCGTGGTTTGGCAGCTAAAGGTATTTACCCTGCGGTAGATCCTCTGGGTTCTACCTCAACAATGTTGCAGCCCAACATTGTGGGTGACGAACACTACAACACTGCTCGTGCTGTGCAAGCAACCTTACAACGCTACAAAGAATTACAAGACATCATCGCAATTCTCGGTTTGGATGAATTGTCTGAAGATGACCGTCTGACAGTAGCACGCGCTCGCAAGATTGAGCGTTTCTTGTCTCAGCCCTTCTTCGTAGCAGAAGTATTCACCGGTTCTCCTGGTAAATACGTAAAATTGGAAGACACCATCAAAGGCTTCCAGAAGATTCTGTCTGGTGAATTAGATGCTCTGCCAGAACAAGCCTTCTACTTGGTAGGCGATATCAACGAAGCGATCGCCAAAGCTGAAAAGCTCAAAGGCTAAATAAAGGCTGAAGTCTGAAGGATGAAGTATGAAATGTTAACTTCATACTTCATACTCCGTACTTCATACTTCATACTTTACACTTCATACTTTCTATGACATTAACCGTTCGTGTAATTTCCCCAGACAAAACAATCTGGGATGCTGAAGCTGAAGAGGTAATTTTACCCAGTACAACTGGTCAGCTAGGTATTCTCAGTGGACACGCACCTCTGTTGACCGCCTTGGATACAGGAGTAATGCGTGTTCGTGCCGGCAAAAATACCAACTGGCAAGCGATCGCACTTTTGGGTGGTTTCGCAGAAGTAGAAGCTGATGAAGTCACAATCCTAGTCAATGGCGCAGAACGCGGCGATGCTATTGACGTAGAAAGCGCACGCACAGCTTACAACGAAGCCCAAACCCGCCTATCTCAAGTACCAGCAGGCGATAGACAAGCTCAAATCCAAGCCAACCAAGCCTACAAACGCGCCCGCGCTCGTTTTCAAGCTGCTGGTGGTTTGGTGTAAACATTGCTCATAATCTGCAATTTTGTAGAGTAGGCTATCTGCTTGCTCTACAAATTTTTTTATAGGAAGTTTTGTGATGAATATCCCATGATTAGAACAGCCAACAGCAAAAAAATTAGTATAGCAGGGAACAGGGAACAGACCCGAAAGCCGTTTAGTTTCTATGTTTGATGACTGATATTTGTCCTAATCTCTGCTTCGACTGCTATAACTGGACAATTTCAGAATAAATAAAAATTTTATATTTAGAATTTATTACATTTTAAATACTAAAAAAATAGATTTTTGACGTGTTACTTTTAACTCAGTGACCTGTTATACAAGATTATTGACATTTTAGAGGTCGATCGCTTGTGGTGAAGACAAAATTCTGAGAATTACACTGGCGACGGATACCAATTAAGCTGATTGTACCATTTTGGCGATCGCTCCCCGCAAATCGAATTGTTCCCGTTGCGCCTGTAACTGAAAATTCAGGTTGCTGGAGAGTTTGTTGAATACCCAGGCGAGTTGATTTTTGAGTTATGGCTTTGCTGAGTACCATCACAGCATCGTAACCATTAGCAGTCCGCCAAGTAATTTCTGTAACATCAGGCAAGGCTTTACGATCAATTTGCCACAGTTTTTGAGCTTGCTGTGTAAATTGCGAATTCATGTTATTCATAAAGTGCCAGGGTATCGCCCACGCTGTCTGCTCAATTCCTGGTGAAGAGATAATTTTATTTGATGTCAGGAAGCCAGAAGTGTAGAGACTGTCGCCCGCCACAATTTGCACTTTGTTGACATTTGCTTGAATTACTTGTAAAGCATTGGGAATGGCATTATACAATCCGCCTCCGGCATCAGGAATTAACAAAATTGCTGTTGCTCCTTGAGCTTCGGCTTGATTTAATACTGCTTTGGCATCAAAGTTATCAGTTGCCAGATTAAACGCTGCTTGATGGTTAATCACCTTGCCCTGAAAAGATTTTGCCGCTTCTCGAAACTCCTGTGCCAGAGATTCAGCATATTCGCTGCGTTCACTGTAAAAAATGGCAGCCCGACGTTGTTGGAGTTGCGAGAAAAAATAGCTGGCGATTTTTTGGGCGCTAATGCGAGCGCTAGGAATAGTACGGAAAAAAAAATGACTATTGAGGTTAGTAGCAGTACTAGTAGCAGAGATTAAAACTATCTGTGCTTTCTCATAAAAAGGTAGAGCTTGTTTAGTTGCATCGCTAGTATTGTGACCCACAACAGCCAGTAAATCTGTATACTTTACTAGTTTTTCGGCAACTTTGCGGGCATTATTTCTGGCTTTGCTCTCGTCTCGATTACTGTCATCAGCAATAACTATTCTTAGAGGCTGACCGTTTTTCAGTGCCTCAGTTTGAGCTTGAGCCGCACCCATGAGTATTTCTAGACCGATAGTAGTACTCCGTTCTAAGGGAACTGCAACGGCGATGGTGTAAATTTTATTAGCTGGAAATTTTATTTGAATTTTAGTATTGTTGAGATAAATTAAGGTTTCTGGATCTGGTTGTTTGTTAAAAGCACTGGTAAATAGACTCTCAGCTTTTACAAAGTCTTTGTTGCGATAGGCATCAATGGCGAATTGCTTGTTTGCTGGAGGTTGATAATTACGCCAAAAGCTGGCAGGAATCAGACTTTCTTCACCACAACTGAGAAAATCACCTTCGACATGATCACAAGTATTGGGGGGTGTAGTGATTGTGTTATGAAGCCATGTTGCCCCAAGCATCAGTAAAAAACCACAAACTCCAGTCAGTAAAAATTTTGGCCATTCCACGTGGGGATTGTTTTCGATATTGGCAATTTTTTCCAGAATAGCTTGAGTCGTTGGGGGGCGGCGATGAGGCTCAAGATTTGTCATGCCCTGAATCAGGTCTATTAATGTTTTAGGAGTTGCTTTGTCTTGAATATTTTTAGACCAATTCTCTAGGCTATTTTTATCAGCGATCGCCGGATTAATACCTGTTAGTAAATAGATAAAAGTCCTTCCTAGTGCGTAAAAATCTGACTGGAGAACTGCGTGACCATCATATTGTTCAGGAGCAGTATAACCAGAAGAAATAATCATCGTCACAGGCTCATTATTAATTATGGTTTTTGTGATTTGACGGGCAGTACCAAAGTCAATTAATGCCAATTCTCCATTTGGACGTAGGATAATATTGGAAGGCTTAATATCCCGATGAAAAAAACTATTATCATGCACAAATTTAAGAATTTGTGTTAATTGCTTCAGCCAATCTATAGCAGTTTTATAAGATTTCACATATTGATTCTGAGATAGCCAAGTCTGCAAATTTTCTCCAGGAATTTTTTCCATAACAAAACAGCGTAATTGCCTCCCTGTATTTAATAGTAAGGGAAACAGAATTTTCCCAACAGGTAAACCAGGATGCTGCAAACTTGTTAATATTGATGCTTCTTGCTCAAATAATCGTAATAATTCTGGTGTAAGTTCCTTTAAAGATTTCAAGACTTTTGGTTTATTCTCAAGTAAATCCTCAATTTCAAATACTTCTGCATAGCGATATTTATCAACTTGTAAGGGATACTTTAACCTGTAACGATTTTGCAGAATCAGGGGCGTTGCACAGTTTTGACACACTGCACAATTATCAGGATTTTCTCGCTGCGAACAATCAGGATTGATGCAGTACACCATAAAATTCGGTGAGAAGCCAATAGATGCTATGTATTTTTTAGGATCTCATAACAGTTGTAGCTTGTAAATTAAAATACTTGAAAAACTTGAGTGCAATGAATACATATTAAATAATTTTTGTCAAGCTCAGATTTGGTTCAGTGAAACGACAATCCGAAATTGAACTGGCTTGTTTGATACAATTCCTGAAATAATCCACATAAGCCAACTCACTAAAAAGTTAGTTTCTTGGCAGATGGCGATCGCACTCATCCTATCTATAGATCGTGAGAATTTGATGATGACTGAGATAATCAAGCGATATTTAGCTCAGAGAATTGACTTTCGAGAAACTTACTTGCTAATAACTGGGACAATTCTGGGGTATAGCTGCTTTGTGATCTTCCTCGGAACGAGTGGGTTAGTCATTGGTGTTGGTGGTGCGATCGCATTTGCTATGATTGCTACTTGGTTTTGGACTCTCAATCAAACCTCTGCTAAATCAACCCAAAATTTATTAGAACAAAAGATTTTTTTGGCTAAATTAAGCAGCCTGGAAAAAAAAATAGATAAAACCTCTCAAGCAACTTGGCGACAAGCATATAATTGGGCAGCAGCAACACAAAAATTTGCGACTCAAATTGCTCAACAAGAACCTACATTAATTCCCGAATTACTAGAAGCATTGCATACTGTACTAAATTTAACAGAGCAAGTAATCTCTGCTTTAGAAACAACAAATAAAGTTAAATCTCACACCTACCGTCTGTTAGCAAATCAACAACTCGAAGTTAGTTGTTCTCGGCTCCAACAAACTCATGACGAATTGCAACAGTTACATGATCAAATATTACTTTCCGGACTCAATCATCCGCATAGGAATGTCAATTTACCAAAGACTTTACAACTGCTAATTGCAGCAAATAAAACTGCTATGCAATCAACAAATCAATAACTTTGACACTCTCCGCAATCATTCAATTCCAACTGATGCTTCTCATCTTGGAGATTTTATGAATATATTCAGAAAACTGCAAAAACACTTTTTTTTATGGTTGCTCTGCGGATTAATTTGCACATTCCTCTGGAATTGTTCGACGATTCCTACAGTAGATTCCTTTGAAAGTGCCTACAGCGTCTTACATAAAAATTTGTTACCTAGCATCAAAATTGAACAAGCCCCGATTTCCGACACAGTTGCTCAAAGTCAAATTATTCAACAAATTCCCGAACCTCTACCAACATTAGAAGACTTTCCCTTATATGGTGCAACGCCATCTTCAGATAGCAATATCGCTTATATAGAAATATTTGGTTCGGCGGAAAAATCCAATGGGAAAAAGCAGGATGAGCGTTGGTTAGTAGATGTTGCAGAAGCCTTTAACGCTAAGAAGTTTACCACAAGTTCTGGACAAATTATCCAGGTAGGTATTCGCAATGTTCCTTCTGGTATTGCAACGCGACTTTTAGCAGCTAACAGCTTTCGTCCCGCAGGTTTTACACCAACCAATGAGCTATGGCTAAAAATTTTGGCACATCAAGGAGTCGCAACTTCAATTGTTACCCCGCGACTTGTTCCTAATGTTGCTGGTTTTGTTGTAGATGGTAAAACCTATCAAGAACTTGCACAAAATGGTGATGTCTCCTTTGAAAAATTGCTAGATGCGATTCTCTCTGGCAAACTAACAGTTGGCTATCCCAATCCTTACACTAGTTCCACATCCTTAAATTTACTTTACACGTTGTTTTGGCGCAGTGCTGGACATCACCAAGACGGTAAACCTTTAACAGTGAGTGAATTACAATCACCACAAGTTAATTCTATCTTTGATACCTTTCAAAAACAAGTGTTAATTACAGCTGTATCAACAGTTGATCTCAAGGAAATTTTTATCCGCGATCGCCAAAAATTGCCAGCCTTTCTCTCCGATTATCAAATCTACCAAGCTATCAAGAAACTACCTGGATTTGAAGATGTGGCTTTTGTCCCCTTTGGAATACCACACGATAGTCCTTTGGTGAGTTTTAGTTGGAATAACGCTACACAAAACGAAAGTTTGCAGCAATTTAGTAAGTTTGCACTTTCAGTACAAATGCAGCAACGAGCCAATGAGCTAGGCTTTGATACAGCTAATACCGTCAAAAATAATTTCTCACCTCCTACTCCTAGCGGTGAAATTTTGCAAGCTGCTCAAGCTTATTGGAAAAAACGCAAAGATGGCGGGCGGATAGTTAATTTGATGATGGTGATTGATACTAGTGGTTCAATGGAAGGCGATCGCCTCAAAGCCGTCAAAAATAGTCTGGCAATTGCAGCACAGTCCATTAATCCTGGTAATTACGTTGGACTAATCTCATTTAGCGATCGCCCGACAAAAATTCTCCCCCTCGCACCGTTTGATGAAACCCAACACAAAAAGCTGTTAGCGGCCGCTGATTCCCTGTTCGCTGATAGTGGAACTGCTATGTATGATGGAATGCTTGTTGGCTTGTCAGAACTAATGGAACGAAAAAAAGCCAACCCCAACGAACGATTTTATCTGTTGCTGCTGACTGATGGTGAAGTAAATACTGGATTTAAGTTAGACGAAATCAAAGATGTATTGAAATATAGTGGCGTGCGTTTTTATCCCATTGCTTACGGCGAAGTTAACCAAAATGAATTGCAGCAGATAGCCAACCTGCGCGAAACAACCGTGAAATCCAGCGATCCACAAAAGCTGCAAACCCTGTTCACCGAACTATTGCAAACCAACTTGTAAAGTTATGAACCGTACTTTGTTAAAAATTTTGGGCTGGGGCTGGACTTTATATTTAATAGCTGGAATAGCGATCGCCCAAATCTCTCCTGGTTCAGTTTTACTCATCGATAAAAGTTACTGTTCCCCTGAACAATGGCAGATAGTTGCACAAGCTTACGCCCAAAAATATCAAATATTTCGTCCACACACAGTAATTTTATTTGATGATTTAGGTCAACAAAAATTTTCACCTCCACCAAATCCATCAGTAATTTACGAGTTATCAACCTACGGTCGTCCAAATTTAAAACTGCGTTCTCAGTTACAGAGAACTTATCCAAAGGCTCAACTTTTAAGTTGTCGCTGATCAGCAATACTCAACTTTTGAAAGATTAGGAAAAAATTATGACGCGATTGATTTCAAATGCTGTTGCTACTTCTGGCAACTGTTTAAAAACTATGCCAAAAGATATAATTTTGGCGATCGCCTGTTTTCCCCTGCTGTTATCCGAGACCGTTTTTATACCAACAGCAAGTGCTTTAGATGGAAAAGAGCTATACCAATTATGTTCTAGTTTTCCCCTCAATTCTCAATGTAAAGACTACGAAGTACCAATACCGTTGGATAATCGCTCAGGCAAAAAAGCTGACTGTATTTTTAAGAATAATGAGAAAGAAACACGAGGAATTTGTAAAATTGACGTAACTGAAAAAGGTATTACCATCTACCAAGAAACCGGCAAAAAACTAGAAATTATTAACGATAAAAAATCTACGCGGACAATACAAATTCAACCAACCAGCGTCAGTAAAATTGAATATCGTGAAGACGAAAAAGCTAACGTAGAGGGAAAAATTGTCAACACCATTTTATTTGGAGTTGCTGGATTGCTATTCACTCCGAACCAAAAAATTTCTGAAATTCAGATAAATTACACATTAACCACTTCCCAAGATACCAGTCAAGAACAACAAAATGTAGACTCTTTAAGGATATTTGTCGGGCGAGGTACTGGCAGAGAAATGCGATCGCAGTTAGAAAAAATTACTGGATTGCGAGCAGAAATTATATGAGCCAGTAGCTAGTAGTGGCTTAGTAAGCCTAAAGTAACGTGACTTCGATGAACCTCACCCCAACCCTCTCCGACACGGAGAGAGGCATATTAAGTACTCACACAGAATTAATTACACACATTCTCTTGCTGTTCCCCGTTCCCTGTTCCCTGTTCCCTACCTCCACGAATGAATTTAATTTTGTGCAACTACTTAACAAGTTAAAGGAAGCATGTATCTTTTAGATTTTGAAGCAAAAAATTACACCAAGTTTAAGAAAATTAGGCCTTGCCCAGTGAAGTGTTAACGTAGGTGATTAGTTGCCCAATAGGGCGCATAATATGAAAACTTTTCCATCTTGCTTTGGTAAGAGTAAGCAAAATAAATTAGTTCGTTTGGGATTGTCAGCATTAACAGCCTTAGCCATCACAGGCGGTATACATTCAGTTAATGCCACTTCCCTAAAAACCCAAAATTCAGCAGACATCGCTTCAGCACAAGTCCAACTCAGCCAAACACAAGCTGTTACTACCACCTCAGTAAATACTCAGCCTTCCTATCAAGCAATGCAGATAGCACCATTGATTCCCATAGTGGTGCTTGGTGGCATTGTTATATTTGTGCCATTGTTCTTTGGCGGACTTGTAGTCATTGGCGAACGGGAAGTTGGGATAGTCGTGAAAAAATTTGCCCTTTCGGGACGCGGACTGCCAGCCGGACGATTAATCGCCCTCAACGGTGAAGCAGGTTTGCAAGCTGATACCCTTGCACCGGGTTGGCACTGGGGTTACTGGCCTTGGCAATATTCCGTTCGCAAAGAATCGGTGGTAGTGGTACCCCAAGGTGAAATCGCTTTGATTGTGGCCGCAGATGGCACACACATCCCCCCAGAACGGATTTTGGGCAAAATTGTCGATTGTGACAATTTCCAAGATGCACGCAAATTTCTGACCAATGGCGGTGAAAAAGGCCGTCAAATGAGTTTCTTGACTGCTGGTACTTACCGAATTAATACTGCGCTGTTTCGCGTCATTATGGCGGCTAATGCCAAACACAATGATATGCAAGCTGAACAGTTGCGGGTGTATAGTGTGGCATCAGATAAAGTTGGCATTGTCACCACTTTGGATGGTTTACCGATTCCGGCTGGTGAAATTGCAGGGCCGATGATTCCCGGACATGATAATTTCCAGAATGGTCAAAAATTCCTCGATGCTGGCGGACGCAGAGGTTTGCAAGAGCAAATTTTACTGTCTGGTTCGTGGAACCTGAACCCCTGGTTTGTCCAGGTTGAGCAAGTCCCAATGTCTGAAATCCCGATTGGCTACGTGGGTGTGGTGATTTCGTTCGTTGGTCAGTCTCAAGAAGATGTCAGTGGCGCAACTTTCACGCATGGTAACTTGGTGAATCCCGGACACAAAGGTGTGTGGATCGAACCTTTGTATCCAGGTAAGCATCCCGTCAACTCTCGAATTATGAAAATTGAGTTAGTTCCCACAACTAACATTGTGTTGAATTGGTCAAGTCGTACAGAACGCCACAGTTATGATGCTCATTTGGCTTCTTTGACAGTGCGATCGCGCGATGGTTTTGCCTTTGATTTAGAAGTCGCCCAAATTATTCACGTAGGCGCTTTGGATGCACCAAAGGTAATTTCTCGTGTGGGTTCAATGCAAAATTTAGTTGACCATGTATTAGAACCGACAATTGGTAACTATTTCCGCAACTCTGCCCAAGACTACACTGTACTTGACTTTCTCACCGCCCGGAGCGATCGCCAAGCGGAAGCGGCTGAATATATTCGCGCCGCATTACGGGCTTATGATGTGCAAGCAATTGACACCTTAATCGGTGATATTCAGCCACCAGCATCCTTGATGCAAACCCAAACCGACCGCAAAATTGCTGAAGAACAACGCAAAACCTATGAAGTGCAGCAGGTAGCCCAAACCCAACGCCAACAACTTGTGCGGGAAACAGCATTGGCTGATATCCAACAAGAAATGGTGAAATCAGAAAAAAGCGTCCAAATTGCGGAACTCAAAGCCCAAGCCCAGATTCAACAAGCTACCGGGGAAGCCGAAGGAATCAAATTACGCGCCATAGCCGAAGCCGAAGGAATTCGCGCCACAGGTAACGCCAAAGCCGAAACCTACCGCGCAGGTGTGGAAGCCTTGGGGCCACAAGGTTATACAGCTATGCAACTGATGCAAATTATCGGCGATCGCAACGTCCGATTAATACCAGAAGTTTTAGTCAGCGGTAACGGTAGTAATAATGGCTTGGTAGATGGTTTACTCTCAATGATTTTGTGGAATCAAACCGCCAAGCAGGGTGAAGTCACACCAACACCTTTACATCCGCATCCAATAGTTGTGAATAACCCATCAGTTTCACCAAATAATCACTCGCCCATATAGCAATCCTAAATCATTTGTGAAATTCTCTTTCTTCTCTTTCTTTGTGTCCTACCCTTCGGGAAGCCGCTATCGCGTCTATGCGTCCTTTGCGGTTCGTTAAAAAGAATATTTTTCACAACTCAGATAGGATTGCTATAGTTGCCGAGTTACCAACAGATAAGTAACCTAAATAATTGAATTAAATCAAACTATTGTAAGGTGGGCAAGATGCCCACTTTGCTCATGAAGGAAAGTCATTAAATCAAAATTACCAATTAACACTTATGCAAAATAAAAATGAACCGAGAAACCAGAAACATTTTGTCCAATGTGTACGCTCAACTACAGGAGATTGCTGCACAATTCTATCTAGCTGCTGATCAAGCACTTCAAAATGATGATTTTGACGATGCTAGTCTACTTCAAAGTAGAGCAGATAAAATTTATGAAGAAGCTGAAAATATTGAAATTCTGATTTCTGAACTGGAGGGTGAATGAAAACTATCGAGCAGCTAAAAACACGCATTCGGGAGTTGGGTAAACTTGCCGCACATTTTAGTCAGCAGGCTGTTGAGGTAAATACAACTAACCGCGAACAAAGCAAAAATCTGATGAGACAAGCTAGAGAGGCTAGTAAACAGTGTCAGGTATTAATACAAGAGTTAAAAAGACACAACTCTTAGAGCTAATTTGTAAACTAAAGTAAAATACTTACCTCGTAAGGGTTTCAGGAATTTGAGTTAATACAGCACTTATTCGCTGAAATTTAGACATAGTAATGAGTTGAGTCTCCTTAAGATTTTCTTTACGAATCAGCTCTAAATGCGGGATGAAATCATAAAATTCCACGTTTAAAACTCTTGCTCTTTGCGCCTCTGCGTGAGAAAAAATCATCCCCGTAATCAACAACGCCAATAAATCTACTCCCCATTCCCTACTCCCTACTCCCTGCTTCATTCTTTTTCACAATTTGCCAACATTGTTGAGCGATCGCCCAATCTTCTTGAGTATGAATTACTAACACTCGCACTGTAGAATCAGATGTGGCAATATCTTGCTCAACAGGTTGATTTTGATTTTTTTCTGGGTCAATTTTCAAGCCCAAAAATCCAAAGCCTTCGCACACGGCTTGGCGAATCCCGGCAGATTTTTCACCGACACCTGCGGTAAATAACAATACATCCAATCCGCTCAGACTAGCCAGCATTGCCCCAATTTCAGACCGCAAGCGATGAACGTACATATCCCAAGCGAGTTGGGCGCGGTAATTACCTTGGGCGATCGCTTCAATTACTTTAGGTAAATCGCTGGATATTCCCGAAATTCCGCGTAAACCAGAAGCTTTATTTAATACATAATCCAAACTTTCGGCTGAGTAATTAGATTGGCGCAGTAGGTAAATTAAAATGCCTGGGTCGATGGAACCGCAACGACTACCCATCATTAAGCCGTCTAAAGGTGTGAAACCCATTGTGGTATCAATACTGCGACCATCTTTAATTGCTGCTAACGAACAGCCATTACCCAAGTGACAACTAATAATTCGCAATGATTCTAAATCTCGACCGAGAATTTGCGCCGCCCGTCCAGAACAATATTGATGACTGATACCATGAAATCCATAACGGCGAATACCTTGTTCTACCCATTCATAAGGGCCGGGATAAATAGCAGCTGCATCTGGGAGAGTTGAATGAAACCCAGTATCAAATACTGCTATTTGAGAGACTTCGCCTAAACTTTTTTCGATGGCTTCAATGCCTTCTAAAGCTGCTGGGTTGTGTGCTGGTGCCAGATTAGAAAGACGAGAGATCGCACCTTTTACCTCTTCAGTAATCACCACACTATTGCGGTAATCTTGCCCACCATGAACTACACGATGTCCCACCACATCAATTTCTGACACTTCATTAACTACTTTAGTCGCACCACGGCTGAGGGTATAAAGCATATAAGCAACGTGTGCTTGACGTGAATCACCATAAATAGATTCATGCAAAGTTTCACCGGAAGCTGTTTTGACTTCAATTTCTGCCACACCTTGGTCTTGAGTCCAGTTGACTTTGCCTTCCCAAAGCGGTTGAGGTGCTTCTTGGGGTAAAGCATCATCAGCTATTTCATACAGACAACTTTTTTGACTGCTAGAGCCAGCATTTAGTACTAGGATTTTCATAACTTTGACCCTTTGTTAGTTACACAGAGTGTTTATGTATGTTTTCTAGACTTAGTAACCATTGGTTAAAATGCAGGCATTGTTGGCGGATTGTATCTAGTCCAATCTCAATAGCCAACAACGAACCATGCAGTACTTTGTTGTATTCTTGACAACACTTGAGAATTCTTTTTGATGGAGCAGTTAAAGGATGATCGTTAATGTGTTCTGGTGAAGGAAATAGATTGCGATCGCCTTGTAAAATACTAGCTACACTGGCATCAAACCATTCAGTAAAAACTTGTGGCTGGCTGTACAGCAATGCTTCAAATTCGTGAACCAACAAATTGGGGATGAAATTTTTATGACCGATATCCTTACCCATCTCCTGTGCTAGATATTCAACTTTTTGGAATGGGTCACTAGTTTTTGCCAGGGAATCCCTTCGGGAAAATCATTCGGTAAGCCGTACAAATCAAACATTGTTGTCACGAAAGCTGTTTTATCTTCACGGCACTTGCGGTCTAATTGTGGCTTGATTTTGGCATAACTTACCACACCTCCCTTACCTATAGAACTTGTTCTGACCAAAATCGGATTGACGTATATGTCTTTTTCTTGAAAATACTTGTAGAGTAGTTCTCTGACGAACGTTTCCTCAGTTTGACCTTCAACAAAAACATGGACTCGTATCATCGTGAAGGTCTCCCACCCAGGAGGTTCTTCTTCCACAACTCTCCTAAACTATAATCTTCTAGCCATTCTTCTAACTCCTCCTCATCCAACCTGCGTAGTAGTGATTTTCCCTGGAAGCGGTCAAAAACAATCACATCCGCAGCATGAAATTCGTTGAGTAATTCTACAGACTGGGTAGAAACAATCACCTGCTTAGCAGCAGTTTTTATCAACGATGCCAAAATCTTGATTGCATAAGGATGAAGACCGAGTTCCGGCTCATCAACTAAAATTGTTTCTGGTTGAAGTTCTTCCGGTTGCAAAAAAACCGTTGCTAGACAGATAAAACGCAACGTTCCATCAGACAGTAAATGAGCCTTGAAGGGAATATCTTGTCCTTTCTCGAACCATTCGAGTTCAATAAATTCTTTGTTTTGTGGAGAAGGACGCAGGAGAAAGTCACCAAAGAAAGGCGCAACTAGCCGAATAGTTTTAACGATTTGCTGATAAGATTTCTGATAATTCTCACGCAACAGATACAAAAAAGCTGCGAGATTTCGAGCATCAGGGCGTAAGTATGTATTGTCATTGATACGGTGCGCCTGTTTTATATAGGCACTGTCGCTGGTGTCATGAAAGTGATAAACTCGCCACTGCTGCATCGTAGGCAAAATGTAATCATCAATTCTAGTTTTTGTACCTCTAGAGGCTTTTGTCTCGAAATGACCTTTACCTATTTCACGCTTACCACTCATGTTCCACCAGAAAGACTCAGCAGCGAACATTAGGCGATTATCCTGAGTTGGTTCTAAAGTAGCAAAGTAGCCGTTATTGCCAAAATATAATTGAAATTCTAGTTGTTCTGTGGTTTTACGACCAAAGTACAATAAAGCATCAGGGCCACCTTGACGGCTAACAAAAACTTGCAGATTTTCGTCTAGCAACTGCTGAACCATTCGGAAAAAGCCGAGAAAATTGGATTTCCCCGCCCCATTAGCCCCAATTAAAATATTTAGCCTGGAGAGTTTTAAATCACACTCAGCAATAGACTTGAAGCCTTTTAAAACTATTCTCGACAGTTGTTTTTCACTTTGCGCCACCGTCATGAACAGTCTCCAGATAATCAGGCTTTTTTTAGACAGGCTTCATTTTAACGAGTTTTTTTAAATTTTTAAACATACAGTATAGTAACCCTATTTTTTATCCTCTCACAAGTCTAGGTTTTTAACCCAGTGAAGAGTCCCGCCTCGAAATCAATTCCGAGTCTCATAGCGCAAGTTCTCTTTAGAGAACTTAAAAAGAAGTTTATTCCAGTCCACTTCGGTGGACTTTGGCTATGAGCCTGGAACTTTAGTTCTAGGCGGGAATGGCTTCACTGACTTTTCACGTCATGTGGAAAAGTCTACGGAAAATTTAACTTCCGAACCAGAAATTCAAAGTCTCTCTCCTCGCAGGAGAGAGATTTAGAGAGAGGTTTTCCAGATCCCGTGAAAAGTCAGGTTAGATCACAGTGAAATCAGCAACAGTCAAAGTTGCGGTATTAATTCCGGTCAGCGTTGCCAAAACCTCATCAGTAGAACTGAGCAAAATATTGCTACCAGAAAACCTCAGTTGAGCGAAACTCAACCCAGCAGACAGCCCAATCAAATCAGTACCTATCTTGAAATCTGTAATCACATCATTACCCTGATTCGCCGCCAAGATAAAAGTATCCTGACCATTGCCACCAGTGAGGATATCGCTACCCAGACCACCAAACAACAAGTCCAAACCATTACCGCCAGTTAAGGTATCGTTACCAGCACCACCAGTTAAGGTATCGTTACCATCACCACCCGCCAGGCTATCATTGCCATTACCACCAATTAAGTTATCGTTACCAGCGCCGCCAGTTAAGGTATCGTTACCATCACCACCCGCCAGGCTATCATTGCCATCACCGCCATTGAGGGCATCATTGCCATCACCACCAGCCAGGGTATCGTTGCCATTAGCACCAGCCAGGGTATCGTTACCAGCATCACCACTGAGGATATCGTTACCAGCATTGCCACTGAGGCTATCATTACCATTGCCACCAGAAATCGTGTCATCTCCAGCAGTGCCAGAAAGGGTATCGTTGCGGTTGCTGCCAATAATATTTGCACCCACAGCAATATTTACACTAGCTGTACCAGTCAAACTACCATCGCTGATAGTGTAGTTGAAGTTGGCATTACCAGTGAAATTGGTAGTTGGGGTAAAGACAATGAAATCATCTGCCGAATTGCCTGAAGTGCCGTTATCGTTCAGCACC
>JAGKSW010000102.1 GCA_018993265.1 Nostoc sp. TH1S01
ATCCCTCGGCGGCATCTGACTGGCTTACAGCAGTAACATATCTTGGTTGACCATCTCGCAGTGCTAACCCATTGAAATGACACCTATCTTCCGCTGCCAGTTTACTAATAAACGGTGGTTGCCACAGCGGAATGAAACTGTGGGTTGGGCTGACAGTTGCTAAACAGCTAAATAGGGTATTGACAAATATCAAATTATCTGAAACAACCTGAGTGGGAATTTTGTTGCTCTGGAATAAACAATCACTCACGACGACATCGTGAATATCTAAGTCGCCTGTAACATAACTTATCTGGGGCAAATACACAGCATCATAGTTGTCGTGAACCTGTCCTGGTTCCAGAATATTTTCAAAGCGCCACAGTTGATATAGGGAACTCATATACAAGCTGTTTGCTTGGGCATACAAACCCATGCAGCGTTCAAAGGTGCGCTCAAATACTGATAATCGCCCGTTGGCTTGCAAGCCGATGAAAAATAGTTTACCTGCTTGATAGGTAGTGAAAGCTAGACTGAGATTCTGCTCGAATAGCCAAGGGGTAAACTGCCTTGAGGCATTCATCTCTAAGCTATTAGATGCAGCTACAGAATTTTGATTCATTGTTGATGACAAATAAGACTTCAGTGAGCCGACAAATCAAGGGTTTGGCTGAGGGGGAATGGCAATAATAAGGTCAAAAGTTAAAAGTCAAAAATTCTCTGACTTTTGACTTTTAACTTTTGACTTTTGACTTCCCCTTTCGGGTGTAGGTGTTCAAAACCCTCACACCCAGTCTCAACAGACAACCTTTGTGTTTAAGTGCTGACAAAGAGGGAAATACAAAGCTAATACCAGTTTTGCCTGCTTTTATGCTTTCTTATTATCTCTGAAGCAACTTCTGGTAAACGGCTTTACTGAATCTTAAAAATGTTACGTAATCTAAAATCTTATATGTTCCCAGGTTTTGGTCAACTCTAATTTAATCTTTGTAAAAATATATGTTTTTTCACTTATTAAACAGTTGATATCTTGTGTAGTTTTATTTTCTTATTGACATAGAAGAAATTTCTTCTTGTGCTAAAAATTATTCTGTGATAAGCAATATTACTGAAAATTTATAAGTTATTTTGATTGAATATTCTGTGCTTGAGCAAGAATCAAGTTCATATAAGCTTAATATAATGCTAGTGACCATAACTAATCAGCTTATCAAGCCGATTAATAATACAGTATTTGAGATTGACGGCTAAGAGGATGTTTTAAAAATCCTTAGTAATGTATAGCAGTCGAAGCATAGGTTAGGACTATGTTGGTGGCTGAAACTCATGAAAATACTTAGTTCCTACTCAGCACTCAGCACTCAGCACTTCACTATATCAAAGACTTTGAGATTCCTCTAAATCCATACAGAAATCCCACATTCCGCTTCTCCTTTGTGTTAGTGGGAGATACAGAATGTGGGATTTTCAGCTGCTGCACATTTAACTTCAGGACTTACGCAAAAATAACGTAACTCCGTCATTACGAGCGATAGCGAAGTAATCTCCCCTGACCCTGGGATTGCTTCCCTACACTTCGTTCCGGTCGCAATGACAATTTGTTCTAATGGCTGGCGACTACTTCTAAACGAATTAGGCGTTCTGCCAATAGTTTTTCTAGGTCTTCTAAGGCTTTGGTAAATCCTTTGATACCTTCGTCTAATTTGTCGTAAGCCATTTGGTCTTCGGCGTGCATTTTGTCGAAGGTGGCTTTGTCGATGGAGATTTTGGCAATGTCCATGCTGGCTGCTTTGGTAGCGTCCAGTTTGCGGGGTAGTTCGTCGATGGTGGCTTGCAACTCACCTAACAAAGAAGGAGAGATGGTGAGTAAGTCGCAACCTGCCAACTCTGTGATTTCACCAACGTTGCGGAAGCTTGCGCCCATAACTTCGGTTTTGTAACCGAACTTTTTATAGTAGTTATAGATGGTGGTAACAGATACTACACCGGGATCTTCAGCAGAGGGATAACTGTCGCGCCCAGTTGATTTTTTATACCAGTCAAGAATCCGACCGACGAAGGGGGAAATTAAGGTAACACCTGCTTCAGCACAAGCGATCGCTTGATGTAAACCAAACAACAGAGTTAAGTTACAGTGAATGCCTTCTTTTTCCAGAATTTCGGCAGCGCGAATACCTTCCCAGGTACTAGCAATTTTAATCAAAATTCTTTCGGGGCCAATGCCAGCAGCTTTATACTGAGCAATGATTTCTCGACCTTTGGCAACTGTCGCTTCTGTGTCGTAAGACAAACGCGCATCTACTTCTGTAGAAACGCGACCAGGAATGATTTGCAGAATCTTCAAACCAAAGGATACAGCCAAGCGGTCAAAAGCTAAAGAAACAATTTGGGCTTGGCTTGCACCTGCACCTGCATCTTTTTTGGCTTGCAGTAAAGTCTGATCAACAATATCCTGATACTCTGGCATTTGTGCCGCAGCAGTAATCAGTGAAGGGTTGGTGGTCGCGTCTCTCGGTGTAAATTTTTCAATGGCTTTAATATCGCCAGTATCAGCAACTACTACTGTAACTTCGCGCAACTGTTCTAGTAAATTTTTAGACATAATCAACTCCGCGATGGTGATTTGTGTAGGATTTACCTAACTTAGTGCTGAGTACTGAGTGCTGAGTGCTGAGTCTTGATTAAAGTAGAAAAGACTCAAACCTATGAGACTAGATAGCTGTGGGAGGTTTTTTAACTCAGCACTCAGCACTTTTAACTCAGCACTCTTCATCTAATTCCCCTATGTGTTTACACTCTCTACTGTCGCTAAAATTCTGATTTCGGCAATCTTTCTTAATGCTTGCTTATTTCACTGAGCGAAGCCTCAGCCTTATTCTAGGTGCGTCAAGCTAGAATTGGCTGTCCAATAGAATGCACTTTGATTAAACTAGTTGTGCCTGATTTACCAATTGGAACGCCGGAAGTAATCACCACTTTATCGCCTTCATTCACCAAACCCGTGTCTGCCACTGTGTTGAGGACATTGACAAACATTTCCTCAGCGTTGTGAACTGGCGGAATTAATATAGGTTCGATTCCCCAAGAAAGTGCTAGTTGGCGATAGGCATTTTCTTCAGAGGTGAGGGCAATAATCGGCGCGGAAGGACGGTATTTTGAGACTAATTTGGCTGTACTGCCAGAGGTGGTATTACAAAGAATTGCCTTTGCGCCTGTTTCATAAGCAATGCGACATACTGCTTCAGCCACCGATTCAGTAACGCTGAGACTACCTGCTTCGTGACACCAGGAATGTTTACCACCTTCTTGCAAAGCTTGTTCTGTGCGTAGGGCGATATTATGCATGGTTTGCACAGCCGCTATGGGATATTGACCGACGGCTGTTTCTCCCGAAAGCATGACGGCATCGGTACCATCCAAAATGGAGTTGGCAACGTCGGTAGCTTCGGCGCGGGTGGGATCTGGTGCGCTAATCATCGACTCCAGCATTTGGGTAGCGGTAATCACGGGTTTGCCAGCCTGATTACAACGGTGAATAATATCCTTTTGAATCAGGGGAACTTCGTGAATGGGAACTTCTACCCCTAAATCACCACGGGCAATCATAATGCCGTCAGCAACTTGTAAGATGGAGTCGAAACGCTCAACTGCTTCTGGTCTTTCGATTTTGGCAATCAAACGTATAGAAGCCCCAGCAGCTTCGATCATCCGTTGGGCAGGTTCTAAATCTTGGGGCGATCGCACAAAAGAAACCGCCGCAAAATCAACACCCAACTGAATGCCAAAGCGTAAATCCATCAAGTCTTTTTCGGTGATTGAACTTACGGGTAGCGGTGTTTCTGGCAGATTAACGCCCTTGTGGGTGGAAATTAACCCGCCAATTTTTACCAACGCCCGAATTTTATCGGCATCGCGATCGGTGACAATTAATTTGACGCGTCCATCATTAATTAAAATTGGTTCCCCTGGTCTAACCATTGCGAACAAAGTCGGCAAGGGTAAAGGCAGTTCGTCGATACTATTGCCTTTGTCCTGCAAAACAAATGTGACTTCTTCACCAGCTTCGACATTTAGTCCTTCTGGTGGTAAAACTCCTAAACGAATTTTCGGGCCACAGAGGTCTTGCATAATTGCCACTGGCTTTTGGCGATCGGCACTAATTTGCCGTAAATACTTAGCCGTTTGTCCGTGAAATTCATGAGCGCCGTGTGAAAAATTTAACCTCGCTACGTTCATCCCAGCTTCTACAAGGGCTTGCAGTTTTTCCGGTGCAGAACTAGCAGGGCCAACAGTGCAAATAATTTTGGTTCGACGCATAGGGATCAGGGTTCAGGTATATATTGCGATATAGCGCAGGAGGCAGGAGGCAGAGAGCAGCGCGTTGCGGGGGTTCCCCCCGTTGTAGCGACTGCGGAGAGGCAGAAGGCAGGAGGTAAAAGTATTACTACTGCTAGTATTGGTACTTTTGAAATTTCCTAGTCTTTCTGACTACAGCTATAAATACCTTCAGCAATTATCTGCATCTATATCACTTGTGCTTCATATCACTCCTTTTGTATGTAAAAAAGCTTTTTTATGGAGTCTGAAGTGTGTAGACACCCTTTGGGCGGCTTCCCAAAGGGCAAGCTGAAGTCTAAATTTCATACTTCACACTTCACACTTCAGACTTTATTAAGCTGCTACAGTCAACAGTTGTTCTTTTTGTGCCATAGACAACAACAGGTCTACCACCCGATTCGAGTAGCCCCATTCGTTGTCATACCAAGAAACAACTTTGAAGAAGTTGGAGTTTAGCTCAATTCCAGCACCTGCATCGAAAATACTGGAATGAGTATCACCCTGAAAATCTGTAGATACGACTTCTTCGTCGGTGTAGCCTAAAATTCCGGCTAATTCACCTGTTGCAGCTTCCTTCATGGCTGCACAGATTTCTTTGTAACTGGTAGCTTTTGCAGTTTTAAAGGTGAGGTCAACCACCGAAACATCGGGGGTAGGCACACGAAAAGCCATTCCGGTTAACTTACCTTTTAACTCTGGCAATACCAAAGCCACAGCTTTTGCTGCACCCGTGGATGAAGGAATAATATTTTGGGCTGCGCCTCGACCACCCCGCCAGTCTTTTTTACTGGGGCCGTCTACGGTGGGTTGAGTTGCAGTCATGGCATGTACTGTAGTCATCAAGCCTTCGGTTAAACCAAATTTATCATTGATGACTTTGGCAATGGGAGCCAGACAATTTGTAGTGCAGCTGGCATTGGAAACGATTAAATCTTTGCTGGGGTCGAATAAGTGATGATTTACACCCATCAGCAAAGTTTTAACTCTGTCTGGCTCTTTTGTAGGGGCAGAGATGACAACGCGCTTTGCACCTGCTGTTAGGTGTTTGCTTGCGCCTTCATAATCAGTGAAGAGTCCAGTAGATTCCACTACATAATCTGCGCCTAATTTACCCCAAGGCAATTCAGCAGGATTCCGCACGGAAACACAAGGAACAAAATGTCCATCAATGACAATGCCATCTTCCTTGGCTTCTACCTCGCCTTTAAACTTACCGTGAGTGGAATCATATTTCAACAGGTAAGCGAGGTTATCTGGTGGTACTAAGTCGTTAATCCCCACAAACTCAATGTTGGGGTTATAAATGCCAGCACGCAGCACCAGCCGACCAATACGACCAAATCCATTAATACCAACTTTTAACTTCGTCAAAATTCAACCTCCTAATTGAGAACAACCCAGGTCTGTTCTCCGTTTCAGCGCGGCATTTAGCTGGGTTAATTTTGGTCTGACTGAGCTGATCGTGACAGCCTTAGACACCTAAACGCATTTTGTTAGATATCTTTTAAGGTTTTGGGAAAGTATGAAGTGTGAAGTATGAAGTATGAAATTTCAGACTTCAGCCTTCATACTTCAGAATTTAATACGGCCACTGCCAGTTGCGGATTTCGGGCATATCTTCGCCGTACTTGGAAATGTAGTGTTTGTGTTCGATCAGCTTATCTTGCAGGTTTTGTTTGATGTATGCGGCTTTGTAACCTAGTTTTGGTACGCGATCGATTACATCCATAACTAAATGATAGCGATCGAGGTCATTGAGAACCACCATATCAAAGGGTGTTGTGGTCGTTCCTTCCTCTTTGTAACCACGGACATGGAGGTTATGATGATTAGTCTGGCGATAAGTTAACCGATGGATTAACCAAGGATAGCCATGAAAGGCGAAGATAATCGGTTTATCGGTTGTGAAAATTGTATCGAAGTCTTTGGGAGTTAAACCGTGAGGATGCTCACTTTTTGGCTGTAATGTCATCAAATCGACGACGTTGACCACTCTGACTTTTAAGTCTGGGAAGAATTGACGCAGCATATCCACAGCCGCCAAGGTTTCTAAGGTGGGTACATCCCCAGCACAAGCCATGACTACATCTGGTTCACTACCTTGGTCGTTACTTGCCCATTCCCAAATGCCAATGCCTTTGGTGCAGTGTTTAATGGCCGCATCCATATCTAGATACTGCAAGGCTGGTTGTTTGCCTGCAATAATCACGTTGACGTAGTTCCGGCTTCTTAAGCAGTGGTCGGTAACAGAAAGTAAGGTGTTGGCATCAGGGGGAAGATAGACGCGAATTACTTCTGATTTTTTATTAATCACATGGTCGATAAAACCAGGGTCTTGGTGCGAGAAGCCGTTGTGGTCTTGTCGCCAAACGTGAGAGGTGAGTAAGTAATTCAGGGAAGCGATTGGTCTGCGCCAGGAAATATGGCGGGTGGTTTTCAACCATTTGGCGTGCTGGTTGAACATGGAATCAATGATGTGGATGAAGGCTTCGTAGCAGGAGAAGAAGCCGTGACGACCAGTCAGGAGATAGCCTTCTAACCAACCTTGACAATTGGTTTCGCTGAGAATTTCCATTACCCGACCGTTGGGGGATAGGTGTTCGTCTTCGGGCAGGATTTTGGAAACCCAAGTTCTATCTGTGACTTCAAAGATGGCATCTAAACGATTGGAGGCGGTTTCATCAGGGCCAAAAACGCGGAAATTCCGGCTGTCGAGGTTAAGTTTCATCACATCCCGCAGGAATTTGCCTGTGACTTTGGTGGCTTCCGCTTCGATTTTGCCGGGATGTGAAACATGCACAGCGTAATCTTGGAAGTTGGGCATTCGCAAGTCACGCAACAAGATACCGCCGTTGGCGTGGGGATTGTCGCCCATCCGCCGCAGACCTGTGGGGGCTAATTGGGCGAGTTCGGGAATCAGTTTGCCGTTAGCATCGAAGAGTTCTTCAGGTTTGTAACTCTTCATCCATTCTTCTAATAATTTTAAATGTTCCGGCTGCTGTGCGATCGCTCCGAAGGGAACTTGATGCGATCGCCAAAAATCTTCGGTTTTCTTGCCATCAACTTCTTTTGGCCCTGTCCAGCCTTTCGGCGTTCTGAGAATTATCATCGGCCAGCGCGGACGTTCTATAAATCCATGTACGCGAGCTTCTCTTTGGATGTTTTGAATTTCGGAAATGACTGTATCTAATGTTGCCGCCATCTGCTGATGCACATCTGCGGGATCGGCACCTTCGACAAAGTAAGGTTTATAGCCATAACCCACAAATAAGCTTTCTAATTCTTCATCGCTTAACCGTGATAACACTGTCGGGTTAGCAATTTTATAGCCATTAAGATGCAGAATCGGCAAAACAGCCCCATCATTAACTGGGTTGAGAAACTTATTGGAGTGCCAACTTGTAGCTAAAGCACCTGTTTCAGCTTCGCCATCACCCACAACCGCAGCCACAATCAAATCAGGATTGTCATAAGCTGCACCGAAGGCGTGAACTAAGGCATAACCCAACTCGCCACCTTCGTGAATTGAACCAGGGGTTTCGGGGGCTACGTGGCTGGGAATCCCACCAGGGAAGGAAAATTGTTTGAACAACTGCTTCATCCCTTCAACATCTTGGGAAATGTTGGGATAATATTCGCTGTAAGTTCCTTCTAGGTATGTGTTAGCAACTAAGCCAGGGCCACCATGACCAGGCCCAGCAATATAAATCATGTTCGCATCATATTTTTTAATAATGCGGTTGAGGTGGACGTAAATAAAATTCAGCCCTGGTGTAGTACCCCAATGTCCTAAAAGTCGGGGTTTCACATGTTCTATTTTCAGGGTTTCTCTCAGCAGTGGATTATCTAGTAGATAGATTTGCCCTACTGATAAATAGTTCGCCGCCCGCCAGTAGGCATTAATTTGATGCAATTCTTCATCTTTTAAAGGCTTGGTCTGTGGAGAGATTGCTAAAGTCATATTGAATTTCCGTATACAACAGGATTTTGACTTTGTTCAGTAAGCTAGTGTAGTGGTCTATGCAGTCAAGGCCATCTTACTCATGACAAATTTTTCCCAGCGCAAATCTGGAAAAAACTGTACTACTTTTTATTGCGATCGGTGGTTTGAAAATTTTAATGAGTGATGAATAATTCCCGACTATCTCCTCTTTGAGAGAGTAGCAGATATAACCAAGATGGCTTGCTAGTTTTAAGATTTTTTTAAACCATTTATTACAAAAGAAGAAAATTCACTATATAAGTGAATTTAGAAAAGATAATCTTTATTAAGAAATACTACTTCTGATAGCAAAACAAGAACCCTGTGAAATTGATTAGGGGAAGGATAGCTTTTGCGCCAGTGAACATTATATTTTGATGCAAATAAGTAGAGCGACGTAAATATTTGTAGTTGAGAAAAGGCAGAAGGCACTGGTTCGGCTCCTTTCGGCTTCGCTCAAGGCAAGTCGCTCACCAACCAGGCAGGAGGGAAGAGGGTTTTAAGCTAATTAACCTTTCTTAATATAGTTTGGTTTTTTCCACCGACTTACTTATCTAAAATTGCCTGTAAATATAGCAGTTTTTAAATCAGTAAGGTACAAGGAAAAATAATTAACCGCAGATTAACACGGATAGAATTTCAGTGATTGCACTAAGTAGAATATTTCATTAATTCGTAGCGAATTCTCTGCGTACCTTTGCGTTTAAATTTTTAACCTCAATTCGCTACGATTTTATGCAAAGCTTTCCTAAGTTATACTAACTGCGTCATCCTAATACTTCAGATGTTGAACCCGCTTTTGTGACTTTAGGAAAAGATAAATAAGTAATAGCAATTCTTTGTGAAGCTGCACAGACAATTGGTATAAGGCACTCTTCCATACAAAATTCATCGCATTAATCAGCAACGCCAAACAATGAAAGAGGCAGAGTAGTATTTAAAGCTACTCTGCCTGCTTAATTATCAAGATGAAATGGGTTAAATCTTAATACCCGCCTTCTTCTTCGTATTCTGGTTGCCTTTCTTTGACTTTCTTAGGAATGTTGACTGGTTTTGGCGCATCTTCCCAAGCGTCGCCTTCGACATCATCGTCATAATCGTCGTAATCGTCGGTGTAGGCTTTGGTTTCGTACTTGGGTGGTTGTTGATATCTGTCGCGGCCTGTAGCTTCACTCCAGTTATCTTCTTCTTCGTCTTCTTCGTAGCGGATAGACTCATACTGTCGCGCTCGCATAACTTCGCGCCTTGGTCTTTCTTCTTCTACGTAGTCTTCGTTCCATTCTTCTTCCCGTGCTACGGGTTCGGGGGTGCGAACTTTCGGCTTGGGTGGCTGTAATGGTACACCACTGGGTAGCTGATTAGAGGGTGCAACTGTGCGCGGTGCAGAATAACCATATTCTTCGTCTGCATCTCTTTCCCAAGGTGCTTTACCAATACCTAAACGCTCCAGCACACCTACTGTTAATTGCGTTGTACGTTCTTCAGCGCCTTCAAAGACAATTAATCTGCTGGGGCCTGTGCTAACAATTTCATCGATGGAAATTTCGTAAGTGCTGAGAAATTGGTCGGGAATTTGCGGTACTCCCAAAGAAGCAATAATGATCGAGTGTAGTTTACCTGATATACCATCAAACTTAAAGCCTCGGACTCTGCCTAAGACTTCACCTGTTTCTGTAATTACTTCCCAGTTAATCAGATTACTGAAAGCTTCAATATCAATATCTTCGATGACATCTTCGTTATCAACCAGGATGGCATCACCGATTTGGTTGATACTACTAAGGTACATATAGCGTGGCAGTCCAGAGATAGAGATCAGGCTGTCTCGTAAACCAAGAGCCACAACCTCCCTTTGATCAATATCAACCCAGATTTGATTAACAATCCCTAGCCGCTTGGCGTTGTCGCGGGTAATCACCTGAGTATTTAATAAGTCGGAACGCCTAATTATCTGTTCAGAGGTCATTCTATACCGAGTCCTGATCTCGAATCCGGTTTATCTATACACTATTATTAACAAAGATTCAAGCAGATGTATTCGAGGATGTTAACTTAATTCCCAAAACTTGGGTGTAAGCGCCTCGTGCTTGAGTAACGCCAATGGTGCGTTCGGCTGATTCTATCATCGGACGACGCAAACTCACAACTATAAACTGTGCTAGTTGTGCTTGTTGTTTGATCATTCTAGCTAATCGTTCTACGTTTGCCCCGTCTAAAAACATATCTACTTCATCAAAGGCATAAAAAGGTGATGGGCGATAGCGTTGTAAGGCGAAAATAAAACTTAAGGCGGTGAGGGATTTTTCACCTCCAGACATGGAAGCAAGTCGCTGTACTGGTTTACCTTTGGGGTGCGCGACTAAGTTTAAACCACTGTTAAAGGGATCTTCAGGATCATCGAGTTGCAGGTAGCCGTCGCCTTCTGAAAGGGTGGCGAAAATCGATTGAAAGTTTTCGTTTACAGCGTCAAAGGCTTCTTTAAAGGCGCGTTGTCGCAAGGTGGTAAAGTTTTCAATTCTTAATAATAATTCGGTGCGTTCGGCTTCTAAGGTTTGTAATTTTTCTGTGAGTTCTTGCAGGCGGTTTTGGGTGCGTTCGTATTCTTCCAACGCCAACATATTTACAGGTTCCATTGCTTGCAAGCGTTTGGCAAGCGATCGCAATTCTTTCTGTAATTCTTCTAAATCTACCTGTTCTGGCACTTCTGGTAAAGGGCTGGGTAATTCTGGAAGTAGTTCTCGCAATTGATTTTGTAAAGCTTCTAGTTCTTCCCGCCGCTTTTGTTGGGTTTCTTGCAGTTTTTCCAGTTCCCATTCTAATTGTTGCTGACGGAGTAAATGCGATCGCACTTCTTGTTCTATTGCGTCACGTTTTACCTTTTCTTCACCCAAACTTTTTTCCATTTCGCTGAGTTTGGCGCGAGTTTCGGCGATTTGAGTGCTGAGTGCTGAGTGCTGAGTGATGAGTGTTTGGAGTTTCTGCTGTGAACTTACTTGTTCTTGATGATACTGAGCAATTTTTTGTTCGGCTTCTTGTATACGTTCTTGTAAACGCTGTTGCTGATTCTCCAAGTTTTTCAGCCGTTGTTCCGCTTCCCGTAATGCGGATTCCCGTTGTTGTAATTGTTGCTCTTGGGTTTTAATTACCGCTTGAATTTGCTGCCATTCACTAGGCGTTTGAGATGCTTCTAACTCTGCTAAAACATGACGTAATTGTTGTAATTGCGCTTCTTGCCCTGGTAAATCTTTATCCAAAATTTCTAGGCGAGATTGGGCGGCGGAGAATTTTTCGGTATTTTGGGCAAGTTGCGCTCGCGTTCCTTCTAACTGTGCCGTCAAAGCTTTAATATCTTTTTGCAACTGTTCTAATTGCAATTGCTGTTCGCGGCGTACTTGACGGGCTTCGGTGAGTTCTTGGGATAGCTGTTTAGTTTTGCTGGATAAGGATGCGATCGCATCAATACAACGATCTAAAATCCGTTCAATATCTGCCAAGCGATTTTTTAAAGCAATCGCTTCATCTGATTCCGCCGCTTCCCCTGTACCGAAGCGCAACGCCGAACGCTGATTTGTACTACCACCAGTCATTGCACCACTGGTTTCCAGCAATTCCCCGTCTAAGGTGACAATGCGATATAAACCAAGGTTTTTCCGCGCCTGTTCTAAGGTGGAGAATACGACTGTGTTACCGAAAACATAGTTAAACACATCTTTATAACGGCGATCGCACTCAACCAAATTCACCGCATAATTAACAAAGCCATTTGCTAATCGCAGCGTCGCATCTTGAGTAATTCTCGGAGCCTGAATCTTATTTAACGGTAAAAATGTCGCTCTCCCGGCGCGTTTTTGCTTGAGTAGTTCAATTCCGGCGGCGGCTATCCCATCATCATCTACCACAATATGTCCCAACCTCGCACCAGCCGCAATTTCCAACGCCAACTGATAGCGGGGTTCCACCCGTCCCAAATGTACCACCAAACCACAAACCCCAGGCATCCCTGACTGAATAATTACCTTACTAGCTTGCGTCCCTTGGACTTCTTGCTGTGCTTGCGTTTGCGCCTCAATTTTATCTAACTGGCGTTGCTTTTCCCGTTGTTCATTAGAAAGCCGCTTTTGTGTATCTTGCTGAATTTGTAATTCTTGTTCTGTCGCCGCGAGATTTTGCGCTAGGTTTTGGATAGGTTCGTTAGAGACGTTAAATTCTGCCTCGACTCTTGCACATTCAGCTTGTTTTTCTGCCAACTGCGGTTCTAAAGTGGCAATTAGCTGAGTTTGTTCGTGAATGAGTTCTTGTAGCTGACTATTACGCTCTCTTAATTGTGCTTGCTCTGTGCGCTGCGGTTCTAGAGTTTGCAACAAAGTTTCAATTTGACGGTTGAGTGCAGTTTGTTGCTGTACCCAAGCTTCCGAGGCGGTGGCGATTTCGGCGGCGGCTTCACGGGATTTTTGCAGTGCTTGTTCCGCCTCATCCCGTTGCTGTTGACAATATATAATCGATTGCCGTTCTACATTCTGGGTTTCGGCAATTTCTCCCAAAGCTTGCTGATGCTGTTGAATTTCTTGCTGAGTTTGCACCAAGCGTTTAGCTGTTTCTTGAGAGGTTGCTTCTAACTCTGTTTGCTGACGCTGGAGTTGTTTGCGTTCGGCTTCTTGAGTAGCCAGAGTAGCTTGTACACCTAACAATTCCTCCTCACCCAAAGCTTTCACATGAGCATTGAGTTTTTCTAGTTCAGCAGTTTTCTGAGTAATGCCGACATTGAGAGTTTCTAATTGGAGTGTAAGGTCATTATGAGAGCGATCGCCATTTTGAATTTCCGTCGCTAACTTTTCTTGCTGTGCTTGCAGCGAACGCCACGATAACACCGCTTCCCAAGATTGCTTGTGCAGATATTCCGTCCGCAACTTTTGATATTTTTCCGCTTTCGCTCTATCTTGAGAAAGGCGATCGCGTTGTGCAGTTAACTCCGTTTCAATAATCCGACAACTATCTTCCTTCTCCTTCACCTCATCTAACGTACCCTTAGCTTGGTGAATCTTGCGATCAAACGCCGCCACCCCCGCCAACTCATCAATAATTTCCCGCCTTTCCCGCGCATTCATCGAGATAATGCTAGTAACGTCCCCTTGCAGCACGACGTTATAGCCTTCAGGATAAATTCGCAGATTCTCCAACGCCTCATGCAACTCCGTCAGCGTACAGGCAACACCATTGATATAGTAATTTGACGTGTAAGTTCCTTGATGAGTCACCCGCAACCGTCTTGTGACACTCCATTCAGTGCTGAGTGCTGAGTGCTGAGGAGCCACTGCGCTGGGCGGGTTCCCCGACTTGAAGCAAGTGGCGTTGCTGAGTGCTGAGTCGGTATTCTCGTTTTCTTCCTCTAATTCCTCCGCGCCTTCCTCACTTTGCGCCTTTGCGCCTTTGCGCGAAATAATTTCCTCCCCCGTCAAATCAAAAGTCACCGTGACACTAGCTTCCACAGACGCGCGTCCTTTAGCAGTTTGAGTATTATTTACCAGATCCGGCAGGCGATCGGCCCGCATTCCCTTAGAACTGGCAAGTCCCAAACAAAACAACAGCGCATCCAAAATATTCGACTTACCGGAACCATTCGGCCCAGATATGACAGTAAACCCCGGCAGCAAAGGGACTGAAGTAGTACCGCCGAAGGATTTGAAGTTGGTAAGTTCCACGCGCTTGACGTACACCATATGCGCTGGTTCACTGGGCTAATGGTTAATGAAGAACAAGTGTATCAATTTATGAAAAATTCGCAATAGTTTCGCACAGAGAATTTAAGGATTCAGATTCTCGAATCACAGAGGAGTGAGTCAATATTGCCATCAATGTGTAATTTATTTTACGAAAGCATTTCCTGGATAGGTAGTAATTATTTTTGCAAAATTTTAATTTTTTGCAGTGTATCTTTGTAACTCTCTTGCTCTCCCTGTTCTTGGAATAGTTTTGCTGCTTTCTCCAAATCCGCGATCGCCTCTTTTTTTTGCCCTAGTTCGGCGTATATTAAGCCACGATGATAATAGGCTAAACCATACTCAGAATTCATGGCGATCGCTTGGTTAAAATCCCTCATCGCCGCTTGATAATCTTTCACTTTCACCCGCGCCAAACCTCTTCCATAGTAAGTGTAGGGGTTTTGAGAGTTAAGTTTAATCGCTTGTGTGTAGTCGGCGATCGCTTCTTTATATTTACCTAATCCAAACAAAGCAAAGCCTCGGTCATAGTAAGCATTAGCATCTTGAGGATTCAGTGCAATTGCTTGACTCGAATCTGCTTGGGCTTTTTCGTATTCTCCTAAGCGATAAAACGCATCACCCCGATAGTTATAAGCAAGAGAATTTTGGGGATTTATTTTAATAGTTTGCGTCAAAGTATCCACAGATTCCTGATAGTTTCCTTGCTCATATTCACTTACACCCTCTTGATAAAGAAGCTGCTCACTATTCACTGGTTTTAACCATTGACCAAACCATCCTATAAATAGAGCCGCCAATAAACTAGTAACACCTATTATTACCAGTTTTAATCTTTGAAGCTGAAGTTTTTGTGGTTGGTATTGGTAATTTTTTAATTTTTGGAGGTCATTGATAACTTCAGTTACATACTGGTAACGTTTACGGTAATCAAACCGTACCATTTTATTGATAATGCGTGTGAATTCCCGGCTAACTTTTATTGTTCTGTCACGCCAGATAATTTCACCTGTAAGTAAGTTTTTTTGACTTTGTAATCTCGATATTTCGTCCTGAGATAGACCCATAATTGCAGCGATCGCAATCATTCCCAAAGCATAAATATCACTATTGTATTGAATTTGACCTTGCAATTGTTCTAAAGGTATATATTCTAAATTACTAACTGTAGTAGTGACAATCTCTTGCACAGAGCCAAAGTCAACTAAAACTAACTTATTATCTGAATGTCGGCGAATAATAGTTTCTGGTTGAATATCTTGGTGAATAATATTATGCTGATGGATAAATAATAAAATTTCTAAAATTTCTAACAATAAATTAATTACTTGGTCTTCTCTGAGAGGAAATTCTACTAAAATTTCTTCAGATAATTGATGACCATAAATTAATTCTTGAACTATATATAATTTTTCATTTGCTTCAAAATAATCAACTATTTTCTGGATTCTGTCGTTTTCTTGTCCCAGTTGTTTCAAAATATTAGCTTCCTTAAAAAAGGACTGTTGTAGCCAAGCTAAATTTTGCAGAGTGTTAGATTCTGGAAGTAGCTGCTTAACGATAAATAGCTGATCAGGAACTTTAATATCTTCAACTAGATAGGTTTTTACAGACTCCTCCACATATAATAATTGCAGGATGCGGTAACGTGTACCCAAAATTTGCTCATCCATATCTAAGCTTTTATACGAATTCATATATTAGATACTAGTATTATTACTAGTATAATTTTTGTGGGGATCAATAGTTACAAAAAATATACAAAGACTCCGAAGATTTTCCATTCATCTCATTCATTTTATTAATTGGCATACAGCAGTGTAGCAAAAATAAACAAAAAGTCTTTAAGTCAATGTGATGTTCACTTACTGACTCTGCCAAAGTTTACTTCCAATACAACAATTCCTAAATTTATACTCTTAATTATCGGTCGCAATATTACTGAGTAAATACTCAACAATTTAAAAATGCAATTATTGCCGTGGGATCACTCATGACACGTTATTGCTCAGTACGGTAAAAGAGTTGTAATCGAATTGCTATAAACGCCAAATAGCTTGAAACTCAACTTATTTAAACGTAAAAATCAACTATCTGCGACCAAGCGTCAATTCCTTGAGGCGCTACGTCGGCGTGATGCTGCGGCTATCCAAGGCTTGTCCATGCGAGCGCAAAATATTATCGGTGCAGAAAAATTAACTGAAATAGTCGATGAAGCATTGCGTGAGTGCGATGCTGAAAGTCACAGTTGGTTTTTTACTAATTTTTTAGGGCAATTTAGATATCAACAGATGCATCAAGCAGCCCAAAATAATGTCTTTCATATATTAATAAACGCAGGTTTAGAACCGGGAAAAGACTTTAGTTTTGGGCTAGATAGTGAGATAATTGTCAGCGATCGCGCCAGGCAAATCTTACTTGATCACCTCCCACAAGACCAGCGAAGATTATTTGCGGCTCAATTACAAGCCGCCACAATTGCAGATCCGATTGTGGCGATTGAAAAGCAGTTAGGTTGCCCATTTTATCAAAATTTAACTCAAATTGCGGCTCTTCAGGTAAAGAAACTGAGTAATACGCAAGCTGCTGCTTATTTAGGAGTTTTACTGGCTGGTTTAGTCAAACGCCATCCCGCCCTCCAAGATGTTGATTTTCCCACAAAATTTATTTTTAACACCCTGCAAAACTTACCCCAGCAGCGAGTCACAGCAATATTAAACGATCCAGAAACCAATCCGCAGTTTGATGAAGTAATTATTTTCCAGGATTTATTAGCTGCAATGGCAGAACCGGAAATGAGTGAAGCAGAGGATTGTAACAGCCTAGAACAACTCAAAAAACTAGACAGAGTTTGGTGTGGTGAATATCGGCTGGCAGAAATAGTTGCAAGCCTAGAAGAACTATCTAGGGAGTAAGAAATCCCTAGATAAAATTACGTCAAACCTTGATTTTGGCTAAGTTTATGCTGGCACTACAAATTTCTCGCTACCGGCGAGATCAAAGGCAGCATGAATCACTTGTAAAGCTTTCACACCTTGTTCTTGGGCGACAACACAACTAATTTTGATTTCTGAGGTAGCAATCATTTGAATATTGATTTGGTGTTGCGCCAACGCTTCAAACATTTTGGCAGCTACACCAGGTTGTCCTACCATACCTGCGCCGACGATACTAACTTTAGCGATCGCACTATCTAAAACAACTTCACCCCAGCCTAATTCGGCTGCAACTTGAGTTAGTAGTTTTTGAGCAGTTTCCCCATCCATCCGGGGAACTGTAAAAGCAATATCTCGTTTGGGAACACCATCAATTATGCGGCAGCGTTGAGATTGAATAATCATATCAACGCTGATGTTGTGCTGTGCCAATATACCAAACAACTTCGCCGCCATCCCTGCCTTATCTGGAACTTGACGAATCGCCAAACGTGCTTGGTTCATATCTAAGGCGACACCACGTACAGGGGAAGAAACGGGGCAGGGCGCAGGGGACGGGGGACAAGGAACTACCTCTTGTTCTCTAGTGATTGTCTCCTCTACTTCTCCTTTGGCTGCAATTTCAAAGGCGTTACTCAGTGCAGCTACGGCGCGATCGCAGTCTGTTGCATTTACTAAGCAGCTGACTTTGACTTCGCTGGTAGAAATCATTTGAATGTTTACGCCTGCTGCGGCGAGGGTGGCAAACATTTTAGCTGCTACCCCAGGACGGCCAATCATGCCTGCGCCAGAAATGCTGACTTTGGCCACGTCTTGCTCAATCATCACTTCTGCTTCGTCGGAATTAGGTTTGGCTGGATTTCTCAGGGCGGGTGCGATCGCTGATGCTACTGCTTCTGCCCGTTTTAATATCGGTGTGGTGACTGTAAAGGCAATATCATTGCTATTACCTTCATGGATTGATTGAATAATTAAGTCTACATCGACGTTTTGCCGAGCAATTTCCCCAAATAACTTAGCTGCTACCCCTGGTTTATCCGGTACGCGCAATAAAGCTACCCTGGCTTGGTTAGTGTCAAACTCTACCGCATCTACAGGACGGGCAATCTCTAGATTGATGAGCGATCGCTCTTGAGGTTTGTGTGATGTTACCCAAGTACCGGGGTCATCTGTCCAGCTTGACCGCACTACTAAAGGTACACCATAGTTTCTAGCAATTTCTACTGAACGTGGATGTAATACTTTTGCCCCTAAGCTTGCCAGTTCTAGCATTTCATTACAAGTAATCGCATCCATCAACTGGGCTTCGGGAACTAAACGCGGGTCTGTAGTTAAAATACCTGGTACATCTGTATAAATTTCACAAAAATCTGCTTGAATTGCTGCTGCTAAGGCCACCGCTGAAGTATCAGAACCACCACGTCCCAAGGTAGTAATTTCTAACTCTCCGGTTCTGGATATGCCTTGAAAGCCAGCTACCACAACTACTTTACCTTCTTTAATATGACGCAGCAAGCGGTCAGTTTCTATATGTAAAATCCGGGCGCGGGTGTGTTCGGCTTCTGTCACAATTCCTACTTGTGCGCCAGTCATCGAGATAGCTGGCTGCCCAATTTCTTGTAATGCCATACTGAGTAGAGCAATGGTTACTTGCTCCCCAGTCGAAAGCAACATATCCATTTCCCGGCGGTTAGGATTTTGAGAAATTTCGCTGGCTAGTTTAACAAGTCCATCTGTAGTTTTACCCATTGCGGAAACTACTACAACCAAAGAGTTTCCGGCTTTAACTGTTTTAGAGACACGCTGTGCAACAGCTTGGATGCGTTCGACTGAACCGACAGATGTACCACCGAATTTCTGAACTATAAGCGCCATATCTTTGTCTTAAATGAAGTTTGCCTACTTTCATCAAGGCTCCTACCGGGTTAGGAAGCTTTGAAGGCATTAGCAGTAGTTATTTAGTTTACAGAAAATAGTGGGAAGTGTGAAATTTTCATAAAAGTAAAAGGCAAAAGCCAAAGAAATTTTCTTTTGACTTTTGCCCTTTGAATTTTTTACTTATGTCTATTCGCCTGCTGCACGCTTAACTTGTCGGGATTCCAACCATAAGGGGATGGCAATCACAGCGACTAAAATAAGTAAGGCGGCGATCGCAAATTGGCTTACCCAAGCAACCAATTGTTCTAAAGAAATTACTTTGCCTGCAAAAAAAGCTAATGTTACCATCACAGCAGCCCAGGTTGTTGCTCCTGCTAGGTTATATAAGAAGAATTTTTGGAACGGGATTTCTGCTATTCCTGCTAGTGGCGCAGCAAAAATTCGCAACAAAGCGAAAAATCGTCCAAAAAATACAGCTTTAATAGCATTTTGGCTAAATTGCTCTTTAATATTCAGTAATTTTTCTTCAGAAATCCTAAATACTTTACCTATTTGCAACAGGAAAGGCCAACCTCCCAGTCTACCAATCCAATAACCGCAAGCACCACCAATTACAGCACCTGCAACTGCATCACTCAGTACTAACCAGTAACTCAGCTCATCACTACCAGCCAGAAACCCACCTACAAGGGTTACGGTTTCACCCGGAAGAGGAATGCCCAAGTTTTCTAGTAAAATTCCCAAAAAAATTGCCCAGTAACCATACTGGTGGGCAAATTCCTGGATGTTTTCTAGTGAAATAAATTCAAGAGACATCCCGCACCGCCGCCTTTACAATTTTTTACCTTTACTCTATCTTGGCGCGTTTGTGCCTGGAGTGTCAATCAAAGTACTGTTTTGTCAGACCTAATCTCATCTTTGGGAATTGTTAACACTTTATAAAATTTATAACTTATTCAGTATTGACTATTATTTGTTCAGACGCTATTAACACAGGTACATAGTATCTTAAACAAATCAAGAAATTTTTTATAAGAAATTTATAAAAATCTCGTGAAATTATGAAAATCTCGTAAAAGCTATTATTGATACTGAATTTACTAAGCGTTTGTGCCTATATTTAGTAAAGTTAACACAAATTATACGACATAAATACGTAAGCTGATAGCGTCAACTTCACAAATGTGAGTTCGCAACGCTTGGGTATCAGCAGTTATTCTCTGGTGAAACCGTGCAGTATTGATGTCAATTTTCATTTTTTCCAGTAGTTCAACTACCCAGATAAATACATGACTATCGCACAAGAATTGCAAGTGGTTTTATTCAAACCCCAAGGAACCATAGACTTGCAGGGTGGTATGGCTCTCAGCCAAAGCATGGCAGAAGTAATACCCCAACCTGATCAACTTTGGGTCATTGACTTAGCAGAAGTAGATTTCATGGATAGTTCTGGTTTGGTTCCCTTAGTCAAAGCACTGACATCTGCCCGACAATGTGGTTGCCGCTTAGTTATTTGTAATGTCAAAGCTCCTGTAAGGTTAATTTTAGAACTGACCCAGTTGGATTCAGTTTTTGAAATTTTTAACACTTACGAAGAGATCACCAACATTGTTAGCCAACAACCTTTGGCACTAGCAAGCTAATCTCCAATTATAGTAAGAAAAATTGTTGGTGTCTACCAAAAGCAATTATCTGTTTTACCGTTAATACATTAAGGGCGATCGCCAGATTTCCACAGTTGCTAAAATTCAACACTCTTGACACTTAAGGGCATTACAAATCTAAGTTACGAAAAGCTAAGACTATTAGAGCCTGTGAATTGCAGGCTTTATTTTTTAAGCATTTTGTACCGCAGAAACACTACCTTGCCCAGCGGTGGGGCGAGGAAAGTTAGGTAAGTCAATACCACTGTGACTGGAAGTACGGGTTTTTAAGGCTAAACGGTAACTGACGCTTTGCAATTCTGCTTGCAGTTTGCGATTTTCTCGTTGCAACATAGCAACTTTGTCTCTCACTGGAGCCATACGTTCCTCAAACTTCCGGCGATAAATTTGAGGTAATTCTTGTACTACCTGCTCTAACATCCGGCTACGGTCTGTTAATTCTTGGACAGACTGGCGCAGTTGATAAATTTCTGCATCACGAGTGGCAATTTGCTCTTGATAAAAAGTTACCTGTTGCTCAACAGCTTGTAATTGTTCTCGTAACGCTTGCAACTGACTGAAATCGCGCTCCGATTCAGAACGCTGGGGCATAAAATTAGCATTGCCCTTCACCAGCCGAAAGAGTTCTTGAGATAACTGCTGCACTAATTGATCTCGCAGTTGCAGCTCTTGGCGCAATTGCGATACTTCTGTTGAGAGAGCTTGGATGTTGGGTATGTCAGTTTGGCTCACAGTGGCTTACAGCTCCCGTTGACGAATCTTTTATCATCTTAGGTATAACGGCGATCGTACTGCCTTTGGCAAGTACTTGTTAATTTAGCATTCCCAACCGAAGCACAAAACAGTCAAAGGTAAAAAAAATTTTGTTTTACTGTATCTAGTACTGAGTTTTGTAGTATAAACACTCATTACTCAGTACCTAATTATGTCCTTAGTACAGCATGGCGTAAATCAAGCAAGCAATTGAAATAAGTGCAAAGCTGAGAAGAAAAACACTCTTTCTTTTGACTTTTGCCTTTTTGTACTAGGCAGTTACGGCAACTTTCTCTGCTGCTGCTCCTGAAACTTCTTGCTTAATGGTTAAGTAGCGAATTACCTCTTCACTCAACCGCATAGCACGCTCTAAAGGAGCAACAATGGTTCCCGGCCCAGTGTAGTTCATTTGGATGTAAATTCCATCCCGTTGCTTTTTAATTTCATAAGCCAGACGACGCTTACCCCGATTTTGAATTTCAATATTTTCGGCACCTTGCTCTTGAATCAAGGTTTGGTACTTAGCGATCGCTTGATCTACCTGTTCGTCATTGAGGTCAGGACGCAGGATATACATTGTTTCGTAAACTGTGGACATGAGTTTGAAATCCCCTTTTGGACTATTTGGCTGCTAGCGCGAAATTATACAAGCATCCTGAGAAAATACCTGCATATTTCAACATCTGAAGCAACAAGGAACTATAATCTTACCAGTTTTTTAGATGAATCATCAGCAAAATCTGCCGAAATTTGTACTTTAGCCAAAGGTTACTTTATGGATGGGAAGGAATCAATCAGAGTAAAAGGGGCAGGAGGCAGGGAGCAGAGGGGAAAACGGGACGTTTTATCGGTTTTCGTCTCTGCTCTATGCATGGGAACTGGGTAAAATTCTCCCCCTGCTCCCCATCAAAAAATTTTGCTCTGCCTTGCTCCCTGCTCCTTTTCCCCTTGCCTCTTCCAGTAAATAACAGCAAATTAATTGATCTATTGGCTGAACCAAAAGGTATGCTTCCCAAAGGAGCCTATAAACTCCTGACTTGAATTGCTGAAGATTATCGGCGATTACGGCTCTTAATTGCAGACAATAAGGATATTATCAAGGTTATGGCACAGCGTTATGTGCGAGTTCAAAATCCAGAAGGCAAAATTTATTACGGCTTGCTTCAACTATCTCTGAATGTACAGGTGTTGGATGCGCCACCTTGGTTACAGGGACAACCGACAGATTTAGTTTTAGCACCCGATAGTTACCAAATTCTCTCTCCTTGCGCTCCCTCAAAAATTGTGGCGGTAGGTAAGAATTATGCAGACCACGCAGCAGAGATGGGAACCTCCGTACCCAGTGAGCCATTAATTTTTCTCAAGCCACCAACATCAATTATTGCTACTGAATCTGAAATCAAATATCCTCTGCAATCTCACAGAGTTGATTATGAAGGTGAATTAGCACTAATAATTGGCGATCGCGCTTGTGACTGTACCCCAGAGGAAGCCCAAACCAAAATTTGGGGTTATACGATCGCTAATGATGTGACAGCACGAGATTTACAACAAAAAGATGGTCAATGGACTAGAGCCAAGGGGTTCGATACTTTCTGTCCCCTAGGCCCTTGGATCGTCCGAGAATTGAATCCAGGTGCAAGATTGCAGACTTTCATTAACGATGAGCCGAATCCCGTGCAATCTGCGGGGATTGATCAAATGGTTTTTACCCCTGATATTTTGGTATCTTACATCAGTAAAGTGATGACTCTAATTCCAGGGGATGTGGTATTAACGGGTACACCATTAGGTATTGGCCCCTTGCATATAGGCGATCGCATTCGGGTGGAAATTGAAGGCATTGGTCGTCTAGAAAACACCATCGTAGCCCGGTAATAAATGCTGAGTTGAAAGTGCTGTTAGCGGTAGCGGGGCGTTTAGCCCGTACTGAGTTACAAGACTAGCCTCTGGTACAGTCGGCAGAAATAAAGCACCCAATATAAATTGCTGAAAAGCTCACTATACGGGTTTCTTCATTTCATACTTCCTACTTCATACTTCAGCCTTTTTTACCGCACCTGCATATAAACAGCATCGGAAATTGCGGGAATTTCTGCATAACGTCCCAGAAGAGACTGGACAACTGAATATGCTACTGCTGCCACTATACCCAGAAAAATAGTGCTATATAGAGTTTGCAGAGCAAAGCCTCCATTGGGAACTAGCCCCACAATATCAGTTAGAATGCCACACAAAAAGATAATGATGTCTAAAAGAATTGCTTGCATGGTGTTGAAACGAATAAAGTGAGAGATATTTTCGTTTCTGACTACTAACAGCCATAAAGCAAAGAAAATAATTAGCCCAGCAAATCGCACACGTCTATATAATGACCACAAAATTAGAACAGGGCTAAAAACAACCGTTAAGGCAGGAAACTGTTGTAATAAAATAAAACCAAAACTTAGAACCTCAACCAGAGGTAGCAAATAAGGTAAACAAGCAAAAATGCGATCAGAAACGTTTGTAGAACCACGCCAGGCCATTTTGCATTCTCCTGTGGCAGAATTTTAAGAGTTACTTGAGCCTAGGATAACGCAGTTGTCTAGTTTCCCAGAAGCGACATCATCGGATATCGGCAACCCGAAAGCCCATGATACATTCATACTGCTCTGGCTGTTGTTCGGTAAGTTTGCGAATAGCTTGACCGCAATGCAGTTGACCACCATACCAACGGGGTTGACCACTCCTATTCGCAAGTACACAAGACTGGCAAACCTGCTCAGGAGCAAGGATTTGATCATCCATTAAAATGACTAACATCCGAAGACCTCCTGCAAATCTTAAAATAATCTGTTTTTGTTCAGGGGAGAAAACCACTATTGGTATTTAAAGAGCGGCTGGTTGCAGAATTGACCTCAGCTATACATCAAAGCAAATTGCTTTGGGATTAATGTAGAATTAGCCTTTTCGTCTTCTATTAGCCTCGTTTTTGGCAAAAATGAGGTTAATTACCAAAAATTCTCCAGTGAACCTTAAATTCATTGTATGTTGAGTCTTTCAGAGATAGAGTTATTGAGTAATAGCTCATACATAAATTTTTACACCTAGTTTGAGCAGTATTTATAGTCTCTAGATAACTGTTAAGTTCATGTTCCAGAAAGAGCTTTATAATAATTAACACATCAATGGGACTTAATCGGGCTGGGAGCTAAGTAATCAATTTTAGTTACTACCAATAGTTAATAGTCAGCAGTCAAAAAATCTGGAAATGTAAACATTTGACTGCGAGTTATTACTTTGAAACTCAGTTCAAAAAATACCATTGTCCAAATTTCCACTAAGGATAGTTAAAGTGACTAGGACTAATTCAGATTTTCTTGCATCTTCTGACCCCGCGATCGCCGGATTAATTGACGAAGAACTCCAGCGTCAACGCGACCATTTAGAGTTGATTGCGAGTGAAAACTTTACCTCTGCGGCGGTACTCGCGGCTCAAGGTTCAGTCTTAACTAATAAGTATGCTGAAGGCTTACCCGGTAAACGTTATTATGGCGGCTGTGAATTTGTTGATAAAGTCGAACAAATCGCCATTGACCGAGCTAAACAAATGTTTGGTGCGGCTCATGCTAACGTCCAACCCCATTCTGGCGCTCAAGCAAACTTTGCAGTTTTCCTGACTTTACTAGAACCAGGCGACAAAATCATGGGGATGGATTTGTCTCATGGTGGACACCTGACTCACGGTTCGCCTGTCAACGTTTCTGGTAAATGGTTCCAAGTCAGCCACTACGGGGTCAGTAAAGAAACAGAACAACTCGACTACGACCAAATTCGAGAGCTGGCGTTGAGGGAGCGTCCAAAGCTCTTGATTTGTGGTTATTCTGCTTATCCTCGCATCATTGACTTTGAAAAATTCCGTAGTATTGCGGATGAAGTTGGTGCTTACTTACTGGCTGATATTGCTCACATTGCTGGTTTAGTGGCTTCTGGCTTACATCCCGACCCCATTCCTTATTGTGACGTTGTAACTACAACTACTCACAAAACCCTGCGCGGCCCCAGAGGTGGATTAATTTTAACTAAAGACGCAGAACTGGGCAAAAAGCTGGATAAATCAGTTTTTCCCGGAACTCAAGGCGGGCCTTTAGAACATGTAATTGCTGCTAAAGCAGTGGCTTTTGGCGAAGTTTTAAAGCCAGAATTTAAAACCTATTCTGCACAGGTAATTGAAAATGCGCGGGCTTTAGCGGCTCAACTGCAAAACCGTGGGTTAAAGCTGGTGTCAGATGGTACTGATAACCATTTGATGTTGGTAGATTTACGCTCCATTGGTTTGACAGGTAAACAAGCAGATCAACTGGTGAGCGGTGTCAATATTACTGCCAACAAAAATACCGTACCCTTTGATCCCCAATCGCCATTTGTCACCAGCGGTTTGAGATTGGGTTCTCCCGCCATGACTACTAGAGGATTGGGTGTAGCAGAATTTACCGAAATTGGGAATATTATTGCTGATCGCCTGCTCAACCCCGAATCAGAAGCAGTCGCAGCTGATTGTAAACGTCGGGTAGCGGCATTGTGCGATCGCTTCCCCTTATACCCACACCTGCAAATTCCCGTACCAGCACTAGCATAGGTCATTTATCCAGTATGAAGGCTGAACAACTTATTTCATCCTTCATACTTCACACTTCACACTTCATACTTCCTTCCATAAAATCTTCTGCTGATAAAAACCGAAAATGTAGTAGATATTAAGTAGAACCCTCCCTCGGCAGAGTTTTGTCTTAACCACTACTTAATTTAAAATTTAAAATACAGATGCCTGCTCAGATTTATCATCTGATTGCCTTCCTTGTGTCCGCCGTAGTCGTTCTCTGGACTACTCCTGATGTTAAGAACATTGGTATAAAAAGTGGAACTGTAGATAAACCTGGTGGTCGAAAAGTTCATGAACGCCCAATGGTACGCCTTGGAGGAGTTTCTATCTTCGCAGGTACTCTCATTTCCCTAATCATTGTCTGGTGGTTAGGTGGATTTGGCAATTTGCCGCCTGACAAAGAATGGCAAATTTGGGGTGTTACTTTAGGGGGTCTGGGCTTTTTTCTCATTGGTTTAGCAGACGATTTATTAAGCCTGTCTCCCTTGGGACGGCTGCTATTACAGATTATTGTTGCCGCTGGTGCATGGAAAGCTGGTGTAAGTATAGACTTTATTAGCATTCCGACAGTTGGTATAGTTGACTTGAATTGGCTAAGTCTGCCCATTACAGTGATTTGGCTGGTGGGGATGGTTAATGCTATTAACTGGATTGACGGTTTAGATGGTTTAGCTGCTGGTGTATCGGGAATTGCTGCTGTAGTTATGCTTTTGGTGTCTCTATTTATGCACCAACCAGCCGCAGCCTTAATTGCAGCTGCTTTAGCTGGTGCAGCACTAGGATTTCTCCGATATAACTTCAACCCCGCACAAATCTTTATGGGAGATGGCGGGTCTTATTTTATGGGATTCACCTTGGCGGCTGTTGGCGTAATTGGTTTGGTGAAAATTCCAGCTTTTACCGCTGTAATTTTGCCTTATTTAATTTTGGCAGTACCAATTTTGGATATGTCAGCAGTCATTTTGACCCGCATTCGTCGTGGTCAATTGCCTTGGGTAGCAGATAGATGTCACTTGCACCATCGATTACTACAAGCTGGTTTGTCTCATCGCTGGACAGTTTTATTTATTTATACACTCACACTCTGGGTTGGCAGTTTAGCATTAGCTATAGCTGGTATCCCTAGTGGTATTGCTTATGCTTTTGGTACAACCTCACTGTTAACTTACACTAGTTGGCGAGTTTGGAAACGCTCTCAGCAAAAGTAAAAACTAGCAAGGTAAAAGAAATACAGTATTTTAAATAAGAATACAGAAGTCAGAATCTAGAATTCAGAATCAATTAGTGGAAGACAAATACCTACCACAAATTTTAGATCACTAAATCTTCTCATTCAGAGACGCTGCGCGAACAAGTGAACTAGGTGTTTCACCGTTTATTTATCCTGAATTTTGACTCCTGACTCCTGAATTCTATTTAAATTAAGCCTGTTTCTTTTACCTTTTGCTTTGGTTATATGAGTGCAGAAATTATTTGTGTTGGGACTGAATTACTGTTAGGCGATATCCTCAACAGTAATTCTCAATTTCTCGCCCAACAATTAGCGAAACTAGGAATTCCTCATTATTATCAAACAGTGGTGGGGGATAATGTCGAAAGATTAAAGCAAGTTATCGAAATTGCTATTTCTAGAGCGAATATTTTAATTTTTACTGGTGGTCTAGGCCCAACACCAGATGATTTAACTTGTGAAACCATTGCCGATTTTTTTGGTGCGCCTTTGATAGAACGCCCAGAAATTATCGAAGATATTACTCAAAAATTTGCTCAACGCGATCGCGTGATGACTCCCACCAACCGCAAGCAAGCGTTAATTCCCCAAGGCGCTGAAGTTTTACCCAATCCTACAGGAACTGCACCAGGGATCATTTGGCAACCGCGTCCGGAAATTACGATTTTTACCTTCCCAGGTGTTCCTAGTGAAATGCACAGGATGTGGTACGAGACAGCAGTACCATTTCTGCAAAGCCAAGGCTGGGGTAAGGAAATTATTTACAGCCGGAGTTTAAGATTTTGGGGTATTGGTGAGTCTGCTTTAGCGGAAAAAGTGTCTTCTTATTTCAACTTACCCAACCCGACAGTTGCACCTTACGCGGGAAAAGGAGAGGTAAGACTGCGAATTTCCGCCAAAGCAGCATCAGAAGCAGCCGCAGAAGAATTGATTGCACCTATTGAACAACAACTGAAAGAAATTGCTGGGTTCGATTGTTATGGTGCTGATGATGATACTTTAGCTTCTGTGGTGGGTGAGTTGTTGCGTTCAGCAAGCGAAACGGTGTCCGTGGCAGAATCATGTACTGGTGGTGGACTGGGGCAAATGTTCACAGAAGTTGCTGGTAGTTCTGATTATTTTTGGGGTGGAGTAATTTCTTACGACAACTCGGCTAAAGTGCGGCTATTGGGGGTAAACCCAGAAGATTTAGAGCAATTTGGGGCTGTTAGCGGCATAGTAGCTGAACAAATGGCAGTTGGGGTAAAAAACCGCCTTGCAACTACTTGGGGATTAAGTATTACTGGGATTGCTGGCCCTGGTGGCGGAACCCAGACAAAGCCTGTAGGTTTGGTTTACATCGGTTTAGCTGGGCCAAATAACGAAGTGAAAAGTTTTGAATATCGTTTTGGGACAATGCGCGATCGCACCTTTATTCGTCATTTAAGCGCGTGTACAGCACTTGATTTACTGCGTCGGCGGTTGTTGACGAGGTAGAAATTAGGGAGTGGGGAATAGGTAGTAGATTTGTTTATAGCTAATTTAGGATTTTTTATCTAAATGAGGTGCATTTCTCTAGTCCCTAACCTCTAGCTTCTCTCCGTATATGAACAAAATTCCTATCCTCCAACCAAATCAGTCTTACCTCACATCTTGCACCAATAAAAATTGATGTAATTTTATTACTCAGTAAAAAACCAAAAGCCTTGATTTAGCGACAAGAGCCTATAAAAGTAAGGTATCTTTATCGCGCATCTTTTTACTTTACCTGTGGTTATACGTAGAGGTGCAAGATATGAGTTACCCCTTCTGAGGGGAAAGCCCGGTGTAAATCGGGCACTGTCCCGCAACTGTGAACCAAAATTGAGTGAGTCAGGATGCCCGCCGATATAACTGAATATATTTACATAAATCTGCGAGGTACAGATTATGAACAGAAAAAAGCAGGCTTTAGCTAGTTTATGCCTGATGGCAGTAATTAGTTTTTATTTAGTAGTTGGTTTACCCAAACCTGCCTACGCTATGCACATTATGGAAGGTTTTTTACCAGTGCAGTGGGCAATTTTTTGGTGGGTTGTAGCATTACCATTTTTTCTGTTAGGGTTGCGGAGTTTGACGCGCATTACCCAAGCTAACCCCCAACTTAAATTATTACTAGGCTTGGCGGGTGCGTTTACTTTTGTACTTTCAGCCTTGAAAATCCCTTCGGTTACAGGTAGCTGTTCTCATCCTACTGGGACAGGGTTAGGTGCGGTGCTGTTTGGCCCCTTAACTATGTCGGTTTTGGGTAGCTTAGTATTGTTATTTCAAGCTTTGTTATTAGCACATGGCGGCTTGACAACCCTGGGTGCAAATGCGTTTTCGATGGCGATCGCCGGGCCATTTGCCGCTTACTGGATATATAATTTCACAATTAAGCTGGGTGGTAAAGAAAGAATCGCCATATTTCTCGCCGCCGCCATCTCAGATTTACTCACCTACATTATTACTTCTATCCAACTCGCCCTAGCTTTTCCTGCACCTGTTGGTGGCTTCATTGCTTCATTCACCAAATTCGCCGGCATTTTTGCCTTAACTCAAGTCCCTCTCGCAATTAGTGAAGGATTGCTAACTGTATTAGTGTGGAATTGGTTGCAATCTTATAATCCTCAAGAATTAGAATTGCTGAAATTAATTAAACGGGAACCCCAAGGAAATGAATCAGTCTAAAAAAGGGTTGAGTAATTGGTTATTAGTATTAGCTGTATTAGCTTTAGCCATTGCACCCTTAATCTTTGTCCGTGATGCAGAATTTGGCGGTGCTGATGGCAAAGCACAAGAAGCTATAAGTGAGATACAACCAGAATATAAACCTTGGTTCAAATCAATTTTTGAACCAGCTAGTGGCGAAATAGCAAGCTTATTATTTGCATCGCAAGCTGCTTTGGGTGCGGGAGTAATTGGTTATGCAATTGGCTTATATAAAGGACGTTCCCAACAACAAAAGCATGAAGAATGAGTTTGCAATTAGATACGTTAGCTTATACTAATCGGTTGCGAAAATTACCTCCAGAGCATAAACTAATTTTTGCATTTACTACTCTTGCTATTTCCCTTTCTAGCCATCCATTAGTGCAGATGTTGATAGCATTTTGGATGGGTGTTTGGATAATTGTTTATGCCAAAATTCCCGCTGCTATTTATTTTCGCTTGTTATCATTTACTATAGTTTTTTTTTGACAAGTTTACCTGCTTTGATGGTAAATGGAGTGTTAATTCATGACTTGTCAAAAGTGCAATTAGATACGTTATATGGGCTAACTTTTGGACAATTCTATATTTATGTCAGTCATCATGGCAGCCTGCAAGCGTGGGCAATCTTCACCAGGGCTTTAGCCTCGGTTTCTTGCCTATATTTTCTCATGTTAACTGTTCCGTTTACAGAAATATTACAAACTTTGCGTTACTTGCGATTTCCGGTGCTGCTAACTGATTTGTTATTACTCATGTATCGGTTTATTTTCATTCTGCTGAATACAGCTAATGAAATATGGACAGCACAAAATTCTCGCGGTGGCTATCGCACCTGGCGTAGTTGGATGAAAAGTTTAGCCATATTAATTGGACAACTTTTACAGCGCACTTTACAAAGATATAGTCAGTTTTCTCTGGGTTTAGAAGCGCGGGGTTTTGTTGGGGAATTTAAAGTTTGGCATCCTCGCCGCTATCATCCCCAAACCAGATATATCATCGAAGCAATTTGCGGCTGTATTGGTTTAATCGGATTGGAATTTTGGCGGAATGCATGAATATTTATTAGAATTTGAGCAAGTATATTACACCTATTCCGGCGCACAGCAATCAGCTTTGAATGGACTTAACTTAAAAGTTCCATTGGGTAAAAAATGTGCGCTCATTGGTCAGAATGGTTGTGGGAAAACTACGTTATTTTTATTAGCTAATGGTTTATATAAACCTGATAAGGGTGTTGTGCGGTGGCGCGGAGAACCGTTAACTTATCATCGTAATTATCTGGGGAAATTGCGTCAACAAGTCGGGCTAATCTTTCAAGATCCAGAACAGCAGTTAGTGGCTTCTACAGTTGAAGAAGATATATCCTATGGTTTGTGTAACTTAGGCTTGCCTGTGTCGGAAATTCAAGAACGAGTAGAAAAAATATTAGTAGAATTTGGGTTGACAGCTTTAGCAGAAAGACCAGTACATCATTTAAGTTTAGGACAAAAAAAGCGTGTTTCTATAGCAGATGTGATGGTATTGAATCCAGAATTATTATTGTTAGATGAACCGTCAGCTTATTTAGATGTGAAACATACGCGAAATTTGCTGAAAACTCTGCAAAAAATTCATCGAAATGGTACGACTTTAATGATGGCAACCCACGATTTAGATTTGGTGTATCGTTGGGCAGATTGGGTTTTTGTCATGGATAAAGGACAATTGATAGTAGAAGGTGAACCGCAAGATGTCTTTAGTCAGCGTTCTTTATTAGAAGAATTAGAGTTAGGCGTACCGTTGATATATGAAATGTTATTTGATGGGTTATCGGGTGAGGATGAAGAAGTTAGAGAACGGGTGAGGCAAAGAATATTAAATTTATTTCATAATTTTGCATCGTGATCTGGTTTAGACTTGTCAATAACTTTTTTTTAACGAACCACAGAGACACAGAGAACGCAGAGAGAAGAAAAACTCCGCGTAACTTTGCGTGGTGTTGCATATTTGCGGGATGAATTCAGACTTCTTGACAAAGCTGAAAGTCGATTCTTTGCGCCTTTGCGCGGCAGTCGCTTCAAGTCGGGAAACCCGCCCAACGCGCTGCCTTGCCTTTGCGCGAGACAAAATTCATCCCATTAATCACCAATGCCCAAAATCAACGCTTCTCCTCAAGCACAATAGTAGACTCAGCAGAACGCCCAAATTCTTCAGGTGCGTATTGTAAATGTGCTTCTGCGCCAGGCCATGTATATGTACCGGGAGTTACTGAACGGACTAGATAATGTAGGCTATAAACTCCTGGTTCGAGGTGGTCGGCGTAGGCGATAATGCGATCGCGGTAAATATTGCGATAACCAAGTTGCCAACTATCGGCTTTCGCTTGTAATGCGGCTGTCGCAGTCTGAAAACTTTGGTCTACGGCTTCAAATCCTGCTGGTAATGGGTCTTTAATGACTATATGGTCTACAGGATGGTCTGCGATTATTTCTAAACCAATATCAAATACTTGTCCACTATCGACAGTTAAGGGTTTGTCTACAGCATACATCCCAGTTTTTTGCAGAACTTTTTCTTCTCCGACTTTGCTAATTTCTCTTGTTACCCGTAACCCATTAAATCTGCCTGGTTGGTTGCCTTGCAAGCGATAATTATAGGCAACTAAATAATGTAATTTGCCCCTACCTGATTTTTGCAATATCACATCATGGCGACCACGGGGTAATTTATCCATTGCAACAGTTAGCTGCAAGTTTGGATTTTTGTAACCATCAAAGCGATTTTCACCTAATTTTTGACCAGCTAATTTAACTGTGGTGGCAAAGTTTGGTGGTGTAGGTTGGAGTTGACTATATTCTACTAATGCTGTTAAAGCTTGAGCATTATCATAGTTAGTTTGCCATGTGCCATCGCGGCGTAAACCTAATAGACTTTGGAATAATTTATCGATGACTTCTGGTTTACTTTGTTTGGCAATAAATAATCTTAAAGCCTGTGCTTGGGCTGTGGTAGATGAATTCATCCATCCCCAACTTTGAGGTAAACTAATTACGGCGTTGCGTCCAGTTTCATAGATATTTTGTTGTAACTGGTTCAACATTTGTTGTGATTCATCTTGCCATTCTGGGAATTGCGATAAGTACCGCGCTAGTTTGATTTGGGTGACGATATCAAAGTTATTGCGTTGTTGGTAAATATCGCCTAAGAAACTATTGCTTTTATCACCTAATTCTGCTAAGGAGATTAAGGCGTTTAATTGCAGTTGATTTTTACAAATTTGTTGTTTACAAAAATCATACTGTCCTGGGTTTGCTACTACCTTTTGCAGATAAGTTTTTAAGCGCGTTAGTGTTGCAGAATCGATAAAACCAGGAAATGCTTGATTAGCTTTTACTAAAGATTCTGCCGAGTATGCAGAAACCCAAGGGTCTGATTTTTCTTGTCCTGGATAAGCGGCAAAACCACCGTCAGCTATTTGTAGTTTTTGCAGTTGAGTAATGGCTTGATTTGCTTTTTGGCTAGGATTAAATTCAGCAAAGGATTGACTGTATTGTTTACCTAAAGTTTGCAGATTAGCAGCAATAATTAATTGACTAGCGGCTGGTTCTGCGAAGGGTAAATCATCATCTTCTAGAACTTGTTTGGCTGGTGCTTTAATTTCAGGTATTAACGTACTCGCCAATTGAATATCTAAACCGCCAGCTTCGGGGTAGATATTTTTATCAACATTCAGGGGAATTTTAACTTGCTTTTCTGTTACCCCAGCTTCTACAACTTGTTCGGTAATTTCTAGCGGCTTCACTTCCAAGGGTAATTCAAAAGCATCGGCTGTATTATTTAGTTGGGTGGTGAACCTAACTTTACTTTCGCCAACGCCACCTGCAATCATGGGGAAGCGATAAGCTTTGGTAGCTGGTTCGGCGTTGGTTTGCAAGGAAGTCGTGGTGGGGTTATTTTCCGCAAACTTGACTGTACCGCTAAGTTCGCCGTTAATTGAGAGGTTTCCGTTATTCCCGGTGGTGTTGGTGACGGATAAACCTGCGAAGATGCGATCGCCTGGACGGACAAACTGTGGCAAGATGGCATTAGTGAGCAGTGGTTTGGTGGTGATAAATGTCGCATCAGCATTACCAAAGCGCAAGTTTCCATCAGTAGCAACAGCCATCACCCGCCATGTTGTGAAATCATCAGGTAATTTAAAGGCTATCTGCGCCTTACCACTCGCATCAGCTACAACCGAACCGTTGTAGTAAGCTAAAGCTTGAAAATCTGTACGGACGCGGGTATTTGCTGCACCGACAGAAAAACCACCGCCATAACCCCAGCCTTTGGGTTTCGCAATATCTTGGGGTTGTATCACCACATCAGGACGATTATCGCTGAACCGGGTAGATATTTGCTGTTCTGCGTAGACTGTATCTACCAAGTTTGGCGGACGATAACCAGATAGTTGTAACACCGCTTCATTCACCACCATGACAGTAAATTGTCCTGGGGTGGGGTTATTTTGGTTGTCTTTGAGTTCTAATTGTATTGTTTGTTCTGCACCTGGTTCTAAAGATGCTTGCAAGGGTATCACTTGCACTTTTAAATATTTATCTTGCAAGTTGACTTTAAAAGGTGAGAAACCGATTTTTACAAGTTTATCTAAACTTCCTGGTTCGACTTGGTTAAGAGGTGCGCCTTGTCTAACTAATACAGCTTCAACTGCTGCATTGGGTAACATTTCTGGGGTGACTTGAAACTGAATTTGGGGTGCGCCTCCCTTAACTTTACTTACTTGTTGATAAATTGGTTTGTCTTTAATTACCGCAAAATATAATTCGGCTTCGAGGTAGGGAGATTGAATTAAAGCTGTGGCAGTTTCCCCAGGATTATACCATTTTTTATCTAGTTTAACTTCTAGGCGATCGCGGTCTTCCGAACTCCAATAAACTGGGGTTTCTCCTGTTGCCCAAATTTGCAAATCTGTCGCCGTTAATTCCTCTTTTGTATCGCTAAAATTAGCCCTAATTCTGTATGAGCCTGATTCGGGTGGTGTTAAAGTTAATATCTGGGAAGTATCAGCAGAAGTAATATCTGTTTGTTCTACTGTTTTATATTCCACTTGATTTTTAGCAGTACGACTTCCTTCCACTAACTGCGTCACACTACTATATTTCATCTGTTGTAATTCTAAATGCACCCGTTGACCTGTGATTGGTTTTCCTGTAGGTTCAGTCACTATCATTTCTACAGGTAAAGCCTTACCTGCATCAGCAATAAAATTGCTTTTAAGTCCAATCAGTTTGTTACTGGGTAAAGCGGTAAACTTTTGAGAAGCCGCCACAGATAAATTAGAAACATCTGCAATTTGCACATCTACTTGATAAGTCATTGGGTAAGGTAAATCTTTCGCCACCGTCACAGTTTGGCTAGTTTTACCACTTGCATCTAACTTGTCACTAGTTTGCAAAACCTCACTGGTTAACGATGGACTTTCTTCCGGCCAAAACCATTGTCTACCAAAACTAAATTCTTCCCAACCTTTAGGGATAAAACTAGTTTGTTGGCGCGTGACAAAATATTTTGCTTCGCCAGCTTCCACAGGCGCACCAAATAAATAATTACTCGCAGCTTTCGCTTCCACTTTATCGTTAACTAGGGCAAACTCTTTATCTAAATTGAGTTCAACCTTAAAGTTAGGTGGTTTAAATTCAGCTACCCGAAACTCGCCAGAAATTTCTTGTCCTGCCTTACCTTTACCCTGAATTGTATAGTAGCCCAAAGCTTGAGTTGTCTGAATGGGTAACTCTAGAGAAAATGTCCCAAACTCATTGGTAGTTTTGCCACCTAATTGTGTCTTCTGTCCGTCAGGATTAATCAAAGTTAATTGATAAACGGCGTTTTTATCTTGCTGAAGAGTCCCATTTTCTAAATAATCAGCAAAACCAGTAAACCAAGCTTTTTCTCCCGGCTGATATAAGTCTCTGTCAGAAAAAATTACACCACGAGATTCTGCTTTAGCTTCTTGCCAACCTGCATCAATACCATATCCAAAAGCACCGCTATATTCTTCCGTTCTGGCAAAAGCCCAATCTTGATTTTCTCGCGCAATTACTAATAGTTGTGGCGATTTATTAAATCTTTGATTATCAGGAAAACACTGCTTTAAATTATCAATTTGTAATCTGAAAGTGCCATTTTCATCAGTTTTACCCGTCGCACAAGGTACAGCATTACTAGGATACTTTTCCTCTAACTTTGATTGATAAACTTCAATAGCTGCATTCTTCGCTGGTGAACCATCACTCAAATGATGCACACGAATTAAACCAGAGTCAGGAAACCATTGACTAAATACACCCAAATTTGTTAATTGAACTAAACCATAAGTTACAGGTTCCCGCCACAATTCCTTGCCATTATCTTGATATTTATTCGTGCGTGCTTGGACTCCATAAGCTAACATCCCTGTCGGGCTACCAAGCTTTTCTCTTAACGGAACATTGACATCAACAAGTTGATTTTTCTTAGAGTTGATTTTAAAGCTTTGCCATGAATTTAGCTGTGGTAATAACTCATTATCATTACCTTTCGGCGAAGCATTATTAAAATAGACTAAATCAGTAGGTTGAACTACACGATAAGCGGCTTTATATTTAGACTCTGGTAAATTAACTGTACTAATATTTAACTGTAAATTTTGACTGGAGGGAAAAATATGTAAATCTGAGGGAACCCAAATATCACCTGCCAAATCGCCAGTATTATATTGTAATGTGACAGGTTTATTTAAAGTCTGACCAAATTTATCTTTAATATTTGTCCCAATCGTAATTTTATAATTAGTTGCAGGGTCTAAAGCGTAGGGATTAAGCGTCACCACATTAGATTCTTCTGGAACTTGGAACAGTCGAGAGATATCTTTTGGTGCTGGGTCAATTTTGATATTATCTTTAACTGAATCTGCCAATAATATATTATTAAATTCTAGCTGCGGACTACCTTTAATAAATCTGCCGTAGGTTCCGTTAACATCAGGCTGTCCGTAAAAGTTGATAGTTTTAAATTCTAAAGGTGAATAAGTCGCCAACTTACTCACCGACTCTTTATCTGTTGGTAAGTTACCGTAATTTGCTAATATGCCAGGGGAAAATACCAGACGGTAGTTAGTCGCTTTTTCTAAACTTTGCTGTGGTGTAAGATTATAAACCCAATTACGCGCTGAAGGGTCAAACTTTTCTAAAGGGTCTTCACCTTCTGTGGGTTTTTCTTCTTTCGCTAAGTCTATATTAAAACTGATATCTTTGTTTTTACCTTCAGGTACAAGTTTGAGATGTTCTTGTAATGAAGCTAAGTTTAATTCGACATTAGATGTGAATTGCAGCTTTTGTTTTAAATCTATAGGTTGAATCTCAGCCTTCTCCACAGGATTCACACCGGGTAAATCAGTCAACTTAATAAGTTCAGTGTTAAAAGTCCAAGCTAAATCTTGATTTAACTTGTGATTTTTTAAATCTGCCAAACCCGCTTTTAAAGTAACTTGAAACCTTGTCGCTTGCGGTAGTGCCTTATCTGCTTGAAAGCCTACCATCCGTGGTGTTAAAAAGCGAAATTGACCGGGTAAAGGCGGCCATAAGGTAAATTTTTGTAATAAATTTTGTTGTTCTGGGCTGTCAAGATTTTCGACAGGAATTAATGCTTCTTTAAAGCGGATACGAATTTGATTTAAAGGTGTAGCATCACCTATAGGGCTAATTTGTTCAATCCAGTCTGGTAATTTTGGTGGTGTGAGGGGAGAAACGGCGGGTAATGGTTCTTTATTGGAGGATACACCTAATAAACTACAGCCGCTAATGCTTAATAAAAATGTTAGCGTAATAAATAATTGGAGGATGATTTTTATAATCATGTTTTATAAATATAAACGCAGAGGTACGCTGAGGTAAACGCAAAGGTGCGCGGAGAAGGAAATTAAAGAGAAACTTGGTATACAATGGATAACCAATTTAGTGTAGTTATTTCCAAAAACCACTACAATTCTTAATTTAAATTGGTATAAATTGTTAAGTCTTTGCAATATTACCTGATTAAAAAATAGCCAACGCGTCAAAATTAAAGTAGGTTTTACTATCCAGGGGAGTCTCTGATGAGACTAAGTAGGCGGCTCATCCGAAAGTCAAAATTTTTCTTAGCTGTTGTATTTGTATGTATAGTGGTGCGGTTAATGCCGTATTTTGCGCCTATTCATACCGCAGACATCGCCCAAAATCAGTTAGCTTTGGAATTTAGCGATCGCAATGGGCTACCATTAGGAACAATTCTCACCCGTGACCAAGAACATACCGCCGTCGTTCCCTTAAATCAAGTTTCTCCCCAATTTATCAACGCAATTATCGCCGCCGAAGATAGCAGTTTCTACCATCATGGCGCGTTGGATATCAAAGCTATTATCCGCGCTATCAACCAAGCCATTCACGCCAAAAGAATAGTCTCTGGTGCTTCCACAATTACCATGCAGTTAGCACGGATGTTAGAACCATCAGCCCGTAACTTGTCAGGTAAATTGCAAGAAATTTGGTTAGCTTGGCGGTTAGCTGCGGGAATGAATAAAGATGAAATTCTCGCTGCATATATTAACCGTCTGCCAATGGGCGGCAACATATATGGTGTAGAAGCCGCATCCCGCACTTACTTTTCCACACCAGCCAGTGAGTTAAATCTTGCCCAAGCGAGTCTTTTGGCTGCTATTCCAAATAATCCCACCTACTTTGACCCGCTACAACATTGGGATAGACTCAAACAGCGTCAGAAATACGTTCTTAACCGGATGGTACAGGATGGCTATATCACCCAAAAAATAGCCGACAAAACCCAAACTGAAAAAGTCGTTTTTCAATCTCGTCAACGGGGAATTATCGCTGCACCTCATTTCTTGTTTTGGTTAGCAACTCAGCTATCAAATACCCAACAACAAGAAACATCTCCAATTTTTACTACCATCGACAGGCCATTACAACAATTCGTCGAAGCCCAAGCACAGCAAGTCATCTCCAACCTCGCCGCTAACAACGTCCACGATGCAGCAGCTTTAGTCATTAACAACCACACTGGCGAAGTTTTGGCTTACGTCGGTTCACCTGACTATTTCAATGAAGCCAAACTTGGACGTAACGACGGCGTACAAGCCCTACGTCAACCAGGTTCTACCCTCAAACCCTTTGTCTATGAGTTGGCGTTAGAAAAAAAACTGATTCGCCCAAACACAATTTTGGCTGATGTCCCCGCCCACTACGCCATTCCTGGTGCAAAACTTTATAGCCCTACAGATTATACTCAACGCTTTCTCGGCCCGGTAAGGGTGCGGATAGCGTTAGCCAATTCTTTAAATGTGCCGGCTGTGCGAGTATTAGAAAAAATCGGCGTACCAAACCTTCTGGAACGTCTGCATGAATTAGGCTTTACTCATCTCAATCAAACCCCAGAATATTACGGTTTGGGTTTAACTCTCGGTAGTGGCGAAGTTACTTTATGGGAACTGGCTCAAGCTTACGTCACAATGGCGAGACAAGGACAAAGTATCCCACTTGTGTCTACTGTTAACGATTCTTCCATCCAAAATCTCAAATCTAAAATCGAAAATTCGACAACATGGCAACTGATTACTGATATGTTGAGCGATCGCCACGCCCGCGCCACCGCTTTTGGTGTAGACTCAGTATTAAACTTACCCTTCCCCGCCGCCGTCAAAACTGGTACTTCTTCCAACTTCCGCGATACTTGGACTGTTGGCTTTACTACCGACTACACCGTTGCAACTTGGGTAGGAAATTTCAACGGCGAACCGATGCGCCAAGTATCTGGTGTTATGGGTGCAGCACCTTTATGGAATCGTATTATGTTGCACCTGCACGAACATCAAGAACCCGCAGATTTTGCAGTTTCCCAAGGATTAATTCAACTCCCTATATGTGCAAACTCCGGTTTACGCCCCACAGCAGATTGTAATTCTGTTGTACAAGAGTATTTTTACCCAGAAGATAAAATTGCTTACGCAACTCAAGACAAGTTTAATTTACCACCCGAATATAATGATTGGTTAGCCAAGCAGCAATCAAATTTTGTCTCTAGTAATTTACGAATTGTCTCGCCCCAAAATGGTGATTTGTATTTACTCTATCCCAGTACAGAAGGACAGCAAAAATTAGAATTTAAACTAGCAGGAAATCCATCCTCCGTTGAGTGGCGGTTGAATGGAGAACAACTGGATACACAATCAACTAATTTATTTTGGTATCTGCGTCCGGGAAACTGGAATTTAGAAGCGCGGAGTGGAGACACCAGCGATAAAGTTAGTTTCCAAGTTGAGTTAGCTAAATTTAAACCAACCAATCGAGGTTTTTCTGTTGTTAATTCTCAAAGGATTTTGAATAAATAGATGTAGCAGTGAGCAATACCATAAAAACTTGCCAAACTAATAACCTGGAAATACCAGTGAAGCTTTAGTGATGATTTGGGAATACTAAAGTTGCACAGCTTACTATCAATTCAGCGAGCCATAGCATGGTTTTGGCATTTCTGAACTCTCTGTTTTCTGCCAACGATTTTATTCCGCATGGGCATTGTTATCTCTGGAAAACAGAACTAGTGTGGCTCCATATTATTGCTGATGCCACGATCGCCCTAGCCTATTATTTTATTCCCTTGTTACTGATTTACTTCATTTCCAAACGCCAAGATGTTCCTTTTAATGGAGTCTTTCAATTATTTAGTGCATTTATCCTAGCCTGCGGTACTGGACATTTAATGGACATTTTGACGCTTTGGCATCCAGTTTACTGGATTTCTGGCGCTTTAAAAGCTTTTACAGCAATTATTTCTATATATACAGCTTTTGCCTTAATTGTTTTAATTCCGCAAGCTTTGACAATACCTAGTCATGCTCAGTTAGAAGCTATTAATAGGGTGCTTTCCAGTGAGATTGTTGAGCGCAAACGTATTGAGCAAGAGTTACGCCTAGCCGAAGAACTAGCCAAAGACTCTAGCCAAGCCAAGAGTGAATTTCTTGCCAATATGAGTCATGAATTACGCACACCACTCAACGGTATTCTTGGTTATGCACAAATTCTACAACGTACCGAACCTTTAAGTGAAAAAGGCAGTAAAGGAATCGGCATTATTTATCAGTGTGGTTCTCATTTATTAACTCTAATTAACGATATTTTAGATTTGTCTAAAATTGAAGCTCGCAAACTAGAATTAAATCCCATTGATTTTTACTTACCTGCATTTATAGACAGTGTAAGTGAAATTTGTCGCATCCGTGCTGAACAAAAAGTCATCGGGTTTAATCTGCAATTTGACTCTGATTTACCAAATGGAATTCGTGCTGATGAAAAACGCTTGCGGCAAGTGTTGATTAACTTGCTTGGTAATGCAATTAAATTTACTCAACAAGGCAGTGTTACTTTTAAGGTAAAAGTTATTCACAAAGCCACCAATCATCAGGGAAAAATTATATATACAATTCGCTTTGAAGTCATCGATACTGGCACAGGTATTACTGCTGAACAACTTGAAAAAATATTTTTGCCTTTTGAACAAGTAGGTAATCAAAAACGACACACTGAAGGTACAGGTTTAGGATTAGCTATCAGCCAAAAAATTATTTCGCTCATGAATAGTCAAATTCAAGTCGAAAGTGAGGTTGGTAAAGGTAGTACTTTCTGGTTTGAGATAGAAATTCCCGAATCTCAAGATTGGGCTAAGGTTTCTCGTGCAGTTGAGCAGGGAATAATTATGGGTTATCAAGGACAAAAACGCTCGATTTTAATTGTGGATGATAAATGGGAAAACCGCTCGGTTATTGTCAATTTACTAGAGCCTTTAGGGTTTCGTGTAACAGAAGCGAGTCAAGGTAAAGAAGCATGGGAAAAAATAACAACTGATCAACCAGACTTGATTATTACTGATTTAGTAATGCCTGTAATGGATGGATTTGAATTTATTAAAAGTTTGCGCCAGTCTGCTCAATTTAAAAAGATGCCTTTGATTGCTTCTTCTGCCAGTGTGTTTGCAATTGACCAATATAAAAGTATTGATATGGGTGCAGATGCCTTTCTGCCTAAGCCGATAGAAGCTGAAACACTTTTGGAACAACTGCGCCAATTTTTACAACTGGAATGGTTGTATGACAATCAAAGAAAGACAGTTAACAAAACCAAGGTAGATAGTTCAGATGCTTTAGTTGATTTCGTTCTTCCTAGCAAAGAAGTTTTACAGCAATTTCTGGAACTAACTCAAGACGGTGATATTCAAAAAATTTTAGAAATAGCTGAACAACTTTCAGTATCTGATCAGCAGTTCAGTAATTTTACTAGGCAAATCATCCATTTGGCTAGCAACTTCCAACTCAAACGTTTGGAGAGTTTGATTCAACAACACATTAATTGATTTGGCGGAAGTTTGACTTTTAAATACATCATGAATAAGGTTTTAACTAACGGATTTATTTTGATTGTGGATGATAATCCTACAAATTTGTCTGTTTTGTCGGAAGCACTGGCTAGTGAGGGTTGGCGTTTTCGTGTCGCAGTCGATGGCGAAAGTGCGATCGCTCAAGCAGAACGTAATCAACCAGAGTTGATTTTACTTGATATCCAAATGCCAGGGATTGACGGATTTGAAACCTGTCGTCGTCTCAAGGCTAATCCGGTAACGCAACATATACCGATTATTTTCACCACAGCCTTAGCTGATACAGAAAGCAAAGTTCAAGGTTTTTCCCTGGGTGCGGTCGATTATATCCCGAAACCCTTTGCCCAAGAAGAAGTTATTGCGCGAGTGCGTGTGCATTTACAACTCAAGCAGTTAACTCAATCTTTAGAACAACAAGTGCGCGATCGCACTACTGCATTACAAAAAGCTCAAGTGCAATTGGTACAGCAAGAAAAACTCTCAACTTTAGGAGAGTTAATTGCGGGAATTGCTCACGAAATGAACAATCCCATTGGCTTTATCGTTAACAATATCCCACCTTTACAGGAATATATTGCCGCCATCACCGACCTACTAAAACTTTATGAACAAGAATATCCCCAGCCAACAACCAAAATTTCTACTTTGATTCAAAACTTGGATCTGAAATTTGTCATCGAAGATTTGGTAAAAATTGTCAGTTCTATCCAGGTTGGTTCAGAACGCATTCAGCATCTTTCAACTTCACTCCGTAGTTTCTCCCGCTCGGATAGTGATACCAAATTACCTGCTGATTTGCATTTAGGTATGAATAGTACGTTAATGATTTTACAACACCGTCTCAAGCCTAATGGCGAGCGCCCCGGTATTGAAGTGCTTAGGTCTTATGGAAAGTTACCCAATGTCAACTGTTATATTGGGGAGATGAATCAAGTATTTATGAATCTTCTGGCTAACGCCATTGACGCACTTGATGAAGCAATTATCCAAGGTAAAATGAGCGATCGCATTCCCCAAATTCAAATTAAAACAGATATAAATTCTCAACAAATGGCGGTTATTCAGATTGCTGACAATGGAATTGGTATTCCTGAACGACTTAAACAAAGACTTTTTGAACCTTTATTTACTACAAAACCTGTGGGTAAAGGTACTGGACTTGGTTTATCTATAGCCCATCAAATTGTAGTAGAAAAACACAATGGCACAATGGATGTGCATTCTCAACCCAGTATCGGGACTGAGTTTACAATCGCCATTCCCATTTAAATTCATCCTAGTACAACGCGGCGGAAATAAAGCACCCATTATAAATTGCTGAAAAGCTCACTATGAGGGTTTTTTCATTTCATACTAGCCTGCGGCAAGCCGCTAAAAGCGTCTACAGACTTCATACTTCAGCCTTTTTGTACTAGCTTTTAGCCTGAAGGGTATAGTCCTACGTAGAGGTTTACCTAGATGAAATAAACCATAGGTATACCAAAATGTTTGAGATATGAGAATATTTTTATACCGTGTAATTGCCTAAAAAACTTTAATAATACCTCTTCAGAAATTTGCTGTTTTGAAATTGATGATTTAAAGTAGTGCTGAGTTTTTCGGAAACAATCATCAATGACTACCTTAACTACAGAAAATCAAAAATCTACCAAGCAGAAAAAGCAGTCTTTTACGCGTATGGATATTGGTTCTCCCAAAGTTCCATTCCGCAAAACCAAAAAGACGAAGCAAGAACATGAGTTACTCAGTGACTGGGAACACGCTAGTTAATTAATTACTACTTGGAATTCCACTGACACAATTGAATTACTGGTGTCATCCGAGGGCGATTGTATTGGTAAAATCCCTCAAGATTGAGTGAAGCTTTGCGGTACAAAATCCACGTTGCACTATCCTCGTCAACATTGACGGTATTGAGGATATTTGCCTGACTAAGTGTTAAATGTTCTTCTGCATCCCACTTAAATTCAGCAGAATCAGGTGGATGTTTCTGCGGAATATCCCACACCATACTTAGACCTTCGCCTGTGATGCGATCGCTATCTACTATCCCACGCACACAAATAAATTGATCCGAGTGCGGATACCCATAATAGCCATTCACTTGATTTCCAGTTTTAGTGAAATTAAAACAAACTCCTGCTCCATCTCGCCAATCTTGGGGATCAGGTTGACTACAAAATTGATAGTTACCGTTTCCTAAACTGGCAATATTGACTGGTTGATTTGTCAGCCGCAAGGCTTGAACAGCAAGAGATTTACCAGAAATCGGTGAACCTGCTAATAAGGTTGCACAGACAACACCCATTGGTAAGAAATTGCTTATTCTCAGCATCATCTCACCGCTCTATTTCTGGGAAACTGGCTTTGAGATAAATATAGAAATTAACTCTTTTCTAAACGACTGGAGCCGCAGAAACTACCATCAACATTAGTAATGCCAACATCAAGACGATGAGTTTGACAATTAGGTAAGTTGTAGGATCTGAGAGCGTAAAATCGCTAAACATGGCACACCTCCATTTGCCATCATTGCAAAGTTACTTGAGGCGATGAATTTTGTTTGATTGGGAAACAAAGCTAAATTTTTGATGTCAGCTTTGTTTCCTGATATTTATATTTTCTCGCAAAATTCTCTGACGAGAGCCATTATGTAATTATAGGTAACATTTCGGCTCATCTGAGAAAGTTGATATAGATTTTTAGGAAGGTGTGAGTGAGGTGTGAAGTTGACTTGCCGCGATCGCAATTCCCTGTGCTAAGATGCGATGTTCTTGAACTTGGATGCGAGCGTGGAGTGTTTCTGGCGTATCTTCTGGGAAGACTGGCACAGCCGCTTGAATTAATATCGGGCCGCTGTCAACTTCTAAACAAACCAAATGCACTGTACAGCCAGTAATTGTTACCTTTGCTTGCAAAGCTTGTTCAACAGCATGAAGTCCCTTAAAACTAGGTAACAAACTGGGATGAATATTAATAATTCTGTTAGGAAAAGCATCAATTAATACTGATGTCACCAGCCGCATCCAACCAGCTAAAATCACCAAATCAACATCATACTGGCGCAAAGTCTGGACAATTTGCTGATCTAAAGCTTCTCTATTTTTATATTCGCGGTGATTCAATAAAACACTTTCTATACCCCGCTTGACGGCGCGTGTTGCTGCTTTCGCTCCTGGATTATTGTAAATTAGAACTGGAATTTGGGCATTAATTTGCCCATTTTCAATAGCTTGGGCTACTGCTTCAAAATTGCTGCCATTCCCAGAAGCTAGAATTCCTAGTTTCAGAGGAGTATCGGTTGATGATAGGCGATGATCGCTAATATGAGGAGAAACCAAGCTAAAAGTAGAATCGGGGCGACAGGTCATAACAGCAACAAGGAAAATTAATAGATGCCAAAAATATATACTAATAAATCGTGGTTAGATAATGATACATTTGCCGCTTGGACTTTTTTAGCACCCGCATTAATTTTATTAGGAATTTTTGTAATTTGGCCAATCGCCTATTTGTTTTACCTGAGTTTCACTGCTGGTAGTTTTACATCCACAGGAACTTATGGGGTAGGATTGAAAAACTACTGGCGCTTGCTACTTAACCCCGATTTTTGGCAAGTTTTAGGCAACACAATTTATTTTACCCTTGCTACTGTCATCCCCAGCTTAATTATTCCTTTAGGGTTGGCAGTATTATTAAATCGTTCTCTGGCTTTGCGGGGAATGTTAAGAAGTGCCTATTTTTTACCTTCGATAATTTCTCTAGTAGCGGCTGGTTTAGGATTTCGCTGGCTATTTCAAACGGATGGCCCTGTAAACTCATTTTTGAGTTTATTTGGTATTGCCCCAATTTCTTGGTTAGGAGATACCTTTTGGGCTATGACTGTGTTAATTATCTTAAGTATTTGGAAACAATTAGGTTTTAATATGGTTGTCTTTTTAGCAGGGTTGCAAGCAATTCCTCCTAGTCGCTATGAAGCAGCCGAATTAGATGGTGCGAATGCTTGGCAACAATTTTGGCATATTACTTTGCCTGGATTACGCCCTACTTTAATTTTTGCCACAATCACCACAGCAATTTTTACATTGCGGAGTTTTGAGCAAGTTTACGTAATTACTGGTGGCGGCCCTTTAAATTCTACTAATTTATTGGTTTACTACATTTATCAAGAAGCCTTTGGTCAATTTGATTTTGGTTATGCGGCTGCTGCGGCTACAGTTCTATTAGCTGTAACTTTAGTTTTAGTATATTTTCAGTTACAAACTTGGGGCGAGGAATAAGGGACTTCCAACTAAAAAAATATACAGTCGCTGTGGTGAGCAGAGGGAGCAGAGGGAGCAGGGAAGCAGAGGGAGAATTAATCTGCTCATCGTCTTTACTCTTCATTATTGAATAATTTATTTTCTGGAAGTCCCTAATTATTTCTATTAGTGAGTCGCAAAATCCCCGACTTCTTCAAGAAGTCGGGGATCTTTGTCGGAATATTATTGATATTTCCTGACTTATGTCAGCATTTTTTGTGATTAAAACCACATTTACAGCCTATTTTTCGTGAATTATCCAAATATTTTTGATTTATCATTCAGCGAATTATCTTTATTGGTGTAATCTCGATATACAGTATCTCTCACAATTGAGCTTTGCAATTATTGACACTCTGAGGTGAGTACCATGAGAAATTTTGCTGGTATGCAGGAGTTAATCTTAAGCCAAATTCAAGAAAAATCTGGTCAGCAGCAAGATTTTAGTGGACGTGATTTGCCAGGAATTGAGTTAAAAGAACTTGATTTAAGTAGACATCTCCAAAATAGTATA
>JAGKSW010000103.1 GCA_018993265.1 Nostoc sp. TH1S01
TTGTTACTGAGGTAAAGCTGCGTCAGATTGGTTAATTTAGCGATCGTCTCTGGTAACTCAGTCAACTCTTGCCCTGACAAGTCTAACTCTCGCCAACCCTCAGCCGCCGCACGATCTATCAGTGCCAATAACTCATCCTGCGTCATAATTCCAAGCCAAAGGGTAAAAGGAAAGAAGACTGTTGAAGATGATTTTAGCGGATCAGGGCAAAATTCTATACCATCGCTTTGTAGCGATGCCTGCGGTGGTCACTGAGTTTTGTCGAAGTGCGGTCTACGCCAACGCTCATTGAGATTTTGTGATTAGCGATTCGCAAAACATAATAGCTATTATTACCAATGCTCTATAACCAATCCATCCACATAATCAAAATCTGAATCATCGGTCACAAGTACCCAACCATGTTCCAGACAATGCGCTGCAATCCAAACATCATTCATCGGAATTGGTCGTCCTTTGCGCTTCAAAGCCGAACGAATCTGAGCATAGATAAGTGCCGTTCTCTTTTCCACAGGCACAACCGTACAAACTTCGATAAATTCTAAATATCGAGGAAGATTCTTCAACGGTCGAGTCGAGTTCTCAGCCCCAAACAGTAACTCTCCCGCTACTACCACCGACAAAAATATTTCTGGTAATGCTAACACCCTTGAAACAACATCAGGATCACCATTCAAAAAACGTATTGCAACTGAAGTATCTAATGCAATCTCACCACTCATTTAAATCAACCTGACGACAATCAGTTTGAATTGCTTCCTGTAAATCAGCCGCCTCATCATCACTCAAAATACCAGCAAATTTCGCTAGAGGATGATGGCTACGTGTTGTCTGAAGGCGATGCAAAAAATCTAACATTACTTGAACCAACTCATCTGGAACCTCTGCAAGTTCTTGGATAAGCTGCTCACGGCTAGTCATACATTTGCCCTCTTTAGCAAAGTTTGATCGTTTAATATTATAACGAATCAGTGAATCAGTCTCAGGGTTCGCTTTTACTTTCTGCTGCTAAATATGCGGCAACCGAGAAAACGTGAATCGGCGATCGCAAACATAAATGTAAATACTAGCTTCTAGCTGCGATCAATTTTCGGCATTTTTACATCAAGCGATCGTTCAAACTTTGACTTCCATACATGCTTAATATAGTAAATATATGTAGCGTTTCTTAACATAATCAGGGATTCAAACTGAGCCAATTTCACACTTCATACTTCAGACTTCATACTTCAAATGACCAAAAAGCAAAAATTTCCTTACCTAGTAGGCTCTAAGTGGACAGCACAGAAAAAAGTAGACGGTTGGCGACACTTCCAAGTCGTAAACCGTAAAAATCAAGGTAAGTGGGTTTACGCCGAAATGGTCGCTTCCTGTGACCCCAATGTTCGTTTCTGGATTAACGCCAAACTCTTACAAGACCGCTCTCAGTGGCTGGCTGGTTGGCAATCATTACAAGAAATGGAAGCAGTTTATAGTGGTTCTGATTTTATTGAGGCTAGAGACTAGAGGCTAGAGACTAGAGGCTAGAGGCTAGAGACTAGAGGCTAGAGGCTAGAGGCTAGGGGCTAGAGGCTAGAGGCTAGAGGCTAGAGGCTAGGGGCTAGAAAAGTCATTGGATGAGAAACTAGCATAATTGATTGAGCATAATTACTCAAAGCTAAAAAAATTTTAGTCAAAAGCTTTAATTTTATAATTTTTCACAAATCAAGTATTGAGCCTTAAAAATTAGTCCTGAGATAGTCTGATCAGTAGCTAAACCAGGCTAATTTATCCGCTAAAAAACCTGCATTGCTACTTTTAGCATCGGTTTAGGGATTTTTCTCTTCACTGCCAACCCTATACCCATCTCGATTAGGCACCATAATCAAGAGATTCAATAAAAACCTTATGCCACGAGAGTTTGAATATTTTTGTCTATTGTAACTATTTTTATAAAAAATAAAAAATAAAAAACATATAAAACTTATTTTTAATGATAAAAATAGATTTTATATAGAATTTAAACCTAAAATAAATAAAATTATATTTTATAAACTTTATAGCTTCGTTTTTTAGATTTTAGCCCCCTTTATTTTCTCTGTAATTTCGACAATAATGACACTCAACTACCTCACACATTGCCATCGGCTAGGTGAAGGCCAATTTTTGAGCCAAAAGTTTGACAAAAAACGATAAGAGGCAAATAACAGTGAAACTAGCAGTCTACGGAAAAGGCGGTATTGGCAAGTCAACAACTAGCTGTAACATATCTGTCGCTTTAGCTAAACGGGGCAAAAAGGTGCTGCAAATTGGTTGCGACCCCAAACACGACAGTACTTTTACCCTGACTGGGTTTTTGATTCCTACAATTATCGACACCCTCCAGTCCAAGGATTATCACTACGAAGATGTTTGGCCAGAGGATGTCATTTACAAAGGCTATGGCGGTGTTGATTGCGTAGAAGCTGGCGGCCCACCTGCGGGTGCTGGGTGTGGTGGCTACGTAGTTGGCGAGACCGTAAAATTACTGAAAGAACTCAACGCCTTTGATGAATACGATGTGATTTTATTTGATGTATTGGGTGACGTAGTTTGTGGTGGTTTTGCGGCTCCTTTGAACTATGCAGATTACTGCATGATCGTTACTGATAACGGGTTTGATGCTTTATTTGCGGCGAATCGAATTGCAGCTTCCGTTAGAGAAAAATCCCGGACTCACCCACTACGTTTAGCTGGTTTAATTGGTAATCGCACATCCAAGCGGGACTTAATTAATAAATATGTAGAAGCAGTCCCCATGCCAGTTCTAGAGGTTTTACCGTTAATTGAAGATATTCGCGTATCGCGCGTTAAAGGTAAGACTTTATTTGAAATGGCGGAGTCAGATCCTTCCCTGAACTACGTTTGCGACTATTACCTCAACATCGCAGACCAAATTTTGGCAAGGCCAGAGGGAGTAGTCCCGAACGACGCTCCCGATCGCGAATTATTCTCTTTGTTGTCTGATTTTTATCTAAATCCGCGTAAACCACAGGTTCCTAATCCTGAAGAGGAATTAGACTTGATGATTGTATAAATCACCAAGTTCTCAGGATGAGGAAAAAATATGGCTTTCTTTAATAGCTTTACAGATTCAATTAGACAAAAGTGGTTGCAGTTCTTCCAGGCTAACCGTGACTGGATCACCTTGCACATGGAAGTAGAGTCAGTGTATACCCCTGATGGCGGCAAGCGACCACCTTCTTACCTCATCCTGGGAGTTGTGAACGCGCTGGAACCAAAACTAGCGCAGTTGATGATGCCCTTTTCTAGACTGAATGCTGATGCTGACACCTTAATTGAAGTGTTGGAATTGCATTTTGACCCAGATATTGCCCTTGGTAATCGTTCGAGTCATCCCCCTGTAGAACCAGAGACAAACCAAGATGATTCTACAGTTGTGCTTCCAGACGACAACATTGAAGATGAAACTTTAGCCATTTCTCACATCAATGGTTTTGGCTTAGATAGGGGTGAATCAAAGGAAGAAGACAATGGATTCAGTGATGTTTCCTTCGCCAATGGACAGAACGGCAAACATGAACCTCCATCTGCCAACGCACCTGAAACCGACGATTTTGGCGATGTTTCCTTTGATAGTGACCCCACATCAGCAACCAAACTGGATGAAGAAATTCTTGGTGAGTTAAACACACCAGATGACAATGCTTTTAGTGATGTTTTGTCTGATGTTTGGGGTGATGAAACCGGATTGCAAAAGGGTGAAGAAAATAATGATTTTCTAGGGGAAGAATTACCAACTGGTGTTTTTGATGACTCAGAAATTGCCCGTCTCTTCCCCAACAGTTAATAGTTACTGTTTCAGTTGAATTTAGGGATTGCTCACTGGTGCTGTATAGAGTAGGGAGTAGGGAGTAGAAAGTAGAGAGTAGGGTCTGATCATCCTCTCGCTACGATTCACTCCCCGAATCTTCCTATTGCTGACCCTACATTCATCTGCCTTTAAATAACAAGGGGAGAAAACCAAAATGACTGTTGCTCAACAACCAGAAGCTTTAAACTTTGAGTGCGAAACTGGGAATTACCACACCTTCTGTCCGATTAGCTGCGTGGCGTGGTTATACCAAAAGATTGAAGATAGCTTCTTTTTGGTGATTGGGACAAAAACCTGTGGCTATTTTCTCCAAAATGCAATGGGGGTAATGATTTTTGCCGAACCCCGTTATGCAATGGCAGAGTTAGAAGAAGGTGATATTTCAGCACAGTTGAATGACTACGAAGAATTAAAACGGTTGTGTGAGCAAATTAAACGCGATCGCAACCCCAGTGTAATTGTCTGGATTGGCACTTGCACCACAGAAATTATCAAAATGGACTTGGAAGGTTTAGCGCCCAAGTTAGAAAGTGAAATTGGCATTCCCATTGTGGTAGCGCGTGCCAACGGTTTAGATTACGCTTTTACCCAAGGGGAAGATACTGTTTTAGCTGCAATGGCAAATCGCTGTCCCAGCCAAGCGCCAGTGACCGAACATGAGAAAAATGAGCGCAACGCCATTCAAAAGCTACTCCACTTTGGTAAGAAAAAAGAAGAAGTAGTCCACGAAGAATCAGAATATGTCGATCACCCCCCCTTGGTTCTCTTCGGCTCCCTTCCTGATCCTGTCGTAACGCAGTTAACCCTAGAATTAAAGAAACAAGGCATCAAAGTTTCTGGTTGGTTACCTGCTAAACGCTTCACAGAACTACCAGTGCTAGAAGAAGGATATTACGTTGCTGGTGTTAACCCCTTCCTCAGTCGCACTGCTACTACTTTAATGCGTCGCCGTAAATGCAAATTAATTGGCGCACCCTTCCCAATTGGCCCTGATGGGACTCGCGCCTGGATAGAGAAAATTTGCTCGGTGTTTAACATTACTCCCAAAGGTTTAGAAGAACGGGAAGCACAAATCTGGGCAGGTTTAGAAGACTACGTAAAACTAATTCGTGGCAAGTCTGTATTCTTCATGGGCGATAACTTGCTAGAAGTTTCCTTAGCACGGTTTTTAGTGCGTTGTGGAATGACTGTGCATGAAGTTGGCATTCCTTACATGGATAAGCGTTACCAAGCGGCAGAATTGGCAATGTTAGAGAAAGCTTGCCAAGAAATGGGTGTACCTTTACCCAAAATTGTGGAGAAACCAGATAATTACAACCAAGTGCAGCGAATTTATGAGTTAAAACCAGACTTGGTAATTACTGGTATGGCTCATGCTAATCCATTAGAAGCACGCGGTATTAATACTAAGTGGTCTGTAGAGTTTACCTTTGCTCAAATTCATGGTTTTAGCAATGCCCGTGACATTTTAGAGTTAGTAACTCGTCCACTGCGTCGAAATAATAGTTTGAAAGATTTGGGTTGGGATAAGTTGGTCAAAGAAGAAGCGAAGATTTAAGGGCGTTGCATAAATGCGGGATGAATTTAGATGTTTAACAAAAATAAAATCTTGATTCTTCGATCCTTTGCGCCTTTGCGCGGCAGTCGCTTCAAGTCGGGGAACCCGCCCAACGCGCTGCCTTGCCTTTGCGCGAAACAAAAAACATCCCACTAATCAGCAATGCCGATTTAAGATTTGGGTTGCTAGTCATTATATAGAAGTAGAATTATACTAGGCGGACTTTTGTTCGCCTTTTTTGTTTTTATTAAGCCCCTTCGGGGCGGGAACAGGTAAGGGGGAATAGGGAACAGAAGAAAAGTAGCCCCGAAGTAATTGCTATAGATTCGCTGTTCTTCCTTCTCGCAGAATAGGCACAAAGAACATAAAAGAACTCCAGAGATTGATAGTGAACTACCTACACTGACCTTGCGGTACAGTGTAGGCTTCCTGTCCAACAGAAAGCGTGACAGTGGATTTCTTGCGTCCTCCCTTGACACGACTTACATCTGGGCGACAGGCTTTATCCCCCGTTCCAGAGGTA
>JAGKSW010000104.1 GCA_018993265.1 Nostoc sp. TH1S01
GTAGTTCACTGATTAATGTTTACAATTACCATGACCGTGGCCATGTTCATGGTCATGGTGGTGATGACCGCCGTGGGCGCAGCCTTGCAAATCCTTACTCATAAGGTCTTCACTCATAGCTTGGAAGGATTCATCTACAGGTTTTAAGCCAATCCAAGCCTCAAGTTTTTCGACCTCAAAACCAACTTCGCGGCGATCGCCTACTTGAATTAAAGGACGACGAATTAATAACGGGTCACGCAACATCTGTACCAAGGCGGTTTCCGCGTCAATATTTTCGGGAACAATCTCGCCTGATTTTACCTTGGGCGCAGCCCGATTAAACCATTCAGATACAGGGCGATTACCAAAAAATGACCGTAAACGCTCAATTGTCCAAGGTTCGGTTAATAAGTTGTATGCAATTACTTCATGACCAGCAGCCGTCAGCAAAACTTTTTGTCTAGTACCATTTTTACAGCCTGGTTTTTCATAAAAAATTACTCTTGCCATTGTGCTTGCTCCTAATCCACTTAAATGGTTTAGGACTTACGCAGAGAACCCTCTGAGTTGAAAATAGAGGTTAGAGGCTAGGGGCTAGAGACTAGGTAATAGGGGCTAGGGACTAGAGATTAGAGATTAGTGAAGAATTTTTATCCTAGCTCTAACCTCTAACCTCTAACCTCTAGCCTCTAGCCTCTAGTCCCTAGCCCCTCCTTAAAACTTCCGTGCAGTATGGGTCACTAAATCAAACTCAAATCTTTGTTTTGGATCAGTTTCCCCATAAATATTGAAAGTTACAGTTGGTTCATCACCCACTGCTTGCACGCTGTGAATTGCATCAGGAGTAAAGCAAACAATATCTCCTGGAGATAAAGTTATTTCTCCTGTTTGTTCAATTTTACCGGAAAATGTTGAGTTGTCTGTGCGTCGCCAAACAGTGTTTTTTTCTTGACCTTTTAACACTGCAACAACTCCCCAAGTTCCATGATTATGAATTGTTGAAGTTGTTCCTGGCGCAAAAGTTACTGTTTGGACAGTCAGAGGAAAACCCAATTCATCGTATAAGAGAACCACAGAAGTACCTGTTTTGGGGCAAGGCTCTAAATGTTGACTTCTCACCCAGTAGGAATTGGCAATTAAGCGCCTCACCAACATCCTAATTTCTGGTAAACGGCTAGATTCATCCTCAACACCATTGAGAACATCTTCTACCTCAGTCAAAAAACGATAGAGGCGATAATTTTCTCGCAATAAATCCCATGCTCTTACAGATTTACAAATTTGATACTGACCGTCTCCAGTAAGTAGCCAATCCCTACCTTGCATAACTTTTAGAATCTAAATTGAGACGTTGAAGGCATAACAATTACTGGTGCTGCATACCAAGGAGAATTAGTTTCAGGAAAACTGACTGGTGATAAAGGAACAGTATTGGGCAGTGGATTTTCTGGTAGGGTAAATGTGGAAAGAGGTCGAGCAATATAGAAATTGTTCATCATGGTTTGTAAATTTTGATCGTTGAGTGTTGGCAATTATTGGTTATTAGTCATTAGTCATTGGTCATTTGTCAAATAACTCTTGATCATTGACTCTTGACTATTTAATCTTCCTCTTCTGCTGGACGTGTCAAAATATCCAGGAGGATACCAGCACCATAATCATTTTTGGGGTCAATTTCTTGCACCCTGATGCTGATTTGTTTGGCTTGTTCTATGTCTCCTAATTTAGCTAAAACCAAACCAGTAGCAGAGTATGCATTTAAGTACAATCTGATTTGGTTTTCTTCCCTCCGATTTATGAGTATGGGTTTTAGCTGTTCCCAACTTTCAGGAAAATTTTCTGCTTTCTTAATTTTATCTAATAATTTCGTTGTTGTTTGCAAAGCGAGAGAATAATTATTTTTGTAGTAAAAATATCTATAAGCTGAAATTAAAATGTCTGTATTTTCTCCGGCTTCAGTGAGGGCTTGTTGCATATATTTCTCGGATTCAGAATTATTATGCCAAGTATCAGCAGCTAGAATTAGTAATTTTTTGACATTTTCTGGTACTTGAAACCAAGAAAATCTGTTGGTATCTATTTGCATAATTTTTTTAGGGGCTAGAGGTTAGAGGTTAGAGGCTAGGGGTTAGAGGCTAGAGGTTAGAGGTTAGGGGTTAGGATAAAAATTCTTTACTAATCTCTAGTCCCTAGTCCCTAGTCCCTAGTCCCTAGCCCCTAGCCCCTAGCCCCTAGTCTCTAGCCTCTTAAAACTGTGTAAGAATGTACAACAAAGAAAACAGAACAATCCAAATGATGTCTACGAAGTGCCAGTAAATTTCTGCCATTTCGATTCCGGTGTGTTTGGTGGCTGAGTAGTGACCGGGACGCTGCGATCGCTTTAATACTCCTAAAATCAATAACAGCCCCACAAATACGTGCAACCCGTGGAAGCCTGTCATGATGTAAAAGCAATTAGCAAAGATATTGGCTGTCATGCCATATCCCAAGGTTAGGTACTCATACACTTGACCTAACAAGAACAATGCGCCCATGATGGCTGTAATTTTATACCATCTTTGCATTCCGGCGACGTTATTCTTTTTAATCGCCATATCACCAAAGTGAATGACGAAGCTACTAGACACCAGAATAATGGTGTTGATTGTTGGTACGAGTAGTTCTACTTCTGTACCTTCTGGCGGCCAGACATCTGTGGTTTGGCGAAAGAACAAGTATGTGGCAAAGAATCCGCCAAACATTAAAGATTCCGAGATCAGGAAGGTTAATAATCCCGGAACTCGCAAATCTGGATGATGTTCGGCCTCATGTCCGTTATGTTCGCTGGGTGTGGCGACTGTCATATTTTTACCATCTGAATTTTTCAGGGGGGAGTTTTTAATTACCCCACCCTAACCCTCCCCTTGGAAAGGGGAGGGAACTAGATTTTCCGATCTCCCCCCTTTCCAAGGGGGGATTAAGGGGGGTAATTAGACTGGTGTGAACGCAAAGTATAGCGGAGGTAGTTATTTACGCACTCACTTCAGGTGTTGCGGTGGGTTGTGCTTCGGGGCTATGGCCGTAGTCGTAGGGGCCGTGAGTGGCTACGGGTAAGACTTCCCAGTTTTCAATCAATGGGGGTGAACTGGTTGTCCATTCTAAGGTTAAAGCCCGCCAAGGATTATCACCAGCAACTTCGCCTCTACTCCAACTCCACAGTATATTGATGGTAAAGGGGATGACTGATAAGCCTAAGATGAATGCGCCGATGGTACAAATCTCATTCAAGCTAGTGAATTGGGGGTCATACATGGCGACTCGTCGGGGCATACCTTGTAAACCTAATTCGTGCATCGGTAAGAAGGTAAGGTTTGTCCCGATGAAGGTGAGGGCAAAGTGAACCCGTCCCAAAAATTCGTTTAGCTTGTGTCCGGTCATTTTGGGGAACCAGTGATATATACCTGCGTAAATACCAAATACGGAACCACCAAATAAGACGTAGTGGAAGTGTCCGACTACATAGTAGGTATCGTGGACGTGAACATCAAAGGGGGCTGTTCCCATTGTCACGCCGCTTAAACCACCCATGACGAACATCGACAACAAACCAATGGCAAATAGCATGGCACTGGTAAAGCGGATTTTTCCACCCCAGAGGGTCGCAACCCAAGCAAATATTTTTACGCCAGTGGGAACAGCAACGATGAGGGTAGAAATAGTGAAGAACATCCGCATCCAACCGGGTGTACCACTGGTAAACATGTGGTGTACCCAAACGAACAATCCGACGACGCAGATGGCGACGCTGGAATAAGCGATCGCTTTATATCCGAAAATTGGTTTACGGGCGTGAACGGGAATGACTTCGGACATGATGCCGAAAATTGGCAGAATCATCAGATATACTGCCGGGTGAGAATAAAACCAGAATAAATGCTGGTAAATAACAACGTTACCGCCTGCATCTGGTTTAAAGAAGGATGTGCCGAAGTTGAGGTCAAACAACAGCAATACCAAACCCGCAGCTAACACAGGTGTAGAGAGAAGTGCTAGTACGGAGGTGGCTAAGATTGCCCAGCAGAATAAGGGTAGTTGATCCCATTTCAAACTGGGGACTTTCATCATTAAGATGGTGATGACGAAGTTCAACGAACCCAAAATTGAGGAAGTACCTACTAAGACAATTGCCAAAATCCATAGAGATTGGGCAACTGGCGCGGTAACTAAACTCAGTGGTGGGTAAGCTGTCCAACCTGATTGGGAACCACCAAACAGGAAACTCAGCAACAGCAATAATCCGGCTGGTGGGTTTAACCAAAAGGCGATCGCATTCAGTTTCGGGAATGCCATATCTCTAGCACCAACCATCAACGGTACTAGATAGTTCCCAAATCCTCCAATGGCACTGGGAACAATCCATAAGAAAATCATGATTGTCCCGTGGTTGGTCATGAAGGCGTTATATAGGTTGGGATCGAGGATATCCGCATCTGGGGTGGCGAGTTCGGCGCGAATGGCGATCGCCATCAATCCACCGATGAGGTAAAACAAAAACGCCGTGACTAGATACTGAATCCCGATCACCTTATGGTCAATGTTGAAGGTGAAGTAGTCGTACCATTTCCACTTTTTAGGATGTGCGGTATGGGTAACGGCTACTTGTGGATTCTTATCGGGCGGCGTGTTCCGAGGTAATTCTGTTTGTGTCATAAATTTGTCCTTTGTCATTTGTCATTGGTCAATGGTCATTCGTTCGTTAAAGTTGACTCTTGAACAAAGAAGCCTAAAGTAATGAAGGATAAAAAAATTTCATACTTCATACTTCACACTTCATACTTTCTATTGACCTTTGACTATTGACTCTAGAGTTGCTGCACTCACGCCCAGATGTTGGATATGAGGCGCAAGGAACTCGGAGGGTGATAAGTCGGCGGGATTAACGGCGATCGCTTTTTGCAAGTCTGGTTTTTGGGCGAGTTGGGTTTCTTTCAACCAGCTATCGTATTCTTCTGGTGTGTGAACGATGACTTGCGATCGCATGGAACCGTGATAGCCACCACACAGTTCCGCACACACGACGGGATAAGTACCTGTTTTAGTGGCGGTGAAGCGCAGTTCGGTGGGGATACCGGGAAGTGCGTCTTGTTTCACCCGGAATTGCGGAACCCAAAAGGCGTGAATTACATCCTGGGCTGACAAATTCAACTGCACATCAGCACCTACAGGAATATGTAACTCACCAGTGGTAACGCCACCATTGGGATACTCGAAAATCCAAGCAAACTGCATTCCGGTCACATTCACTACTAAATCAGCAGGTTTGCTTTCTCCTCTACTCGCACCAAGGCCAATGCTTGGGGCAGAAGTGGATTCTGGGGTATTATTGAGGGTAGCAGCCAGGGCAGTTCCAGAAGCATGGGCAACATGAGCCGGAGAATGGGCGTGACTTCCTGGTTCCAAACCACCCATCTGATTAAAGACATCTACGCTATAAATGCCTAAGCCAATAACAATCACTGATGGGATAGCTGTCCAAAAAATTTCTAAAGGAACATTGCCCTCTATTGGTAAACCATCGGTTTCGTCACCGCGACGGCGACGAAACTTTACTAAAAAAATCAGAATGGTGCTTTCTACAACCAGAAATAAAGCGATCGCAATGGTAAACATGATGTTAAAAAATCCGTCTACCAAAGGTGCTTGTTGTGATGCTTGTTCTGGTAGTAGTGCGTGGTTGTGACCAATCCAAACACTAAACGCTGTAACTACTATGCCAGCAACTAGCGTCCATAGTGAAACAGGAATTTGTTGCATAAAAGCTCCTGTAAGTAGGAAGTATGAAGTGTGAAGTATGAAATTTTCTGCTTGAGGCTTTAATACATTTCGGTTAACGTTTTAATCTTTTGAAGATTCCCCCTAACCCTCTTAAAAAGGGGGGCTTATCATCCTCTTTTACCCCCTTTTTAAGGGGGTCGCCGCAGGCGGGGGGATCTTAACCGAACAGCCTCATTTTTGATACTTCAGTAACACACCTAACTTCACGATTGAAATCAGTACAAAAGCTTATAATCAAATTCTGTCGATATTTGATTTTTGACTTTTGAGTTCTACTTATTAACGTTGTATCTTACATAATGTAAAACTTGGGGGAATTTTCCAAATCTCTTCAGATCCTTCCCCCAAAAACTTAACAATATTTCTAATGAATTCGACAAGAGTACCTTCTAGTTCTACAAGCAGTAATAGTTGTTGTTAGAGGGTACTATTAGTTCTCATTTTGAACATTCAAAATAGCAGCAAGTATGATTTAGTTAATAAGTAACAATTTCCAATTTACGCATTTGTTTACTATGAACTTTTTGACCAGTTCTAGTAATTATATAAATTCCCCTCAATTTACCTTGCTGAGTACCCCCTTATCAAAACAACAACTTTCAACATTCCCCAAATATTTAGTTGTTTAATTCTGCATGGGTGTAGCAGTTTTTAGGACAAATTCGAGAGCAAGCTTCACAACCAATGCAGTTTTCTGGATGAGCAACTACCATGACTTTGCGCTCGATTTCATCATCTTCTTCATCTTCGACAAATTCGCCTTCTTCATTGAGTGCTTTTAAATCCAGCACACTATACCCACACACTTTAATACATCTGCCACAACCGATACATTTATCTTTGTCAATCTCCTGGGCAAATTTAGGTGTCCAGGTCTTACCTCCAAATGTCAATCCTGTTAGTGCTGCCATGAATAAACCTTCGGCGATTTTGCCAATCTAATCGTTTGTACTTAATTTCATACTAACTTAATCTAATTGTTTTGTTTTGTTGTGAAAGGATTAATTTTCCTTTCATTAAAGTTTGATGACTTTTGGTCTATTTTCAGGTTTATTTTGATTATTTAAATGAGATTTTATAGCAATAATTATCATGATTTTTGATAATTATTGTAGTATTCAATGATTCGTGTAGACCAAGATTCCCGACTTCTTGAAGAAGTCGGGAATCTGAATTGCCTATATTTAGTTACATCAATTACCTTAAAGTTAATTACTAGCTTGATGAATAATGCAATTATTTTGCAGTTCTTGTCCGATATCAAAAATATAGTAATTCCATATACAAAACTTATGTTATTTGATTACATAAATATATTTGCAATTTGTATTAGCAACGTATTGTTATTTAGCAATAAAAATGCCCAAATCGCCAGATTGGCGGTTGGTGTGAACATTTAAATTAAAAATGTGACTTTTGTAGCAGCAGTTAGCTTGATATTAAATATTAAAATTATTAATAAATGAGATTATGCTCAATGATTGTGTGTATAAAAATTCAGTAAAAATCCTTGGGTTAAGCTTTTGAAGCCAAAAGCGAAAGGTTAAGAATTAAAAAAGTATGAAAGCTTAAGAAAATTTCCTAAGCTCATGATGAACAAAATCATCTAAATATTTATGAAATTTATAGTTAATGAAGAATAACTATTCGGCTCGGCTTAAAAGCCTGAGTGAGCCTTTACTTGGATACTAAGTCTGAATATGGATGTGGGCAATTATCGCAGCGAGAAAATTTACTTCTTGCTAGGTAATTAATGTGGTTGACTTTTCATGTCATGTGAAAAAGCTAACTCTAAAACCTAACCCCCCAGCCCCCTTCCCTACGAGGGAATGGGGAGAAGTCAAAGCCTCTCTCCTATGAGGAGAGAGGTTTGGAGAGAGGTTTTTCAGATACTGGGAAAAGTCAAACTAATGTGGTTGCGAGTGATGAATAAACAGGACACATCCAGGGGAGACTTGAGCCAAACATCTCAACGATTAGGTGGGAAGAAGTTTTATGCCGTATACAATTCCTAACAACAGTTGCGTTGGATGTGATAACTGCCGTCCCCAATGTCCTACGGGTGCGATTCAGTTAGAAGACGATGAATATTGGATTGATCCTTGTCTTTGTAACAATTGTGAGGGCTATTATCCTGAACCGCAATGTGTAATAGCTTGTCCCACAAATTCTCCCATACCTTGGCAGGCGAAAAAGGGGAGATGTAAAGTCGAACCGCGAGACGCTACTAGCCCGGATTTATTTTCTAATGGGAAGAATAACCCTTTTGCTTCCGCGATCGCAATTTGGGAAGCGTGTAATGTATTGGCTCAACGCACATCCTTAAATTGGGAACAAGATGCAGAAGGATATTTATGTTACAGCCGACAAGTCAGCCAAGGCAAAGGTGCGATCGCCTTTCACATTCAACATCCCTTTCAAGTTAGCGATCGCATTACTAATTTAGAAGCGATTGAGACAATGGATATTCGGGCAGCTTGTATCCATTTAATATTTGCTGCATACGCGACAACGTTAGAACAACCTTGGGAGCAAGAATTTTCTATAGATGAACGGCAAATAGAGAAATACTTAGGGCTAGAAAAACGCAAAGACCTAAATAAAACTGCCAAACTTACCTTAATGAAAAATCTTGTCCAACAAGCTTGTTCGCTGTTAATTTCTATTGATTGGCCGCAACAAGGCCGCGTCAAAGGATTTTCAGTTACTAAATCTCGCTTGTGGCACTTAGTCCATATTCAACACCACTTTCAAGAAGATGACTTGGGATGCAAATACCTAGTTGGGCTAACCTTTAAAATTAGAGCCGGAGTTTGGGCGCAGTATTTCCTCAACAAACAAGCGTGTAAAGAGCGCACCGCCTTTTATCAGTACGGTAGTTTGCCAAAAACCTTGTTAACTACCGTCATGAGTATTTGGCAGCAACACGAAGGCGCAGTTAGACTCATGCTGTGGTTACTCTTTAAAACCAAGATGGGTAGAGAACAACGCATCACAGTTCCTACCTTGTTACGCATCGCCTATGGAGAAGAAAAAGTTACCTTAGCCTCCCGACAGAGAGAAGAACGCAAACGACTGCTGCGGACATTTGAAAGTGATTTAGAAGTGCTGAATCATTTGGGAATCAAACCCATGTTTGACCCAGTAACTTACCCCTTAGAAATTCAACCATTGTGGGCGAAGTTAATGGGCATACCCGAAGATCCAGACGAAGCCTTAGAATTCTGGATTAACGACGGTGGCGGCGAAACCCGCTTGACAGACTCCGGCCCTCGCGGAAAATGGAACCTGCTGATGAATGCGCGGATTTTGTCATTTGAACTACCGCCAGAATGGGAACAACAAATTTCTGATTCCGAAAAAAAGCAACGCCGCACCCTCAAAAACAGAAGACGAGTCAGAATTACAGGCGATTTAGTTGGCGAACAGATTTTAGAAGCCCGCAAAAATTTAAATCTTTCCCAACGCGAATTAGCCAAACTCACCGGAAAAAGCCAAAGCTGGATTCGAGATGTCGAAAATGGTCGCCTCAAAGCCAAAATCGAAGACCAAGCACTGTTACGCAAAGTACTGAATCTCGCTTAACGCAGATATATATAAATAAACACAGGTGACAATGTGCATCTGTGTTTTTATGTTTGGTGTTGCGGTCAAGGATGAATTCCCTCACGCAAAGGCGCAAAGGTGAGGGTAGGCGTAGGTTGGGTGAAGCGCAGCGCAACCCAACAAATTTAGTAGCGTAACTGAAAAATTGTGTTGAGCGATCGCTTAAAATTTAGACGTTCGTGATTTTCATCTTAGCAACAGAATGTCTCAGGCAAATTTTCAACGTGCCAATACTCTGAAAGCGGCTTTTTTGGCCTGTAATGTTGAGCCACTGGAACCAGCCGAAATGGATCGCTATTATGTCGATTTGTCGGAGGTGCGGAAAACTTCGGCGATTGATAATGTCAGTACAATTTTAGACTTTCAAGATGCAGGTGATTTTACAACAATTTTATTTACCGGACATCGCGGTTGTGGCAAAAGTACCGAGTTAAAAAAGATTCAAAGTCTTTGGGAAAATAATTATCGGGTGATTTATTTGGAAGCAAATGAAGAAACAGATATTAATGATGCCCGATATACAGATTTATATTTAATTGTCATTAAACAAGTTGAATTTGAATTACGAAAATTAGGTTTGACTTTTAATAAGGATTTATTAAAAAGCTTTGAATCATGGTTTAAAGAAATTACTCAAGAAAACGAGCAGAGTGTTGAAAAATCTGTCAACGTCGAAGCCGAAGCGACTCTCAGCCCGACCGCCCCATTTCTGGCTAAATTAATGGTCAAATTGTTGGCGCAAATTAAAGGCTCTGATAAGCAAAAAACAACTATTCGCCAAACTCTAGAAAAAGATTTATCTCGCCTCAAATCGGATACAAATCTGTTATTAAGCGATGCTTATGCAAAATTACGCCAAAAATTTCCTGAATGCAAAGGTTTATTAATTATCTTTGATAATTTGGATCGGGTTCCGCCTGGAGTTGCAGAACATTTATTCTTTGATTATGCGGCGCAGATGCAAGAGTTAAATTGTACAATTATTTATACAGTCCCGATTTCAATTCTTTGTTCGCCCAAAAATCCCCTGAGTCAATTTGATGGCAATCCTCATATTGTGCCGATGATTAATATCTATCAATTTGAACGGCAGAAATGTGATTTAGATTATCATCAGGCGGGATTGGATGCAATGGCAAGTGTAATTGAAAGGCGGGTAGATATTAATGCAATTTTTGAGAGCCGTGATCAATTGTTAGAATTAGCTAAAGCTAGTGGTGGTCATGTGCGTCAGTTAATGCAAATGATGCGCTCTGCTTGTCAAACAGCAAGTACCCGAAAACATCCCAAAATTACGTCCGAAGATATAGAGTATGCGGTTAAACAGCAACAATTTAGTTTTGAGAGGTTTATTCCTGAAGAACATTATCCTCATTTGGCTCAGGTTTGTTTAACTAAAAATGTGAGTAAAGATGAAATTGGACAATTAATGTTATTTAATACTTCTGTGTTGGAATATAACGGTGATAAACGGTGGAATTATCCAAATCCGGTGGTGAATCGAAATGAGTTCTTCAAACAAGCTCTCCAATCAGCACAACAACAGTGAATTACAAGCCGAAATAGCTAAATTTATTGCTTATAATCAAGATGAATTTGCAGAATTGGTGACATTTGTCGATTTTGCTGAAAAATTTACGCTAGGTTTTATTGAAATTAACTTTCCCCCCGATATAAACTTATTAATTACTGGATTGCGACAAGAGCCTCAATGTCAATCAATCCAATTTGTAGTTTTAGATTTTCCTGATGCGAACTTGCGATTTCTGCGGGATGAATTAGTGCAGCAATTAGCCGAAATTCCCAAAGAAACAAATAAAAAACTTGTTTTATTAATTAGGAATTTAGAAAAATCGATTGGTGTCTTTGGCGATTATCCACCAATTTTACAGGATTTAAACTTTGTCCGCGATTCTTATCGTCAAACCGTACCTCATCCGCTTTTATTTATCTTGCCAGATTATGCAATTTCGCGGTTAGCAAAATTTGCGCCTGATTTTTGGGCTTGGAAGTCAGGTTTATTTCGCTTTAAAACTACAGAATCTACTAGAGAAGAGGCAATTGCCAATACTCTAAACGCAGATACAGATATAAAACGCTTACCAACACCAGAAGAACAAGAACGCATCGATTTATTACATCGCTTGTTGATGGAATATAACCCCACTGGGGGAATACCCAGCCTAGCAAATCTCCGTAATTGCTATAACATTTTAATTGAATTGGGCAAAGCATATTTAAGTCAGTTCAAACCAATTCAAGCCAGAGAATATTTAGAAAAAGCTGAGACAATTACTCAAAAATTTACTGATGATTCTTTACAAATCGAAGTTATTCATCAGTTAGGTAAAAGCTATCAGCAACAAAGACAGTTTGACAGGGCAAACAGTTATTATCAACAAGCTTCAGATATTGCCAAAAAGCAGAAAAATCATCGTGCTGTCGCCAATTCTTGGTTATATTTAGGTAATGTCACTCTGGATATGCGACAGTTCCACCAAGCACGGGATTATTATCAACAAGCTTTGGATATTGAAATCGAATATGGCAATCGCTATGGTTGTGCCAGTACCTACCATCAGTTAGGAATAGTTGCCCAAGAGTTGCAGGAATTTAAAGAAGCTAGGCGCAATTATCA
>JAGKSW010000105.1 GCA_018993265.1 Nostoc sp. TH1S01
TCAGTTGGGAATGGTTGCCCAAAAATTGCGGGAATTTGAACAAGCTAGGCGCAATTATCAACAGGCTTTGGAGATTAAAATTGAATATGGCAATCGCTATGCTTGTGCCAGCACCTATTTTCAACTTGGTAGACTTGCAGAAGAATTAGGGGAACTGGAAGAAGCAAAAGTGAATTATCTGCAAGCTTTACAAATTACGGCTGAGTTTAATGATGATTATCGCTTAGAATTTTCTCGGCGTAATCTTGCCCGTTTTTACCAAGTTACTCAGGATGAGAGTTTATTAGCAGCCGTGTCTGAGATTTTGGGGGTGTCGGTGGAAGAAGTAAGGCAGAGTTTTGATGAAATTCGTAATTCGTGATACTTTGACTTCGCTCAATCCCGCCTCGGAATAAATTCCGAGTCTCATAGCGCAAGTCCTCTCAAGAGGACTCAACAAGAAATTTATTCCAGTCCACTTCAGTGGACTTTGGCTATTAGCCTGGAACTTTAGTTCTAGGCGGGAATGGCTTCAGATGAAAATTATCGCATTTTCTATTTCAGCGACAACAATCATAGATTTTGCATACCCATTTGCTATTTTTGCGTTTGCATTTTCTATTTCAGCGAACCCATTTATAGATTTTGCATACGCATTTGTTATTTTCGCGTTTGCGTTTTCTATATCAGCGAACACATTTATAGATTTTGCATACGCATTTGTTGTTTTTGCGTTTGCAATTATGGCTTTTGAGTTCGCATTTGCTGTTTTGGCGATCGCAAAAGCTATTTCGGTGACAGCAATTATAGATTTTGCATACGCATTTGCTATTTTGGCGATCGCAATTATAGCTTTTGAGTTCGCATTTGCTGTTTTTGCGATCGCAATTATAGATTTGATGTAGACACATATCTTGCACCTAACCCCGACGAATGGAATTCGCGGCTATAAAAACGAAGTCCGCCTACGCGGACTAACGTAAAGTCAAGCCTTTTGAGCCTGCGAAGGCAGGCTTTGTTTGTGTGCAAGATGAACCGCGATTTTAATCGTCAGGTGCAAGATATGTATAGACATTTATAATTTTTGCGATCGCACATCTCATTTTACTCAGATAACTCTTAATCTCCGCGCCTCCGCGCCTCTGCGTGAAATAAAATTTATACTGTTATAGACAAACTCCCCACCTTTTCCGTCAGCCATTTGTACCAACCATCCAAACCCTCACCCGTCATCGCCGACACTTGAAACACCTGTATATTTGGGTTCACTCCTTTAGCATATTTGATACAACGTTCCACATCAAACTGCACGTAAGGCAATAAATCAATCTTAGTGAGAATCATGATCTCACTAGCGCGGAATATATGAGGATATTTTATCGGCTTATCTTCTCCCTCCGTGACAGACAAAATCACAACTTTTGCCTGTTCACCCAAATCAAATAAAGCCGGACAAACCAAATTACCTACATTCTCAATCATCACCACAGAATTTAGTGGGGGGTTGAGTTGTTGTAAACCTCTTTCTATCATCGACGCATCTAAATGACAGCCTGTACCTGTGTTGATTTGGACAACTTTACAGCCTGTTTCTTTAATTTTTTGAGCATCATTAGTTGTTTCTTGGTCGCCTTCAATTACACTAATTGGTAATTGCTGTTTTAAATCATTAATTGTGCGAGTTAATAATGTTGTTTTACCTGCGCCAGGAGAACTCATTAAATTTAATGCGAGAATATTTCGACCCTTAAACCATCCCCGGTTTTGGGCTGCTAATAAGTTATTTTTTGCTAAGATATCCTGTTCTAACGATATAGTTGTGTTGTGAATTTTGGCATGAATTTGTGATGTTTCATCGTGATGATGGGAATGAGTAATCACAGTGCCATCTGGTAATGTATGAGTATGATGGTCGTGATGGTGATTAACTTCACCTGTTTCAAGATTTGTAATTTTGCCCTCAGCATCATCAGAACAACCGCAAGTTACACACATATTTCCTCTATCTCTATTTCTTTAATTTTGAGTTCTTCACCATTTATTAAATCAAGTTGCACATTACCACAAGTGCAAATGCCAAAAGGTTTTTCTAGAGCAATTTCCGCACCGCATTGGCGGCATTTTGCTAATCCTGGTATTTCGATAATCTCTAATAGGGAATTTTCTAAAAGTGTGCCTTTAGAGCAAATATCAAAACAAAATTTGATAGCTTCAGGCATAATGGCTGAAAGTTTGCCAATTTCTAAGACTACTTTCTGCACTTTCATGCCTTTGGCGTGTTCGGTGACGATAGCTACTATATTTTGAGTTATTCCAAGTTCGTGCATACAAATCAGAAATAAGTTTTATCTCGCGCAAAGGCGCAAAGACGCAAAGAGAAATATAAACTATTTAACAAATTCTTGGTAGTTGGTCGCCTACTAGCATATCTACAATTCGTTCAGCACCAAAGGCTGTTTTGAGTAAGACAATGCCTGGAGGTGAGGCTATGACTTCGCCAACTATACAAGCATCTTTGCCAGCAGGATGAGTTTTCATTGCTGCTAAAACTTTGTCGGCGTTATCTTGTTTTACTACTACGACTAATTTACCTTCGTTGGCTAAGTATAAGGGATCTAAACCTAAAATTTCGCATACTCCTTTGACTTCTTCTCTAATAGGAATAGATTCTTCATGAAGGCGAATGCCAACATTCGATGTCAGGGCAAATTCATTTAATACTGTAGCTAAACCGCCGCGTGTTGCATCCCGCATGGCGTGAATTTCGGTGCAAACATTCAGGATGGTTTCTACTAAACTATGTAAGGGTTGGCAATCACTTTTAATATCAGTTTCTAAGGCTAATTCACCACGAGCAATTAAAATTGCAGTACCATGATTGCCTAATTCGCCGTTAATAATAATGGCATCTCCCGGTTGAATATTATGAGCGGAAATATTCACGCCTGTGGGGATAACACCAATACCAGCAGTGTTAATAAATAATTTATCAGCAGCACCACGATGAACTACTTTTGTGTCGCCTGTAACGATTTGGACACCTGCATTTTTAGCGGCGGCTTGCATACTTGCTACTACACGGCGTAAGGTTTCTACAGGTAATCCTTCTTCTAAAATGACGCTACAGGTGAGATATAACGGTTTTGCACCGCTAACTGCTAAATCATTAATTGTGCCGTTAATTGCTAATTCTCCAATATCACTGCCAGGGAAAAATAACGGGTCTACTACATAAGAATCTGTGGTAAATGCGAGTCTATCTCCCTGTTGTAAAAGATTAGCTAAATTGAGGCTGGCTTGGTCTTCTAATTGAGAAAGTATAGGGTTATCAAAACTCTGAACAAATATATCATCAATTAAATCACGCATGGCTTTACCGCCACTACCATGTGCGAGAGTTATGTGAGTATCTCGGATTTTAGGTTGGCGACGGCGGACTTGTTCAATTTTTTGAAACAGAGGATTTTGTAATTGGTTTGATGTTAAATCCATATCAAATTGATTAAAATAATTTATGATAGAGATGTAATAATCCTGATTAATTTTGCAAGCGGTGCGTTACGCTATGGCTAACGCACCCTACAATTTTTAACTAGTTTTATCTGCCTGTTTCGTCATGTCTACCGCGATGGCGATCGCAGTGTAAGATACCATTAACAGCCCAATTTTCACGCTCGAATTCATCAATGTGGATTGTTATCCACTCTGGTTTGGTATCTAAAGATGTGACTAGGGCGTTAGTAATGGCTTCGACTAGATGCCGTTTCTTTTCAATGGAATGACCACGGGCAATTTTGACTGTAACAAATGGCATAATTTTGTACTCCAATCCTAAAATTGTTGTCTTGTAGCGTTCGGATTGCTTACTTTAATCTTAGGTTATGAAGTTAGGGTTGCAGTTTGTTTTTCAGCAGCTATTTTTTGGTTAAATTTGGAGAAACGTCCGTATTTGTAATAAGCTGCACAAGCACCTTCCGAAGAAACCATGCAAGTACCTATCGGTGTTTCTGGTGTGCAAGCTGTACCAAATACTTTACACTCCCAAGGTTTTAAAACTCCTTTGAGAATTTCGCCGCATTTGCAAGCTTTATGATCTGCAACTTTTTGATTAGGTATGGTAAATTTTACTTCCGCATCAAATTGGCTATATTCAGGACGAATTTTTAAACCGGAATAAGGTAGTTCACCTAAACCACGCCATTCAAAAGTTTCACGTACTTCAAAAACTTCGTTCATGGCTTTAATTGCTATTTGATTCCCAGCTTTCTGCACGAGTCGGTTATATTGATTTTCGACTTCGCAACGATTTTCTACTAGCTGTTTTAATAACATCCAAACTGACTGGAGAATATCTAATGGTTCAAAGCCAGAAACGACAATAGGCTTATGATATTTTTGGGCAATAAATTCATAGGGGTCGGTACCAATTACCATACTGACATGACCAGGGCCGACAAATCCATCTAGTTGCAAATCTGGGTTATCTAGTAAGGCTTTGAGGGCGGGAATAACTAGGACATGGTTGCAAAACATACTAAAGTTATGTATGTTTTCTGCGTCGGCTTGCAGGATGGTGAAAGCAGTGCTAGGGACGGTGGTTTCAAAGCCAAGGGCGAAGAAGACTATTTCTTTATCGGGGTTATCTTTGGCTAGTTGCAAGCTATCTAAGGGCGAGTATACCATGCGGATATCTGCGCCTTTGGCTTTGACTTGCAAGAGACTGTCTTTGGAACCGGGAACTCGCATGGTATCGCCAAAAGTTGCCAATATGACGTTAGGATGTTGGGAGAGTGCGATCGCATCATCTAATCTCCCTCTTGGCATCACACACACTGGACAACCAGGCCCGTGTATGAGTTCAATATTATTCGGCAATATTTCTTCAATACCATATTTAAAAATAGAATGAGTATGCCCACCGCATATCTCCATAATTTTGATATGTTTATCTAGCTGCTGGCTAACTTTTTCAATTTCTTTTCGTAAAGCTTCAGCCTTTTCCGGTTCCCGAAATTCATCAACGTATTTCATAAAAAACTCTGCGTAACTTCGCGTTTACCTCAGCGTGACGGCAGTCGCTACAACGGGGGGAACCCCCGCAACGCGCTGCCTCACCTTTGCGTTAAAACCCTCTAACTCATCGCCGCAATTTCCTCTAATAACTTTAAAGTCTCCGCCGCTTCTTCCTGATTAATTCTATTCATCGCAAAACCAACGTGAACTAATACCCAATCTCCTAGACAAGCTTCGGGTGGATGTTGTTCATCAACTATGCAAGCAATGTTAACTTGACGTTTGACACCAGCAACATTAACAATGGCTAATTTTTTTTGAATATCTGTAATTTCAACAATCTGTCCGGGAATTCCTAAGCACATTTCTATTTTCCTTTGATGAGAAACGAACCACAGAGAAGCCACTGCGTTGGGCGGGTTCCCCGACTTGAAGCAAGTGGCGCGCACAGAGGACGCAGAGAAGAGGTTAATAATTAGTTGTTAATTTAGCTGCTGTAATGATGGCTTGTCCTAGAGATAAGCCGCCATCATTAGCAGGGACTAAGCTGTGAGTTAGTACGTTAACTTTTAATTCTTGTAACTGTTGAGTAACCAACTGTAATAAAATAATATTTTGAAATACTCCTCCTGTGAGAACTACTTGATCAATTTGATATTCTTGACACAGAAGCTTAACCATATTGACTACGGCATTAGCTAAACTCTGATGAAATTTAGCAGCTATAACTGATTGAGGAATTTGTTGCTGCAAATCACTGAGTAAAGCTGACCACATTGGTGCGGAGTCTATACAATAAATATTATCGGAAAAGCTAAAATTAAAAGGATAAATTAGCTTTTCTTCATGTTTATTTAAGATATTAACATCTACTAGGTTTTCTAAGGCGATCGCAGCTTGTCCTTCATAGTTACATTCTTCTGTACAAATGCCAATAGCGGCTGCTACAGCATCAAATAATCTTCCTACTGATGAGGCTGGAGGCGAGTTAATGCCTTTTTCTATCAGCTGATTGAGTAAACTTAATGGCTTTTTCTGGAGAAATTTTAATATTTCTAAATCAGTACATTGCTGTTGCCATTTATCCCAAAGATTGGCTGATATTAAGTGGGCGTAGGTGTTACGCCAAGGTTGATAAATGGCTTGTTTACCGCCTATCATTGCAACTGGTTTAAATGTCGCTAGTCGATGAAATTTACGGTAATCAGCTAAGAGAAATTCTCCGCCCCAAAGCGTACCATCTTCACCGAAACCCAAACCATCAAAAGCAATACCTAAAACTGGTGATGTATTTAAAGGAATGCCATTTTCCGCCATACAAGCGGCGATATGGGCATGATGATGTTGAATTTGATGCAGAGGAATTTGATTTGCCGATGCGAGTTCTTTACCAAGTTTACTAGAGAGATATTCGGGGTGTTTATCAATTGCGATCGCTTCTGGTTTATGCTCAAATAAATTCAAGTATAAATTCAGCGTATCTTGATAAGCATTAAACGCCGCCACATTTTCTAAATCACCTAAATGTTGAGATAAAATAGCCTCGCCATCACGCAACAAGCAAAAGGTATTTTTTACCTCACTACCCATTGCTAAAATTGGCGGTATTTTATCAAATCCTTGCGGTAAATTAATGGGTGCTGGTGCGTATCCTCTAGCACGACGAACTATTTGGATTTTCTCACCAACAACCCGCACAACTGAATCATCTACACGGTTGATAATATCTCGGTTATGTAAAATAAAATAATCAGCAATCTTGCCTAACTTTTCCCTCACCTCATCATTATTAATACACTGCGGTTCATCTGAAATATTTCCGCTTGTTAACACAATAGGTCGATTCATTCGCCGCAAAATTAAATGATGCAAAGGCGTATAAGGTAACATAAATCCAAGGCTATTTTGCCCTGGTGCAACAGATTCTGCTATAAAGTGCTGAGTGCTGAGTGCTGAGTGCTGAGTATTTTTATTATTGAAAAGACGTACACTAACACCCTCAGAAACTCCTCTTCCCTCCTCTTCTCCGCGCCCTCTGCGTCCTTGGCGGTTCGTTTTTTCTTTCTTCCTTAACAAAACAACTGGCGCAGCAGCACTAATTAATAACTCCTTCTCTTTCCCACTAACTATACAATACTCTTCAATTACAGCCAAATCTCGCGCCATCAAAGCAAAAGGCTTATCATAACGACGCTTACGCTGACGTAGCTTCTGCACAGCCGCTTCATTTGTCGCATCACAAGCTAAATGAAATCCACCCATACCCTTAATTGCTACAATCTCACCCTTTTGCAACAATGTACAAACTGCATCCACATCATCCATCATCGAGAACATAGAAGCAGTCACAGGTTTACCATCAGCACGTTCTAACCAAGCAGAGGGGCCGCAAACATGACAAGCGGTAGGTTGGGCGTGAAATCTGCGGTTTTCGACATCATTGTATTCCTTTCCACATTCAGGACATAAGACAAACGCAGACATACTGGTATTGCATCTGTCATAAGGAATGGAGCGAATAATACTCAGACGGGGGCCGCAATGAGTACAGTTAGTAAAAGGGTAGCGGTAAAACCGACTAAAGGGGTCGAAGATTTCTTTTTGACATTGCAAACAAGTAGCCGCATCGGGAGTGATTTCAGTTTTGATTTTGTTGCTGACACTCTGGGAAATCACAAAATCATTAAAGTTATACTCTTCTGTACAAGAGGTTCTGATTAATTCTTGAATTCTGGCTAACGGTGGACATTCTTGTTGTAACCTAGCAACAAACTCTGCTAATGCTTCTTCACTTCCAGAGACACGAATTAATACACCTTCTCCATCATTACAAACATCTCCCCGCAACCCGCCAGCTTTAGCCAAACGGTAGACAGTCGGACGAAACCCCACTGCCTGAACAGTACCTCTCACTCTAATTTCTTCACTCGCCATACTCTTCTCTGCGCCCTCTGTGTCTCTGTGGTTAGTCATTAAACTTCCACAATAAAACCCGATTATTTCCAGAATCAGCAATTACCGCCGTTTTGCCAACAATTTTGACTCCATAAGGCCAATTCAAACTATCTCGCGTCGGAAGTCCATAATTGCGGTTTTCGCTTTTGCTTGCACAGCTACTTTGTCCAATAATTGCAGAAGCGATCGCACCTTGCAATGATAATATTGACTCTGGCTGCTTCCATCCTAGCAACCGCGAATTCGCTGTATCTGCAACTACCAACCATTCCCCAGCCGTCGCCACTCCATAAGGCATACTTAAACTACTTGCACTCGGCCAATAAACTCCTTGATTCATTTCTACAAAATGGAAGCTTTTTTGCCCTAATACCACCGCACAAGGCGCATTATTTTCTGTGGGTATACCTTGCCAAATCATCACCCGATGATTACCAGCATCAGCAACAACTAAATTATCATTCCACACAGTAATATCGTGACACCAACGCATACTCGCCGCAGTTGCAGAAGCACCGCCATTTTCATTACGAGAAATCATATCTGGTTGTCCCAGAACTAAATCAGCAGGCTGACCATTTTCTGTAGGAAATTCCCGCCAAATTAACAACCTTCTATTACCTGTATCCGCAACAAATAGCTTTCCTTGATAATAGAAAACACCGTAAGGCCAGTGCATTGTATTTGCATCTGCTTGCTGACTGCCGCGATTTGGTTCATTATCAACAAAATTCGCCTGTCCTAATACTAAATCTGCTGGAACATTGCTATCTTCTGGGACATTTTTCCAAATCAAAATTCGGTGATTCCAAGCATCAGCTACAGCTAAACCTTGCCCACAAACACACATCCCAGTCGGTACGCTAACTGTTGTTCTTCCTGGCGTACCTTTAGCATTTTGTCCTTCGTGATAAAAGTCTGGTTGCCCAATTACCCAATCCGCAGGTTGATTATCTTCTGTTGGTAAATTGCGCCATCCTAATAATCGATGATGTCCTGTATCTGACACCCATAATGACCCGGTTTCTGATACTAAACAAGCACCACGGGGGCCAAACATTGTTATTGGAGTAGGTGCTATTGGTATAGCTAATTGTTGCGGTTCAAGACTAGTACCTAAAATTACCTCCGCCCCATTTTGTGATAAAGGTAAATTAGATAAACTTGCTACAGAATTACTATTGTTAGAAATAGACATGAACCGCAGATGAACGCTAATTGTTATTTAAAATCATTGGCGTGCATTGGCATGTATCGGCGGTTGCATTTTGAGAAATAATCTGCCTATTTTTGATTCCCTACATATTGAATACGATAAATACGGTTATTAGCTTCTTCTGTTACTAGTAAACTACCATCGGGCAAAACTAATAAACCAACAGGTCGCCCCCAAGTTGTTGGGATGTTGGCATCTAACAAAAATCCTGTGAGGAAATCTTCGTAATAACCTTGTGGTCGTCCTTTAGTATCAAAAGGGACAAACACAACTTTATAACCAGTACCGCGATCGCGGTTCCAAGAACCACGAAAAGCTACAAAAGCACCATTTTTGTATTTTTCTGGAAAACTCTTACCTTCATAAAATTGCACACCTAACGCCGCTGAATGGGCTTGAAATAAAACATCAGGTGTACGAGTCCGGGCTACCAAATCTGGGCGTTTACTTTTACCATTCCGCTTTTGGCGGGGGTCGAGGTTATTTGGTGTCAAGTAAGCATAAGGCCAACCATAAAATTCTCCTGACTTAATTCTGGTGAAATAATCAGGAACCAAATCATCCCCAATACCATCCCGTTCATTCACAGTCGTGTATAACTCCTTAGTGACCGGATGGAAATCTAAACCCACAGGATTTCGCAAACCAGATGCGAAAATTTGCTGCTGAGAACCGTCCAAATTCATCACTTGCACTGAAGCCCTTGGTAAAGCTTCCTCATCTGCATTAGAACGAGAACCAACCGAAACATACAACTTTTTGCCATCTGGTGCAGCTACGACATTTCTTGTCCAATGTTGGTTGTAGCCACCGCCAGGAAGATCAGCAATTTTTTCTCCAGTACCTGATAGTTCTTTTTGACCTTTGCTGTAGGGAAACCGTAAAACTGCATCAGTATTACCTAAAAAGAAATAATTTCCCGCAAAAGCCATCCCAAAGGGAATATTTAAGCCATTGTCTGCATTTGCAAAGGTTTGACTGACATCAGCCACACCATCGCCATTACTGTCTCTCAACAGGCGAATACGATTTTCTCTCGTTTCTGTCACCAGCACATCGCCACTAGGAGTTAAAGCCAACCAACGTGGTGCTTTCAGACCTTCAGCAAAAATGTTGACCCGAAATCCTGGCGGTACGCGCAAAACTGGATTTTGCGGAATTGCGACTACTTCCGGCCGCTTCGAGGCGCTTTTGGTAGCAAAAGGCGCTGGTAAATTCTGCAAATTGATGCGAATTGGTTGTGGCGAAAGCGGTTCAGTACGGATAATATTTTTCGACTGGCTAGAATTCTCTGCCAACAGAGGCGCAGGTCTAGATTCTTGGGTTATGGCATTATCTGAAAAGACACGAGTCTGGTTACAACCTGCGGTTCCAAATAAAAAAGCCAACCACAAGAAATACCTAGAGAATTTCATGGCAGTGTGAAGTTATACACAACTTTTGTACTCTAGAATTAAAACAGAATTTTTGTCGCCCGTCTCAAGTTTGATTTGGATATAGGAATCCGGTTTGATTATTGAAATTATCTGCGTAACCTGGAAGGGGGAGTAGGAATACTATTTCTGAAAGCAACTTAGTATCAAAACCCTTTCACCCATTTTTCACAGACAACCTTTGTGTGTAAGTCCTGTTATTCTAACTTTCCTGGTAAGAACAAGCTTGTCTCTAAATAATTCCGTAAGTTAGGAGAAATGTCGGTTGCACTTTTAAGACACTCTAAAAGTAATTTGTTAGCTTCCCAGTATTGCTGTATATCATACAAATCTTGTTGATTAAACTGCCAAAAATGCCCAATTTGGCGAGTATTAATCATCAAATCCCGTAATGTGGCTGTCCAATTTTCTCCATTTGCTTGCCACCAACTTTTTAAAATATCTCTACCTTGACTTGGGGAAGGTAACTGATTTTTTAGTTCTTGCAATGATATTTGTAAATCTGGTTCATTGGCTAATAAATGCTTGAGGTCAAGGGCTAAACTCAACGTTAAAAACCTCTGTAAAAAAATCTCAGCAGTGATGCCTAAACTCACAGTTAATCCATGAATCAGAGCTAGGTCTAATGCCAAGTCTTCTGCTAGATTACCTGCAAGTTGATGATCTAAAAGTATTGCAATATCTTGATTACAGGCTAAGGCACATTCTGAGGGCAAGGCAATAGTAAAGTAAAAAGCCCGCACACTAGCTGCATGATAAGATGTATTGACTGCGGCTGCTTTTCGCATCAACCAAGTTAGAAAATTATGTAATTTAGAATTTTTTACAGATAAATCATCAATCTTTACCTTCATAGACTTTAATAATTCATCAGCAGGTTTTAACATCCCCGTACTGAGTAAGAAAACTTCCCGCCATTGTTTTTTACTCAAGTGATTCATCAATTCCTTTATTGTTTGCGAATTGATGTTAGTAACTATTTCTTTAGCAGTCAGATATTGTTGCAAACTTAAATGGGAAAACGTATAAATTCCGAGTGCTTTTTGAACTAATAATCCATGTTGAGTTTCAATTGCTTTTAAAACAGATACACTCTCTAGTTCTAAAGCTGCGGCATCTGTGGGTGGGGTAAAATGTTGCAGGAGATAATCACTAATTAGTTGGCATAAATAAGATTCAGGTTGTAAGTAATTACCTTGTTTAAAGGTAATAGCAGCTATATGACTGAGTAATTTAATTTTGTGTAACAACGAAAAATTAGAATAAATTTCCTCTCTTTTGATGCCTTTAGATTCATCCCAACGGATGAGTAGTAAATCCAATATTTGTTTATAAAGTTCAGCGCGGTTAATTGGAAAATCTTCGGTAAACTGAAAGACCAAGCAAATAAAATTTAGTAGAAGTGGTGTAGCTGCTAAATCTAGAATTGGTAAATTTTCTCTTAATTCTAGCTTCTGCATAAAGCGACTGGCTAATTCTTTGGCTGTGGCTGGGGGTTGCTTGGCAACGGAGAGAAACCACTTTTCAGCAAAATTAGCTATTTGCGGTTTATGAAAATCAGCAATTTCTACTTCAGTAAAGTTAGGAAATTTATAATTTTTGGCATCCACTCTACAAGTAATAATTATGTGATTTTTGTAGTACTTCTCAGCAAACTGGTGAATTTTATGACAAATTTTTTGGGTATCTTCCTCAATTACTTCATCTAAGCCATCTAATAAAATTAAAGCTCGTCCATGAGCAAAGATTGTATTTAATTCTTGTTCATGGATACCCAAATTGATAAAAGATTCATACAGATAGTTAGAAAGGCTGATTTGATTACGTCCGCGAATATCTTCAGCAAAGTCTTTTAAACGGACAAAGATGGGTAAATAATCAGGTTGAAACAAGCCAAGATTACAACTATTAGCGATCGCTTGCAAAAATGTCGTTTTACCAGAACCAGGTTTACCGAGTATCAGCAACTTGGTATATTTACTGGCTGCTTCTATTCCCGCAACTCTAGTGTGCGGTAAGTCAGTTACACCAAACCAATGATTTTCACTTCCCGGTAGCTTGGGTAAGTTGCGAATTTCTAGCCATCTGCGGCTGGTAATTACTTCCAAGATGTCTACATCAACATAAATATCGTGGAATTTTAGCGGTTGAGCAACATCCAAGATTTGCACAGTACCGCACTGCACTTGAATATTTTCATGATAAATAGACCGCAGTTTTGCTACTAATGTCTCAATCTCTAGTGAAAGATTGGCGGGGGGATCTAACAAACTTGATTCGTCGCTAATGAAGGGTTGGGCAATTTCGGAAGTATCGAGTTCAAGCGCAAAGCAGATATCGTTAAACACATGGCGGTCTATCCGCTTCCCAGTAAAAAACTTCCAAATGGCTTGGCGAGTCTCTAAGCCTACCTCAGCTGCTAGATATTCTTGTGTCCAACCTTTGCGTTTAAAGGCTTGTTTTGCTTTTTTAATACCGTCAGCCGATGCTTGGAGCGATCGCTTTGCCATAATCTACCACCACACTCTACAGAAAATTGCTTATTCGTATACAACTTATACAAGTTATACGCTAAATTAGACAAAAACCCCAACATCATTTCATACATCGGCTAGACATAATAGTAATCGAGTCAGCCAAATCTACATACCCAACTAGCTGAAGGCATTGCCCAGATAAGTTAATGCTTCTTGAGCAATGCCCAAGCTTTTATTAAGTGCTGAGTGCTGAGTTAAGAATTTTAAGTGCTGAGTGCTGAGTTTTGAGTGATGAGTAATGTTTCCTGAGTGCTACAGGGAAGGGTAACGGTAACAATAGTTTTTTCTTGGGGCTTACTGTCAATTCTAAGGTTTCCACCGTGTAATTCTGCCAATTTTTTGGCGATGATTAAGCCTAATCCTGAGCCTTGTTGTTCATGGAGTTTACGCTCAAATTGCCGATAAGCACCTAACTCAGCAATTTGTTCTCGGCTCATACCACGGCCCTGATCGCTAAAAGATAAACTCAACGTATGATTAATAGGCTTAGCTGTAATTTTAATTGGTGTACCGCTGGGAGAGAATTTTAAAGCGTTATCTAGTAATTCCTCAATTATTCTCGTAATTTTTGTGGAAGAAATATGGACTTGGCAAGGTGATAAGTCTATTTGGATATCATCTTCTCTGCCAGCATTTTTTGCTCTTTCCTGCATCAAATTAATTAGTTCTAGTGTCGGAAATTCAACTGACTGCTTTTGAATTTCGCTGACTCGTTGCGGATCTGTAGCAATAATTTCTAACTCTGCGTATAGTAAAAACTTTTGGATTAAATGAAATAAACGTTGACTTGATTGGTGGATGAATTCCGCCATTTCTTTGATAGATTCTGCATCTAGCAGTTCACTTTCTTCCATCAGAATTTGGGAGAAACCCAAAATGCCATTGAGCGGTGTGCGTAATTCGTGAGGTAGTGACAGCGTAATACTAGTACGCAATTTATCTAATTTTTCTTGAGTTTGTTGATAAATTACTGTTTGTTTTTCTAACCGACAGGTAATAGCAGCTAATAATTCTACACGAGAAAAAGGCTTAACGATGTAGTCATCAGCGCCTAAATCCATGCCTTTGCGAAAATCAGTTTTTTCCGATTTTGCAGTTAAAAAAATAAAAGGAATAATTGCCGTTTTAGGATTTTGACGTACTTCTTTCAAGACTTCATAACCGTCAAATTCTGGCATCATGACATCGCAGATTATCAAGTCTGGAATTTCTGTTTGCGCTAACTGCAAACCAAAGTAACCATTTTCGGCTGTAATAACGTTAAAATTCTCCGCATACAGCAAATCTACGAGATTCTGACGCACATTTATATCATCTTCAATGACTAATATTTTATTCATATATATATTTGACTGAATGTAAGTAAATATAAAATTTTAAAAAATATATTATTAGAGAGATTTAATAAACTTAGATATTAAATATAATTTGGATTATTAGCACCCGTTTTATTTTTTATTAACAAGTTGAATTATATATTTATCTCTATTAGATAAATACAAAAATTTTATGTAGCAAAAAGATTTATTGTGAAGTTTGTATAAACTTATATATATAAATGTCTATTACTCCACAAAAAGTTTTCAAATTCTGCGGCTGGTAATGGGCGACTGAACAAAAAACCCTGCATATAATCGCAGTTAAAATCCCGAAGAAAATGTAATTCTTCTTCTGTTTCCACTCCTTCAGCAACTACGCGCATATTTAGGTTATGTGCCATTTCAATTAAGGCTTTAGTAATGGCAGATTTCTGATGATCAACAGCTACGTTATGAATAAAATAACGGTCAATTTTTAAAGTATTAATTGGTAAATTTTTGAGATAAATTAGTGATGAATATCCAGTACCAAAATCATCAATAGCAATTTTCAAACCTAAAGATTGTAATTTATTCATCGTAGCGATCGCACTATTGATGTCTTGCATAATCATGCTTTCAGTCAACTCTATTTCTAAATATTGTGGTTCAAGCTGATTTCTGTTTAAAAATTCAGTGATTTTTTTGAGCAAGTCTGGCTGATGAAATTCAATTACTGACAAATTAACAGTCATTTTTAAATAAGCAATGCCAAAATCATGCCAAACCTTAATTTGTTTGCAAACATTCTCTAATACCCATTGGTCAAGAGGTACAATTAAACCTGTAGATTCAGCAATTGGGATAAATTCTGTGGGAGTAACTAAACCTAATTCTGGACTTTGCCACCGTAATAAACTTTCAGCAGCAATAATTTGTCCAGAAGCAATATCAACTATGGGTTGATAATAAACTTCAAATTCTTGAAACTGTTGTTTTTGAATCACCCGTTGCAAATTCATTTCCAATAACTGCACTTTGGGTGATACAGTTTTCGGTATTGTCGTCGGACTAGATAAATATTTTTTTAAAGTAGCTTGTCTTTCTAAACGGTTCATAATCGCACTTAATAATTCTGCTCTGGTAAACGGTTTAGTCAGATAATCATCTGCACCCATATCCATCCCTTGACGAAAATCTGATTTCGCAGATTTTGCTGTTAGAAAAATAAATGGAATTGTGGCTGTTAATGGGTCTTGTCGTAATGCTGTTAACACTCCATAACCATCAACTTCCGGCATCATCATGTCGCATAAAATTAAGTCTGGAGATTCTGTAAATGCTAAATCTACGCCTGTTTTACCATTAGCAGCAGCAATTGTTTCAAAATCTTCGGCCTCTAGCAAATCTAAAATGTTTTCTCGTACTGATTCTTCGTCTTCAATTACCAAAATTTTAATCATCGTTACCCTCGATTTGCATTGCGTTATTTAATGGCAGATTTACAGTAAAGGTAGTACCAACTCCCAGTGAACTGGTGACAGCAATCTTACCTTTATGTATATCTATACACTTTTTCACAATTGCCAATCCTAAACCAGTTCCTAGAATATTTCCCACATTCTTAGCACGGTGAAAAGATTCAAACAAATGTGGTATGTCTTCTTGTGGAATGCCAATTCCTTGGTCTTGAATTTTTAATATTGCTTCTTGACCTTCACAAGCAAGTTTTAATTTAACAGTGCTTCCTTCCGGAGAGTATTTAATCGCATTCGATAGCAAATTATTCAGAATATGTCCCAGCAATTTGTCATCCATACAGCATAAGACAGATGGATATTGACTAGTAAAAGAAATCTCACAGCGATTATTTTGATTTAGTTGTGCTTCTTCGATGATGTAATTACAATAAGCAACTAAATCAAAATTGCTAGGTTGATATTCCAGTTTTCCCGCTTCCGCTTTACCAATAACTAAAACATCATTCAACATTTCATTGATGCGTTTCACGGCTGCTTGAATACGGCGCAGATGAGTAATTTGTTTTTCTTCTGTCCATTTGTAACGATAATGTTCCAGTAATTCTGAAGAAGACAAAATTGTACTCAGCGGTGTGCGAAATTCGTGAGAAGTCATGGAAACAAACCGAGATTTCAGTTCATTCAGTTCTTTTTCTTTCTCTAGAGCTACTCTAAGTTCTTGTTCTAATTGCTTACGTTGTGTAATATCTGCCAAATAACCAACCATTTCCACTGGGTTGCCAGCATCATCTCGGACTAGTTTACCTTGGTCAGAGACCCAGCGGTAAGTCCCATTTTTGTGGAGAAAGCGGTATTCTAAACTGTAAGATTCTTGCTGTAAAATTTGACTGAGTTCGGCAAAAACATTTGTTACATCTTCTGGATGGATATGACTCGACCAAAAGTTAGAGTCTTCTGTAAAATCCTGTGGTTGATAACCAGTAATAGAAATAATATTATTACTGACAAAGGTTGTACCAAAATCTTCGGCAACTTTACTGGTGTAAATCACAGCCGGACTGGAGGATAGTAAGTATTGCAATCGCTGTTGAGTGACGAGTAAAACAGTTTCTGTTTGTTTGCGCTCAGTAATATCTGTTTGAATGCCGATGTAGTGCGTAAGTACACCATCAGCATCATAGACAGGAGAAATATTGAGTTCATTCCACCACAGACTACCATTTTTACGATAGTTACGCAGAACCACAGTACAACCTTTGTCAGCTTGCATCGCCGCATTTAGTTCTTGTAAACCCGATTGTTCAATGTCTGCACTTTGAAATAAGCGAAAGCTGGTACCAATGACTTCGGCTGCACTGTAGCCTGTCATACGTTCAAAGGCCGGATTTACATAAATAATTGGGCCGTTGGAAATGCTGGCATCGGCAATTATAATGCCATTACTGCTGGCGGCGATCGCGCGATCGCGTAGTTTTAAACCTTCTTCGGCTTGTTTACGTGGTGTAATATCAGTATGTATACCTACAAATCCAGTAATTTTACCAGTGGCATCTTTAATGGCATTAGCCCGTAAATAAATTTGTAATAGCCGCCCACTAAGGGTTTGCATTGTAACTTCACCACGCCATGACTCACCACTAGTAACAGCAGTCAAGACTTTATTTAACTCTGCTGAATACTTAAATATACTAACCGCTCCCCCAGCTGCCTGAAATTCTTCTAAAGAATATCCATAGATTTCGCTAAACCCTGAGTTCAAGTAATTAACTGTACCTGTGATGTCTGACATACAAATCGCATCACTAGTACTTTCGATCGCTTTATGAAAGCGAGTTAAGGATTCTTCGGCTAATTTGCGATCGGTAATATCTGTAGATAAACCACAAACAGCGTAGATAACCCCTTCGGCATCTTTTAAGGGAAACTTTACCGAAAAGTAGGTGTGTAAACCATCATCAAAGGGGACAACTTCTTCCACTTTGATTGGTAAACCATGAGTAATTACCTGATGGTTGTTCGCCGCAAAAGCATCGGCAAATTCTGGAGTCCAAAGTTCGTAGAGGCTTTTGCCAATAATTTGCTCTTGAGTCATGTTGAGTAGTTGTTCAACATAACGGTTAATTAACACAAATCTATTATTAATATCTATGACATAAATCGCCGCAGCAGAGTGATCTAAAATTGCCTGTAATTGTTGTTGAGTTTCTCTTAATGCTGTCTCTGCTTGTTTGCGTTCGGTAATATCTCGATTTGTACCACGGTAGCCAATAAATTTTCCTGCTTGATCAAAGATTGGCACCCCACTAGTTTCTAATAAAACTAAATGCCCGTCTTGATGGACTTGGATGTTTTCTAAGCATTGAAATGGTTGGGGTGATGCTAAAATTGCGGCAAAACCGGGAGCGAGGGTTTCATGTAATTCTGCTGGCATGAAATCAAGGGGTGTTTTCCCCAAAACTGCTTCTGGTTCGTAACCCAAAATGTCGCGGATTTTGGGACTGACGTAAGTATAAACACAGTTGTGATCAACTTCCCAAATTAAATCGTAGCTAGATTCAACTAAGTTGCGAAAGCGTTCTTCACTTTTTTCTAAATTTTCTTGTGCTTGTTGGCGTTCGGTAATTTCCGTTAATAATTGCTGGTTTGTTTTTTGTAAAGCGATGGTTCGCTCTGCCACTCTTGTTTCTAATTCTTGGTTTGCTTGTTTGAGTGCGGCTTGCGTTTGCTTCAGTTCGGTGATATCGTGTCCTTCACTAATTAGCAGTACGATTTTGCCTGTTTCGTCTTTGAGGGGTTTGAGGGAAAAATCTATGGTGCGGACTGTTTGGTTAGCGCCCAAAATCTCAACTTCGTAACGAACAAATTCTCCCCTAGCGGCGATCGCAATTGCTTGTTTTAATTGATTTTGAATGGCCTGAGAAATTGTCCACCATTGAGTTTCCCAGAATAATCTGCCGACAACATCTTGCAATTGCAGCCCACCAAAGTCGAGTAATGTCTGGTTAGCTTCCAGTAAGTTGCCTTCTGGTGTGAGTAAGCTAGAAAATTGAAATGTTGCATTGAAAATTGCCCGGAATCGTCTTTCGCTTTCATGCATTGCGGCTTCTGCTTGGATGCGTTCAGTCACATCTATATCTATAGCGGCGAACCGATAAATTTGTCCATGATCATTTTTGAGCGGCAAGATTTTGCTGGAAATCCAACGAATTTCACCATCGGGGCGAACAATTTGATATCTTTCAGAGAAAGATTGACCAGTTAAGAGCGTTTGAAACGCTGCAATTACGCGATCGCTGTCTTGAGGATGGATGGCGGCAAAATATGATTGGGGATTTTCGATGAGGCGATCGCGGCTTCTACCCCAAATTTTTTCATAAGCTGGGCTAACATAATGCAATTCTTGTTGATTCGCATCCCAAACATAAAAGGCTTGGGGCAGATTTTCGGTTAATTGTCGAAATAATTCTTCACTCCGCTGTAATGCTTCTTCTGCCAGTTTTCGCTCTGTTATGTTGCGGTGTATTGCTACAAAGTGCGTGATGCGTTCTTGATCATCTTTAATTGGCACTAAGTTCATATCCACCCAGTAGGTTGAGCCATCCTTGCGATAGCTAAGTAATTCGGTTCTAATCGGCAAACCAGCCTGCACAGATGCAAACAATCGATTCATTTCGGCACGACTAGTTTTTTCCCCGTGTGAAAATCGCGGAGTTTTGCCGATGACTTCCTCTAGTGGGTAGCCAGTCATCTGAGTAAATGCTTGATTTGCATATACTATCCTTGGTTCTATTTGGCCGTTCGACACATAGACTTGTGTGATTAAAATTGAGTCGTTGGCATTCACCACTGCTGACTCTAGTAAACGTAGTCTTTCTGCTTCTGCGCTTTGCTCTGATTGTTCTAGTGCTTGACAAATAGTTGCTGGGGTAACTATGCCAATCAATTGCTCTGCTTCATCGAGAATTGGCAATATATGTAATTGATACTGACGTAACAGTGATAAAATTGCGGTTATATTGTAAAATTCCGATATTTTCAGTGTAATTACTGGAGGTTGCATCACTTCAGTAATTTTAGTACTTTGGCAATCAATACCTGAAGCTAAGAGTTTAACTACATCTTGTGCTGTGAGCCATCCCAGTACTTGCGAAACCGAAACTACCACAACATCGACACCACACGTTGCCATCAGTGAGATTACCTCTGACACTGTTGCTTCCGGCTGAACCGTTAGTGGCGAAAAGTCAATTACTGCCTCTAAGCTTTGTAGCCAGAGATGTTGTTGTCGAGTATACATAGATAATCACGATAGCTATCATCAATTAATAGTTATCTCAACTTATATATTCCAGTATGTTCTGGGATTTGAGTGGTAAATTAATAATATTATCCTAATGAAAAATACTGTAAGTATAATGTAAATTTTATATAAAGAACTTAAATATTAAGAATAGTCAATGGTGAATGATTATTAGTCATCAACCAATACAGTTCAGATCAGCCTTTTTCTTTTGCTGTTCCCCGTTCCCTGCGATGCACTGAGCTTGTCGAAGTGTTCCC